>JANQKY010000061.1 GCA_028280885.1 Tepidamorphus sp.
ATATCAACGATCCAAGAAACACGCCTCCGGCAAACCTCAGGACCGATATTCGCCTCCCTTTGCAATAGGCTATCAGTGCAGAGTGTGGGTTGACCTCAGCAATAAACTGATTGTCAGCGCGCTGGCTAAGCAGCCATTGGAACGATTGCCGGGAATGGCATCAAAGTCCCGCAATGCCGGCGTTCGAGGTCATGCCCATACGTCCATCAGGCCGATATCGTCATCGCGGAAACCTCTGCCCTGATCGCCCGCGCGGCTGCTTCCGGATCGGGCTGACCGCAGACTGCCGAGACCATAGCAACGCCCTTGGCGCCGGCGGCAAGGGCTTGTGCGACATGGTGGGCCTTCAGCCCGCCGATGGCGACGGCGGGCACCGGGCTGGCGGCAACCATCGCGGCCAGCCCTTGGAAGCCGACCGCAGGCGCGTGACCGGGCTTGGTCGACGTGGCGAAGACTGGGCCGGCGCCGACATAGTCCACAAGAGCCGGATCGACCCGCGCGGCCTGGCCCGGCGTCTCGACCGAGAGGCCGAGGATCGCCTCCGGCCCGATCCGCGCGCGCGCCTCGGCGACGGACAGATCGCTCTGCCCGACATGCAGCCCGTCCGCGCCGATAGCGATCGCCGCCTCGGCATCGTCATTGACGATGAGCTTCGCGCCGGTCCCGGCCAGTGCCGCCTTGAGCGCCCAGCCGGTCTCGACCGTCCGGACGGTGCCACCGTCCTTGTCGCGCAACTGCACCAGCGTCGCGCCGCCGGCCACCGCCAGCCGCGCGGTCTCGACAATGCCCCGATCCTGACACAGGCCGGGATCGAGGACGAGGTAGAGCGACAGGTCGAAACGCGTCATGCCGCGATGGTCTCGACCTCGGAGATCTCCGCCTCATAGTCGAGCGCCGCCGGCATCACGCCATGCAGCGTATCCACGAAACGCCAGCCGAAGCCGCCCGGGCCTGACGCGCTTTCATGGGTCCGCGTGCCCGCGACACCGAACAGGGCCAGCGCACCGACCGTCGCATCGAACGGATCGTTGGCGACCGCGGCGAAGGCGTCGCGCGGCCTCTTCGGCCGATCGGACACCATCGCGGCCGTCAACGCCTTGCCCTTGGCTGGCCTCGCCGGCCAGCGACAGGATCTCCGAGGCATTGGCGCGGATGATGGCCGGCTTGAGCCCCGAGAGGTCCGCCGAGGCGCGGGCACGGAACGCCGTCGCCTGACAGGCCACCGGATCGAACACCCAGGGCCGCCCGGCACTATGGGCACCGTCGATGGCCGCCCGGGCGCCCTCCAGCATGGGCTTGGACAGCGTGCCGATATTGACCATCAGGGCACCGGCGATCCGCGCGAACTCCCCCGCCTCCTCGGCATCGGCGACCATGGCCGGCGAAGCCCCCGCCGCCAGGAGCACGTTCGCCGTGACGCTCATGGCCACGTAGTTGGTGATGCACTGGACCAGCGGCGTTTCCGCGCGCAGCTTGTCCAGAAGGTCTCCCGGTGATTGG
>JANQKY010000005.1 GCA_028280885.1 Tepidamorphus sp.
AACCGCTTGAAGTGGCCTGCACTGCGGCGCGCTTCGCGCCTTGCCAGCAGCAAAATGGGCCACGCCGACGCCACAGTCATGATACGCAACAGGCCCTAGCCCATGTTCGCGACCGCCCTGCGCCTCTGCATCGCAATCGCCCTTGTCATGGGGCTCGGCTTCGGGCTGCACCAGTCCGGCTTTCTCCTTCAGGCGAAGGCTGCGCTGGACCCCGGCAGCCGCCGCAACGGCCCGGCCGTCGCGCTGTGGTCGGTCGGATCGGATCCCGTGCCGATTGTCGTTGGCGATGCCGGGTTCCACAAGCTCATGCGCCACCACTGCGGTTTCGACCGGGCAACATACATCACCGCCGTGCCGACGACGTTCCGAGGCTTGGAAAGGCTGGTCGACAGCCTGCGGGACGGGCCCGCGCAGGCACCGGTCATCCTTCAGCTCACCAACGAAACCTGGTTTCCCAACAACAAAGTCACCGAATTCGACTTCCGCTATATGCCCGAGCGGTCCGACTCCCTCATCGGCACCGCCTGGACCTCGACCGGGCTGATGTTCTCCTTTTTCTCGGATATCGTCCGCCGCGACGGCCGGCGGAAAAAGCCGAAGAAGCGCCGGCCGAAAAAGCCGAAGAAGGATAGCCTCCACTTCGCCGCCGCCGATCTCAACGGCCTCGCCGACCTGAACGCGAGCATCGACGCGGTCGACCGGCGCGTCTTCCTGGTCTTCGCCGACAAGCAAAAGCCGGTCGACGTCACCGATCGCCAGCTCAAGCGGCGGATGCAGGCCATCCGGGACGATGAAACCGGCCGGCTCCACCGCGGGGTCGCGGAATTCGCGGAAAATGCGGATTGCGGCCTTGCGGAAGACTCGCGGGATGATGTGATATCCGGCCTGGCCCGCGTAAACGGCCGGGCCTTAAGGTCCGGGCCTTAAGGTCCGGGCCTTAAGGTCCGGGCCTAAGTATCGGGCCTGATTAGACGGCATGCACCAGGGATCGACATGATCGAACATATTTCCGTCGCGCTCCCCGACTGGACGGTTACCGCCGACGAAGTCGCCGCGTGGACAGCGTCCGACCCGGATTTCATCCGCGGCAAGGTCGGCATCGAAGCCCGCCGGTTCCTTAAGGAGAACGAGACTGCCTGCGATCTCGCCGTGGCCGCCGTGCGCAAGCTGCTTGCCGAAACCGGCCGCGACGGCGCGGATCTCGATTTTCTGATCACCGTGTCGCAGACCCCGGATGACCGCCTGCCGCATCTGGGCGCGCGGATCCAGACAGCCAGCGGCCTTCCCACGTCGATCATGTCCTTCGACATCGCGCTTGGCTGTTCGGGCTACGTGCACGCGCTCGCGGCCGCCCGCGGGCTGATGCTCGGCGGCATGCAAAGCGGCCTGATCGTCACCTGCGATCCCTATTCGAAGATGATGCGGCGCCAGGACAAGGCGACGGTCACGGTCTTCGGCGACGCCGCGACCTGCAGCCTCGTCACGCGCGCCGGGATCGACCGGCTGGGCGATTTCGATTTCGGCACCGACGGCTCGGGCGCGGAACATCTCACCTACAAAGGACCATCTCTCGGCGATGCCCTGGCGCGGGATGCCGATGCGGGAGGGCGGGATGGCGACGACCCGGTCGCGAGCCTGCACATGAACGGCCGCGAGATCCTCAACTTCATGCTCGAACGGGTGCCCGAATCGGTTGATGCCTGCCTGGCTGCGAATGGGCTTGGGCGCGACGATGTCGACCTGTTCGTGTTTCACCAGGCCAGCCAGTACATGCTCACCCTGCTCGCCCGCCGCATGGGCCTCGACCCGAACAAGGTGCCGATCCGCATCGCGCAGGTCGGCAATACGGTTTCCTCGACCATTCCGATCGTTCTATCCGAGCTTCAAGGCGAGAACGCCCTTGCCGGCAAGACCGTGCTGATGTCGGGTTTCGGGGTCGGGCTGTCCTGGGCAACGACGATCTGGCGCGGATGAGCCGATGACTCAGTCGGAGAAGACGGCGACCACCTCTCCCGGACGGGCCCGCCGCCCACTGGCAATCGCCTTCCTGCTTCTGTGCGCGGCGGCGATCGCGATCCTTGTCCTGCCCGACCTGCTGGCACTCCGCTATGCCGGTCGATATCGCGACCATGCGCTGCAGATGTTCTGCCGGGACACGCCGGTCGATGTCGTCGTGGTCGGAACCTCGCGCATGGCGCGCGCCGTCGATTCCGGCAAGATCGCCGCCGCCTATCGCGAGAAAACCGGCCAGGATCTGACCATTCTCGACCTGTCCAAGATCGGACCGTCGGAAATCGTCTGGGAAACCCTGCTGGAAGACTTGACCGCGTCACGCCACGTCAAGCTGATCGTCGCCGAATACGCCCACTATCGCAGCCCGTCGAGGCGGCTCCAGCATATGGAAAAGATCGGCACGGTGCTGCCGGGTCAGCGCGTATTCGCCGAGATCCGCAAGGCAAGCGCCGATTCGGAAAGCAGCTCGCTGGCCGGCGACATTCTGACCTTCGTATCGATGCGCCTGCGCTTCCTGGAAAGCGGCGCCCTGTCGCCGTGGACCGGCTGTCCGGCGCAGTACCGGACCACACTGCCGCCCGATCCCACCCTGTCGCGGCCACAGGACACGAAGTTCCTGCAATACGCCCCTGGCCCCGGTGCGGACTCCTACCAACCCTTTCCCGACAGCCGGCTGCTCGACGCGCGCAGGAACCCGCTCCAGATCGACAACGCGGAGACCCTGGTCGCGCTGGCCGGCGGCATCGGCGCGGACATCATCTTCGTCAATCACAACAGTATTCAGTTCGAACAGGTCTCCGCCGCCTCCAGGGAACGGTTCACCGAACGCTTCGGTGCCGATCTCGTCACCTGGCCGGCACGGACCGACCGCCTGCTCAAGTCGGAATATCTCTATGCCGACAAGACCCATTTCGACGAGGACGGCGCGACCGTCTTCGCCGACTGGCTCGCCGGAGAGATCGCCACGCGGCTGCCGGCCGGATCGTAGCGCGTTTCCCGGATAGAACCGGTTATCCCGCCCCGGTTATCCCGCCCGACTATCCTGCGGGCGCGAAGGAATTCGCCTGCGCCCGCTTCCAGGCGCGGTGGAGCATCGTCGGCTCCTTGCCGCCCTTGGCGAGCAGCGCGCCCGGCTCGACGAAATCATAGATGTGATCGAGCGGCAGGGCGTGGTGCTCGTCGATGCGGCGGAAGATGTGCCCCGGTGTCAGTTCGCCGGGATGGGACAGCCCCGCCGCACCGAGCACCAGCGCCAGGGCCTCGAGGGTCTCGCGGTGGAAATTGTGCACCCGCACCGCCTTGTCGGCGACCACAAGGCCGCGCTGGCGGATCGGATCGCTGGTCGTGACGCCGGTCGGGCATTCGCCGGTGTGGCAGCGCAGCGACTGGACGCAGCCCAGCGTGAACATGAAGGCGCGCGCGGCGTTGCACCAGTCCGCGCCGATCGCCATGTTGGATGCCAGGTAGAAGGCCGTCGTGACCTTGCCGCTCGCCGCCAGCCGCAGCTTGTCGCGCACGCCCGATCCCACCAGCGCGTTCTGCGCGAAGACGAGGCCTTCGCGCAGCGGCATGCCGATATGGTCGGAGAACTCGACGGGTGCCGCGCCCGTGCCGCCTTCCGCGCCGTCGATCACGATGAAATCGGCGAAGATCTCCGTCTCGTTCATCGCCTTGCAGATCGCCAGAAGCTCGTGCGGATTGCCGATGCACAGCTTGAAGCCGACGGGCTTGCCGCCGGACAGGTCGCGGAGCTTGGCGATGAACTCCATCATCTCGATCGGCGTGGAGAAGGCGCTGTGCGCCGGCGGCGACACGCAGTCCTGCCCCATCGGGACGCCGCGCGTTTCGGAAATCTCCGGCGTGATCTTGTCGGCCGGCAGAACGCCGCCATGGCCCGGCTTGGCGCCCTGGCTGAGCTTGATCTCGATCATCTTGACCTGATCGGACACGGCCTGCTCGGCGAAGCGCTTGGGATCGAAATGCCCGTCCTTGTCGCGGCAGCCGAAATAGCCGCTGCCCAGTTCCCAGACGAGATCGCCGCCGTTCTTGCGGTGATAGGGGCTGATGCTGCCCTCGCCGGTATCGTGATAGAAGCCGCCCTTCTTGGCCCCCAGATTGAGCGCCTCGACCGCGTTCGCCCCCAGCGCGCCGAAGCTCATCGCCGAGATGTTCAGGACCGAGACGGAATAGGGCTTCGAACACTGCGGCCCGCCGACATCGACGCGGAAGTCGTCGGGATCGACCTCCCGGGCCGCGATCGAATGGGCGAGCCATTCATAGTCGGATTCGTGAATGTCGAGTTCGGTGCCGAAGGGATGCAGGTCGAGCGCTTCCTTGGCGCGCTGATAGATGAGCGAGCGATGCTCGCGCGAATAGGGTCGGCCCTCGGTGTTGCTCTCGACGATGTACTGGCGCAGGAACGGCCGCAATTCCTCCGAGATCCATCGCACATAGGCGATCACCGGATAGTTGCGCATCAGCGTGTGCCTGGTCTGGATCAGGTTCCAGATCCCGACGCCGGTCAGGAAGAGAAAGATCAGGAACAGCCATTTGACGAAACGGGCCTCGCCGAGAAGTCCGGCCGTGACGATCGTGCCAAGTATGACGAACGCAAATGTTCCAAACCGCGTGAACAGCGTCACGGGCCGGGTTTCCTTGAAATCATTGAAGGTCATGCGACTTCCTCCCGCCGGTCTGCCTGCGGCGGGAAGGAGATTGGGGGGACTCCCGCGCGACGCAGGGTGCAAGTTGACCCTACGAACGTCTTTCAGGCAAGGCCCGACACCGGAACTGCCTACCGCGGATTTAACGTTTCACCCCCCGGCCGCCATCGCATCGCTTTCGGCAAGGCCGTTCGGGGCTGACTGGGGAGAGGCCTGCGGGCTCTCGTCTCCCTGCGAGGTCATCCCCGGGCGTGTTCCACTGCTGTCCGGTTTAAATCCGGCGAGGTCGATTAACCGGTTGCCTGGCATTGCGTTTTCGGCAATTGACGGTCGTGGGATATGCACTGCCCCTCCACCAACTCAGTGGTATCTGGAGCACGGCAGAAAACCAAATAAACGCATGGGGTTACTGGATCCCCGCCGCCGCGGGGATGACGTCCGGAGGGGTGGCCAGGCTGAAAGCAAACGGTGCCCTCCTCACTGAACCGGACAGCATTGGACTTGTTCCGGGCATCCATGAACACAGTCGCCAGCGCGAGTGTTCATGGATTGCCGGGACGAGCCCGGCAATGACAGCAGAGTGGTGGCCAAGCTGAAAACAAAAAGCCCCGTCCCCGCTGAACCGAACACCAGGGGACAAATCCGGCAATGACACCGGGGCGAAATAGCGGGCGATGCCGGACACCGCTTCCATCGAGGAAAACAGGGTTGATGACGAAACGTCATCGATTGCATTGCGGATGTCACAGTAATCCCGGAAAACAGGCTCCCCGATACGGACCCGCCGGTATCGGGCTATATCCTCAAGAGGAAAACATGACCCGACCTGTGCCCAACCGCCTGGCCGCGGCAGCCGCTTCCGTATCGCTGCTGCTTGCCGCAACCCTGTCCGCCATGGCCGAGAACCGCATCGACATCGTCCGCCCGGACGCCCCGGAGCTTGCCGCGCATGGCGATCACGGCGTCGGCCGGATGACGCTTGATCTCGTCAACCCCGACCAGATCGACATCCTGAACGTCACCGAGGGCGCCGAACCGCCGCGCTACGACCGTCCGCTCACCGTCGAGGTATTCTATCCCGCCGAAGCCCATGGCGCCGCGACGCCCATGCGCGTCCTGTTGCGCGACGGCGAGACCGAAGCCGACATCGTCGGCCTGTCGGCGGACGCCGCCGCGCCGGATATGGGCAACGCGCCCTATCCGCTGGTGCTGGTCTCGCACGGCTATCCGGGCAACCGCTTCCTGATGAGCCACCTGGCCGAGAACCTCGCCTCCAAGGGCTATGTGGTCGCCTCGATCGACCACACCGATTCGATGTATCACGACAAGGCGGCTTTCGGCTCGACCCTGGTCAACCGGCCGCTCGACCAGATGTTCGTCATGAACGAGATCGAACGGCTCTCGAAGGAAGACGATTCGTTGCTCAAGGGCCTCGTTTCGACCGAGAATACCGGCCTCGTCGGCTATTCGATGGGCGGCTACGGCGCGATCATCTCGGCTGGCGGCGGCGTCACCGATAAATCGATCGACTATGAATGGGGCGCCCCGGAGGGGCTTCTGGAGATACACAAGGCCGGCAGCGACAGCCACGAGGCGCTGATCGATCCGCGCCTGAAGGCGATCGTCGCGATCGGCCCCTGGGGCCGTGCACGCGATTTCTGGGACGCCGAGGGCCTTGCCGGCGTGCGCGTGCCGGCGCTCTATGTCGCCGGCAGCGAAGACGACATCTCCGGCTACGAGGACGGGATCCGCAGGATCTGGGAAGAGTCGACCGGCACCGACCGCCATCTGCTGACCTTTATCAGCGCCAACCACAACGCCGCAGCCCCGATGCCGGCGCCGGCCGAATCCTATGCTTACAGCGAGACACTCGGCTGGGCGCCGTTCGGCCATTACGGCGACGCGGTCTGGGACACCGTCCGGATGAACAACATCCTGCAGCATTTCGCCACGGCCTATCTCGACCTGCATCTGAGGGGCGATACGGACAGGGCGGCCTATCTCGACCTCGTCCCGGTCGCCGAGGACGGCGTCCATGCCGTCGAGAAGGACGGCACCGAAAAGCCCGAGCACACCTACTGGAAGGGTTTCGACAAGCGCACCGCCAAGGGGCTGACATTCGAGCACCTGCCGAAGGGCGAGTGATCGCCGGGCGATGTTCCCAAACGACAAACGCCGCTCTTTGGAGCGGCGTTTCTTCTTCGATAGGTCTGCGAAACGGGGTGACTACCCCCGCCGGTCGCGGGCGGCAAGCGTCCTGAGCCGCAGGGCGTTCAGGCGGATGAAGCCGGCCGCGTCCTTCTGGTCATAGGCGCCGCGGTCGTCCTCGAAGGTGACGAGTTCCTCCGAATAGAGCGAATGCGGGCTTGCCCGGCCGATCACGTCGACATTGCCCTTGTAGAGCTTCAGGCGCACCGTGCCGCCGACCTTCTCCTGGCTCTTGTCGGCCATCGCCTGGATCATCTCGCGCTCCGGCGAGAACCAGAAGCCGTTATAAATCAGCTCCGCGTAGCGCGGCATCAGATCGTCCTTGAGATGCGCCGCGCCGCGGTCGAGCGTCAGCGATTCCATCGCCCGGTGCGCGGTAAGCAGGATCGTGCCGCCCGGTGTCTCGTAGACGCCGCGGTTCTTCATGCCGACGAAACGGTTCTCGACCAGATCGAGCCGGCCGATGCCGTTGTCGCGGCCATAGGCGTTGAGCGCAGTCAGCAGCGTCGCCGGGCTCATCGCCTCGCCGTTGATGGAAACCGGATCGCCCTTTTCGAAGCCGATCTCGATGATCGTCGGCGTGTCGGGGGCGTCTTCCGGGCTGACGGTGCGCTGATAGACGTGTTCGGGCGCCTCGACATTCGGGTCCTCGAGAACCTTGCCCTCGGAGGAGGAGTGCAGCAGGTTGGCGTCGACGGAAAACGGTGCCTCGCCGCGCTTGTCCTTCGGCACGACGATCTGATGCTGCTCGGCGAAGGCGACGAGATCGGAGCGCGACTTGAAGTCCCATTCGCGCCACGGCGCGATCACCTTGATATCGGGATTGAGCGCATAGGCCGACAGTTCGAAGCGGACCTGGTCATTGCCCTTGCCCGTCGCTCCATGGGCAATGGCGTCGGCGCCCGTCTCCTCGGCGATCTCGATGAGCCGCTTGGTGATCAGCGGCCGGGCGATCGAGGTGCCGAGCAGGTAGACCCCCTCGTAGACGGCGTTCATGCGGAACATCGGGAAGACGAAGTCGCGCACGAATTCCTCGCGCACGTCCTCGATATAGATGTCCTTGATGCCGAGCCGCTCGGCGTTGCGGCGGGCCGGCTCCAGTTCCTCGCCCTGGCCGAGATCGGCGGTGAAGGTCACCACCTCGCAGCCATAGGTTTCCTTGAGCCATTTCAGGATGATCGAGGTGTCGAGGCCGCCCGAATAGGACAGCACCACCTTCTTGATGTCCGCCATTGCAGGTCCTCATGCGGTGTTTTGGGAAAGCAGCAAGCCGGGCTTATAGGACGCGCCCGCCACCCCCGCAAGACGGCCTTTTGCGGGGCTGCTCCCCGCACAGCCGGCATCGACGCTGGAACGTACCCGATCGCTGTCCGGTTTAGCGGGACGGGGCTTTGGTTTTCGGCCTCGCCACGTACTTGGACGTCATCGGTTCTGTTTTCCTCGATGGAAGCGGTGTCCGGTATCGCCCGCCATTTCCCCCTCCGTGTCATTGCCGGGCTTGTCCCGGCAATCCATGAACACCTCCGCCAGCGACTATTCTAACGGCGGTGTTCATGGATGCCCGGAACACGTCCGGGCATGACATCCGAGGGGGTGGCGAGGCTGAAAACCGAAGCCCCGTCCACGCTCTACCGAACAGCAGTGGAGCGCAGCCCCCTATACGCCTCGCCGCAAATGGTATTTGAATGGCAAAAGGGACAAGGCCCCGCCCGCCCGACCGCAAGCCCCGGAGATCGCCACATGGCACGCATCGACTTCTGGTACGAGTTCGCCTCGAACTATTCCTACCTCTCCGCCATGCGGATCGAGGCGCTGGCCGACGAGGCCGGCGTCGAGATCACCTGGAAGCCGTTCCTGCTCGGGCCGATCTTCGCAGCGCAGGGCCTGACCGATTCGCCCTTCAACATCTTCAAGCGCAAGGGCGACCACATGTTCCGCGACATGGAGCGCCAGGGCGTCGCCATGGGCATCCCGTTCAAACTGCCCGACCCGTTTCCCCAGAACAGCCTGATGACGGCCCGGGTGGCGCTCGTCGCGCTTAAGCAGGGTTGGGGCGTGCCCTTTACCAAGGCGGTCTATCTGGCCCAGTTCCGCGATGGCCGCAGCACCGCCGACCCCGACGTCTTGGGCGCGATCGTCGCCGAGCTCGACCATGATCCCGAAACGGTCTTCGCGGCCGCGACCACGCCGGACAACAAGGCGGAGCTGAAGGCGCGCACGGAACAGGCTCTCGAGCTCGGCATCTTCGGCGCGCCGACCTTCATCACCCAGGACGGCGAACTGTTCTGGGGCGATGACCGCCTCGAACAGGCGTTGCACTGGGCCCGGAACGGGTCGCTCACGGGCTGGCGCGGATAAAGACGAGACCGGCGGCCGACTGGATCCCGAGTCTCGCCGTTCGATCCGCTTCGGCCGCGGTTGCGTATCATTGGGCAACACCGCAATGATACGGAACGGATCGCCATGCTCACACGCCCCCTGCTTCTCGGCCTGACAGCCCTGTTCGTGATTGGCCTGCCGCTCGTCGCCTCGATCGGGACGTCCCGGACCGGACCGGCGATCGCCCAGGCCGGAACCGTCCAGGCCAACACCGGGCCCCTGGTGCTGGAGGAGTTCTTTTCCGGCCGGACAATAGGCCACGGCACCTTCGAGAGCGGCATCGCCGGGGTCGAACGCGATTTCGTCGTCACGACCCAGGGTCATTGGGACGGCAAGGTGCTGACCCTTATCGAGGATTTCCGCTACGACGACGGCGAGACCGACCGCAAGACCTGGCGCTTCACCAAGATCGGCGAGGGCCAGTATACCGGTACGCGCGAGGACGTCGTCGGAAAGGCCAAGGTGGCCGCCGAGAACGGTCGGGTCCGCATGGCCTACGACATCGACCTGCCGCGCGACAACGGCCGGACGACCCGTCTGCACTTTTCCGATATCCTCGAATACCAGCCCGACGGCAGCGTGCTCAACACAGCAAGGGTGACCAAGTTCGCCTTTCCCGTCGGCCGGGTCGAGGTCGTCTTCGAGAAGCAGTAGGGGTTATTGAGCCTGCGCTAGGCAGCCGGGCGGGTCAGCACGCCGGCGGTACGCCCGGCAAAGCCCCAATAGACGAGGCCGCCGATGATGCCGCCGACGACATAGAGCGTGAACAGCGGCCCGAACTGCAGCGGCGCGTCGCCGCCGACGCTCTCGTAGGTCTGCGCGGCGACATAGGACAGCGCGCCGATCAGCCCGCCGCACAACACGTAGTAGGTCGAGCGCCGGAACCGGAATACCTCGGCGACGACGATCGCGATCACCGACGGGGCGAAGGCGTAAAACGCCACGATCGAGGCGACCGCGCCGGCGACGAACAGCGTTTCGGTGAAGATCCGTCCGGTCAGCGCGCGGCTGGTATCGGCCAGGAACCATTGCAGGATGACGCTGACCGAAAAGGTCAGTCCGGCCGCGCCGCAGGCGACCACATAGGCGAAAGCGACCGCGAACAGCCGGCCGAGGATCCGGCCGATCCCGCTCAATGCGCCTCGCCCGCGCCGGCCCGGCGCTTCTTCCAGGCGGGAACGCGCTCGGAGTCCGACTTGAGCTGGCCGCAGGCGGCCATGATGTCGCGGCCGCGCGGGGTGCGGATCGGGCTTGCATAGCCGGCCCGGTTGACGATGTCGCCGAAGGCCTCGATCGTCTCCCAGTCCGAGCATTCATAGGGGCTGCCCGGCCAGGGATTGAACGGGATCAGGTTGATCTTGGCCGGAATGCCCTTCAGGAGCCGCACCAGTTCCTTCGCATCGGCGACGCTGTCGTTGACGCCCTTCAGCATCACGTATTCGAAGGTGATCCGCCTGGCGTTCGACAGGCCGGGATAGGCCCGGCAGGCCGCGAGCAGGTCGGCGATCGGATATTTCTTGTTGAGCGGCACCAGTTCGTTGCGCAGATCGTCGCGCACCGCGTGCAGCGAGATCGCCAGCATCACGCCCATCTCGGCGCCGGCGCGCGGGATCATCGGCACGACGCCGGAGGTCGACAGGGTGATCCGCCGCTTCGACAGCGACAGGCCCTCGCCATCCGTCGCGATCGCCATGGCGTCGCGGACATGGTCGAAATTGTAGAGCGGCTCGCCCATGCCCATCAGCACGATGTTGGAGACGGCCCGCTCGGCATCCGGTACGTGCCCTTCGGCCGGCCGTTCGGCGCCCGGCCAGTCGCCGAGCCGGTCGCGCGCGAGGAGGATCTGGCCGACGATTTCGCCCGCCGTCAGGTTGCGCACCAGCGGCTGGGTGCCGGTATGGCAGAAGCGGCAGGTCAGCGTGCAGCCGACCTGGCTGGAGACGCACAGCGTGCCGCGGTCGTGTTCGGGAATATAGACGGTTTCCACGTCGACCGGCGCCTCGCCGGGCGTCTTGCCCGGAAACCTGAGCAGCCACTTGCGCGTGCCGTCGCTGGAGACCTGCTCGGTCAGGATCTCGGGGCGGGCGAGCGTGAAGGCCGCGCCGAGTGCCAGGCGCAGGTCCTTGCTGATATTGGTCATCGCCGCGAAATCGGTGAGGCCGCGCCCGTAGAGCCAGCTCCACAGCTGGCCCGACCGCATGCGGATCTGCCTGTCCGGGATGCCGAGACCGGCGAGCGCCTCGGCCAGTGCGGGCCGGCTCAGGCCGATCAGCGGCTGGTGATCATCTGCACCGGGCGCAGCGTCGGCCGCGAGCGTCGGCGCGTTGGCGTTGTGGCGGGCGATATCGAGCGTCGCGGTCATCGATCCAGACTACACGGGCTGTGCGGTGAAACGAAACGGCGCGACGGATATGCCCGCCGCGCCTCTCCGAGGGCCCAGTATAGGCCAATGTGCCGCCTACACCTACTCGACATATGCGCGATTTCAAGACCCGGTTTCGATCAGAGTTTCAGATAGGCGATGATTTCGTCCGCGATATCCTGGTGCGCGGCGGCGCGGTCGACGTTCTCGGGATCGTCACAGATCGGATCGTCATTATCTTGCGCGAGCATTTCCCGCGCCCCGTCCTTGCAGACCGGCAGGAAGGTGAAGTGATGGGCGGGTGCGACCGACACATGGGTCGCGCCGGGAAGCCTGGCCGCCAGATCGCTGCCGTTCTCCGACACATCGACGGCCGGCCACAAATGCGTGGTGCCGAGGCTCAGGAGGAGGACGGGTGTGTCGGCTGCGGCAATGCTCTCCTGCGTCGCCGTGAAGGTCAGCGCCGGATCGATCGCGACCGCCGTGCCGATGCGGCTGTCCCGCATTTCAGCGACGAAGCCATCGGGAAGGCTGGCGAAGTCGACGCCACCCTTGGCGAAGAACACGCAATCGGCCGCCTGTTCGCCAAGGTCCTCGCAATAGCGACGATACAGGTCCTTGTCGTATTGCAGCCCGATCAGATTGAGGGCCGTGGCACCGCCAAGCGAGAAGCCGAGCACGCTGATCAGATCGGGATCGACATGCGGCGCCAATGCGGAATCGGCCATAAGCCAGTCGAGCGCCGTGGTCAGGTCGGCTGCCCGCGACTTGAGGTCGACGGACCGGCGCGGCGAGGAATCCCCCGTGGTCGAACCGGGATGATTGACCGCCAGCGCCAACGCGCCACTGGCGGCAAGCCGCGACGACAGCCAGGCAAGTCCGTCCATGTTGCCGCCAGAGCCGTGCGACAACAGGACAAGCGGATAGCGCCCGTCGGCAATCGTCGCACCGACATAGGCCCTGGCGCCTTCAAACATCCGGCTTTCGCCGACGGACCCGATATAGGTCTTGGTGCCGACCGGATACCAAAGCGAGGCAGCGATCTTGCCGGCCCGATGCGGCGCGTCGATCGCGAAACGGTCATAGCCGACCGCCGGATCGGCCGCACCGGCGATCGAGGGCGCCGCTAGACCCGCGGCGAGGACGAGGGAGGCAAATGCGTGTTTCATGTCGAAAGCTCCAATTCGATGATATCGATGGCTTTCGACTGAACCTTCGGATCTAAATCAGCGTCCTCGAACCGGATCGAGGTCGTCCGAAACCGGTTCTTGTCCTAATCCGGGTCCAATCTTCATCGGAACCGCACGCCATGATCGCGCTTCCCATCCCGCTTATCGTTGCTCTTGTCCTTGGCTTCCTGCTTGTTCGGACGGTCATGGCAGGCAACCGGCCCTGGCCGTTCGCGGCCTTGCTTGCGATCTGCGCCGCGCAGGGCGTGCTGGTCTCGCTTGTGCAGTATTACGGCGTCCGGGAAATGCGTTTCGTCCAGCCGGTCCTCGCGTCCGCCATCCCGGCCATGGCCTGGGTCACTTTCCTTGCCACCGCGGTCAGGCCACTGGAGGCGCGGCGCGATCTCGTCCATGTCGCGGTCCCTGCCTTCGCGGCCTTCTGCACACTCTTCGCGCCGGCAACGCTCGATGTCGTCCTGCCGGCGATCTTCCTGATCTACGGTCTTGCGATCCTGTCGATCCTGCGGCGCGGCGCTGACAATCTGCCGCTGATCCGGCTCGAGGCCGGAAACACCCCGCTCCTGATCTGGGGCGGGGCTGCGCTTGCCTTCCTCGTTTCGGCGATGAGCGATACGGCGATCGCGATTGCGCGGCAGACCGGTGACGACTGGCTGCAGCCGCGGCTGGTCAGCCTGTTCTCCTCGCTCATGCTGCTCTGGGTCGGTGCGATCGGGGTGTCGCATAGCCTGACCCGGCAGGGCGGACCCGCCACCTCCGGCAAAGACGATACAGGCGCCATACCGGCAACATCGCTCGTCGACGCAACCGAAGACGCCCGCCTGATCGAGCGGCTGGAAAGCCTGCTTGCCGAACACCGGCTCTATCTTGACCCGGATCTGACCCTGTCGCGGCTTGCCCGCAGGCTCGGGGTTCCCGCCAAGCAGCTC
The DNA here is from genome assembly GCA_028280885.1 of Tepidamorphus sp. Classification (GTDB taxonomy): domain Bacteria; phylum Pseudomonadota; class Alphaproteobacteria; order Rhizobiales; family Tepidamorphaceae; genus Microbaculum. Next base: position 13,742 of record JANQKY010000005.1, read on the forward strand.
TCGGCGGCGATCAACCGGTCAACCGGCGACAACGTATCGCGCTACATCAATGGCTTCCGCATCAGGGCGGCCTGCGATCGCATCGCAGATGGTGACAGCATCACCGTCGCCATGCTCGAAAGCGGCTTCAACACGAAATCCAACTTCAACAGAGAATTCCAGCGTGTCATCGGCAAGACGCCGACCGCCTGGAAACAGGCCATGTCGGAGTCGGCCGGCGATCCGCCAGCCGCCGCAGATACACTTTAAAGCCAGTGCTAGGAGCCGGCTAATTGCACTCCGCCGCGATCTTGTCCAGCGCCGCCGAGATGCCCGACAGCGAATAATCGTCGACCGTGTCGGTGCCGCGCTGCGAGGTGCCCTTGACCTTCATCGTCGCGCCGGCCCGCATGGCGGCGACCAGCCGGGCCTCCTCGGCGGCGTTCTCGACCCAGGCGCCGTCATCCTTGGTGAACAGGGCGAAGCTCGCCGAGCCGATTTCCGCGCTCGCCTTGCTGCCGTCCTTGTAGGGATAGCCGATGACGATGCTGACCTCGTTCTTGACGCCCTGGCCCGGCCGGGTCGTCACGAAGAAATAGACCGGGTCGCGGTTGACGCCGGACGGCGCGGTCCTTTTCGGTTCGGACAGCGCATAGCAGACCTTGCCGCCGCCGGATTCGGCGACATAGGCGCCCCAGTCCTTGAACTGCCCGAGCGGCTTCGCCGTCTGTGCGGCGGCCGGACCGGTGAGAGCAAGCGCGCCGCCGGCAAGGGCAGCCATCAGCGCAAGAGCGGATTTTCCAATCATCGTTGCCTACCACGCATCGGTTTGGCCGCCCGTCCCCGCGGCCCATTCAACGTCCAAGTCACTCTATCGCCATCGCCGTGTAGTCGGATCCGGCGGCAAAAAACAGCCCCCTCGCTGTCCTGCCGGCGGCTTTGCGGCAAGCGCCTCTCCGCCGGACTGCATACCGGTTGCACACCAATGGCGGCAAGATTTTGACGCTCTGTAACAATTCGTGAACGCCCTGCAAACGGAAATTCGTCCGCCCATGAAGCCGAATAAGCCTTAACACGGCGTTTAGACTGTTATCGGTTGCCGTGTCAGCCGTGCTTGGCTATCCCAGACAGGGTGCTAGTGCCAAGCCCCGTCCCGATCCCCCCTGTCCCGTTAAGGAGCCCCCGCCATGAAAGCCGTCCTCTGCGAAACGCTGGGCCCTCCCGAAACGCTCGTCCTGCGCGACCTGCCCGATCCCGCGCCGGGGCCGGGCGAGGTCAGCGTGCGCGTCAAGGCGGCGGGGCTGAATTTCTTCGATACACTGATCATCCAGGGGAAATACCAGTTCAAGCCCGACCTGCCGTTCTCGCCGAGCGCCGAACTGTCCGGCATCGTCGCGGAGATCGGCGAGGGCGTCACCGGCTTCGCGCCCGGCGACGCGGTGATCGCCTATGGCGGCTGGGGCTGCTGCCGCGAGAGGGTTGTGCTGCCCGCCGACAAGCTGGTCGCGGTGCCCGACGGCGCCGACCTTGAGCAGGCCGCCGGCCTGATCGTTACCTACGGCACGACGCTGCACGCGCTGAAGGACCGCGCCCGGCTCAAGCCCGGCGAGACGCTCTGCGTGCTGGGCGCCTCGGGCGGGGTCGGCTCGGCGGCCGTGGAGATCGGCAAGATCATGGGCGCCCGGGTGATCGCGGCCGCCTCCTCGCCCGACAAGCTCGACTATTGCCGGGCGCTCGGCGCCGACGAGACGATCGACTATTCGAAGGAAGACCTGAAGACCCGGCTGAAGGAGCTGACCGGCGGCGCCGGAGCGGATGTCGTCTACGATCCCGTCGGCGGCGCGCTGTCGGAGGCAGCGCTCAGGGCGACCGCCTGGGAGGGCCGCTTCCTGGTGATCGGCTTTGCCGCCGGCGAGATCCCGAAGATCCCGCTCAACCTTGCGCTCCTGAAGGGCTGCGACATCGTCGGCGTGTTCTGGGGCCGGTTCACCGAACTGGACCCGGAAGGCGACCGCGCCAACACGCGGCAACTGCTCGACTGGCTCGCCGAGGGCAAGCTGTCGGTCGCCGTCCACGATACCTATCCGCTGGACAAGACGGCAGACGCGCTCGGCGCGATCGCCCGGCGCGAGGTCAAGGGGAAGGTGCTGATACTGCCGTAAGGCGTCAGTCGCCCGATGCCTTCAAGGCGTCCTGCGCCTTTTGCCGATGCTCGGGCTTGATATGGGCGGCGACGACCGTGAGCGCCGCCATCAGCACCGAGGCATCGTCGCTGAAGCCGATGCCGGCCAGGATGTCGGGCACCAGATCGGCCGGCAGCACGAAATAGGCGAGCGCGCCGTAGAGCGTCGCCCGCACGCGAAACGGCGTCTGCGGGTCGGCGGCGCAATACCAGGAGGCCGCCAGGTCCTCGGCGAAGGGAAGCCGGGCGGCGAGCCGCTTGAACTTCTTCCAGAAGCCGCGTTCGACGCGCCGCCGGTTGGCCTGATAGACCACCGGCAATTGCGCGGTGTCGCCCGTCCAGTCGCCTATGCCGTTTGCGGTATCGTCCTGCACGATTGCGTCCGTTTCGGTTTGTCCACCTTACCTGAGATGGGACTTATCGGCCCGCGTGCAAGATAGCGCATTTTCACATCCGCCGGGATCGGCTAGAGAGTCTCCTTTCAAAAGAGCGCTCAAGACGGGGTGAAGTCATGCAACTTGGTAAGGATATTGCGGCGGTCGTCACCGGTGGCGCGTCGGGCCTCGGCGAGGCGGCGGCGCGGACGCTGGCCGGTGCGGGATGCAAGGTCGCGATCTTCGACATGAACGCGGAGCGCGGCACGGCGGTCGCCTCCGACATCGGCGGCACCTTCTGCGCCTGCGACGTTTCCGAGCCCGGCAGCGTCGACGAAGCGCTTGCCACGGCCCGCGCCGCCCATGGCCAGGAGCGGGTCACGGTCAACTGCGCCGGCATCGCCATCGGCATGAAGACCGCCGCGCGCAAGCGCGATTCCGGCGCGATCGTCGCCCATGACGCATCGGCGTTCCAGAAGGTTGTGGCGATCAACCTGCTCGGCACCTTCAATGTCAGCTCGAAATCGGCCGCCGGCATGCTGGAAGCCTCGCCGCACGGCAAGGACGGCGAGCGCGGCGTCATCGTCATGACCGCCTCGGTGGCCGCCCAGGACGGCCAGATCGGCCAGGCCGCCTATGCCGCCTCCAAGGGCGGCGTGCTGGCGCTGACCCTGCCGATGGCCCGCGACCTGTCGAAGGACGGCGTGCGCGTGATGACGATCATGCCCGGCCTGTTCCACACGCCGATGTTCGACACGCTGAGCGACGAGGTGCGCCAGGCGCTGGCCGACAGCGTGCCGTTCCCGCAGCGGCTCGGCGATCCGGCCGAATATGCCGATCTCGTCCGGACGATCTGCGAGAACCCGATGCTGAACGGCACCGGCATCCGCCTCGACGGCGCCCTGCGGATGGCGCCCCGGTAGAAAGGGGCTGCCAGTTAGACATGGCCAGGGACCGCCGGGGCTCTCCGATCCCGGACAATCGCTGTTGCGATTTCCGGGATGATGCGGGAGGGGTTCAGGGCCTGCCCCCAACCCTCAGCAGTCATTGCCGGGCTTGTCCCGGCATGACGTCTGCGGGTAGCTGTAGGGCCAAACACCTCTCCCTCGTCATCCCGGACGGCCGCAAGGCCGAGCCGGGATCGGGGAGCCCCGGATCTCTCTTTCTTGCCAACCGGCTCGCGCCCCGGTTCTCCGATCCCGGATAATCGCTGCCGCGATTTCCGGGATGACGAGGGATTAGTCACTACCTCCTGTCTTCGGCATTCCCGTCTTCGACGGTCTCCGGCCGTCTCAGGCGAGATAGTCGTGCACGACGTCGCCGAGACCGAGCGTCAGGTCGGTGAGGATATGGCTCGCGCCGAGCACCTCGAGAACCGGCAGGTCGGCGACCGGCGCCAACGCATGGCCGTAGAGATCGAGGGCTGCCGGACCCGTCCAGGCACCCTTGAAAACGATGTCCTCCATGTAGTAGCGCACCAGCTCGCAGATGCGCGGCGTGCCGTCGACATGCGGGATGATCTTGAGCAGGAAGTTCGGCGCCGTCAGCGCGGGCATGACATCGGTCTCGGCCAGTTCGCGATGCTTGTAGCCCATCGTCGCGGTGGCGATGCGCACGGAGCCGAAATCGAGCGTGCCGACCAGCGTCTCCTTCTCGATCGCAAGCTTCGGGCAGGCGAGCTTCTTGGGGAAGCCCCAGAGCTCGCGGCCGCCGGCGATCGGGGAATCGTCGTCGAGATACATCGCGTGCACATAGCCGCCGGTCTGGCCGTTGAAGCGGACCGGGATGACCTGGCCGGACTCGGTGTAGTCGCCGAAGCCGGTCGAATCGGGCATGCGGATGAATTCATACTTGACGATCGGGTCGGCCACCTCGAGCGGCGCGGGAACGACGGCGGCCAGCGCTTCCGGGTCGGTGCGATAGGTGATGATGAAGAATTCGCGGTTGTAGAAGCGGTAGGGGCCGGGCGGATAGGCCGGGCTCGTCAGCGGCATGGCATAGGCGCGGGCGCGGACATCGTCTTCGCTAATCATCAGGGCCTCCCTTAACGGAAACAGCGTCTTGAAAACATCGATGTGACGGGCGCGAACGGCCGATACAGCCTGCCCGAAACCGTCCTGCACCGCACCCTACGCCTCTTTCGCAACTGCGAAAAGACACCGACGCAAGGCTTGCAATCCGGTCGCGAATAGCCCATGTATCGCCCACCGAAGAGGCGCGGACCGCGTTGCTTGAAGGCCTGGACCATGGCTTTCCGTCCGCCCCCATCCATTCGCTTCACCCATCGACACCCCAGGCTTCGCGGGCTGTCCCAAAGCCCCAAGACCCGCGTAAACGCGGCGCTGCGGATGCGCGCGCCCGCACGCGGTCCCAGGCGCCTAAACGGCGTCGCAACGAAAGTACATACGTGACCACATTCAATGACCTGTCGCTGTCCAGAACCCTTCTCGGCACGCTCGAGGAGACCGGCCTTGTGACGCCGACCCCCATTCAGGCCCAGGCGATCCCCTTCGTGCTGGACGGCCGCGATCTCGTCGGCATCGCCCAGACGGGAACCGGCAAGACGGCGGCCTTCGCGCTGCCGATCCTCGACCGGCTGCGGCCGAAGAAGCACAAGCGCACGGCCAAATCCTGCCGGACGCTGGTGTTGAGCCCGACGCGCGAACTGTCCGGCCAGATCGTCGATAGCTTCCGCCGCTTCGGCGCGAAGCTCGACCTGCGCGTCGAACTGGTGATCGGCGGCGTGTCGATCAACAATCAGATCCGCGCCCTGCGCAACGGCTGCGACGTACTGGTGGCAACGCCCGGACGGCTTCTCGATCTCGTCAAGCGCGGCGCGCTTGACCTTGACGCCGTCGAGATCCTGGTGCTCGACGAGGCCGACCAGATGCTCGACATGGGCTTCATCCACGATATCCGCGCGATCATGACATATCTGCCGCAAGACCGGCAGACGCTCTTGTTTTCCGCCACCATGCCCAAGGCGATCGCCGACCTGTCGCGGCAGTTCCTGAGCGATCCGGCCGAGGTCTCCGTGACCCCCGTCGCCAAGACCGCCGACAAGATCGCCCAGACGGTCGAACACGTCGCCAAGGCCAACAAGCCGGCCAGGCTCGCCGAGATCCTGAGCGACCCGGCGATCGACCGGGCGCTCGTCTTCACCCGCACCAAGCACGGCGCCGACCGCCTGGTGCGCGGCCTGGACAAGGCCGGCATCCACGCCGCCGCGATCCACGGCAACAAGTCGCAGAACCAGCGTGACCGGACCCTGAAGGCCTTCCGCACCGGCGGCATCACCGCGCTGATCGCGACCGACATCGCCGCCCGCGGCCTCGACATCCCCGGCGTCAGCCATGTCGTCAACTACGAACTGCCGGAGGTGCCGGAAGCCTATGTTCACCGCATCGGCCGCACCGCCCGCGCCGGCGCCGACGGCATCGCGGTCGCCCTGTGCGATCCGGCCGAGCGCGCCCTCTTGCGCGGTATCGAGCGGCTGATCCGCATGCCGATCACCGTCAGCGGCGACGAACCGGGCGATGCGCCCGAAGACCGGGCCGCCGCGCCGCAACGCCGTCGTCGCCGCCGCAAGCCGGCAGGCAAGCAAGCGGGCGAGCGGGCCGGTGATACGGCGGGTGATACGGGGCGGACGTCCCGAAAGGGCCCCGGCCGCAAGAAGGCGGCGTCGGACACCGCGCGCGCCCGGAAGGCAAGCCGGCCCCGCCGGCGCACCGGCCGCAGCGCCGAAGCCGACCTCGATACGGTATCTTTTCTGCATGGATAGGGTGATCTCCGCGCCGGTCCGTGCCATAACCCCGGCAGCGCAATCGGCAATGGGAGCCTGATCAGGAGTTCTGTATGGCAAAGGAAGAAATGCTCGAATTCGAAGGGACCGTCACGGAAGTGCTTCCGGACGGGAACTTCCGGGTGAAGCTCGACAACGACCACGAGATCCTCGCCTATGCGGCGGGCAAGATGCGCAAGCACCGCATCCGCACGATCGCCGGCGACCGGGTCACCGTCGAGATGAGCCCTTATGATCTCGAACGCGGCCGCATCAATTTCCGCCACCGCACGGCCGGCCCGACGCCCGGCGGCGGACCGCGGCGCGGCGCGGGCAATTTCCGGCGGCGGTAGGGGTCCGAAACCCTACCACGACGCCGGTTTGCGGATCTCAGTCCCGTCTGCCTTGAAAAGCGTGTTCGGAAATTGCGCGGCCGCGAGATCGGAAGGACGAATATGCCTTACGAAAGTGGCCGCCGACGCCAGATTCTTGTTCGGCCTGCCGCCATCCAGCCAAACCAACCCGACATTTCGGCCGAGTTCCTTGGCCACGATACGAATGGGCTCAATCAGATCCGTATCCTGCGATAGAACGAACGCGGTATCGTATCGCCCCTTCCATCCGTCGTTTATCAGATGAGACGCAAGGTTCACATCCGACCCTTTCTCCTCCGTATCGTGGATTTCGACAAAGGTCGAGGGATCCGATACGAGCGGTCGCCGCTTGGTCTTCGCCAGGAATTTGCCGTAGTGAAACCTTATGTTGGGAACAGTGGACAGCGCATTGAGGAGTATTTGTTGCCTGCGCGGAGCACCTGGATCACCTGATCTGGCGGAGACTCGCGCCGTGAAATATCGAATCCTGTCGACACTGTCGCCGGGCCGTACAAGTCTCTCGGCAAGCCTGGCAGGATTTAGCCACTTGAAGCGAGTGCCCTGGAGCGCACGATAATACAGATTAAATCCGTCTATATAGACATAGACCTTCATGGCGCCCCCGAAACAACAAAGGCCGCCTGAGCTTTCACTCATCGCGGCCTTTGAGCCAATAGCACGCTATTGGCGGGTATGAATCCAATATAATCCCCGTTCGCTAACTGTCAATGAAGCTTGACAAGCCAGTCGGACTGAGAAACGTCGATCGTGAAGGTGGAAACGGTCGGTCCATCGATCATCCTTGACTCGTCGCCCCCGCGACCGTATCTACCGCGTTAATTCACGTCGAAGCGACTGAACCAGACAAGGCCGCGCCGCACTTGAGGCGGTCGGGGTCAACACCCGCCAGCGAAGGCTCGCCCGCGGGTGCGTTTTCGTATGGAGCCGCCATTCTCATGGCCGAAGCGTTGAACATCGCCGATTGCGTCAACGAGACCTGCCCCTGGTCGGGCAAGCCGGTGAGCCCGGATTCGCTGACGCTCTACCGGGGCAAGGTGGTCGGCTTCTGCAATCCCGGCTGCCGCGACAAGTTCGAGGCGGCGACGGCGCTGTTCGACAAGGCGCTAGCCGCCGGTGGCGGATCTGAAGTCGGCAACGGATAAAGCGGGTCAGTCACACGATGTTCGATTCCCTTCAGCAACGCCTGTCCGGCATCCTCGACACGCTGACCAAGCGTGGCGCGCTGAGCGAGGCCGATGTCTCGGCTGCGCTGCGCGAGGTGCGCCGGGCGCTGCTGGAGGCCGATGTCGCCCTCGACGTGGTGCGCGGGTTCGTCGACACGGTGCGCGAGCGCGCCGTCGGCGCCGAGGTGCTGAAATCGGTCAGCCCCGGCCAGATGGTCGTCAAGATCGTCCATGACGCCCTCGTCGAGACGCTGGGCGCGACGGCCGAGCCGATCGATCTGAACGCCGCCCCTCCGGTCGCCATCATGATGGTCGGCCTGCAGGGCTCGGGCAAGACGACGACGACGGCCAAGATCGCCAAGCGGCTGACCGAGCGCGGCAGCTCGAAAATCCTGATGGCCTCGCTCGATACCCGCCGCCCGGCCGCCCAGGAACAGCTTAAAGTCCTGGGTGAGCAGGTGTCGGTCGACACCCTGCCGATCGTCGCGGGACAGTCGCCCGTCCAGATCGCCGGCCGCGCCATGCAGGCGGCTAGGCTCGGCGGCTATGACGTGGTCATGCTCGACACCGCCGGACGTCAGTTCGTCGACGAGGCGCTGATGACCGAGATGGCGGAGATCGAGGCGGCCGCAAAGCCGCACGAGATCCTGCTGGTTGCTGACGCGCTGACCGGCCAGGACGCCGTCAACCTCGCCCGCGCCTTCGATGAAAGGCTGCCGCTGACCGGCATTGTGCTGACCCGTTTGGATGGCGACGGCCGCGGCGGCGCGGCGCTTTCGATGCGGGCGGTGACGGGCAAGCCGATCAAGCTTGCCGGCACGGGTGAGAAGCTCGACCAGCTTGAGGATTTCCATCCCGAACGCATCGCTAACCGGATCCTCGGCATGGGCGATATCGTCTCGCTGGTCGAGAAGGCCGCCGAGACGATCGATGCCGAGAAGGCCAAGAAGATCGCCGACAAGATGCGCAAGGGCGCATTCGACCTCGACGATCTCGCCACCCAGCTCAAGCAGATGGAAAAGATCGGCGGCATGTCCGGCGTGCTCGGCATGCTGCCGGGCATCGGCAAGATGAAGAAGCAGCTGGATTCGGCCAATCTCGACGACAAGGTGATCAAGCGCCAGTCGGCGATCATCTCCTCGATGACGCCGCAGGAGCGCCGCAAGCCGGACATCCTGAAGGCCAGCCGCAAGAAGCGCATCGCCGCCGGCTCCGGCACCCAGGTCGCCGAGGTCAACAAGCTGCTCAAGATGCACCGCCAGATGGCCGACGTGATGAAGGCGATGGGCGGCAAGAAGGGCAAGCGCGGCGGCCTTGGCGCCCTGTTCGGCATGGGCGGCGGGATGCCGGGGGGCATGCCCGGGGGTATGCCGCCCGGGATGCCCGACCTGTCGCCCGAGGAACTCGCCGCGCTGCAGGCCGAGGGCGGCCTGCCCAAGGACATGCCCGACCTGTCGAAGCTGCCGGGCGGACTGCCTGGTGGTCTCGGTGGTATCGCCGGTGGTGGATTGCCCGGATTGGGCGGCGGCCTGCCGAAGGGCGGCCTTCCCGGACTTCCCGGCATGGCCAGGCCCAAGGGCAAGGGCAAGAAGCGCTAGGACGGCTGTCCTGCCTGATGAATTGAGAACTTCAACGAACAGCAACGTAAGCGTAAGGAAACCTGAATGTCTCTGAAAATCCGACTGGCCCGTGGTGGCGCCAAGAAGCGGCCGTTCTACCGGATCGTCGTGGCCGATTCCCGCAGCCCGCGCGACGGCCGTTTCATCGAGAAGCTCGGCACCTTCAACCCGCTCCTGCCGAAGGACCACGAGGAGCGCGTCGTGCTCGACCTGGAGAAGACCCAGGGCTGGATCGCCAAGGGCGCCAAGCCGACCGACCGCGTGCTGCGCTTCCTCGATGCCGCCGGCGTCATGACCCGGCCGGCCCGCAACAACCCGAACAAGGCCAAGCCCGGCGCCAAGGCGCAGGAGCGCATCGAGATGAAGCGCCAGGCCGAGGAAGAGGCCAAGGCCGCAGCCGAAGAGGCCGCAGCAGCGCCGGCTGAAGAGACGCCTGCCGAGGAAGCCGCCGCGAGCTGACGGGTCGATAAAACGCCCGGAGCCAGCCGATGGCCGGCAAGCACGAGCGGCTCTGTGTCGGGATCATCGGCGCCCCCCGCGGCGTGCGTGGCGAGGTCCGGATCAAGAGCTTCACCGCCGATCCCCTCGACATCGCGGCCTACGGGCCGGTCGAGACGGAAGACGGCAGAACGCTCACGATCACGGCGGCGCAACCGGCCAAGAGCGTGGTGGTCGTCCGGTTCAAGGGCATCGCCGATCGCGACCAGGCCGAGGCCCTGAAGAATGTCCGGCTCTATATCGACCGGGCGTTGTTGCCGGAGCCGGACGACGAGGAGTGGTACCACGCCGACCTGATCGGCCTTGCCGTGGCGGACACGGACGGGACCCGGATCGGCACGGTGGCGACGGTGCAGGATTTCGGCGGCGGTGACCTCCTGGAGGTCGCGCTTGAGGGTCAACGGAAGACGGTCTTCGTGCCGTTTACCCGCGACGTGGTGCCGGTGGTGAATGTGAAGGACGGCCTGGTGGTGATCGATCCGCCTCCGGGCCTGATGGACGAAGAGGACAGATCATGAGCGGATGGCACGCGACCGTGCTGACCCTCTATCCCGAGATGTTTCCGGGACCGCTGGCGCACGCGCTGGCGGGCCGGGCGCTTGCGGCCGATCTGTGGCGCCTCGTTGTCGTCGACATTCGCGATTTCGCCACTGACAAACACCGCTCGGTCGACGACACGCCGGCCGGTGGCGGCCCCGGCATGGTGATGAAGGCCGACGTGACCGCCGCCGCCATCGACCATGCCGCGCGTGAAGCAGACATCAGGCCACGCCTGCTGCTCACCCCGCGCGGCCGGCCGCTCGGCCAGAACCGCATCCGCGAACTGGCGGCGGGACCGGGCGTGATCCTCATCTGTGGCCGGTTCGAGGGGATCGACGAACGGGTCGTCGAGGCCCGTGACCTCGAGGAGGTCTCGCTCGGCGACTTCGTGATGTCGGGCGGCGAGATCCCGGCGCTCGCCCTGATCGATGCCTGCGTCCGGCTGCTGCCGGGCGTCATGGGCGCCAGCGCCTCGGGCGACGAGGAGAGCTTCGAGGCCGGCCTGCTCGAATACCCGCACTACACCCGGCCTCAGGTCTTCGAGGGGCGGGCGATCCCCGAGGTTCTGCTGTCCGGCGACCACGGCAAGGTGGCCGCCTGGCGGCGGAGCGAGGCGGAACGGATCACCCGCGAACGCCGACCCGATCTCTGGTCGGCCTATGTCGGTTCGAAGACCACCGATTCGGGCACCGGTGTCGACAATATGACAGGTTTGAAGTAGACGAACGCCAACCGAAGCGCAGGCGGCGGCAGCACCCGCGACGCGCGCGACAGTTTGAAGGAAGAGTAAGAAATGAACATTCTGCAGCAACTCGAAAAAGAGCACGCCGACGCGCTTGCCGCCAGCCGTCCCGTACCGGAGTTCCGGCCGGGCGACACGCTTCGCGTCCATGTCCGCATCGTCGAGGGCGAGCGCACCCGCGTGCAGGCCTATGAGGGCGTCTGCATCGCCCGCGGCGGCCAGGGCATCAACGAGAGCTTCACGGTCCGCAAGATCTCCTACGGCGAGGGCGTCGAGCGCGTCTTCCCGATCCACTCGCCGAATGTCGAGCAGATCGAGGTCAAGCGCCGCGGCAAGGTGCGCCGGGCCAAGCTCTATTATCTGCGCGAGCGCCGCGGCAAGGCGGCCCGCATCCCCGAGCGCGTCGACCATCGCGCCGGGCCGAAGGGCAAGGACGCGAAGGCCGCCGCGAAGTCCGGCGAGTTGAAGGCGCTGTTCACCAAGCCGAAGGGCGCGCCGGACGATCTGACGCGGATCAACGGCGTCGGCGAGGTGCTGGTCGAGAAGCTGCACAAGCTCGGCATCACCAAGTTTGATCAGATCGCCGGCTTCTCGGATGAGGATATCGCCAAGGTCGACGACGTTCTCGACTTCAAGGGCCGCATCGAGCGCGAGGACTGGATCGGCCAGGCCCGCGCCCTGATCGCCGAGGCGACCGCCGACGAGATCCAGGTCGACGAGGCTCCCGCCGAGGAGGCCGCTCCCGAGGCGGCGGTCGAAGCGCCGGCCGAGGAAAAGAAGGATTGACCAGGTCCTTCCGATGCGATTTCAGGGCGGCCGCGTGCCGCCCTTTTTATGTGGATTGAATTGGTCACTGTCGTAGACCGGACGGCACGCGGCCGCGCAAGGAATCCCGCGCGCCGGTGTCCCCCATGCCCTGGCAATAGCAAACCGATGCCCCGCTAAACCGGCGACGACCCCGGAGCTGGTGCGATGAGCGGCCGTGCCATGCCCCCTCACCCCGGCCCTTCGGGCCGACCCTCTCCCGCGGGGGGAGAGGGTACGCGTGCATCTGATGGGCCGGGTGATGGTGGCGACCGTCCGGGAACGAAAACCCTCATCGCAGCAAGTGATAGCGCTACAGATTTGCCCGATCCGTCCAGCGCGCTCTTACCCTCTCCCTTCCGCAGGAGAGGGTGGTCCGCGCCGCAGGCGCGGGCCGGGGGCGGCCGCGCAAGGAATCCCGCGCGCAGGTGTCCCCCATGCCCTGGCAATAGCAAACCGATGCCCCGCTAAACCGGCGACGGAAGCCACGTCGCGCACGGGACGAGCTATGAATGGCTGCATCCGATGTCCGATATCGTCGGGTCGCTGCTTAAGGCCGGGCTGACGCTTGCGTTCCTGGACGAGCACGACAGCCTGCCCTGGCGCTGCGTGCCGATGATGGTGCAGGGCGCGGACAGGATGTTCCGGTTTCCTGGTGGTATTGCCGCGCCGCCAGCGGCATTTTCGCTTCGAGCCGGGAAGCGGTGACGGACCGCCGTCGCGGCCGATTGGTGAATTGGCCCGAGGCGCCGCCCTTTGCCCCCACCCTTTGCCCCGACCCTTTACCATTGCCGTTTAGCGGGCAGACCACTATCTTGCCGGCCATGATCGAGACCGGACCCCGTCCGAACGGGCCCTGCGCCGCGCCGCTGCATGACCATGCGCTGCTGCCCTGGCGCTTCCATCCGCGCTTGAGCGCTGCCGACGGCATCCTCTGACAGGACGCCGCGCCTGCCCGCGCGCATGGTCCCGCACGAATACCCCCCGACTTCCGAATGGAAACCGAACCGATGTCCGAACCTAAATCCGAAGCAAAGACCCTTTACGACAAGATCTGGGACGATCACCTGATCGAGGAACACGAAGACGGCACCTGCCTGATCTATATCGACCGGCACCTGATCCACGAGGTGACGAGCCCGCAGGCCTTCGAAGGCCTGCGCATGAACAATCGCAAGGTGCGCGCGCCGCACAAGACGCTGGCCGTCGTCGACCACAATGTGCCCACCACCGATCGCAGCCTGGAAAACGACGACCCGCAATCGGCGCTGCAGATTGCGACGCTGGCCAGGAACACCGCCGAATTCGGCATCGACTATTACGACGAGCACGATATCCGCCAGGGTATCGTCCATGTGATCGGGCCGGAACAGGGCTTCACCCTGCCGGGCACGACGATCGTCTGCGGCGATTCGCACACCTCCACCCACGGCGCCTTCGGCGCGCTGGCGCACGGCATCGGTACGTCCGAGGTCGAGCACGTGCTCGCCACCCAGACCCTGATGCAGCGCAAGGCGCATAACATGAAGGTCGTGGTCGACGGCACGCTGCCTGCCGGTGTGACGCCGAAGGACGTGGTGCTCGCCATCATCGGCGAGATCGGCACGGCCGGCGGCACCGGCCATGTCATCGAATATGCCGGCGAGGTGTTCCGCGCCATGTCGATGGAAGGCCGCATGACCGTCTGCAACATGTCGATCGAGGGGGGCGCGCGCGCCGGAATGATCGCGCCGGACGAGAAGGCCTATGCCTATATCGAAGGCAAGCCGCTGGCGCCGAAGGGCGAGGCCTGGGACAAGGCGCGGGCCTATTGGGACACGCTGTATTCCGACGACGGCGCCCATTTCGACCACGTCGTGACGCTCGACGGCGGCGCGCTGCCGCCGATCGTCTCCTGGGGCACCAGCCCGGAAGACGTCATCTCGGTCTCAGGCGTCGTGCCCGACCCGGACGAGATCGAGGACGAGCATCGCCGCCACGCCAAGCACCGGGCGCTTGAGTATATGGGCCTGACGCCGGGCATGAAGATCACCGACATCCGGCCGCAGAGGGTGTTCATCGGCTCCTGCACCAATTCCCGCATCGAGGACCTGCGGGCGGCCGCCGGCATCGTTCAGGGCCATCGCGTGCACGATGACGTCACCGCCTGGGTCGTTCCCGGTTCCGGCCTCGTCAAGCATCAGGCCGAGGCGGAGGGCCTCGACAAGATCTTTACCGCCGCCGGCTTCGACTGGCGCGAACCGGGCTGCTCGATGTGCCTTGCCATGAACGCCGACCGGCTGGCGCCCGAGGAGCGTTGCGCCTCGACCTCGAACCGCAATTTCGAGGGTCGCCAGGGTTTCAAGGGCCGCACGCATCTCGTCTCGCCGGAAATGGCGGCAGCGGCCGCCGTTGCCGGCCATTTCGTCGACGTGCGCGCGTGGCCGAAGGCGGTGTAGGGGAGGCCGAAGCGCCGGGGTTTTTTATCGATGGCTCGGTGGCGCCCCGATCCCGGATAACCGCTATCGCGATTTCCGGGATGACGATGGAGAGGGTCGCGTCCGGTCGCCACACACTCTCTGTGTCATTGCCGGGCTTGTCCCGGCAATCCATGAACACCAAGGCCAGCGACTGTGTACATGGAGGACCGGAACCCGTCGGGGCAGGACCCCCTTTGGGATGGCGAGGGCACAAATCACCTTCTCCCCGCCATCTCCACCAAGCCCCCGGGTCCGCGCCATGCACGGTCCAAGGACAAATTCCGCACGCAGCCGCGATCGGCACAGCCGGGCAACTGCGCGGATTAATCAAACGTCCGGCCGCACACACCTAGCGCCGACCCGGCAAAACGCCATATAAAGGCCGCCAACCACACGCGCGCGCATGGGGCGCGCCGTGTCGGCACACATCTGACAAAGCCATGAGCGTGCCCGCGATCCGCTTCCGCAAGATGAATGGGCTCGGCAACGAAATCCTCGTTGTCGACCTCAGGGCGGAATCCGCGCGGCTGACGCCGCAGGCCGCCCGCGACATCGCGGCGGGAGAACGCACCGGGTTCGACCAGATGATGGTGCTGCTGCCGCCCCGCGCGCACGGGCTCGACGCCTTCGTCAGGATCTACAACACCGATGGATCGCAATCGGCTGCCTGCGGCAACGGCACCCGCTGTATCGCCGCGGTCGTCATGGAAGAGACCGGCAACACCGACGCCACCTTCGAGACCGATGCCGGCCTGTTGCCGGCCTGGGACGCGGGCGGCGGACTGATCACGGTCGACATGGGGCCGCCGGCGTTTGACTGGGACCGGATCCCGCTTGCCGAGGAAATCCAGGACACGCGGATCCTCCCCGTCCAGATCGGGCCGATCGACGATCCCGTCCTGCATTCGCCCAGCGCCGTCTCGATGGGCAATCCGCATGCGATCTTCTGGGTCGACGATGTCGCGGCCTACGATCTTGCAAAGATCGGGCCGATGCTCGAGCACCATCCGCTCTTTCCCGAGCGCGCCAACATCTCGCTTGCGCAGATCACGGCACCGGAGGCGATCACCCTGCGGGTGTGGGAGCGCGGGGCGGGGATCACGCGGGCCTGCGGCTCCGGCGCCTGCGCCGCCGCGGTCGCCGCGGCCCGGCTCCGCCGGACCGGGCGCAGCGTCACCGTCACGCTGCCGGGCGGCCCGCTGAGGATCGACTGGCGCGAGCGCGACGACCACGTGCTGATGACCGGGCCGTGGGAATTCGAATACGAGGGCGAGCTGCCGGCCGACCTCGTCCTTCCGGCGGCATGAGGGCGCCATGACCCGTCCCACCTCGCCCAACCGCATCCAGGCCCGCGTCCAGACCTTCGGCTGCCGGCTCAACACGGTCGAATCGGAGACCATCAAGACGCTCGCCGCGGAAGCCGGCGCGGACGACGCGATCGTCTTCAACACCTGCGCGGTCACCGCCGAAGCCGTCCGCCAGGCCCGCCAGGCGATCCGCAGGGCGCGCCGCGACAATCCGGGCACCCGCATCATCGTCACCGGCTGCGCCGCCCAGACCGAGCCGGACACCTTCGCCGCGATGGACGAGGTCGACCTGGTGCTCGGCAATGCCGAGAAGCTGAAGGCCGACAGCTACCGGCCCCTGCCCTTCGGCGCCGAGCCGGGCGAGCGCGTCCGCGTCAACGACATCATGGAGCTGACCGAGACCGGCGCCCATCTGGTCGAGGGCTTCGAGGGCCGGGCGCGCGCCTTCGTGCAGGTCCAGAACGGCTGCGACCACCGCTGCACCTTCTGCATTATCCCCTATGGCCGCGGGCCGTCGCGCTCGGTGCCGATGGGCGCGGTCGTCGATCAGGTGCGCAGGCTCGTCGAGAACGGCTATGCGGAAGTGGTGCTGACCGGCGTCGACCTCACCTCCTATGGCGGCGACCTGCCGGGCGAACCGCGCTTCGGCACGCTGGTGCGGGCGGTCCTCAGGCACGTTCCGGAGCTGGACAGGCTCCGCCTCTCGTCGATCGATTCGATCGAGGCCGATGACGACCTGATGCGGGCGATCGGAGAGGAAGAGCGGCTGATGCCGCATCTGCACCTGTCGCTGCAGGCCGGCGACGACATGATCTTGAAGCGCATGAAGCGGCGGCACAGCCGCGCCCAGTCTGTGGCGTTTTGTGAAGAGGTGCGTCGGCTGCGGCCCGATACCGTCTTCGGCGCCGACCTGATCGCCGGTTTCCCGACCGAGACCGACGCGATGTTTAAGAACACCCGCGCGATCGTCGAGGACTGCGGCCTGACGCATCTGCATGTCTTTCCCTTTTCGCCGCGCAAGGGCACGCCGGCCTCCCGCATGCCGCAGGTCGACCGGGCGCTGGTCAAGGCGCGCGCCGCGATGCTGCGCGCCGAAGGGGAACGGGCGCTCGCCCGCCATCTCGACGCCGAGATCGGCCGCGATCGGCAGGTGCTGATCGAGGACGGCGCAATCGGCCGCACCGAGCATTTCACCTCCGTCACGCTTGACCGCCCGCAGGCGGCGGGCGCAATCGTCGCGGCGACGGTCACCGGCCATGACGGCAGGCGGCTCGCCGCGACACCCACCAACAAGACCCCGACCAACAAGACCCCGACCGACAAGACATTGGCCGCATGAACGACGAGACCACCGGCAGAAGTTTCATGGACCGCATGCTCGGCCGCAAGGCGCCGGACGCGGGGCCCGGGGAGCAGCATGTGCCGGATGCCGAACCGGCCGAAACCGGAAAACCGCGCAGCTGGTTCCAGCGCCTGAAATCCGGCCTTGCCCGCTCCTCCTCGGCGCTCGGCGAAAACCTCACCGCCCTGATCCGCAAGCGCAAGCTCGACGACGCGACGCTGCAGGATCTGGAGGACGTGCTGATCCAGGCCGATCTCGGCGTCGAGACGGCGGTCAGGATCACCGAGCGGCTGGCGAGCGAACGCTACGACAAGGAAATCGACGACGCCGAACTGCGCGCGGTGCTGGCCGCCGAGATCGCGGCCGTCCTGAAACCCGTTGCCAGGCCGCTTGAGATCGATCCCGGCAACAAGCCGCACGTGATCCTCGTCGTCGGCGTCAACGGCGCCGGCAAGACCACGACGATCGGCAAGCTCGCCTCGAAATTTTGCGCCGACGGCAAGTCGGTGGTGCTGGGCGCCGGCGATACCTTCCGCGCGGCCGCCATCGAGCAACTCAAGATCTGGGGCGAGCGCACCGGCTCGCCGGTCATTGCCCGCGATCAGGGGGCGGATGCGGCGGGTCTCGCCTTCGATGCCATGCGCGAGGCGCGCGACAGTGGTGCCGATGTGGTGATGATCGACACCGCCGGCCGCCTGCAGAACAAGTCGGAGCTGATGGCGGAACTTGAAAAGATCGTCCGGGTGATCCGCAAGCAGGACGAGACGGCGCCGCATGACGTGCTTCTGGTGCTCGATGCGACCACCGGTCAGAACGCGATGCAGCAGGCAGAGATCTTTTCGGCCCGTTGCGGCGTATCAGGAATCGTGATGACGAAACTGGACGGCACCGCGCGCGGCGGCATCCTGGTGGCGATCGCGGCCCGGCACAAGCTGCCGGTCCACGCGATCGGCGTCGGCGAGGGCATCGAGGATTTGCAGTCGTTCGATGCGGACGAGTTTGCAAGCGCGATCGTCGGCGGCGCGGTGGATTGAGGGATAGCACGGCACGGACTACAGGCTGTTTGACAGACGTACCCCCACCCCGACCCTCCCCCACAAGGGGGGAGGGAGCGAAAACCGCACGGCCGGGATCTCCCCTCCCCCCAATCTACTGGAACTGGGGGAGGGGTTGAGGGAGGGGAACCCTGTCACTGCGATGCCGTGCCGAACCGGGGTGGCGAGAGAGGGCATGCAATCTCTCTACAGGCGTCATGCCTGGACGTGTTCCGGTCCTCCATGAACACCTTCGCTGGCATGGGTGTTCATGGATTGCCGGGGCGAGCCCGGCAATGACAGTGGGTGTGGGACGAGCCCGGCAATGACAGTGGGTGTGGGACGAGCCCGGCAATGACAACGGAGTGGCGGCGGCGGGGTCCAGACCCCTCGATCGTCATCCCGGCCGAAACGAAGTGGAGAGCCGGGATCGGGGAGCCCCAGTCCCGGAAGACAGGACACCGCACCGGCGGGTTCTCTCATCCCGTATAACCGCTGACGCGGTTTCCGGGATGACGACAGCAAAGGACGGCGAAAGAAATGCCGCCTCGCGGACCGGAAGCAAAGGAAGGACGAAACCGATGAGCCGGCCTGAAACGATCGAGCACGTCCCCGGACCGCCGGACTGGGTGAAGCCGGCGCTGGAGCTCGGGCCGCTGATCGTGTTCTTCGCGGTCAACTGGCAGGGTGGCATCTTCTGGGCGACGGGCTTCTTCATTCCCGCAACGCTCCTGTCGGTCGGCATCTCATGGTACCTGATGCGCACCATTCCGGTCATGCCGATGTTCACCGCCGTGGTCGTCACCATCTTCGGCGGCCTGACGCTGTGGCTGCATGACGACCTGTTCATCAAGCTCAAACCGACCATCGTGAACGTGTTCTTCGCGATCGGCCTGGTGATCGGGCTCTATTTCCGCCGCATGCTGCTGAAATACGCCTTCGGCACCGTCTTCAAGATGACCGAGGAGGGCTGGCGCATCTGCACCCTGCGCTGGGCCGGCTTCTTCCTGTTCCTGGCGGCGCTGAACGAGGTGGTCTGGCGCAACTTCTCGACCGATTTCTGGGTCACCTTCAAGGTGTTCGGCGTCTTCCCGATCACCATGCTGTTCGCCACCCTGCAACTGCCGCTTCTGAAGAAATACGGGCTTGAAGAGGACGACGAAACGTCGAAATCTGCCTAGAGCCAGTCGATCCAGCGGCCGTGCCAGTCGCAGCGGGCGAGCAGCCGCGCCTCGCCGCCGGGCCAGAGCGTCAGGGTCAGGCCCGCGCAGCCGCGCTCGCCGATGCCTTCCATCCGCAGCCAGGCAAGCGGCGTCTGCGCCGTCGCGGCCGCGCCGTGACGCGACAGCGTCGCCTCGATGCGGCGCCGCGTCGCGTCGGGCAGATACTGCCAGACGACGGAATGCATGACCGTCGCGCACCGGCCGGATGCCGTTTCGGACAGCCGATGCTCCAGCCACTCGGCGGCGTCCCTGCGGTCGATGTCCACACGGTTTTCGGCGGCGATCTTCAATGCGGCGGCCTGCCGTTCGAGCCGATAGGGCTGATCCGGCCAGGTAAAGGCGGCAAGCCGCAGCCGGTGTTGCGGATCGGCGGGATCAATCGGCCTGGCATCGCAACCGGCGCGCGCGGCGATGACAAGGTCGCCGCCAAGCGATGGCGCGGCGCCACGCAGCTCGGTGGCAAGCCGCACCGCACTGTTCGGCTCTCCCCAGGACGATGACCCGTAGACATAGTGGAACCGGTCGGGATGCAGCAGATTGAGGCCGCTGCTGGCACCCAGCTCCATCAGGTCGATCGGCCGCCCCGTTTCGCGGGCAATCGTCAGGAGCCCCGGCAGCAACACGGCCGACCGGGCGACCTCATTGGTCTGCGGCGGGTGCCGCAGCCAGTCCAGAATACGGTCGGCATGGCGGTCGAGGCTCCGCTCGATTGCCGCGCGAAGCCGGTCCGGGTCCGCTTCGGCGGGCGGATAGACCGCCGCGAGATCTTCCTCAGCCCCCTCGAGCACCAGGCCATGCAACGCGCCGGTCATCCGCAGCGCCAAGGCGTCGGCATGGGGATCGCCCGCCCAGCCGAGCACGGCATCACCGACCGGATGGGCCGGATCGAGCCGGTCTGCGAGATGATCGAGAATCCGTCCCGTGAAGGGCGAGCCGAGCGTGTGACAGGCCTCGGCCTGTTCGCGAAAGGCGGTCCGGACCGGATGCGCGGCCCCGCTCAAAGGAACGGCCGCCCGTCCGGCATCCTGTCGCCGACCGCCCCGTCGGGATTGGCGAAAGGCGGCATGGCCGCGCCGGTTTCGACCGCCTGATCATGATGGAGCGACCAGTGAACGCTCGGGAAGGCGAGATCGTCGAAGGGGATTTCGTCCCAGGCAAACAGCGCCACCTCGAGGCTTTCCGGCCCCGGCTTGAAGCCGCCGACAAGGCTTGCCCGGAAGATCACCTGGACCTGCGACAGGCGCGGCACCGAATAGACCGCGAGGATGCCGGAGATGGCGAGGTCCGCATTGGCCTCCTCGATCGCCTCTCGCCGGGCGCCCTGCTCGGTCGTCTCGTTCAGTTCCATGTAGCCGGCGGGAATCGTCCAGTAGCCCCGCCGCGGCTCGATGGCGCGCCGGCACAGCAGGATCCGAGACTCCGACCGAACGACGGACCCCACGACCACCTTCGGATTGACGTAGTCGACGAAACCGCATTGCCGGCAGACGCTGCGTTCGTGGGTATCGCCGTCGGGGACGGTTTTATGGAAATCGGGACTGGTATCGGACATGGCGGCGATGGTGCAGTGCGACCGGGTCGAAAATCAACCATGCGATCCGGTTTTCGACGCCGCCCACGTCGTGGACGCAATGCGAAAGCAGTTCGAATGCCGTGCTGTTCGGCACAGACCCACTGCTGTCCGGTTCAGCGAGGACTGGGTTTTGGTTTTCAGTCTGGCCACGTACCCGGACGTCATCCCCGCGGCGGCGGGGATCCAGTAACCTCATGAGTTAATTTGGTTTTTCGGCCGTGCTCCAGATGCCGGCACAGGGGGTACCGGATCCCCGATCAAGTCGGGGATGACGGCTGAGTTGGTGGATGGGCAGCGCCTGTCCCGCGACCATCATTTGCCGAAAACGTCATGCAAGACAACCGGTTAGTCGACGTCGCCGGATTTAAACCGGACTCCAGTGGCACAGACCCGCCCGGCGGCGGAAACGGGATACGCTCGATCGGCCTCGGAAAAGAGACTTTGCCGGTTCATCTTTTCAAGGCGCCATCGTTGACGTATGGTAATGCAGCCAACGAGACGGCTTGTGAACGAGCCGCGACGCGCGAGGAGCGCAGAGTGTGGCGCAATTTCGCCATGCTCCCTTAGGGGGCGTCCGCGACCGCCATTCGGACGGTTTCCGGTCTTTTTTACGTCTTCATTCCCCGTTGATTGTGCTGCCGGGCCCGGGCCCGGCGACAAAAGGAGTATAATGGGATGGCACATACACTATCGAAAATTGCAATCGCCGCCGTCGTTGCCGCCGGGTTTTCAGCCGCGGCGCATGCCGACACGGTCGTGCGTGCGGGTACCGGCAACCAGACCGGGATCACTCACCCGGACGACAACAAGTGGTACCGGCTTGGCGCGGTGAAGATCCGGCCGAAATACAGCGGCACTTGCCTTGTGTGGGCGAACGGCAATACAAATTCCAGGAAAGTCCGGATGGAGTACACGATCTCCATGTCGGATCCGCCGCCGGCCGGTAGCTGGGTGAACGCCAACTGGGATTTCAACGGCTATTGGCGGACCTGGTCGATGCACCAGGCGTTCCAGGTCAAGCGTGGCCAGGTGTATAAGTTTTATGCCCATGCCCGCAGCCATCTGGGCACCAGCAGCACCAGGATCGAGCATGAATTCACCCGGATCTCGGCGATCTGCGGCAAGGGCGGCAAGGTGCGGCCCGGCAACAGGCCGCAGGGCGAGGGTCCGAACGGTCCCGAGAAGACCGACTGAGCGCCGACCCCCGTTGATACGGGATTGAAAAGGCGGGCGGCCCACGGGCCGCCCGTTTCGTGTCTGGCCCCTGTTCTGGCCGCTGTCGCAACGCGCTATTTGTGTGTAGCGTGTCGATTCACGGGCGAAAGCGGACTTGAAGCCAGGGGAAACCATGACGTCTCACGCCGATACGATCGTTACCAATGCCAGGATCCTGACGATGGATCCGGACCGCCCGCGCGCCGATGCGGTCGCGCTTGCCGGCAACGAGATCCTCGCCGTGGGGTCCGCCGAGACGGTCGCCGATCTGCGGGGCGCTGCGACGCGGACGATCGATGCGGGCGGCAACACCGTCGTGCCCGGCTTCAACGACGCGCATGTGCACCTGTTCGTCGGTGCGGCCGAACTGGACAACCTGCAGCTTGGCGGTGTCGAAGGGCTCGAGGCGCTTAAATCGGCGATGCAGGCGTTTGCCGCGGCCAATCCGGACGAGACGATCCTGCAGGCCCAGGGCGCCGACTACACCATCCTCGGCGGCGAGCGGATTACCCGCCAGGTGCTCGATTCCATCCTGCCGGACCGGCCTTTCATCATGTTCGCCGCCGATCACCACACCGCCTGGGCGAATACGGCGGCGCTGAAGGCCGCCGATCTGCTGCATGGCCGCGAACTGGGTGTCGGCAACGAGATCGTGATGGGCGAGGACGGGCTGGCGGCCGGCGAATTGCGCGAGGGCCAGGCCTTCGCCCCGGTGATGGAGCTGAGCAATGCCGGCAACCGGTTCCGGCTCGGGCTGGAGACCGGCGGCGAGCCCGATCCGGCACCGACGCCGGCCGAGCGGGCCCATGACCTGGCGCTGATGCGGCGCGGCCTTGCCCATTGCGCGCAGCACGGCATCACCTCGATCCAGAACATGGACGGCAATCTCTACCAGCTCGACCTGCTGGCCGAGATCGACCGCGAGGAGGGCCTGCCGGTCCGGGTGCGGGTGCCGTTCCACTTCAAGAATTTCATGGAGCTCGACGCCCTCGACGTCGCGGACGAGATGCATCGCCGCTACCGCTCGGAGCGGCTGCGGTCGGGCTTCGTCAAGCTGTTCATGGATGGCGTGATCGATTCCTGGACCGCGGTGATGATCGAGGACTATGCCGACAAGCCCGGCGTCAACTGCGATCCGCTGTTTGATCCCGCCCGCTTCGCCGAGATCGCCACGGAGGTCGACCGGCGCGGGCTGCAGATCGCCGTCCACGCGATCGGCGACGGCGCCGTTCGGATCGTGCTCGACGGCTACGAGGCGGCGCGGCGGGCAAACGGCGTTCGCGATTCGCGCCACCGCATCGAGCATATCGAGGTGGTGCACCCGGACGACATTCCCCGCTTCGCCGGCCTTGGCGTCGGTGCCTCGATGCAGCCGATCCACGCGCCCGGCACCGGCTTCCCGCTGGAGCCGACGATCAACCAGATCGGCCGGGCGCGCTGGCCCTATTCCTATGCCTGGCAGACGCTGCGGGAGACCGGCGCGCGGCTGATCTTCGCCACCGACTGGCCGGTCTCGCCGCTCGATCCGCTGGCCTGCCTGAAGGCTGCCGTCGCCCGCAAGCGCTGGGACGATGATGGTCCCGACCAGCGTCAATCGCTCGGCGATGCGCTTGCCTCCTATACGCGCGACGGGGCCTGGATCGAAGGGATGGAGGCCCGCAAGGGCATGCTGAAGCCGGGCATGCTGGCGGATCTGGCGATCCTGTCGGCCGATATCGAGGCGATCGACCCGCAAGCGCTCGACACGGTGGGTGCGGCGACCACGATCGCCGACGGACGCGTGACCCACGAAGCCTGATCGATCGGCGGGGACATGGCCGATCCGGTGCTCTATCTCACCACCAAGGAACTCGCCGACCTCATCCGGGTCCGGGAGCGCAAGGTCTATGACCTTGCCGCTGCCGGCGAGGTGCCGTTTACCCGGGTCACCGGCAAGCTGTTGTTTCCGCGCCATCTGATCGAGGCCTGGCTTGCCCGGCACACCGAGCTTTCGGCCGATCTCGCCGCGTTGCCGGACCCGCCGCCGGTCGCCGCCGGCAGCCATGATCCGCTGCTCGACTGGGCGCTGCGGGACTCGCGCTCGGATATCGCGACGATGTTCGACGGCTCGCTCGACGGCCTGGAGCGGTTCGCCGACCGGCGCGCCCTGTTCTGCGGGCTGCACGTGCCGGAAGACGCGTCGGCGTCGGCGTCGGCGCCGGGGCCGGGACCGGGGGAGGTGCGCGAAGCACTGGGCTGGAACCAGGCGCGGGTCGCCGCGCGTTTTGCCGCGATGCCGGTGGTGCTGGTCGAATGGGCCTGGCGGGAGCGCGGCCTGATCGTTCAGCCGGACAATCCGCTTAAGATCGCCGCCCTGTCCGATGTTGCCGGCAAGCGCTTCGTGCCGCGCCAGGCGGAGGCGGGCACGCAGCATCTGTTCCGGGCGCTTGCCGACCGGGCCGGCCTTGATGAAGGCGCCGTCTCGTTTGCGCCGCCGGCCCGCAGCGAGCAGGACGTCGCCGTCTCGGTGCTGAACGGGCATGCCGATGCGGGGCTCGGGCTGTTGAGCGTCGCGCGCGAATACCGGCTCGGCTTCGTGCCGCTTGCGCGCGAGCGGTTCGATCTCCTGGTGTGGCGGCGCAGCTGGTTCGAGCCGGCCTTCCAGACCCTGCTCGCCTTCTGCCGGAGCAAGGCGTTCGCCGACCGCGCCGAGGAGCTCGGCGGCTACGATATCGGTGGCCTCGGCCGGGTGTGGTTCAACGGGCCTTAGAGCATCGGGCGATAAATCAGACGCATTCTGACGGAGTGGATTTGCGTCAGGGCCAAGCTTAGTCGCGAAGGGCGTATCCGTCGATAC
>JANQKY010000050.1 GCA_028280885.1 Tepidamorphus sp.
CTTCGCTTGTGCGCCCGCCGTCGATTTTTCCTTCCGTTTGCACACCCCGTTTTCGCCAAAGGGCAGGGTTGCATGTGCAACCCATTTCTATTTGAGAAAGGAAATATCCAATGAATTTCAATCAAATCATATGTGGAGATTCCACAGAAGTATTATCTACTTTTCCGAAAGGCTGCATTGATCTGGTCGTTACGGACCCGCCTTACCTTGGACGATATCGGGACAGGTATGGAAGAACCCTCGCCAACGACGACAACCCGGAAGCCGTCCTGTCGGTTTACGATGAGATTTTCCGGGTCCTGAAGCCTGACAGCTATTGCATCACTTTTTATGGCTGGACGGCAATCGGGCAGTTCGCCAGTGCTTGGGCAGAGGCTGGCTTTCGAAGCGTCGGGCATATTGTCTGGCCCAAGAACTACGCGTCGAAGACAGGTCATACGCGCGTCCAGCATGAGTCTGCATACGTCCTGGCGAAGGGCTTCCCGCCAAAGCCGAACAGACCAATAGATGATGTTCAGCGATGGGAATACACCGGCAATAGGGCGCACCCCACCGAAAAGGCCGTGAGCGTAATGGCACCTTTGGTGTCCGGTTTTTCGAAACCGGGTGACATTGTTCTCGACCCCTTTGCCGGATCGGGCAGCACAAGGCTCGCTTCGCTCGCCGCTCCGATGGGGCGGCTTGACCGGCCGACGCGCGGTCGCGCTTGCGAACCCGGACGGGTTCGAGGTGCCTTCCTTCGGGACCTATATTTATTTGCTTCTTGCAGCGACGAGGCGTCCAGCGCCCCCTGCCCCCGAAAGGATCCGTATTCCCATCCGGACGCGACCATACAGGGCCCCGCCGGATCGGCGAGGCCCCAAATTCCATCACAAACCGGCGCCTAGTTGCCCCAGTCGAAGTCCATCATCTGGAAGCTCGGCTCGGTCTCGACGAACTCCTGCACGGTGACCGGCAGGCCCTGAAGGTTGCGTTCCAGCCGGTCGATGATGGCAAGGGTCTCCGGGCGCGCGTTCGACAGGCCGGTGAGCGGAATGCCGCGCGCCTTGGGCTTGTCGGGAAACTGCGTCTTCAAAAGCTCATGCCGGGTCCGCATCATCTTGAACTGGCCGAGCGTATGGATCAGCGGGACAAGCTGCGGGTTTTCCTCCCTGGGATCCTGGTAGAGATCGTAGAAGGACGCGCCGATGCCGGACGCGGCACCCGGATCATCCGAGAGCCAGTGCTGCTTGTAGCGGCCCTTGACCGTCGCGGCCAGCGTGTGTCCCTGGTAGATATGAACATAGTCGCGGCGGGAGAAAGTATCGCCGTTGAGCAGCAGCGACGTCTGGTCGATGCCGTCGATAACGCGGTCGGTGGGGATGTTGCCGGTCGCATCGCCGATCCGGGCGAAGGTGGTGAACAGGTCGGTCACATGGATAATGTCGCCGACCAGCTGGCCGCCCTCGATCGTTCCGGGCCACCAGGCGAATGCCGGTACGCGGACGCCGCCCTCGGTGAAGTCACCCTTGCCACCGCGATACAGGATTTCCGTCATGCCCCAGCCCGGCGGCGGGTTGTGGACCATCGGGCCGTTGTCGGCCATGGCGATGAAGATGGTGTTCTCGGCGATTCCCTGAGCCTCGAGTTCCTCGATCAACTGGCCGACAAAGGCATCGAGCCGCTGGTAGGCCTCCGCGACCTTGCCGCCGTTGAGCGTGGTCTTCTGCATGTCGGGTTTCAGGAAGTTCAGCCAGTTCGGCCAGTACTGAACGTAGAAAGGCTTGCCGGCCTCGGCATTGCCGCGGATGAAGGAGATGATCCGCTTCTCGCTTTCGGTATCGACCTTGTCGAACCATTCGTTGTTGGGCAGGCCCCATTCCTTGCCCAATTCGCCCTTCCTGCCCTCGATCGTCTGGACCCAGCCCGTCGGCAGGAGGCCCGGATCGTCGAGCTGATAGGGATCTTCGGGACCGATCTCCGGGCTGAACCCCAGCACCGCGTTCGCGGCCGATCCCTTCGGATCATACAACGAGGTGATCTGGTTCATCGGCGTGAACAGCGCCTCGTCGAAGCCCTGATTGTGCAGGTAGCTTTCCTCGATGTCGCCGAGATGGCCCTTGCCATAATGGGCGGTGGCGTAGCCGGCCTCGGACAGGACCTCGGCGATCGTCACCTCATCGCCCCGCAGGCCGGCGAATTCGTGCGGCATGCCGACGACGCCCATGCCGTGGCGCACCGGCACCCGGCCGGTCAGGAAGGCCGCCCGGGTCGGCGTGCAGGACGGCTCGGTGTACATCCGCGTGAAGTTGATTCCCGCATCCGCCATCTTGTTCAGATTGGGCGTCGTGAAGCCCAGGTTCTTCTGGATGCCCGGAAATCCGACGATGCCGAAGGGCTGGTCGTCGAACAGGATATAGACGATGTTCGGCGGCTGTCCGTATTTCTCGCGGAGCGCCGCCAGCCGTTTATCGATCTCGGCATCCTCGGCGCTCCAACGCTCGCCATTCTGCGCCTTCAGCACATAATATTCGGCGTCATGCACGATCTCCGGCTGCTGCGCCAGTGCGGCCGTGGAAAGCGTGCAGGCGATTGCCGCACATAGGGTTCGGAACATTCGGTACTGCCTCCATCTGCCTTAGGTGAATTGTCGTGGGGGATGGCACGGGTTATGTTAGCCGGATATGTCAGACCCGGTTTCCGACCCGCAATGTCGGTCGAGAGCCTGCGCGATGAAACGGTGGCAGAGGGCAGAGACTGAGATTGAATATTCCGCCGCCATGGCCTTCAGCTTCTTGTCTTCCGCCAGCGTCACGAACGTTACGATCCGCTGGCTGCGTGCTGCGTCTTCCGGAAGAACCGGACGACCATATCGAGCCATGCCGCCCTCCTTGTTTCTGTCGGTCGCGGACATCTGATGACTTTTCCGGCAATATCGGATCGAAGAACTTCGCCGCATCAGAAATTCGTCAGTTTCGCCTCGAAACGATCGATCGGAACCATCTCTGATGCATAGACAGGCGAGCGAAGCGCAGATGGTGCCACGCGCCGAAGGCGTCATTTCCGTCGAGCTTGGCGAGCCGAACGAAATCGGGCGCTTCACCAGTTGGGATCTGGATTTCCGGCAGATCGGCGCAGGGCCCGGCGCAACGCGCGTTACCGTTCGCCCCGGACACCTCGTCACGGCGCTCAGCATCGAGATGCACAGCAAGGTGCACCAGATCGGCGCCGCACCGGCCGGTTTCGTGACCTTCGGCATTCCGAGGCCGGCCATGCTGCCGTCCTGGCGCGGGACCCATACCCCGCTGCAGCCGATGGTCTGCTTCGGCAACGGCCGGGAGTTCGACGGCATCAGCGAACCCGGCTTCGAGGGCCTGACCGTCAGCATGCGCCTGGCCGACATGGAGGCACTTGCCGACGATTTCGGCCTGGATGTCGGCCCCCGCCTCTCATTCGCCGGTATCGTCGATCTGTCCGGCCGGACAAGAGCCGGCCGGCTGGTCGCGCACACGATCACGGACCTTACGCAAACCAGGGTTACCGACCATCCGCACACCCATGAGGAAGAGACGGCGCTCGCCGTGCTTCTTGCGCTGAATTCCGGCGATCTGGGCGAGAAACGGGTTTCGGCGCGGGCGCGCGAGCGGGCGTTGCGCCGCGCGCTCGACGTGATGGAGACCGATATCGGTTCGCCGCCGAGCATTCGCGAGCTCTGCGTACGCTGCGATACCTCCTGGCCGACGCTGTACCGGGCCTTCATGGAGCAGTTCGGCGTCGGGCCGAAGAAATACGCGATGGCGCGGCGCCTGAGCGGGGCACGACGGGACCTCATCGCGGCCGACCCGGCGGGCAAGGTCGCCGACATCGCGAACCGGTGGGGCTTCTGGCATATGGGGCAGTTCGCCGCCGACTATCGAAAATTATTCGGCGAGCGCCCCTCCGAACATCTGGGCCGCCGCGCAACGGACGCCGATTGAGGCGCCTGATCGGGCCCCGCAACACGATTTGTTCATTTGCCACTTCACAGTTTGACCATCTTCCCCGCTACGATTTTACCCGGACCCTATGATTTTCTGCGCAATCGCCGCCCAACCGGAGAGACCGACATGATCAAGCAAGCCCTCGTTCTGATCGGCGTGTTCGCCGCGTCGTCGGCCGGCGCGTCCGACCTGATCGTCAAGTCCAGTCCGCACAGCGTGGACGTCACGGTCGACCGGCTGGAAGAGGCGGTGAGCGGCGCGGGCGCGACAGTCTTTGCCCGGATCGACCACGCCGCCGGCGCCGAGACTGTCGGCGCCGAGCTTAGCCCCACGCAAGTGCTGATCTTCGGCAACCCGAAGCTCGGCACGCCGGTTATCGCCGCAAACGGGGCGAGCGGCCTCGATCTGCCGATGCGCGTGGTGGTGTTCACCGCTCCGGACGGCGCGACACAGCTTGCCTATCACCCGCCGCAAAGGCTGGTTGACGATCACGGCGTTCCCGCCGACCTGCCCGTGGTCGCCACGATGACCGGCGCCCTGGACAAACTGACCAACGCCGCGGTGGCGCCGTAGCGGCCTGGCGGGCTCCGCCTGCCCTCTTCCATCGCGATCGGGATCAACCCGATCGCGGTGACGGTTACCTGTCCGTCACCCAATCTTCATCGTCCCGCCACCGATCCATAGCAACCCCGTTATCGCCGGTCGCTAGCGTCCGGCGATCGGGCCAGTGCTTTGGTCCGTCGCCTATCACCACACACAATCTGACTGGAAGAGGTGACCTATGAGGAATGGGACAAGCCTGGCGCGTGCCAGCCGTGTTCTTCTGGCGTCCGCATCGATCCTGCCGGCTCTTGTCTGGGCCGGCGGCGCGGAGGCCAGCGCGTTGTGCATCGACACGACCCCGATCTACGAGATCCAGGGCACGAGCCACGTTTCGCCCTATGAAGGCCAAACGGTGGAGACCTGCGGCGTCGTGACCGCCGTCGGCTTTCAGAGCTACTATATCCAGGATCCGCATGGCGATGACGACAGCACCACCTCCGATGGCCTGTTCGTGTTCGACACCCGCACGCCGCAGCCGGAAGTGGGCGAATTGCTCCGGCTGCGCGACCGCGTGGACGAACGCATCGCCGGCGGTGCCGACACCGGCAACCTGTCGACCACGCAGTTCGCCTTTCCCACGATCCTCGGCCGCGAAGCCGCGCGCGTGCCCGCTCCGGTCGTGATCGGCCGCGGCGGACGCATGCCGCCGGCGCGCAAGGTCATCAGCAACGCGGAAATCGATCCGCCGATCAACCTGCAGGACGCCGCCGACGCCGCCGCCAACGTGTTCAACCCCTGGCGCGACGGCATCGATTTCTACGAGAGCCTCGAGGGCATGCTGGTCACGGTAGAGAACCCGGTTGCGGTGTCGGGCAGCCGGCAGTTCGGCACGTTCAGCGCCGAGGTCTTCACGCTCGCCAACCGCGGCCGGTTCGCCCGCCCGGCCGACGCCCGCACCGCCCGGGGCGGCATCAGCCTGCAGCGGCATCCCGACAATCGCGGCGACCAGAACCCGGAGCGCATCCAGATCCAGTTCGACGGCACGCTGTACGGCAGCACCGACTTCCCCGCGATCAAGGTCGGCGACCGGTTCGCCGACGTCACCGGCGTCGTCGGCTACAGCTTCGGCAATTACGAGGTCAACGCGCTTGGCGCCTTCGATATCCGGCCGAAACGCCTGCGCCCGCAAAAAGCCCAGCTCAGCTGGCCGAAACGCCTGACGGTCGCCTCCTACAACGTGCTGAATCTCAGCGCGGTCGAGGACGACGACGCCCAGCGCGACAAGGTCGCGACCCAGATCGTCCGCAAGCTGCGCGCGCCCGATATCGTCGCGCTGCAGGAAATCCAGGACAATAACGGCGATATCGGCAATTGCGGGGAGGATCTCGCGCCGTGCTCGGGCGAGCTTGACGCCGACGAGACACTGCAGGGCCTGGTCGACGCGATCGTGGCCGCCGGCGGACCGGCCTACGCCTTCATCGACGTGCCGCCACTGGTCGAGACCACCGACGACAACCGGGACAATCCCGATACGTTCGGCGGCATTTCGCTCGGCAATATCCGCAACGCGTTCCTCTACAATCCGGAGCGGGTGACGCTGGAGGCCTTTGAAGGCCTGACGCGCGACGTGCTGACCGCCCGGGGTGTCTCGGTTCCGACCGCCTTCGACACCTCCCGCGACCCGCTGGAGGCGACCTTCCGCTTCCGTGGCCGGCCCGTCACCGTCATCAACAACCACTTCTCCTCGCGCTTCGGCTCGACGCCGGTGTTCGGCGGGCCGCAGCCCTTCGTCCAGGCCGCGGAGGCTGCCCGCGAGGCGCAGTCGACGGCGATCAACGAAGTGGTCGACGCGATCCTGGAGGATACCCCGCGCGCCAATGTCGTCGTGCTCGGTGATCTGAACACGTTCGAGTGGACCAACGATCTGAAGGACCTGCTTCCCGGCAGCGGGCCCGACCGGGTGCTGATCAATCTCATCCGCAAGATCCGCGACGACAACCGCTACACCTTCATCTTCGAAGGCAATTCGCAGGCCCTCGACCACGTCTTCGTGTCGCAGAACCTGAGGAGGCGCGCGCAGCTCGACATCGTGCACGTCAACACGGATTTCTCGCGCATGCTCGACGACGTCACGGCCAGCGACCACGAGCCGCTGCTGGCGACGGTCTGGCCCAGGCGCTGACGGGCCGGTGTTTTTGCGGCTTTACGCGAAATGAGGAGACGGGCCCTGCCGTGCGGGGCCCGTCTTTCTTGCCGGCGGTGGACAAGCCCGGCTACGACACCGTGGTTGGGGACGGCAGGGCGCCCCACTATCCCTCCTGATCCCGGACCGCCGAAGGCTGATCCGGGATCGGCGAGCTGGCGCGATGAGGGGCCGTGCCACGGGCCCTCACCCGGCCCTGCGGGCCGCCCTCTCCCGCCAAGGGGGAGAGGGTAAGAGCGCGCTGGACGGATCGGGCAAATAGGCACCGACATCATGTGCGGTATCGGCGTTTTCCGTCCGCCGGCGGTGGCGCCCGCCGCACGGCCCCTCAGATACACTCGCACCCTCCCCCTTGGCGGGAGAGGGTCGGCCCGCAGGGCCGGGTGAGGGGTGAGGTACGGTCCGCGCAAGCGGGCGAAATGCGGAAGCATTTCGAGTGGCGAACGCGCGAGGCCCAAAGCCGAGCGCCGGGGGGCAGCCGGGCAAGGAATCCCGCGCGCAGGTGTATCCCACGCCCTGGCAATAACGGCGCCTCGCCAAACCGATGACGATCCGGGAACCCGGACAGTCCGGTATTCCTCCGTCCAACATCCTCCTGAGCCAAACGTAGCGCCCCATACCCGGCCACCATCCCACAACCACACCGCATCGACGATTGACACCGCGCCCGCGGCCTGATTACGATACAGTGAAATTTCACAGCTTGGTCAGTCGCGGCGTCGTTGGGGGACAAGCATGGCACAGCAACTCGTCAACGGGCTGATGCTCGGCAGCATCTATGTGCTGGTGGCGGTCTCGCTGACGCTGTCGATCGGGATCCTCAACTTCCTCAACTTCTCGATCCCCGGCCTGTTCATGCTTGGCGGCGTGCTGACCTGGCTGATGATCAAGCTCGGCTTCGCCTGGCCGCTGGCGGCCATCACCGCGCTCTTGGCCGTCTGCGTCGCCGCCCTCGTCGTCGAACGCTTCACCTATCGCTGGATGAAGGGCTCCGACCCGGAGGTGCCGCTGGTCAGTTCGCTCGGCTTCCTGATCCTGTTCGAAAACCTGATGCTGGTCGCCGTCGGCTCCGACCAGCAGGCCTTTCCGCAGGTCTTCGCCGATTTCAACCTGCGCATCGGCGGGCTTCTGCTCGGCGGGCCGCAACTGATCAGCCTGGTCCTGTCGATCGTGCTCGTCGTGATGATCAGTTGGGTGCTGCGCAAGACGCGCTACGGCCGGCAGGTCAGGGCGATCGCGGAGGATCCGGAGACCGCCGGCATCCTCGGCATCGATCTGCAGCGGATCGTCCCGCTCGTCTTCATCGCCAGCGGCCTGCTGGCGGCGATCGGCGGCGTGCTGTTTGCCTTCAACTACCTGCAGGTCTCCCCGTTCATGGGCGAGGAGGTCGGCCTGAAGGGCATCTCGGCGATGATCGTCGGCGGCATGGGCAATATCTGGGGGGCGATCGCCGGCGGGCTGCTGATCGGCGTCACGGAGGTCTTCTCGATCTACTTCCTCGGCTCCGACTTCGTCGACATCGTCGTCTACGGCGTCCTGCTCGTCCTTCTGATCCTTCGGCCCGGCGGCCTGTTCGGCCGCGTCGAGCAACGCGAAAAACTGTGATGAGCGGCTATCTCGAGGGCGTCCTGGTCCTTCTGTCCATCAACGTCATTCTCGCCTATGCGGCCGCCCTGCCCCTGTCGGCCGGACAGCTCAATCTCGGCATCGCCGGCTTCATGGCGATCGGCGCCTATGCCTCGGCGTTCCTGACCAACGAGATCGCCCTGTCGATGTGGCTTGCGATCCCCGCGGGCGCTGCGGCGGCCGGCGTCGTCGCGCTTGCCGTCGGCCTGCCGATCCTCAGGACCCACGGGATCTATCTGGCGCTCGCCACCTTCTCGCTCGGCGAGATCATCAAGGCGGTGTTCCTCAATCTCGACGTCGTCGGCGGCGCGTCGGGCTATGCGGTGTTCGATTATGCCGGCCCCATGGCGGTGTGGCTGACGGCAATCGGCGTCGTCGTCTTCATGCTGATCCTGTCGCAGACCCGGTTCTTCCTCTATCTGACCGCGATCAAGAATGACGCGACGGTCGCCGATCTGTTCGGCCTCAACACGCGCAACCTGCAACTTGCCGCCCTGACGCTGGGCGCCGTCATCGCCGGCATCGGCGGCGGCGTCTATGCCCATCACTTCAGCTTCGTCGAGGCGCAGTATTTCAACGCCCATCTGAACATCTTCATCGTGCTGTTCGTGCTGCTCGGCGGCGTGCAGACCGTCTATGGCCCGCTGTTCGGGGCGCTGTTCTTCACCGCCGTTCCCGAATTGCTGCGCTTCAGCGACGAATGGCGGTTCGTGCTGTTCGCAGCCCTGATCATCATCGCCATGGCCTGGCGGTCGGAGGGCGTCATCACCGCCAAGCTGTTGCGCGCGCCCTGGCGCGGCAAGACGCCGGAAGGAGCGCGACCATGAGCGCGGTGCTGCGCGTCGAGGCGATCTCCAAGGCCTTCGGCGGCCTGAAGGTCATTCAGGACGTCTCCTTCGATGTCGAGGAGCACGGCCGCATCGCCCTGATCGGCCCGAACGGCGCCGGCAAGACGACGATCTTCAACCTGATCAGCGGCGTCTATTCGGTCGATTTCGGACAGATCTTCATCGGCGACCGCGATATAACCACCGTGCCGTCGCGCAAGCGCATCGATTTCGGCGTCGCGCGCAGCTTCCAGAACGTCCGCCTGATGCAGCACTTGACAGTTCTGGAAAACCTGCTGCTCGGCCAGGCGCATGTAACATCGAGCCTGGCAAACCTGCTCACGCCGTTCCGCTTCCGCAAGAACCATCCCTGGCAGCGCGCGGCGATGGCTGCGCTGGAGGGCGCTGGACTTGCCGATTATGCGCAGGCGACCGTCCAGGAACTGCCCTATGGCGCGCGCAAGCGTGTCGATCTCGTCCGCGCGACGCTGGCGAAACCGCGCGTGCTGATGCTCGACGAGCCGGCCGCCGGCCTCAATCCGGCCGAATCCGACGCCCTGCTCGCCGACCTGCAGCGCCTCTCCGAGACCGGCGTCAGCCTGCTCGTCGTCGAGCACGACATGGCGTTCGTCCAGGCGTTCTGCGACCGGGTCGTCGTGCTCAATTTCGGCAGCAAGATCGCCGAGGGGACGATGGCCGACATCCAGGCGGACCCGCAGGTGCGCGAGGCCTATCTGGGCGAGGCAGGGAATAGTCAAGATGCTGCTTGAGTTGAACGATCTCAGCATCCGCTACGGCCGCGTCCAGGCGATCGAGGCGCTTAACCTGACCGTCGGCGAGGGTGAGATCGTCACCGTGCTCGGCTCCAACGGGGCGGGCAAGTCGAGCCTGTTGCGCGCCATTCTCGGCATCACTCCGGTTTCGGCCGGCCGGATCGCCTTTGACGGCGCGAACATCACCCGGTCGGCGACGCCGCAGCGGATCGCCGGGGGCATCGCGCTGGTGCCGGAGGGGCGGCGCATCCTGATCAACCAGACGATCCGCGAGAACCTGCTGCTCGGCGCGACCGCGCGCGGCGCCGTTGGCGACCTGGAGCCGGAACTGGCGGCAATCTACGACCTGTTTCCCAACCTCGCCGAGCGCCGCGACATGGCCGCCTCCTGCCTGTCGGGCGGCGAGCAGCAGATGCTGGCGATCGGCCGGGCGCTGCTCGCCAAGCCGCGCCTGATGATGCTGGACGAGCCGTCGCTGGGCCTGAGCCCGAAGGTCGTCGACCAGATCTTCGACCTGTTCAAACGGCTCAACGCCGACGGGCTGTCGATCCTGCTGGTGGAACAGAACACCGGCAAGGCGCTGTCGGTGGCCGACCGCGGCTATGTGCTGGAGCGTGGCCGGCTCGCCGTGTCCGGCAGCCCGCAGGAGTTGCGCGCCGACGAGAGGCTGATGCGCGCCTATCTCGGCGGCGGTGCCGGGGGCACTGGGGGCGCCGCACCTGAACACGCGATTTCATAACGACAACCAGACCAAAAACAGAGGAAGGACAGACGATCATGATCACGAAACGACATTTGCTGGCGCTCTCGGCCGCCCTGCCCCTGGCGTTCGCGACGGGCGCTAAGGCCGCCGACGAGATCATCCTGGGCTATTCAATGGCCAAGACCGGGCCCTATGTCAGCCTCGCCAATACCAACGAGATCGCCATCGACATGGCGGTCGAGGAGATCAACGCGGCCGGCGGCATCAATGGCAAGCCGATCAAGCTGGTGAAATTCGACACCGCCGGCGATCCCAAGCAGGCGGTGCTGGCGGTGCGCCGCTTCGCCCAGGACGACAAGGCGCTCGCAGTGATCGGACCGTTCAGTTCGAGCGAGTGCAAGGTGGTCTTCCCGGCGGCCGAGCGGCTCGGCATCGCGACCATGTCGATGGCCTCCTCGGCACCCAATCTCGCCGCCGATTTCCAATACGCCTTCCGCAACACCACCGGCGAGGGCACGATCATCAAGCTGGTGCTCAACTCGATCATGGAGCGCGGCCTGCCCGCCGGCAGCGCGGCGATCGCGCACGCGACCGACGACACGGTCTCCAATGTCATCGGCACAAAGGTGCTGCCGGCCATTCTCGACGGCGCAGGCCTCGCGCCGCAGGACGTGGTGACCTTCGAATACGCCGCCTTCGATCTGTCGCCGCAGGTCTCAAAGCTAAAGGAGAACCCGACCGACCTTGTCGGCCTCGGCGCGCCGCCGGAAGCAGCCATCAAGCTTGCCAAGGAAATGCAGCGCCAGGGCCATGAGGGCCGGCTGTTCGGCGGCACCACGGTCGCCGACGTCGAACTGCCCGAGCGCATGGACGGCGCCGGCAACGGCATGACCATCGGCACGACCTTCTATGAAGGCCTTAACGACAAGACCAGGGCCTTCGGCGCCGAGTTCTCCAAGCGCGCCGCGGCCGCCGGCATGGACCGGACGGTGGCGAACCAGTTCGACGCCTCGGCCTATGACATCGTCTATCTCTATGCCGAGGCGATGAAGGCGGCCGGCGTCACCGGCGATCCGGCGAAGCTGGCAGACGAGCGCACGGCGATTGCCGATGCGGTCGCCAAGATCAAGGATGCCGAGCTGCTGGAGGGCACGATCTCGATCGCCGAGAACCACGACGCCATCAAGCCGATCTACATCCTCGAAGTGGATGGCGACGGCTGGAAGCTGGTCGACACGATCCAGCGCTGAGGCAGAGCCGTTGGCTCGTTCATAGAAAACAAGGCCGGGCGGCGTGATCAAACGAGAGCCGCCGCCCGGCCAGCCCCACGCGTAACGAACCATCTGGCGGTAACCGTGACAAAAACACTCTCACTTGCATTCACGACGAAAACGGACAGCAGGACCCGCGCGATCCCGGTCGACCGGGCGATCATCGCCGGCTGGACCGGCCGCGACCGCGCGGCGATGGAGGCCCATATCGCCGAACTCGAAGAGCTCGGCGTCAAGCGGCCGGCCCGCACGCCGATGTTCTACCGGGTCGCAGCGAGCCGGTTCACGACGGCCGGGCGCATCCAGGTGATCGGCGGCACCTCCAGCGGCGAGGCGGAATTCGTGATCCTCAATGTCGAGGGAACGCTCTGGGTCGGCGTCGGCTCGGACCATACCGACCGCGAGGCCGAGGCGATCGGCGTGACGCTGTCGAAGCAGATGTGCGACAAGCCGGTCTCCGCCGAAGTCTGGCCGCTCGACGAGGTTTACCCTCATTGGGACCGGCTCACCTTGCGCGCGCATGCGACGATCG
This sequence comes from Tepidamorphus sp., assembly GCA_028280885.1. Lineage (GTDB taxonomy): Bacteria > Pseudomonadota > Alphaproteobacteria > Rhizobiales > Tepidamorphaceae > Microbaculum. Next base: position 12,438 of record JANQKY010000050.1, read on the forward strand.
ACGGGCAGCGTGTGCTCTATCAGGAGGGGCCGGTCGCCGCCATGCTCGACCCGCGCGACCTGATCGACCGCTTCAACGCCGAAAACCCCGACGCTGGACACAAAGCCGGCGACGTTATAATGGGCGGCACCCTGCCCGCGATCGGCGGTGTCCGGCCGGCCCGGCGTTTAGACGTCGACCTGGTCGACCCGGTGCTCGGGCGCTGCCTGTCCTGCGGATACGACATTGAAGAGTTACCCATCCTCGGCTGACATGAGCGTTGCGGAAGACCGATCGATCGGCACAAGCCCACCCGCGGCCGGCAGGCCGGAGACGGAAAAGCGCCAGTCGCTTGCCGATACGGCCTATGACGCGCTCAAGCGGAAGATCCTGACGCTGGAATTCGCGCCGGGCTCCTATCTCAACGAGGCGCAGGTCGCGGACACCTTGCAGATCGGCCGCAACCCGGTCCACAACGCGGTCAAGCGGCTGGTCTTCGAGGGCCTGATCGACGTGATGCCGCGCAAGGGCATCATCGTGCGGCCGCTCAACCTGCGCGAGATCCTCGATATCGCCGAGGTCCGGCTGGTCAACGAATCCCATTGCGTGCGCCATGCCGCGGAACGGGCCTCGAGCGGCGATATCGCCGATATGCGGCGGATCGTCTCGCAATCGGCCGTCGCGCTCGATCAACGCGACATCGAGGCGCAGATGCTGCTCGACCGCGATTTTCACTGCGCGATCTTCAAGGCGGCCCAGAACGCCGTCATGGCCGACATGCTGCGCGTCCTGCATGACCGGTCGCTGCGCAACTGGTTCATTTCGCTGAAGGCGCCCGAGCAGGCGCGCAACGTGCTGTTGCAGCACACCGCGATCCTGGACGCGATCGAGGATCGCGATCCCGGCCGGGCAGAGGCCAAGATGCGGTTTCACATCGAGGCCTCGCGCGAAGTCCTCAAGCGCCAGATCTGACGCCGGATCCGACGGACGCCTCGACCGCGGCCGCGATATCGAACAGGGCCCGGTCGGCCATCGTCTCGCCGACCAGCATCAGGCCGACCGGCGCGTCCTCTTCGGCGGGAAGCGGCAGGCTGATCGCGCAGCGGTCGAGGAAATTGACGACCGAGGGATTGCGCAGCACCAGCGTGTTCATGCGGTAGAACTCCGCCTCCTCGGCAAGTGCGTCGACGCGCGGCGGCACGACGGGAACGGTCGGCATGACAAGCGCGTCGAGGCCCTCCGTCCGCGCGTTCGCCCGGGCGATGATGTCGCGGCGGGCATCCAGCAGTGACTGATACTCACCCGCATGCTGCTCCCGCGCCTTGAGCATCCGGCGGTTGATGCGCGGGTCGTAGTCGTCGAAGCGCTCTGCGAGCAAGTCCTTGTGGGTGGCATAGGCTTCCGCCGCGATGATGCCGCCGCGCACATTGTGGCCGGGCAGATCGGCAAGGTCGGGAAGCTCGATATCGACGAGGCTCACCCCGCCCGCCTGAAGCCGGTCGAGCGCGGCCTGATAGGCCTGCGAAACGGTGTCGTCGAGTTCGTCCAGGACGCAGTTGCGCAGGACACCGAGCTTGAGCGTTGCCAGATCACGCGGAGCGAGACCGGGCAGCGGCTCGCCGGCCATCACCGCGTCGAGGCTGGCGCAGCAATCGACCGAACGGGCGAGCGGGCCGACCGAATCCAGCGTCTGCGACAGCGGAAAGGTTCCGGCCGCATCGACCCGCCGGGCAGTCGGCTTGTAGCCGACGATGCCGCAGAAGGCGGCCGGGATCCGGCAGGACCCGCCGGTGTCGGTGCCGATGCCGGCGGCGACCATGCCGTCCGCCACGGACACCGCCGCGCCCGACGACGATCCGCCGGGAACGCGCCCCGCCCCGTTGCGGTCATAGGGGCTGCGCGGGGCGGGATAATGCGGGTTGAGACCGAGGCCGGAATAGGCGAACTCGGTCATGTTGGTGCGCCCGACGAAGACCAGCCCCGCGTCACGCAAGCGCGCCAGGCAGGCGGCATCGCGGTCGGCGGCCGGGCGATCGTTCAGCACCTTGGAGCCGGCGCGGGTGACCTGGCCCTCGACGTCGAACAGGTCCTTCACCGAGATCGGAATGCCGGCGAGCGGCCCCGGCGCCCTGCCCTCCCGGCGCAGGCCGTCGATCGCGTCGGCCCGGGCGCGGGCGCCGTCTGCGTCGACATGGACGAAGGCGCGGGCGCCCTCGCGGTCCGGATCGCCGATCGCCTCGAGCGCGGCCTCGACGAGATCGCGGCTCGACGTCTTTCCTGATTGCAGATTGGCCGAAAGCTCGGCAAGCGTCGGCAGGCGATCGGCCATGGAGGTCAGCTCTCTTCGTAATAGTGGGATTCGAGCAGGACGCAGCCCGACTCGGATTTGAAGGGCCCATGATAGACCCCGGGCGGCCGGCAGGCATAGGTGTGTTGTGCGAAGGATTCGCCGCCCTCGCCGTTTTCGTCATTGCCGACGATCAGGTCGCCGGAGACGAGATAGACCTCTTCCCAGTGGTCGTGGACGAAGGGCTCGGTGGTGAAGACGCCGGGCTCGAAGCGCAGAAGGCGCGTGCGGTGGCCCGTCCTGGCCTCCTCGTCGAGGCTGCCGGCAAGCACGATCTGCTTGATGCCGTCTGGATAGCCCGGCGGCGTCTGCCAGTCGGCTCCGTCCATGTCGACGGGGAAGAATTCCTTGTGTTCCTTGTTGATCGGCATCTTTCTCTCCTATTCGGCGGCGGGCTGAAGCCCGGCAAGTTCGGTATCGAGGGAATAGCTGTCGAGCATCCTGTCGACCAGGTCGGTGCAGCCATCCCAGTCGGCGGTGCGGAAGCAATGGCCCTTGGTGACGAAGGTCGCGCCCGCGTAGAACATTTCGTATTGGGTGTGGCGCGAGGCGAATTCGGAGCCGACCGCATCCCAGGCGAGCTTGAAGAACTTCACCCGCTCCCGCGACGAGGCGACCGGCGACTGCTGGGTCTTGTCGATCAGGGTGGCAAGCTCCGGATTGGCGAAATCGGCGACCGAGGAGGGCAGCATGATCATGCCGCCGCCGGCGAGATCACGCAGGGTGGTGATCACCTTGGCATAGAGCTGCTGGGTCAGCACCTGGGCGGCATAGAGCGTCTGCCGGTCCGGCACGAAATAGGGCCCGGCCTGGCGGCCCTTGACCTCCATGGAATGGACGAGCGCGTCGACCATCGTCGTCTCGGCGGCAAGCTGGCCGAGCGTTTCCCTGACCTGCGGAAAGCCGATGACGCCGTTGGTCTCGGCGATCCGCTTGGCGATGCCGGCCAGGAACCGCATCTTGACCATCAGGCGGATCTGGGCCTGGTAGTTCTGGTAGACATGCGCGGGCGTTGCATGAAACTGCTTCTGGCACATCTCGATGCTCTGGTTGACGAAGACCCGCTCCCAGGGGACCTTGACGTCGTCGAAATAGAGCACCGCGTCGTTCTCGTCGTAGCGGTTCGACAGCGGATTGTCGAAATCGTTCGCAGCCTCCGCCTCGTAGGACTTGCGCGACAGGATCTTCAGGCCCCTGGCGTTCATCGGCACGGCAAACGACACGGCGTATTTCTCGTCGCCCTCGCGCAACGGCTGGATGCAGGTCACCAGCACCTCGTTTGCCATGATGCCGCCGGTGGCGAGCATCTTGGCGCCCCGGATGGTCAGGCCCTCGCTGTCCTCGTCGACGACGCCGGCGGTCAGGAATTCGTCGGCCTGCTCATGGGCGGCCTTGGAGCGGTCGGCCTGCGGATTGATGATCACATAGGTGAGATAGAGCTCGTTGTCGCGGGCGAAACGGTAGTAGTCGGCAAGGGCTGCGGCGCGTTTCGGATCATCGGCCTCGAAGACGTCGCGGCCCATATACATGCCGGAGATACAGGAGGCGACATGGTCGGGCGCGCGGCCGAGGAAGCCTGCATGGATTTCCGTCCAGCAGACCAGGGCGCGGCGGCGCTCGACGAGTTCGGCATGGCTTCTCGGCAATTGCCAGATCCGGTTGGCGCGGGCGCCGCTCGATCCGCCCTCCTCCTGCGGGATCTCATAGGTCATCAGATCGATGTTCTGCGGCGCGCTCTGGAAATCGTAGAGCGTGCCGACCGTTGCGATCATGTTGCGAAACGCCGGATCGGTCGTCGCGTCGGTAATCGCTTCGCCGTTCAGATAGACGGATCGGCCGTCATTAAGCGACGCGATGTGCTGGGCGCCGGTCTTGATCATCTCCGTCTCCTTTGCCTGTCGTAGTCAATAGTGGATATCGAGCGGCCATAGCGCCGCCGGTTCGTTCCGGGGTTTCAGCGCGTTGTAGGCGCCCTTGCAGAAGACGAGCGGCGCGCGCGCCGGATTGGTGGTGAAGCGCTTGACCTCAGCGATGACCAGCCGATGGTCGCCGGCATCGTGGCGGCCGTGGGCCAAGCATTCGAGTATCGCGACGCAGCCCGCCAGCAGCGGCGCGCCACCGAGCCCGCGCGAGAACTGCAGGCCCTCCCACTTGTTGCCGCCGGGCCGGGCGAACCGGTTCGACAGCGCCTGCTGGCTCTCGCTCAGCATGTTGATCGCCAGCGCCTCCGCCCGTTCCCAAAGGGCCAGGCTGCGCGCCTTGCGGCCGATCGAGAACAGCACGAGCGGGGGATCGAGCGACAGCGAGTTGAACGAACTGATCGTCATCCCGGCAAGCTCGCCGCCGACATTGGCGGTGACGATGCACACGCCGGTCGGAAACTGCCCGAGACAGGTGCGAAAGGCCTTCTCATCGGTCGGGACGTCGGTCGGACGTTCAGGGGCCATGCTAGCGCTCCTCGGCCGATCCGGTCAGGTAGTCGGCCAATAGCAGGGCGCGCCCGGCATCGCGCTTCAGGGTCCGGGCCATATCCGCCAGCGCCGCGAAGCGCTCCGCATCGAGGCTGCCGAACAGTTCGTCATTCACCTCGCGCTGCACCGGCGCAAGCTGGTCGAGCAGCGACCGCCCCTTGGCCGACACGGTCAGCAGCACGCGCCGCCGGTCCTGAGCGTTCGGCCGCTTCTCAATGAGGCCGAGCTTGGCGAGCTTCGTCGTCTCGATGGTAACGAAGGCGCCGGACAGCGACAGATGCTCGGCCAGCGCCTTGACCCCCACCCCCTCGCCAGCCCTCTTCCCAGCGCCGAGATGATTGACCGAGATCAGCAGGGTGTACTGGATGCCGGTCAGGCCGATATAGGCGCCGAAGCGGTTGCGCACGTCATTGAGCCGGGCCGAGAAGGCGAGCAGGTCGTGAACGAGCTGACGAAAGGCGGAATCGTCGCGATCGACCAGCAGCGCGGGGCGGGAAACGGTGTGCTGTCGTTCGTCGATCGGCATCTTCATGCTCAGATTTAGCTTTGCTTGAAAGCTAATTTCGGAGAGTGATCCCGTCAAGTGAAATTTCACAAGCCTGGCAAGGGGCGGGTGAGTGAGAAAGGATACCCAAGTGAAGGGCGAAGGGCTCGCCTCGCTTTCCGCGTCATAAAGTCGTATTTCCACAATATAATCAGCGCCTTGGCATCACCCGCCTACCACCCTCCGATGCCATTGCCGGGCTTGTCCCACTATTGTCCGGCTCAGCGAGGGGGAACCTTTGGTTCTCAGCCTGGCCACCCCCTCGGCTGTCATCCTCGGACGTGTTCCGAGGATCCATGAACACCGCCGTCAGAATGGACGCTAACGACTGTGTTCATGGATTGCCGGGACAAGCCCGGCAATGACACGGGGGGGGGGGGGGAGCGGCAGGCGACATCGGACATCGCATGCGTCGAAGCGAACGAAGTTGATGACGTCCGAGCTGGTGGTTTAGCGAGTGCGTGTCCCGCCACCTTGGCTCGCCGAAAATATTATACCAGACAAATGCTTAATCGACGTCGCCGGAATTGAACCGGACAACAGTGGAACACGTCCGGGCATGACAGCCGAGGGGGTGGCCAGGCTGAAAAATAAGGAACCTCGCCCCTGCCCTCGACGGCGTTCCGTAAATCGCCGGCTTTCTGTATGATCGAACCGTTGGCCGGCTATGGACGGCTTTGCCGGTCCGGGCCTTTGGGGGGACAGGTTCCGACCCATTAGGAGGCCGCGATGCAATGTCCTGTCTGCAAGGGAACCGGCGTAATGGAGCTGCCGCACGTGCCCGGAAATCGCGGCGGGTGGCTCGATACGACCTATACCTTCTCCGGCATGGAGTGCGGCGCCTGCAATGGCACCGGCGTCCGTCCGGACCGGGATGAGGTCGGGAAACCAACCCGTGCCGGCGCCATGATGTGGCCGACTGCGGGGGACGCCCGCAGCGAACCGGCTCCGCCCGAGCCGCCAAGCGCGGAAGAACAGCTTGGCGCCGCCCGCGCAGCGCTGATCTCGGCCCTGCGACACGCCGATCATATTCCGCCGGACGTTTCCGCCGGCTGGATCGGCGACCTGCCGTTGCTTGATGTCTATCGCCCGGAAACCGGGCAGGCCGTCCTTGCCGACATCCGGCAGGAATTCACCTGGGCGAAGGAGCGCTTCCGACCTGCCCGCGATATCTTCTCGATGAGCGTCACCGCCGAGATGGGCTTTGATGGCGAGATGCGCGAGATCGAGCGGCACTTAGGCTTTCTCGAGGCGCTCATGGAGCACGCCGCCTCGTGGCTCAGCGAGCATCCCGAAGAGCGCCGGAATCGTTGAAGACAGCAACCGCTGAACCCAGGCGGGAGACTCCTGTGGCGCCGCAGCGACGCCCCAGAAGAAACCGAAGCTCAGTGCCGGATCATCCCGGCATCGACATTCAGCGTCTGGCCGGTGATCCAGCGCGCGTCGTCGGAGGCGAGGAAGGCGACGACGTCGGCGATGTGCTCCGGCTGGCCCTTGCCCTTCAGCGCCTGCAGCATCTCGACGAACTCGAAGGCCTCGTTATGCGGGCTCGCCTTGACGCCGGCGCTTTCGATCAGGCCGGGCGTGACCGCGTTGATGGCGATGCCGTATTGGCCGAGCTCGGTGGCCAATGCGCGGGTCAGGCCGACGACGCCGGCCTTGGCGGCCACATAGGCGGCCATATTAGGCGTGCCGGCGAAGATCGTGTTCGAGGAGATGTTGATCACCCGGCCCTGAACGCCCTTCGCCCGCATCCGGTCGGTCGCCTGGCGGGTCGCCATGAAGGTGCCGGTGAGATTGGTCGCGATGATCGTGTTCCAATGGGCGAGATCGACCTCGTCCCAGGCGATGAAGGGCACGATGCTGGCATTGTTGACCAGCGTATCGACGGTGCCGGCCTGCGCCTCGATCGCGTCGAACAGGGCGGCGACGCTGTCGGCATCGGAGATATCGCACTGGATCGCCAGCGCGCCGTTGCCGATCTCGGCTGCTGCCTCCGCGCCGCCGTCTGCGTTGATATCGGCGACGACGACTGTCGCGCCGTCCTTTGCGAGGCGGGCGGCGATCGCCTTGCCGATCCCCTGCGCCGCGCCCGTCACCAGGATCGTCTGTCCGTCGAGCTTACCCATCATGCACTCCCCTCTTCTCTTTTGACCCGAACCGTCTGCGGCACGGCCTTTGTTTCATCCGTTCGTCAAAGTGATCAGCCATCCGCGTCGATCGCAGCCAGCGCCGCCTCGATGCCGGCCCCGGTCGCGACCGGCCGGCCGAGCGCGCCAAGCGCGCCGCCGAGCGCCGTCAGCGCGGCCACCGCGTAGATCGGCTGGGCGGTCGGTCCCATATGGCCGATGCGGGTGAGCTTGCCGAGCGTCTCGGCCCGCCCCGACGACAGGACGACGCCGTAGCGCTCGCGCACGGTTGCCCGAAGCTGGGCCTCGTCGATCCCGTCGGGCGTTTTCAGCGCCGTCGTCGTCGGCGAGGCGATCGCCGGGCTGGCGGCCCATAGCTCCAGCCCCATCGCGCCAAGGCCGGCCCGGGTCGCCTTCGCCGTCAGCGCATGGCGCGCCCAGACGTTTTCCGGGCCCTCGTCCAGATAGAGGTCGAGCGCGGCCTCCAGGCCGTTGATCTCGGCGACCGACGGGGTGAACGGGAACGGCTCGGTCTTCGACCAGGCGTTTTCCCAGTCGAGGATCGACAGCATCGAGGCGCGCGGCGCCTTGTCGTTCGCCTTCATCTTGTCCCAGGCCCGGTCGCTGACATGCAGCAGCGTCAGGGCCGGCGGCGCGCCCAGGCACTTGTTGGCGCCGGTCACGTAGATATCGGCCCGACAGTCCTCGGGATGGGTCTTCATGCCGCCGAAGGAGGACACTGAATCGACGATCAGATAGCCGCCGTGCTCGGCGACGATCGCGCCGATCTCGTCGATCGGGTTGATGGTGCCCGACGGCGTGTCGTGATGGCAGACGGAGACCACCGAGATCTCGGGATGGGCTTTGAGCTTGTCGGCGACCGCCTGCGGGTCGATCGCCTCGTTATAGGGCACCTCGATCTCCACGAGGTTCGGCGAATAGCGCAGCGCCCAGTAGCCGAAGCCCTTGCCATAGACCCCCGAGGCGAGATTGAGCACGGTGTCGTCCGGCGTGATCAGCGAGGCGACTGCGGCTTCGAGGCCGAGCACCGGCTCGCCCTGCAGGATCACCGGCTTGGTGGAAGACCTGAGCGCTGTCTGCGCCTTGCCGACGACGCGTTCGTAGGTCGCCTGAAAGGCCGGGTCGAAATCATAGAGGACGGTGCGCGACAGCGCCCGCAGCACGTCCGGGTAAGCATTGACCGGTCCCGAGGTCAGCGTGATGACGGGATCGGCTTCGGGGGCGTAGCGCATGGCCGTTCCTTCTCCGTTATGCGTGGGGCCTAGCCATAGAACCGGGTGCCGGTCCGGTAGGTTTTGAAGTTCTCCATGTCGTGGGAGAACATCAGTTCGGCATCGTGCTCCTCGGCAAGCTGCCTGACGCGGCGCATGGACTTGACGCCGGCGACCGGATCGATGTGGAAGGAGGCCTGATTGAGGGTATCGAGGCTCTGCTCGGTATAGGCCGCGTCGATCGTGAACAGGATCGGCTTGCGGGTGCCGAACTCGACCATCAGGCTGTAATGGCCGATCGAATGGCCCGGCGTGAAGAACAGCTTGACGCCCTTGGCGAGTTCGAAATCGCCCTCGACGCCTTCAAAGGTCGTGTTCTCGACGGTTGCGCCCTCCGGGATCTGGTCGGTCATGCCGCGCGCCTCGGCCGCCTCGACGGAGAAGCTGACGTCGGAATAGCCGAGCACCTCGAAAGGTTCGGGCGTGCAGGTCTGCGGCACCTCGAGCTTGTGGCAGATCTTCTTGGCGTGCGGGAAGAACTTGTTGCCGCCGCAATGGTCGAAATGGAAATGCGAGTTGAAGACGACATCGATATCGGCCGGCGCGAGGCCAAGCTGCGCCAGCGCGCCGGGGATCGTCTGTTCCTTGGTCTGCTGCGGCTTTTCGAAAGCGAGCGCCTTCATGACGTGGTCGTAGTCATAGCCGGTATCGATCAGGAAGCGGCCCTCGGCGTGCTCGATCAGGATCGAATAGACGGGAAAGCGGACCTCGCCGCCCGGCCCCCGGTTCCAGTAGACGTGAAACCCGTCGAGGACCAGCGAGCCGCCGTCCAGAAGATACACCTTGGTATCGCTCATCGTTCTCTCCCCTTTCCTATTGGCCCCGGCGTTTCGTCACCGGGGCTGATTACGTTTGTCAGCGTTCTCCCCGCTGATAGGGAATGCCGAGCGCCGCCGGCAGGCTGGAGCGCCGGCCGAACACGACCAGCATGACGATCACCGCCAGGAACGGGATCATCTGGATGACGTCGGTGGGAATGTTGATGCCGGCGACCTGAAGCGCGGTGGTCAGCGCCAGGCTCACGCCGAACAGCAATGCGCCGAATAAGACCCACATCGGCCGGCCGCGCGCCAGCATGGCGAGAACGATGCCGAGGAAACCGGCGCCATTGGTGATGAAGGGCACGAACAGGCCGGCGCCGACATTGGCGAGATAGGCCCCGCCGATGCCCGCCAGCGCGCCCGTCGCCAGCACCGCGACCGTCCGGGTGGTGGCGACATCGACGCCGGCGACATCGAGCGCCGCCGGCTTGTCGCCGGCCGCCTGCAAATTGAGGCCGAACTGGGTGCGCCGGTAGAGGAAGATCATCACGAAGACCAGCGCGACCGACAGATAGACCATCGGATGGTGCTTGAAGAGCGCCGGCCCGATGACGGGAATGTCGGCGAGCAGCGGGATTTCCAGGATCTGCGGGGCCGGCAGGCGCGGATAGGTGCGCGAGAACTGGATGTGATGCAGGAGCGCGGTGAGGCCCTCGAGCCCCAGCGTCAGGCCGATGCCGATGACGATCTGGTTGAGGCCGAGCCGCACGCATAAGAGCGCCATGACCAGCGCGACGGCGAGCCCGGCGGCCGCCCCGCCGATAAAGCCGAGCCAGATCGACTCCGCCTGATACGCCGTCAGGAAGCCGAAATAGGCCCCTGCGATCATCATGCCCTCGATGCCGATATTGAGGACGCCGGCCTTTTCCGACATCTGCTCGCCAAGGCCTGCCAGCAGCAGCGGCACGGCGGCGGTGATCGCGCCGAAGAACAGGGCCCCTAGGAACATCTGTGTGAACAGCGCGTCCATGCCGCTCTAGGCCCTCGTCTTCTTGAGGAAGCGGCTGTCGACATATTCGACGATCGCCAGCACGATCAGCACGGTGGCGATCAGCACCAGGGTGAAGTGGTTCGGCACGCCGAGGCGGCGGGCCGCGCTTTCGCCGCCGATCGACAGGACGGAGAGCAGCAGCACGAAGCCGATCGCGGCAAAGCCGTTGAAGCGGGCGAGGAACACCATCGGGATGACGAGCAGCCCGTAGCCCGGATTCCAATCGGCGCGCACATTGCCCTGGACGCCGATGATATCGACGGCACCGGCGAGACCCGCAAGCCCCGCCGACAGAGCGAAGACGGCGACCGTCAGGCGTGGCACGTTTAAGCCGGCATGAATCGCGGCATGCGGATTGGCGCCGACCGTGCGCAGCTTCAGGCCGAAGGCGGTACGCGTCATCAGGATATGGACGGCGATGATCGCGACGAGGCCGAGCAGCAGCCCGCTCGAGATGGTCGTGTCGAACAGGCGCGGCAGCCGGTCCTCGACGGGAAGCGTCCGCGTCTGCGGCACGGTGGTGTTCGGGTCGAGGAAGGCGAGCTTCACCAGCACATTGGCAAGCGAGATGCCCAGGAAGGTCATCATCAGCGTCGTGATGATCTCGTTGACGCCGTGATAGGCCTTGAGCAGGGCGGGCACGAGCGACCAGGCCATCGCGACGCAAGCCGCGATCACGAAGGCGATCACGGCGGCAAGCCAGGCCGGCACGACGGCCACCAGCAACGGCGCGCTTGCCGCCGCCGTCACCGCGCCGAGCAGGAACTGGCCGTCGACGCCGAGATTCCAGATGCCGGCCCTGAAGGCGACGATCAGGCCGGCGGCCAGGAACAGCATCGGCGCCATGCGGGTCAGCGTCTGCTGGATGCCGCTTGGCGAAAACAGGCCGCGGTCGAGGACATAGGCATAGTATTTGATCGGGTCGACGCCGACGAAGACCAGGATCAGGCCGGCGATGATCAGCGACACGAGGATCGGCCCGACGGTGAGCAGGATGCGATGACCGAGCGCGGACAGGAGTTCGGCGCGCGGACGCGGCTCGGGATTGTCGCTTGCCTGGAGCGCGTCGGTGCTCATGCCGCAAGCCCGCCCATCAGACGGCCGACGGCGTTACGCGCGCCTGGTTCGTTATCGACCGTGCCGACGATGCGGCCGGCCGAGAGGACCGCGATCCGGTCGCTCAAGGCCAGAAGTTCGTCGAGATCGGTGGAAATCAGCAAGACCGCCTTGCCGGATTGGGCGACATCACCGATGCGGGACCGGGTCGCGAGCGTGTTGGCGAGGTCGAGGCCGTAGGTCGGCTTGTTGAAGATGACGGCCTTGGCGCCTTCCGCCAGTTCGCGGGCAAGCAGCGCCTTCTGAATGTTGCCGCCGGACAGGCGGCCGATCGGCGTGTGTTCCGATGGCGTGCGCACGTCATATTGCCGGATGAGATCGCGGGCATGCGCGTCGATCGCGGCGGTCTGCTCGATACCGTTCCGCCAGAACGGCGGATCGCCGATCTGCTTCAAAAGCAGGTTGATGGAGACCGGGAAACTCCCGACCGTCCCCTCCCCGAGCCGGTCGTCGGTCAGGTAGCGCAGGCCGGCATCGCGCCGGGCATGGACCGGCCAGTCGGTCACCGGCTTTCCGTCGAAGCGGATATCGCCGCCATCGGCCCGCTGCTGGCCGGCCAGGACGCGGGCAAGCTGGGTCTGGCCGTTGCCGTCGATCCCGGCAATGCCGAGGATTTCACCGGGCCGGACGTCGAAGGCGATATCGTTGAGGCCGGGATTGCCGCGTGCCGGCGCGAGCGTCAGGCCCGACACCGACAGGAGCGGCTGCCGGTCGCGCAACTCCGGATGCGGCGAGCGGACAACGTCCTCGGGGTCGCCGCTGCGCTTGCCGAACATCATCTCGACGAATTCCGCGATCAGCTGATCATGGTCGAGCGAGCGGAACCGGTCCGGGCTGATCTCGCCGACCTTGCGGCCGAGCTTCAGCACCGAAATACGGTCGCCGAAGGCGGCGGCCTCCTTCAGCTTGTGGGTGATGAAGACGACGGCAAGGCCGCGCTTGACCAGTTGCCGCATCAGGTCGCCGAGTTCCTCGATACCCTCCGGTGTCAGCATCGAGGTCGATTCATCGAGGATCAGCACCCGGCTGTTGCGCGACAGGGCGCGCAGGATCTCGACCTGCTGCTGCTCACCGAGCGACAGGTCGGCGGCGAGCGCGTCGAGGTCGATTTCGATGCCGAGCGATTTCGACAGGTCTTCGATGCGCCGCTGCAGGCTCTCCTTGCGCGGCCGGCGCCACCACGGTTCGCCGAGCAGCAGGTTTTCGGCGACCGTCAGGGTCGGCACCAGCATCGTATGCTGGAACACCGTGCCGATGCCGAGCGCCAGGGCGTGGCGCGGCGAGGCGATCTGCGTTGCCCGGCCATCGATGGCGATCGTCCCCTCGTCGGGCGCGATGAGCCCAGACAGAAGGCCGATCAGGGTCGATTTGCCGGCGCCGTTCTCACCCAGCAGCACATGTACCTCGCCCGGCCGGATCGCCATGTCGATATCATCATTGGCGACGACGCCCGGAAACCGTTTCGTCACGCCGGACAGCGTGACGATTGGTTCAGCAATAGAACTGTCGGCGGAGCTGTTGGGGGATCCGGCGGTCACTGCGCAGAACTTTCTTAAATACAGTTTGGTCGTACCGGGGCCGGTCGGCCCCGGTACGGCTTTTGATTACTCCTTGACGTCCGACATGCGGGCGCGCACCTCGGTCGCCTCGAAGACCGGCTCGACGACGATGGTGCCGTCGATGATCTGGTCGCGCAGACCCATGATCTCGGTCCAGACCTCGTCGGGCACCTGCGGCGTCTTCAGAAGCTTGACGGAATCGTCCTTCAGGCCGATCGCGTAGCTCTTGGTGCCGAAGGTATCGGCCTTCAGGTCGTTGATCATGGCCGTATAGACCGGGGTGATGTCCCAGATGACCGATGAGAGCAGATGGCCCTTGTCGAGCGAGGACTTGTCGCCGATCACGTCGATGAACAGCACCTTGCCGCCATCGGGTGCCGGCGTCGTCTCGACGGCCTGCAGCATGCCGAAGCTCGAGCCGTTGCCCTGGCCGAAGATGATGTCGGCACCGGCCGCGATAACGCTTTCGGTGACGCGCTTGCCACCGGCGGCGTCGGAATAGGCGGCGGGTCCGATCACCGCGTAGATCACCTTGACGTCCGGGTTCTCCGCCTTGACGCCCTCGGCGAAGCCCGCCGACTGCGAGTTCCAGGACGGCGGCTCGCCGGACACGACGATGCCGACCGTGCCGCTGCGGCTCAGTTTCGCGGCCATCCGGCCGGCGAGATAGGCCCCGTCATGGCCCGACAGCGTGTAGTCGGCGATCAGGCCCTTGGTCAGCGCGGTCGGCGTGTCGACGATCGCGACGGGAACATTGAGTTCCTTGGCGATCTCGGGCGCTGCCGTGTTGTAGCCGCTGGCATGGGCGAACATCAGGTCGGCGCCCTCCTCGGCCAGTTCGCGCAGGGTCGGGCGGACATCGCCATAGCCGAGCCCTTGCGCGACGAGGACCTCGACGCCGGTCGCCTTGCCGGCCGCCTTGGCGGCCTCGACGCCCTGCTGGTTCCAGCCGAAATCGGTGCCCTCTTCCGGCGTCAGCACCGCGATGGTGTTGACTTCCGCGGCTTGCGCTACGCCGATGGCCAGCCCTGCCGCAAGCACGGCTGCGACGCCTGTAATCTGCAACGTTTTCATATGGTTCTCCCTTTCCCTTCCGTCGGCTCCTAGATTGAGCGTAATGTGCTTCCGATTACCAGCCTTCTGTTGTGCCGTTCACGAGGAAGCACGCTTGAAAAAACATCTGGTCGCCACCGCCGCACTCGGTCTCCTCGCCACAAATGCGATGGCGGTCGAGTTGCGCGAAATCGAGGTGCGGACGGGAACCGACGGCCTCAGCCCCGTCTCGGTGTCGATCGACAACCGGTCCGGACGCGAGGTCGTCTGCGTCGGTGAACTGGCGCATTGGTACTCGGCCGAACTGGCCCGCGCGCCGGCGGGCGCGACAGCGCGGATCGCCCTGTGGTTCGACCCCGAGACCGGCACCACTTCGGCGCTCAACGCGCATAAGGAAAACATGCCGGTCGAATCGCTGTGGTGCGGGATCGCGGGGCGCGCATACGAGACGCGGTCGCAGGTCGCGCTCGCACGCGATGTCGATGCGCCCGTCACCGCCCTCGCGCTGACCTGCTCCCTGGCCGAAGACCGTCTCGTCTGCGAATAGGCCACGTCGTCCTAGCCTCTCCTAGTTGTTGGCCGCATCCACCAGCGCCTTCAGGCGGTCGTATTCCGCCTTCACCTCAGGATCGGCGGCGACGAGCTCGGCGGCAAGGGTGGCGAAGTCCGCTTCCATCTCAGCCTGCTCGGCGTCCGACAGCCGGTTCACCTGGCCGCCATTGTCGCCCCAGATGCCGTAGGTGCGCTCGACATTGCCGACGCCCCAGTCGAAGACCGCAAGCTCCGCCTCGCGGCCCGCTTCCAGGATAGCAGCCTGGACGTCCTCGGGCTGGCTCTGGAACCAGTCCTCGTTGACGACCGTGACGGAGACGATCTCGGCGAAGCGCAGGTCGGTGATGTGCTTGCCGACATCGTAGAACTTGAAGGCGGTCAGGATCGGCATGCCGACCAGCAGGCCGTCGAGCCCGCCGCTCTGCAGGGCCGGCACCACCTCCGACAGGGCAAGCGGCAGCGGCGTCGCGCCGAGCTGTTCCATCGGCTTGACCTGCATCGGCGAGGCGAAGGTGCGGATTTTCAGGCCCTTGAACTGGTCGAGGCTGTCGACCGGCTCCTTGGTGAACACCACCGTCGGGCTGTTGTAGATCGCGCCGACCACCCGAAGCCCCTTGTTGAGGAACATGGTCTCCAGGTAGTCGCGGAAGTTTGGATCGTGGATCGCCGCCGCAACGTCGTCTGGCGACTTGAACAGGCCGGGCACGTCGAAGGCCTGGAAGCGCGGGTCGACATTGGTCATGAAGGAGGTCGGCGTGGTGAAGGCCTCGATGGTGCCGAGCAGCACGCCCTCCGACATACGCGGGATGGGTCCGAGCTGGCTTGCCGGAAAGATCTCGACCGTCACCGCGTCGCCGACCTTGCCGTTCAGCTTTTCCGCGAACACCTTCTGCCATTCGTGCTGGACATCGTTGATGGTGGCGCTGGCGAGTTTCATCGTCGCGGCGGCCGACGGGCCGGCGACACCTGCGAGACCGGCAAGGGTCAGCGCCGCGGATAGTGCGATTGCGCGGAATGGATTGCGGTTCATTTGGTCGGTCCTCCGGAGTTTTGTTATCAGGACGGCCCGCCGAGCGTCAGCGACAGGGCCGGGATGTAGGTGATCAGGACGAGGGCTGCGATCTGCACGGCCACGAACGGCATGACGCCGCGATAGAGCGAATGGGCCGGCAGGCCGGTCACCGACTGCGCGACGAAGAGGTTGAGCCCGAATGGCGGGGTGAACATGCCAATCGCGAGGTTGACGGTCATGACGATGCCGAAATGGATCGGGTCAATGCCGAAGGAGGCGGCGATCGGCACGAGCAGCGGGGCCAGCACGAGGATCGCCGAGGTCGGATCCAGAAAGCAGCCGACGGCCAGCAGGAACACGTTGACGGCCAGCAGGAAGCCGATCGCGGTCAGGTCCATCGCGCCGATCCAGGCAACGATCGCCTGGGGAATGCCCTGGGTGGTCATCAGCCAGGTGGCAAGGCCGGCGGCCGCGACGATGATCAGGATCTTGGCCGACAGCACCGCGGCATCCGCCGCCGCGCGGACGATATCGGCGATGCTCATCGTCCGGTAGATCACCAGCGCGACGAACATCGCATAGAGGCAGGCGAAGCCGCCGGCCTCGGTCGGCGAGAACCAGCCCTGATAGATGCCGCCGAGCACGAAGACCGGCATGAACAGCGCCCAGGCCGCATCCGCGGTCGCGCGCGCGATCGTGCTCCTGTCGACCCGGCCGGCGGCGCTTATACCGCTCTTCTTCGAGATCACGACGACGAAGCCGGCCATCATCACCGCAATGACGATGCCGGGAACGATGCCGGCCACGAACAGGCGCGGGATCGACTGCTCGGCGACCAGCCCGTAGAGGATCATCGCGATGCTTGGCGGGATGACGATGTCGATCGCGCCCGCCGAGGCGATCAGCCCGGCGGAGCGCTCCTTGCCGTAGCCGTTGTCGGTCAGCCTTGGATAGAGCGTCTTGCCGAGCGCTGCGACGGCGGCGGCGCTGGAGCCGGAAACGAGCCCCATCGCCGCCGAGGACCCGACGGTCGCAACGCCGAGGCTGCCGGGCACGCGGCCTGTCAGCGCCAGAACCCAGACCACCAGACGCCCGGCCATGCCGCTGACATTCATCAATTCGCCAGCGAAGACGAAGAAGGGTACCGCCAGGAGCGCATAGTGGTCGAGGCCGCCGAAGACCACCTGATGGATGGCAAGCGGCGGCATGGGGAGCACGAAAGCGAAGGCCAAAACGCCGCCGAGCAGGAACACCAGGAAAACCGGTGCGCCGAGCGCGAGCAGCGCGGCGGGCAGAATAAAAAGGACCGCGGTCATGGACGGTCTCCCGGACCGGGAGGTAAGCCGGAAGTCGCCTGGACCCTGGCGGTCAGAAGCGAAATGTCGCGGAGGATGAGGAACGCGGCGACGACGGCCATGCCGACGAAGCCGGCGAACACCGCGCCATGGGGAATGGTCATCGGCAGGCCGAGCGCCATCGAGCGCGTGTCGAGCCGGGCGATCCGTTCGACGAAGTCCCAGGAGGCGCGCGCCGCATAGGCCGTCGCGGCGAAGGCGGCGAGATCGTGGATCAGGAAGAGCAGGACCCGCGTTCGCCCGGAGACGTAGGAGGGAACGAGGTTGATGTTGATGTGGTCGCGCCGCGCCAGCCCCAGCACGGCGCCGCCCATCACCACGAAGATGATTGTGTAGACCATCAGTTCGTCGGCGCCGACGACCCGGTAGCCGAACAGGTAGCGGCCCGACGCGTTGACCACGTTGACCGCGACGACGAAGAGGAGAAGGGCCCCCAACAGCCATTCGGCGATCTGTCCCGTCCGTCCGGCCAGCCGAAACAGACCGCCCACCGGCGCGTCGTTTCCAGCATGACCGGCAGGCCCCGCCATGGCGCTATCCCTTCTCCTCAAGGATCCGCCGGATCGCGACGAGCTTGCCCGCCCGCTGCTTGTGCAGCGTGGCGATTGTCTCCGGCGTGTAGTCGTAAATGCCGCCGCCGGTCTTCAGCCCGAGCCGACCGGCCTCGATCTGCTGTTGTGTCAGCGGCGCGACATCGGCACGGGTGCACAGATCGGCGTTCAGGAAGGAGGAGACGGAATGATAGATATCCATCCCGGCCATATCGAGAAGCGCCATCGGGCCGATCACCGACAGCTTGTAGCCGATGCCCCAGGAGACGCAGGTGTCGATGTCCTCGGGCTCGATCACGCCGCGCTCGACGAGGTCGACGACCTCACGCAAAAGGGCATAGAGCACCCGGTTCTCGACGAAGCCCGGCACGTCCTTCTTGACGACCACCGGGAGCAGGCCGATGTCGCGGATGAAATCGCGCAGCGCGGCAACCGTTTCCGGCGCCGTCTTCTCGCCGCCGATCACCTCGATCATCGGCACGATATGCGGCGGGTTCGACCAGTGCATGCCGGCGAAACGGGCCGGGTCGGCAAGGCCTGCCTGGAGCTTTGAAATCGGAATGCCGGAGGTGTCTGTCGCCAGGATCGCGTTGGGCGCCAGCAGCGGCTCGATCTCCGCGTAGACCGCCGTCTTGATCTCAGCCTCCTCGGGCACGTTCTCGAGCACGAGATCGGCGCCCTCGACGGCGTCGGCCAGCGATCCCGCGAAGCGGACGGACGCCGCGCCACCCTCGGGAGCGGCAACGCCGAGGGCGTCGAGGACGCCGTTCGCCATCTCGATCATGGCCGGAGCGCGCTCGGTCGCGGCCGGCGCCGTGTCGAAGGCTGCGACCGCGATGCCGGACCGGGCGAGCCGGGCGGCGATGCCCGGCCCCATCGTGCCCAGACCGATGAGCGCGACGCGGCGGATCATCATCAGGCCCCCGTGGCGGCCTTGAAAGCGGGCCGGGCCGCCATCTCGCCGACCCAGCGCTCCAGGTTCGGCAGCGTCGGCCGGTCGATCTCGAAGCCGACGCAGCGGGCCAGGATCGGCGCGCAGGCAAGATCGGCGATTGTCAGCTTGTCGAGCGCGATAAAGGACTTGTCGCCGATATGCGCATCGATGATCGCGCATTGGGCGGCGAGATCCTTGGCGGTCGCGGCGAAATCGGCGGGCCGCTCCTCCGGGGCAAGCTTGCTTGCCTTGAAGGTCGCGACATAGCCGGGATTGACGGCGCTGATCAGGAAATCCATCCAGCGCTCGACCTGCGTCCGCTCGGCCGGCGTGTCGCCGGTGAGCTGCGGCGCGGCGGTCGCGGCCAGATAACGCAGGATGGTGTTCGATTCCCAGATGACGAGATCGCCGTCGACGAAGGTCGGCACCTTGGCGGTGGGATTGAGCGCGCGGTAGTCGTCCGTCTGCGTGTTGCCGAAGGTGCGGCCGTAATCCTCGCGCGTATACTCCGCGCCCATCTCCTCCAGCGCGAACAGCACCTTCTGGACGTTGCCCGACGTCTGCCGGCCGAGAAGCTTGTACATTCCGATCTGTCCTTTCCTGTCGATTTCCCGGCTGTCGGGGATTAGTCCTTCGGCTCCAGCGGCTTGTAGACGATCGCGTCCATCTCGATCTTGGTGTTGATCACCGCGCGCGCCTCGACCGTCGTGCGGGCGAGCACCGCGTCGCCGATGCCCTTCAGGAAGGCCTTGTTGTAGCGGCCGAAATCGCGCACATCCTCCAGGTAGGTGGTGATCCGCACGACGTCCGACAGCGTCGCGCCCTCATGCGCGATGACGCGCTCGATCGTCTTCAGCGTCGCTTCCGTCTCGACCTCGATCGTGCCGTGAATGACGTCGTTGTTCTCGTCCTTGGGCACCTGGCCCGACACGAAGATGTAGTCGCCTGCCCTGACGGCTGGGTGAAACGGCAGGTTCGGGTTCTTGTCGCCGATGGCGTAGTGTTTGTCCGACTTCCTGGCACCGCTCGACACCGTTTGAGCCTCCCTCAGAACACGCTTGTTTCGATAATCTCGACGCCGCGCATGCGATCGATCAGGTAGATCAGGCCGCGATCGTCGATCGTCACGTCATTCGACGAGGCCTGCGAGGCCCCGTCCGGCGGGTCGGGCTGGTAGTAGCCGACCTCGACGGGGGCGAAGGGATCGGCGATATCGACCAGCCGAAGCCCCTGCGCGAACCAGGCAAACGGAATGACCGTGCCGGAAAACCGCTCCGAAGGCTGGTGGCAGCCCATCATCGGCGGCTGCGGCGCGCCGTCCGTGTCGAGGCCCGGCACCTGCCAGGTCGAGATCGGCAGCGGATTGGTCTCGTCGGTTATGTCGTAGATCCAGGTGAAGGCCGGCGCATGCGGCCTCAGCTTGGCGACGTCCTCATCGGCGACCACCATCACCGAGCGGCCTTTAAGCGGCTGCGGCACGGGCAGGCAGGTATGGGTCGGGTGCGGGAAGGCCGGGCTTGAATTGACATGAGCGATCGCCACCGGCTTCGCCATGTCGGAAATGTCGAGAATGTAGAGCCCGTGCTGCCAGTAGCTGACATAGAGCCGGTCGCCCATGCGCAGCGGATGGTGGCAGCGCGGCGGCACGTAGTCGTCCCAGGGGTAATCCTCGCCGCCGCCGGTCCACTGACCGGGGATCCACCAGCGCCCGACCTCTTCCGGTTTCGCCGGATCGGCGAGATCGAGGATCATCACGATATTGCCGACATAGCCCTCCGCCGTCGGCGAGATATAGGCGTAGCGGCCGTCGAAATCGTAGCGATGGACGCCGCGGCCGCCGGTCGTCCATTTCGAGATCAGCGTCGGCGCGTCCGGCTTGGAGGTGTCGTAGATCGCAAGCCCGCCGCCGAAATCCGCCATGCCCTCGACGCCGAGGCGCTCGTGATTGGTGATCATGATGCCGTCCTGGGCGCGCACCTTGTGCGAATGCCAGCCCGGCGGCATCTGGATATTAGCGAGGACACGGGGATTGGCCGGGTCGGCGATATCGACCAGCGTGGTGCCGGCCGGCGGGCGCATGTGGCCGATATGCAGGATAGTGCCGTCGACCCAGACCTGGCCACCGCCGGGACAGTCGATATGCGCAATTCGTTTGGTGTTTTGCTGGATGGCCACGGCGCGGGGTATCCGATCGGAGAGTGTGACAACAGGTGCGCCGCCTGATCGGACCAGGCGGCGCGGCAAGCGGGTTTAAGTCAGGCGAACCGCAGCAGGTCGCCCGCCGCGTTGCGGCCCCAGCGCTTGTAGAGCAGCAGCGCGCGCTGGGTCGGGGCGTCGGTCGCGCCGAAGAAGATCACCGGCTCGGTGTCCGACCCGTTGACATGCTCGACCCAGCAGCCGCCGGGCACGGCGAGCGTGTCGAACCGGTCCCAGTCGTAGCGCGCGCCGTCGATGATCGAATGGCCCTTGCCCTTGAAGGGGGCGAGCAGCAGGCTCGCCGTCTCGCGCTGCGGCAGCGTCTTCTCGCCGGGGCGCAGCATCTGGACGTAGAAATTGATGGTGTTGAACACCGGCCCGCCGGTCGTCGGGTTGGTGTAGTCGACAACGATGCCCTCATGCGGGTCGCCGTCATGATCGGCGAAGGCATCAAGCACGGCCTGCATGCGCTCCCAGCGATAGACCCACATCGGCGAGGACTTGCCGCCGCCGCGCTTGTGGTCGAGGAAGCGCGGCACCATGCCGCCCTCGCCATAGACGATCTGCGAATAGTCGCTCGGATAGACGGGCGACTGGACCTTCTTCTCGACTTCCTTGCCGTTCTCGATCTCGGTGTAGTGGTGATCGAAATGGACCGCGTGCAGCGTCTCGACCAGCGGCAGGTCGAGCACCGACAGGTTGACCGCCTGCTCGCCGCCGACGGTGCCGTGATTGTGCCAGGCATCGTTCGGGGTCAGCACCATGTCGCCGGGCCCGAAGGTGACGTCCTCGCCCTCGACGCCGGTGAAGTTGCCCTCACCGGTCAGGCCGAAACGGATGGCGCTCGGCGAATGCTTGTGCGGCGGCATGATCTCGTCGGGATCGTTCAGCCGGTAGGCGGTGTACATGGTCGAGACGGAGGCGCGCTTGGGCGACAGGCCGGGATTGATCAGGATCAGCGAGCGGCGCTCGCTGTCGTCCATGGTGATCAGCTTCGCCGCGCGCTGCAGGAGCGGCTCGATATCGGAATACTTCCACACGAAGGGCACCGCCTTGGCGGTTGCCATGAGCTGGCGGACCTCGTCGTTCTCGACATCGTCCGACGTCGCCCAGAAGGGGAACATGTGGCCTTCGTGAATATCGCTGTAGAGGCCGTCGAGCGCGGCCTCCCGATTGCTCTGAACAGCATCCTGCTCCTGAACGGACATCTTCGGCGCCTCTCCGATTGCGTTGTGTTCTCCACCTTGGGTCAACCGTAGCACACTGGTTGAGGTGATCAAGCCGGAATAATCAACCATTTGGTATTTGGTCGAAACTGGTTGAAACGACCAAATACCAACGGTTGCGCGCTATCGGGACGCGGCAATCCTGTCTGCCGCCTTCTCCGCGATCATGATCACGGCGGCATTGATGTTGCCGCAGACGAGATCCGGCATCACCGAGGCATCGACGATACGCAGGCCGTCCGTGCCGCGCAGTTTCAGGTCCTGATCGACCACCGCGCCTTCGTCCGCGCCCATGCGGCAGGTGCCGGCGGGGTGGTGGACGGTGATCGAGGTGTCGCGGATATGCCGGTCGATCGCCGCATCGTCGGCGCAGTCGGGCCCGGGGAAGAACTCGGCGGCGATATAGGGCTTCAGGCTCGGCTGCCCGGCGAGCGTCCGGGCGACCCGCATGCCATGGCGCAGCGAGGCCCAGTCGCGTGGCGCGGACAGGAAGTTCTGGTGGATCAGCGGCGCTGCGAACGGATCGGCGGAGGCGAGCCGGACATGGCCGCGGCTTTCGGGCTGGATCGCGACGATCCGCATCGCGAAGCCGTCCTGGAAGGGCTGCTTGAAGGGCGGAAAATACGGCCAGGCGGCAAGCGGGGCGGCGGTGAAGATGAGCTGGACGTCCGGCAGCGGCCGGTCCTCGCCGCTCTTCAGGAAGGCGACCCCGCCGCCGGGCACGTCGCCGGAAAACCCGCTTCCCGTCAGGTAGGTCCTGGCGAAGTCGAGCGCGATCCGGTCGGCCCGCATCATGCGATGGAACGGTCCGGGTTCGCTGCGCCGGTACATCACGATGACGGAGACATGGTCCTGCAGCCCCTGCCCCACCGCCGGGCTTTCGACGACCGTCTCGATACCGTGCTCCGACAGGGCATCGGGCGCGCCGATCCCCGACAGCATCAACAGTTGCGGCGTGTTGATGACGCCGCCGCAGAGCAGCACTTCGCGGTTGGCGCGGGCGATCTGCTCGATTTCTCCCTGGCAAAAGACGATTCCCCGCGCCCGCCTGTCCTCCAGGACGATGCGGCTCGCCTGCGCCTCGGTCAGGACGGTCAGATTGGGGCGCTTCAGGGCCGGGCGCAGATAGGCGGTCGCGGTCGAACAGCGGCGGCCCTCGCGGATCGACATCTGCAGCCGCCCGAAGCCCTCCTGCTGGTCGGCATTGTAATCGTCGGTCTGCGGGAAGCCCGCTTCCCGGCTCGCCGCAAGGAAGGCGTCGACGAGCGTGTCCTTGTAGCGGCAGAACTGGGTGCGGACCGGGCCGCCCTCCCCGCGCAGCGGGTTCGGGCCGTCCCGCCAGTCCTCCTGCTTCCGGAAATAGGGCAGCACCTTGTCGAAGGACCAGTCGGTGAGCCCGTTCGCCGCCCAGCGATCGTAGTCGCCGCGATTGCCGCGGACATAGGCCATGGCGTTGGTCGACGAACAGCCGCCGATGACCTTGCCACGCGCGCATTCCACCGCCCGGCCGCCGACATTGTCCTCCGGCTCGCAGAAATACATCCAGTCGTGCCGCCGCTCGACCAGGATCTTGCCCCAGCCGAGCGGGATATGGATCATCGGATCGCGATCCCAGCCGCCGGCCTCGATCAGCAGCACCGATATGGCGGGATCGGCGCTCAACCGGTTGGCCAGGACGCAGCCGGCCGATCCGGCGCCGACGATGACATAGTCGAAACTGCCGGCTTCACGCATCGATTGCCCCTGATTGTCCCATGGTCCCTGAAGGCGACCATACTCAAAGCGACCAGTCTGAAGGAGATCATGGCGGAGGATCATATCAATGATCCCGGAGTGTGCCCCCTGCCACGATCGATCGGCACGCCCGACCAACGCAACCAGACAACCATTGGGCTAATTCGGTTGTCAACCACAGTGTGATTATGTAACATGGTTGAATTGAATTTCGGATGCTGGTTGCTCGACCATTGCTTTCTGGTCCGACGGCAGATATGGCGATGGTGATGCACCCGGCGCCGCAGTCGGGGCGAGATGCATCGGCCCCGCGCAACGAAGCCCGCGTAACGAAGGCAGACAACCCGTGTCGAATTTGCCCGTGTCGAATTTAGACGACATCATCGAGGCGATCCGCGCCCTGCAGAAGACCGGCGACAAGCTGCCGTCGGAGCGGGACCTCGCCGAACGGCTCAACGTCAAACGCCACCAGCTTCGCAAGGCGCTCGCCGTCCTGCGGGAGAGCGGCGACATCGCGCCGGCGGCGGCGCGGCGCAGCCGGTCCAAGCTGACGCAATACAGCGACGAACTGGTCGGCCTGACCAATCCGATCGAAGTGCTGGAACTGCGCCTGCTGGTCGAGCCCGGGCATGCGCGTCTGGCCTCGCTGCGCGCCTCGCTGCCCGACATCAACCGGATCACGGAAGCCGCCACGACACCCGACACCGCCGTGCCCAGCGAGGTCGACCTCGCCTTCCACACCGCGGTCGCCGAGGCGACCCGCAACAATCTCGCCAGCACCTTCTACCGGATGCTGCGCCGGGTCGGCGTCGACGCCCGGCTGAAGGTCGCCTCGTCGGCCACCAAGGCCTCCTGCCCCAAGCGGATCAGCATGCGCGACGCCGAACACAAGCGGGTCGCCGACGCCATCGCCCGGCGCGATCCCGACGCCGCCGAGGCGGCGATGCGCGCGCATCTGCAATCGGTGCAGCGGCTGATCTATGCCAATGACCCGGCAAACGGTGCGGCCGGCTCCGATGCCGCATAGCCGGGGCCGCCCGGCCCAGGTCGCATAAGCGGGTCGCCTGACATGCGCCCGGCAGACGGTTTCGACATCCTCATCATCGGCGCCGGATCGGCCGGCTGCGTGCTGGCCAGCCGCCTAAGCGAAAACACGTCCTGCCGCGTCGGGCTTGTCGAGGCCGGCGGCGCGGCGACCGATCCGGATATCTCGGACCCGCTGAAGTGGCCGGACCTCCAGGGCCGCGCCTTCGACTGGGCCTATCGCACGGTTCCCCAGCCGCACACCGCCGGCCGCGTCCACGACTGGCCGCGCGGCAGGGTGGTCGGCGGTTCGAGTTGCCTGCATGCGATGGCGCATGTGCGCGGCCATCCCCGCGACTTCGACGCCTGGGAGGCGGCCGGCGGAGCGCGCTGGTCGCATGCCGGCCTCAAGCCCTATTTCGAAACGGCCGAGGGCCGGCGGCAGGTGGGTGGGCGGCAGGTGGGTGGGCGGCAGGTGGGTGGAGCCGGTCCGCCCGATGTGTATCTGCCGGGCGATGAGATCAACCCGGTGACGGCCGCCTATATGGCGGCGGGCAATGCGCTCGGCGTGCCGGCGATCGGCGACCATAACGGAGCCGAACTGATCGGCACCGCGCCCAACAGCCTGACCATCAGGGACGGCCGGCGGGTCAGCGCCGCCGACGCCTATCTGAGCGATCAGGTGCTCGCCCGGCCGAACCTGACACTGATCACCGGCTCGGACGTCGAGGCGCTGATCCATGACGGAATGCGGGCAACCGGTGTCGTCCTTGCCGGCAGGGGCGAGGCGCGCCGCGTCTTCGCCGACCGGATCCTGCTGGCCGCCGGGGCGATCGGTTCGCCGCTTTTGCTGATGCGGTCTGGGATCGGCGATCCGGATGGTCTCAAGGCGGCGGGTATTCCCTGCCGGATCGATCGCCCGTCCGTCGGGGCGAACCTGCAGGACCACATGCTGCTGTTCGGCAATGTCTATCGGACGAAGAGGCCCGTGCCGCCCTCGACGCTGCAGCATTCGGAATCGCTGATGTATCTGAACAGCGCCGACCTCACCGCGACGACGGGCCGGCCCGACATCGTGCTTGGCTGCGTCGCCGCGCCGCTGGCGCTTGCCGGGTTCGACACGCCGGCATTCGGCGAAGCGTTCACGCTTCTGTGCGGCGTCACGCATCCGACAAGCCGCGGCACGATCCGCCCGACCGGTCCGGCGAGCACCGATCCGCCGCTGATCGATCCGCGCTATCTGGAGGAGGAGCAGGACCGGCGGACCTTCCTTGCCGCGTTGAAGACCGCGCGCCTTGTCGCCGCCCAGCCGCCTCTCGATCCCTGGCGCGACCGCGAGGTGCTGCCCGGTCCGGACGCGGTGTCGGACGCCGATCTCGCCGGCTTCATCGCGCAGGCGGCGAGCACCCATCATCACCCGTGCGGGACCTGCCGGATGGGCGGCGACGCGGACGCCGTCGTCGATCCGGATCTGAAGCTCGTCGGCCTCGACAACGTCCATGTCGTCGACGCCTCGATCCTCCCGACCCTGCCGAGCGGCCCGATCCATGCCGCCGTGATCGCGGTGGCCGAGGCCTGGTGCGGCGGGGTTGCGGGGGCGGTGTAGGGAGTGCGAGTGGCTGTTGTTTCGATGCCGCCTCCAGCCTCATCGAAGCCGCCCTTCGGGCGGCGCCCCCTCACCCCAACCCTCTCCCGCGAGGGGGAGGGCGATTGCATATGGCTGCAAGGGAGCGTTGTTGTCCATGGATGGCGTCTGCGGCTGCCGCGTCGACGCGCTTGCGAGAGACCGGAAGGAG
>JANQKY010000072.1 GCA_028280885.1 Tepidamorphus sp.
CTGGGCCGCGCGATCTTTCATCTCAACCAGCGGCGCGGGTTCAAGTCCAATCGCAGGACGGATTCGAACGATCCCGAGCGCGGCAAGATCGCGACGGCCATCGACAGGCTGGAGGAACAGCGGATCGAGGCCGGCGCCCGGACGTTCGGCGAATGGCTCGATATCCGCCGCCGCAAGGGGCTGTCCGTGCGGGCCCGGATGACGGCCGACGGCGAGGCTTATGATTTCTATCCCTCGCGCGCGGCGCTGGAACACGAGTTCGACGCGATCGTGGCCGCACAGCGGCGCTTTCAACCCGATCTCCTGACCGATCCGGCCATCGCGGAGATACGCGAAACGGTTTTCCACCAGCGCGCGCTCAGGCCCGTCAAGCCCGGCAAGTGCTCCTACAATCCGGCCGAGGAGCGCCTGCCCAAGGCGCACCCGCTGTTCCAGACGTTCCGGCTGCTCAAGGAGGTGAACGAACTGGAGATCGTCGGCGAGGACCAGCAGCATCGTAAACTGACGCCGGACCAGCGCGACATTCTGGTCCTCGCATTGCGCACGGGCCTCAACAAAAGCGGCAGGATGCCGTTCTCGAAGCTGAGAACGAAGTTGAAGCTCGGCCGGGATGTCCGCTTCAACAAGGAGACGGAAAACCGCAAGGATCTCGAGGGCGACGTGGTGTATTTCCGCCTGTCGCAGCCTGAGTGTTTCGGCAACCGCTGGGCGACCCTCTCAGTCGACACTCAGGCCGAGATCACCGAAAGACTGCGCACCGAGACCGACGGCGCAAGCCTCGTCGACTGGCTCAAGACGGAGACGGGGCTCGACGAGAGCCATGCCAAAGCGGTCGCCGATACGCCGGTTCCGGACGGGTTCGGGCGGCTCGGCTACTCGGCGCTCTCAGCCCTGATTGATGCCATGGAAACCGAGGTCGACCCGAACGGCTTCGTCATCACGGAAGCGGCGGCCGCGAAGAAAGTCTACGGACGCACCAATTCGGAGGCCGATCCCGACCGCAAGGGCGCCGCGACGCTGCCGAAATACCAGGCGGTGCTGGAGCGTCACATACCGCCGGGCACCGGTGGCGAGGCCGAGGAGGGCGATCCGCGCTGGGACGAGGTGAAGGGGCGGATTACCAATCCGACCGTGCATATCGCGCTCAACCAGCTGCGCCGTGTCGTCAACGCGCTGATCAGGAAGCACGGCAAGCCGGACCGCATCGCCATCGAGGTCGGCCGGGACCTGAAGCTCAACGACAAGCAGCGCGAAGAGGTGAACCGCATCATCGGCAAGAACACCAGGGAGGCGATCGAACGCGGCAAGACGCTCGTCGAGGTCTATGGAAAGGCCGATACCGGCTACAACCGGCTGCGGCTCAAACTGTGGGAGGAACTCAACGACAAGCCGGAAAACCGGGTGTGCATCTATTGCGGCACGGCGATTGCCGGGCGCATGCTGTTCAGCGGCGAAACCGATGTCGACCACATCCTGCCCTATTCGAAGACGCTCGACGACAGCCAGGCCAACAAACTGCTGTGCTGCACGCGCTGCAACCGCGAGAAGCGGAACCGGCCGCCGGCGGACGTGCCGCAGTGGAGCGAGCGCTATCCCGACATTCTCGCCCGCACGGTGACGCTGCCGAAGAACAAGCAGTGGCGCTTCGCCGAGGACGCGATGGAACGCTTCGGCGACGAGGAGGGGTTTCTTGCCCGTCAGCTCACCGACATGCAGTACATGTCGCGGCTGGCGCTGACCTATCTGGCCCATCTCTACGACTACGAGGAAGCCGATCTCGACGGCATCTTCAAGCGCCACGCCCGCGTGCGCGCGCTGCCCGGCCGGATGACGGAGATGCTGCGCCGGCAATGGCGCCTGAACGACGTGCTGCCGGACCACAACATCGTCGGCGACGACGTGCAGAAATCGAAGAACCGGCTCGACCACCGCCACCACGCCGTCGACGCCATCGTCATCGCCTGCACGTCGCGATCGCTGATCCAGAAACTGGCGACCGCCTCGGCCGCCGCCGAGGACCGCGGCGCGGAACGGGTGGTGGAAAAGGTGAGCGAGCCCTGGCCGACCTTCCGCGACGACGTGCGCGCGGCGGTGAACGCCATCACCGTCTCGCACAAGCCGGACCACGGCACCGTGAGCCGCGCCGGCTATGCAAGGGGCAGGGGCCAGACGGCCGGCAAGCTGCACAACGACACCGCCTACGGGCCGACCGGCGAGCGGGACGAAAAGGACAACGATCTCGTCGTGCATCGCGTCCCGATCACCAGCCTGTCTAGCGAGGCGGACATCATGCGCATCCGCACCAACGCCCACGGCCATTCGGAGCTGCGCGACCGGCTTTGGCAGGCGACGCGCCATATCGGCGTGCACGACTATCCGAAGAAATCGGACAGGCAAAAGGCGTTTCGGCAGGCGGTCGCGGATTTCGCGGCCAAGGACGCCAGGTTCAAGGGCATTCGCCATGTGCGGATCACCGAACCGCTCAAGACCATTCCGGTTCGGGACGGCTCAGGCCGCGCCTACAAGGGCTACAAGGGCGACAGCAACCATGCGTTCGACGTCTGGCGACTGCCGAATGGCAAGTGGGTGGCCGAGATTGTTTCGACATTCAATGCCCATCAGCCGGGCTGGACGTCGGCCGTGCGCGCCGACAATCCGGCCGCGCGCAAGCTGCTCAGTCTCAAGCAGGGCGACATGGTGGCGATCGGGCATGAGGAGGAGCGGCGAATATTGCGTGTCGTGAAGTTCCGGCAAGGACAGATATGTCTTGCCGAGCACAATGAAGCCGGCAGTTTGAAAAGCCGTGATTCCGACAAGGCCGACCCGTTCAAATACGTCTACCTCAGCGTCTCGAGCCTGAAGTCGAACCGCGTTCGCCAGGTGCGCATCGACGAAATAGGCCAGGTCTTTGACCCCGGTCCGTGGTGGGACAGGGGCGACGATTAACCATAGGGTCAGGAAAGCGCGCATTGGTTGTGTTACGATGGTAGTTTGCAGCCATGCAGCGCATCGTCGATCTTTCCACGGACGGATTGCATGTGGCGGTCCATCGCGGCTTTCTCACCGTTTCCAGCGACCGGGAGGAGAGGGGGCGCGTCGCGCTCGACGACATCGGCGCCGTGGTGGCGCATGCCCATGGTCTGACCTGGTCCAACACCGTCTTCACCCGTCTTGCCGAGCGTGCGGTGCCCGTCGTGCTGTGCGCGCGAAACCACGCGCCCGTCGCCTGCGTCTGGCCGCTTGCGGGCAATCACCTGCAAGGCGCGCGCCTGAACGCGCAGGTGGATGCGTCCCGGCCGATGGCCAAGCGGGTGTGGCGGGACATCGTGGTCGCGAAAATCCGCATGCAGGGGGCCGTGCTGGCCTCGGTCGGGGCCGATGCCGGGGCGTTCGACCTCATGGCGCGCAAGGTCCGGTCCGGCGACCCCGACAATGTCGAGGCGCAGGCCGCCAGGCGATACTGGCAGGCCCTTATGGGCCCCGAGTTTCGGCGCGACCAGGGCGGGGATGGGCCCAACGCGCTGCTCAACTATGGCTACACGGTGCTGCGCGCTTGTGTGAGCCGGGGCATCTGCGCCGCCGGGCTGCACCCCACGATCGGCCTGCATCACTCCAATCGCGGCAACGCCTTCGCCCTTGCCGATGATCTCATGGAACCCTACCGGCCGGTGATCGACCGCGCGGTCTACAATCTGATCTAGGATGGCACGTCCGACGTCACGACAGACGCCAAGCGGGCGCTTGCCGCGCTGTCATCGCTCGATCTGCCGACGCCCGCCGGCATGAGCCCGCTTCATGTGCACGCCGCACGCCTGGCCCAGCAGCTTGCCGGCCTGTTCTGCGGCGAGGGAAACCGTCCGCAGCTGCCCGAACCGCTTGATCCCTTGGCCTGGAGCGGCCTGGCGCGCACGGGAGAGGCCGTATCGTGACGACGCTTTACACACAAAAACGGGGGGAGCGGACGGAGCCTACGCATCTGTCCGCCTATCGGCTGATGTGGATGCTTGTTACCTTCGACCTGCCGGTGGACACGAAGCCCCACCGGGCGCAGGCGACGAAGTTCCGGCAGTTCCTGCTCGATCAGGGATTTGAGATGAGCCAGCTTTCCAATTATCTTCGGCTCGTCAACGGCCAGGAGCAGTTCGAAACCCATGTCCGGCGCATCGAGGCCAACCTGCCGGAACGCGGCGACATCTTCATCTTCCAATTCACCGACCGACAATATGAGAACATCGTCCGATTCAGTGATCAGAGCCGCAGGGCCCGCCGGAAAAATCCGGACCAGATCGCCCTTTTCTAGCGGTGACCATTGGTTTTTTCTGCCGATGAAACCTCAAAACGCCTGTCGAAACAGGGGTTTGAGGCAACATCGAGCTTAGCTGTTCAGAAATCGCAGGCCAACCGCAACTCCTTTTGCTCAAACGCTGCGGTCGCGATAAGCTTAGCTGTTCAGAAATCGCAGGCCAACCGCAACCACACATAGCGCAGCCGGATCTGCGAAATCAGCTTAGCTGTTCAGAAATCGCAGGCCAACCGCAACGGAGACGATCAACGAAGCAATCGCCCGTTGAGCTTAGCTGTTCAGAAATCGCAGGCCAACCGCAACTAGCTGATCAGCAAAGGAAAAGACCATGCAAGCTTAGCTGTTCAGAAATCGCAGGCCAACCGCAACGCGACGACGACGCGCAGGAAAGCCTGCTTGAGCTTAGCTGTTCAGAAATCGCAGGCCAACCGCAACTCTTCGAAGGCTGTGGCGCGGCGTGTCGTTAGCTTAGCTGTTCAGAAATCGCAGGCCAACCGCAACAATACACGTCCGCCGGCGCCACCTTTGGCAAGCTTAGCTGTTCAGAAATCGCAGGCCAACCGCAACGGCTCGCCAAGCGGCCACTTGCAGCGCGGTAGCTTAGCTGTTCAGAAATCGCAGGCCAACCGCAACTGACGGGACGCGCTTCATGCGCGGGCGCAGAGCTTAGCTGTTCAGAAATCGCAGGCCAACCGCAACTCTATGATCGCGGAATCTATTGCGGTCAGGAGCTTAGCTGTTCAGAAATCGCAGGCCAACCGCAACTCAATCAAGGCGTGAACGGTTAACCTGTTTAGCTTAGCTGTTCAGAAATCGCAGGCCAACCGCAACGCCATACGTCAACATCATCCTGCCGATGGAGCTTAGCTGTTCAGAAATCGCAGGCCAACCGCAACTATGCGGCCGCGCGGCGATGCGGGTCGCACAGCTTAGCTGTTCAGAAATCGCAGGCCAACCGCAACAGGACGCGATCAAGCTGCCACGCAGCGCGAAGCTTAGCTGTTCAGAAATCGCAGGCCAACCGCAACTCCTTTGAGCACGACATAACGATGCGCTGAAGCTTAGCTGTTCAGAAATCGCAGGCCAACCGCAACCTGCCGCCGGCGCGCTGGCGAATGACGACGAGCTTAGCTGTTCAGAAATCGCAGGCCAACCGCAACTGGCCAGCCTCGAGGCGGCGCCATGATAGCAGCTTAGCTGTTCAGAAATCGCAGGCCAACCGCAACAGCCGATATGCGCAAGCTCGAAGTCGACCGAGCTTAGCTGTTCAGAAATCGCAGGCCAACCGCGGCGGGCCGTGCCATGTCCGCTGGCTAGCCCGCCTTGTCCGGATCGTAGCCCCGCGGCGTTCGCTCCGGGGCGGCCAGGATCCAGCCGATCGCGCCGGCCAGCAGCGCGAGGAGCGCGCCGACGATCAGCAGCCATCGCGCCAGCGCCTTGGCGCCGGTATCGAATTCGGCGATCTGGATCTCGGCCACCGCGGCCCAGGTCGCGCCGGCCCATTGGAACGGCCGGTAGACCGCCAGTACGTCCTCGCCACGATAGTCGCCGATCTCGAGGAAGCCCGCGGCCCCCTTCAGCGCCCGCGAGACGGCTTCGTTCTCCACCGTCAGGGCAAAAGGATCGTTGTCGGCGAAGCGCGCCCGGGTGAGCATCAGGGCGTCCTGGTTGGCCAGATAGGTCTCGCCGGTGGCGCCGAGAAAGTCGGAGGCCCGCATGACCTCGTCGATCGGGTCAAGTCGCAACTGCACAAGCATCACGCCGATGGCCTTGCCATCGCGGTAGACCGGCGTGCCGGCGAAGGCGGCGGGCAGGCCGGCGCTCGGCGGGTAGGGGGCGAAGTCGGACGCCGCGATCGTGCCGGGCGCGGCGTCCAGCGCGCGGCGGAAGATCGTGCCGATCGCCTCGCCGCTATAGGGGCCGTCGATCAGATTGGTGCCGAGATCGTCCTCCTTGAAGGTCGAATAGACGATGTCGCCGTTCTTGTTGATCAGGAAGATGTCGTAATAGTCCCGCGCCGCCATCAGGCGCTGGAACCAGGGATGATAGAGCCCGTGCAGGCCGCTGTAGAAGGAGCCGTCATCGGCCTCGACGAGGGCATGGCGCTCGCCGGGTCCGTGCGGGCTCTCGGTGAGGTAGAGGCGCTGCACCTCGGCGGTCGGGTCCTCGCCGAGCAACCGGAAGGCCTGGGTAAAGCTTGCCAGCGCCGTCTGCACGAGCGTCGAGGCCGAGGACAGCGCCAGGTCCTGCTCGACGGTCGCGGTGATGCGCTCCAGCTTGATCAGGCGCGAGGTGAGCGCCAGCGACAGGCGCTGCTCCAGTCCGGCGCGGACATTGGCCCTCAGCGTTTCGAGCGAGATCAGGGAGGCCGCGGCAAAGGACAGGGCCGCGATTGCGGCTGCGACGAGGGCGACACGGATCTTGTTGGAGTGCATTGCGGTTCGGGCTCTGCTTTTCGGGCTTTGCGGTTTTGGGCCGGCCGGGTCAGGCCTTGGGCGGGATCATTTCTCGTCGACGTCGAAGACGCCGTCCCAGTCCGGCGGCGGCGGGGTGCGGGCATAGTGTTCGGCCCGCCGGCGTAGCGCACGGGCCGGCGCATCGCCCGGATGGCGCTCGATATGGGCCTGCAGGGCCTGAAGCGCGGCGGTCCAGTCACGCTCCAGGAACAGCGCGTAGCAGTCCTGCCAGCTTGCCAGGAAGGTGGCCTGGTCTTCGCTGGCCGGGCTGTGGTCGATCAGTTCGTGGACGGTGACGGGGACGCTTGCGCCCTTCGGCCGGACGCGGTCGACGGGGCGGGTCAGGAAGGCGTCGCGGATCCGGGCCTCGACGGCGTCGGAAATCAGGATGGTGGTGCCCAGCTGCTTGTTCAGTCCCTCCAGGCGGGCAGCCAGGTTCACGGTTGCGCCGAGGATCGTGTAGTTCATGCGATCCGGCGAGCCGACATTGCCGACGACCGCCTCGCCGACATGCAGGCCGAAGCGGGTGATCAGCGGTTGCCGGCCGGTGGCGACGCGGCCGGCGTTCAAGGGGCCGATCGCCGCATTCGCCGCCAGCGCCGCCCGGCAGGCCTGTTCGACGTGGTCTGGCTGGGCGACCGGCGCGTTCCACATCGCCATCACGGCATCGCCGATATATTTGTCGATCGTCCCGCCATTGTCGGTCAACGGCTTGGTGATGGTGGCCAGATAGTCGGAGACCTCCTGCATCAGCGCCATCGGCTCGGTGGTCTCCGAGATCGCGGTGAAGTCCTGGATATCGGTGAACAGCAGCGTCACCTCGCTGCGCACGCCGCCGATATCGGCGCTCATCTCGCCGGAGACGAGGCGGCGGACGAGCTGGGCGGGCACGTAGCGGGCGAAGTCCTTGAGCGACCGTTTCAGCGTCAGGACGGCCTGCGACAGCTTGTGAACCTCCAGGATGCGCGAGTCGATCGGCGGCCTGTCGGACAAATCGAAGGTGCGCATCTGGTAGGCCTCGTCGGTGAGCCGCCCGATCGGCCGCGAGATCGCCTTGGCCACGGCCCAGGTCAGCAGCAGGCCGCTCGCCAGCCCGCCGAAGGCGATCAGCAGGCCGGTCCGGAAGCGGCGGTCGACCTGGGCGTTCACCTCGGCTGCCGGCGAGGCGATGCTGAGCAGGGCCGGCGCGCCCTGGCCAAGCGAGATGGGCGACAGCCAGATGACCCAGTCGCGGCCGTTCTCCTCGGCCTCGTGGACCCCGTCGCGGACACCGGAGGCGAACAGCCGGCTGAGCGCGCCATAGGGCGCATCGCCGATGCTGGCCAGCGATTGCTGCTGCACCACGGGCCGGTCGTCGTGCCGGCGGATCGACAGGACGTGATCGATTTCGGCGGCCGCCAGCACGCTGCCCGTCTCGTTGAAGATCACCGCGATCGAACTCTCGCTGAGCCGGTGCTTGCCGAGCAGGTCGGACATCGTGCCCAGCGTCAGGTCGCCGCCGACGACGCCGTTGCCGGAGCGAACCTGGCGGGCAATGGTGATGCCGATGTCGTTGGTCTCGAAATAGATATAGGGCGCCGTCTGGATCGCCGCGTCCGATTGCATCGCGGCGTGATACCAGGGGCGGATCCGGGGATCGTAACCGTTGTTCTGGCGGGTGTCGGTGGAAAGGATCTCCAGATCGTCATTGAGCATCACGACGGTCTGGTCGATGCTGGTTTCGTCGGCCCGGCGGATGATCCAGGCCAGGAAGTCGGCATCGGCGCCGGGCGCCGAAATCGCCAGGTTGAAGACGAGGACGAAATTGCCGTCCTCGTCGCCATAATAGAGGGCGTAGAGGCCGTCGGTCTCCTGGATGCGGCGGGCCAGCAGGTCGACCATGTCGATCGAGAACAGCGTGTCGGCCGGCATCATGTCGACCATCGCCGCGGTCGCCTCGACGACGGATTCGATCGGTCCGCGCAGGGCCCGCAATTCCGAGCGCAGCGTCTCGCCGAAGCTCTGGAAGGCCGCCTGCGCCTCGATAAGCGCCATCTGCCGGCCGCGGCTCTGATCGTAATAGACGATGCCGCCGACGACGGTCGCCAGCAACACCGCGATCAGCGTCGCGATATTGACGTGCAACGGCACATAGGGCGCGACGAGCGTCGCGAAATTCGACCGGATACGAAGATTCAGCATGCGGGTACCCCCATACCCGTGGCAGACCCACCGCGGGCGACGGTGATCCGAAGACGTGCGGAAAAGCTTTCCCCTCCGGGTCGTCCGGAATGGGAGGCGATGCCGCTCGACACGTACAGTATCGGGACCGCCGGGCAGGCGGCCCCGCGTTTCTCATTCCTCCGGGTAGCCTTCGAACTCGGCGCCGGGCGGAATGTTCGGGTGTGCCGTGAAGCTCTCGGTCAGTTCGCCGACGATGCGGCCGAGCGGCACATAGACCCAGGAATGGGCGAACAGGGTGAACTTCATCAGGTTGTTCTCCTCGCCCGGATCCTGCGCGACGTCGTAGACCGGCGGGAACAGGTATTCCTGCACCGGGGCATAGAGGTCTTCGGCCGTCTTGAGGTGGATCTTGAAGCTCCGCCACTTCACCGAGAACAGGTCGTCGCCGATGAAGACGACGACATGCTCGCGCGGCGAGGTCTCGGACGCGCCCGTCAGGAAATCCGACGCATCGAGCCCGTCGATCGGCCGATCATCGGGAACCAGCTCCGGCGCGCCGGCGAGCGTTGCCAGCGTCGGCATCCAGTCAAGGGCCGCGAAGATCTCGTCCGACACGCGGCCGGCTTCGATCGTCCCCGGCCAGCGCACCATCGCCGGCGTCCGCAATCCGCCTTCATAGCCGGTGAAGCCGGCCCGCCACGGCCCGTTCGAACCGCCGCCGATGCCGTCGGTGACCGCGCCGTTGTCGCCGGTCAGGATGACGATGGTGTCGTCGGCCAGCCCCGCCTCGTCCAGGGCCGCCAGGATCCGGCCGATATTGGCGTCCAGTTCGGTGATGATGTCCGAATAGAGGCCGTGCCCGGAGACGTTGGCGAAATCGGGATGGGTGCCAAGCGGCGGGTGGATCTGGGTGAGCGCCGTCATCAGGAAGA
Organism: Tepidamorphus sp.; assembly: GCA_028280885.1. Lineage (GTDB taxonomy): Bacteria > Pseudomonadota > Alphaproteobacteria > Rhizobiales > Tepidamorphaceae > Microbaculum. The sequence goes on from JANQKY010000072.1 coordinate 9,855, forward strand.
ACGGCGCCTCGGCCCGGGCGGGATCGGCGAGATAGGCTTCCGCGCGCTCGATGATCTCGCGATCGATCTGGCGGCGGCTGTCGAGGTCGAAGGGCGCGACCTTTCGCGGCGCGCTGCCGGCGTCAGCCTCCCAGATGAAGGGTTGCGGCACGATTTCGGGATCGTATTGCGGCGTCGACGAGTAGCCGGCCTCGTCGGTGGTGTTGCGGATGCCGTACCAGTAGTCGAAGCCCTGGTCCGTCGGCAGCCGCCCCTCGACATCGCCGAGATGCCATTTGCCCAATAGCGCCGTGTCGTAGCCGGTCTCGTTCAGGAGTTCGGCGAGCGTGAATTCCCATGGCGCCATGCCGTAGGGCTGGCCATAGGTGACGCGGTGCGTGCCCGAGCGGATCGGCAGCCGCCCGGTCATGATCGCGGACCGGGTCGGGGTGCACTGGTTCTCGACATTGAAGTTGGTCAGTCGCAGGCCGTCGGCGGCAAGCTGGTCGATTTCCGGTGTCGGGATCGATCCGCCCTGCACGCCGATATCGCCCCATCCCCAATTGTCGATGAGGATATAGAGGATGTTCGGCCGGGCCTGGTCGCGCAGCTGGGCCTGGGCTGCCGCCGGCAGGAGCAGCAGCAGGCTGAAGAGCAAGAGTCTCATGCGTCTTCTCCTCAGGCGGCCTCGAGCACGATCTGGCCGAGCGTGTCCTCCGACACCGCACCCGGCGCGCCGATGGCGACGAGGCGGGTTTCCGGGGCGCGACTGCCCCAGGGTCCGTCGCGGGCGATGTCGATGCGCTTGCCGACGACCTGGACGACGATGCGGTTGTCCGGGTCTTCCTCGCTGAACACGAAGCCCTTCATGCGATAGACTCCGCCGGGAAGCTGCTTGATCGACCGTTTCAGGGTCGCCAGGTTCACAGGCCGGTCCGAGCGCACCATCGTGGTGGCGAACCGGGCCGTGTGATCGCCATGGGAGCCGTCATGGTTGGGGCAGCCGCAACCGGGGCCATGGACATGGTGGTCACTGTCGTCCGGGCCATCCGGTTGCGCGCCCCCCAAAACCGAACCTTCCAGGCGGGCCTCGTCGAGCTGATCGGCGGCGAACCGTCCGACGGACAGCAGCACGTCGAGCGGCACGTCGGCGTTGACGGCCTCGACCAGCCGGTAGCGCCGGAAGCGCGAGCCGAGCCACGCATGCACCTTCTCGATCGTGGCGGGATCGACAAGGTCGACCTTGTTGAGGATCACCATGTCGGAGAAGGCGATCTGGCGCAGCTTCAGCTCCATCTGCTCGGGCGCCGCGAAAAGCTGATCGGCATCGACCAGGCACATGATGCTGTCGAGCCGGATCCGGTCGCGGAACTTCTGGTCGGTGAAGGTCATCGCGATGGAGGAGGGGTCCGACACGCCGCTTGCCTCCAGAAGGATGTATTGCGGCTGTTCGGGACGTTCCAGAACGGCTTCCACCGTCTCGATCAGATCGTCGCGGATCGAGCAGCAGACGCAGCCATTGGCCAGGCTCATGACGTCGTCCTCGACGCCGACCACGAGGTCGGCGTCGACGTTGATGGATCCGAAATCGTTGACCAGCACGGCAACGCGCAGGCCGTGATTGCCGGTCAGGATGCGGTTCAGGAGGGTCGTCTTGCCGGCGCCTAAGAAGCCGGTAAGGATCGTCACGGGCACCGCCGAGGCCGAACCGAATTCGACCATGGCTCAGCCTCCCTTCTTGCGGTTGGGAATGACGTCGTCGACCTTGATCTTGAAGTCGCTCGGCCATTCCGGCGCGGGCGCGCGGAAGACGTCGGCGGGATAGTACTCGACCGGATCGATCTCCATGTCGCGGTACTTCTGGTCCTGCTGCTCGGCGCGCGAGGAGCGCGGCGGCGGCGGGGAAATCTCGTCGGGCAGCGAGATCTTGCCTTCGGCCTCCATCTTGGCAAGCTCGCGGAACGGCGCGACCGATCCCGACTTACCGGGCAGGGCGGCCTTGCGATACCAGATGGCGTCCTTGGTGACGTTGACGACGGCGATGTCGAGGCCGAACTGGAAGAGCCCGTCATAATGGGCGCGGATGCCGGCCAGCATCTCCGCGTCGATATCCTCGTCCTGGGTGTAGTGGGTCACCATGCCAAGCCGCGGCTGCGCATCGGCGAACAGCTTGCCGACGGCGTAGTGCGAGGTGTGATGGGTATCGATCGTGTAGTTGAACAATTCCTGCGGCAGGCCGTATTTGTAGGTCATGAGCTGGCCGATATCCTGACCCGACATCTCGGTGACGAAGACGTCGACGCCCTTGCCGTATTCGCGCGACAGTTCGTCGGGGCGGCCGTCGCCGGTCCACACGAAGCTCAGGCCGTTCCAGTCGAGCCGGTAGCCGACGGCGCCGTCCTTGGCGTGGCTGCGCGGCCACGAGCGGACGGTGACGCCGTCCTCGTCGTAGACGATGCCGCCTTCCTTGCGGAAGTCGAACTCGTTGACCTCGATCTCATAGCCGTCGCCGATCGGGAAGACGTCGAAGGCTTCCAGGTGCCAGCGCAGCATCTTCTGCATGCCGTCGACCATCGCCTTGGTGCCCAGTTCCGGCGTGCGGCCCGAGGGGCCGTGGATGCGCAGCGGGGTATAGCCGCCCGACCAGGCGCGGAAGGGGTAGATGTAGGGAATGTCGGCGTAGTGATCGACGTGCAGGTGGGTGATGAAGATGTCGTTGATCAACTGGCCGGGGACCTGCATGCCGATGATGTTGCGCACGCAGCCGGTGCCGAAATCGAAGAAGAACCGCTTGCCGTTGCCCAGTTCCACCATGATGCAGGTGCCGGCCTGGTCCTCGCGCGGGGGATAGGGGGTCGAGCCGCAGAACGAGATGCGCATCTCGTCGGCCCCCAGTTCCTCCGACAGCGGGAAGTAGTTGGCGTTCGACCCGGTCATGTATTTCGTCGGGCGGAAATATTCCGGCAGCGTGATGCCGCCGGCCGGGCGGCCGCCATAGGGGTTCTTCAGGTGTTCGCCGAGCGGTCCGGAGCCCGGATGCGCTTCGGCTTCTGTGGCGACGAGGCCGGCTGCGCCGACCGTGCCGGCCGCGGCGGCGCCGGTGACCAGGCCCTTCAGGACATTGCGACGGTCCGGATTCGCCGGCTCTTGGGAGGCGTTGGCGGAGGCTTCGGCCGAAGGGGCGGTCGGTCCGGTTGCCGGGGTGTCGTCGCGTTTATCGTTACTCATCGAATGGTCCTTCCTTCGATTGGCGCGAGCCGCAACGCAAGCCGCCGCAATTCGAGAACCAGCTCATCACGGATCTGAATCCACATTTCACGAACCTCAGGACTCGCCTCCTCGTCGCTGGAATGGGCGCAGGCGCGCCTGAAATCCAGCAATGCCTCCTTCAGCGCCGGTTCGTGTTCGATGGCTGCCAGGATCGTATCGGCAAGATCCGGCAGATGATGTCTGAGCCTCGACATTGAGCTATGATCGTTTAAAGCTGCGATGCGCTCACCTGCCGCAATCTGGTGGCGAAAGCGCCGCAAAACCAAGTAACTCACCGTTAGCTGGGAGTGAGTTGACCATGCCGACGCCGGCACCCGGCGCAGATGCAGGAGGAGGCGAGCAGGTCCCCGAGGCCGCCGTGCGAAGCGCCTTGCGCGCGGTCCTTGAGAGCGATGGTTTCACCGCGTCGCCGCGACTGCAGCAGTTTCTGAACTATGTCGTGGAGGAGACGCTTGCGGAGCGGGGCGACCTGATCAAGGGCAAGACCATCGCCATCGATGTCTATGGGCGCGATCTCACGGACGGGGGTGGAGCGCAGAACCTCGTGCGGGTCGAGGCCCGCCGCCTGCGCCGGCTTCTCGACGAGTATTACAACGAGGCGGGGCGGACCGATGCCGTGCGGATCCGAATCGATCCGGGCGGATATACGCCGCGGTTTCTGCGTGTCGGGGCCGGCAACGCCGAACCGGCGCCGGAACCGGCGGGAGCGGATGTTTCGCACCGGGATCGTCCGGGAGAGGGCGCGCCTACCCAGATCGGTGAACCCCAGATCGATGCAAGCCGGAGTGATCCGGTCCACGGCGCACCGACGAAAGCCGACACGGCACCGCCTTCGCAACCGGTCCCGGCGCCCGCGGCCTCACGGCTCCCGCGACTGGGCCTCCTTGCCATGCTTCTCGCCGTCGCCGTAGTCGCGGTCGCGGCGATCCCGCTCCTGTTCCGTCCCGGCCAGATCACACCCTCGCCGGAGGCTGCGATGCGCTCGGCGCTGCGCGAGCAATCGGTGCCGACCCTGCAGGCGGCGAACCTCGCCGCGCAGGCGCGCGGGATGTTCTTTCCGGTTTTCGACATCCGCCGGCAGGAACTGGCACTGGGCATGTACCGGCACGCGATCGACCTGGCGCCGACCCTTCCCGACGGGTATGCCGGGGCGGCCCAGACGCTGGCGACGCTGTCGGTGATGACGCCCGACCCGGACCGCGCGAAGGCGCTGTCGGGGGAGGCGCTCGAGACGGCGGAGACCGCCGTTGAGCTCAATCCGACGGGGGCATGGTCGCAGGCTGCGCTTGCCTGGGCGCTCGGCGTCGCCGGGCAGGCAGGAGAGGCGGAGAAGCACGCGCGGATTGCCCTGGATCTGGCGCCGCAGGACGGTCACGTCCTCGATCTCGTCGGCATCACCGCGGTGATCATCAACGTTCCCGAACTCGCCGCCGAGGTCTCCGCGCCCGATCGCCCGCGGTCCGGTGTCGGGCGGTTCGGCGCGAACAATATCTGGGGGACCTCCCAACTGATGCTGGAGGACTACCCCGCGACCATCGAAGCGTTTACCCGCGCTCCGCAAGTCGGAGCGCCGGTCAGCGCGCCATCGCTGATTTTCCTCGCCGTGGCGCAGCATGAGAGCGGCGACACGAAAGCCGCGGCGGATCTGATCGGAGAACTGAACGAGACCTGGCCTGATTTCCCGGCCGAATTCCTGGCTACGCGCATCTTTCATGCAAATCCCACCGTCCGGGAGCAGATCAAGACGACCCTGCGGACCTATGGCGGCGCGGACACGGCCAATTAGAGCATCGGGCGATGCGATCGGCGATGCCGGTTTCGGTGACGCGGCCATGGGAGGGCGTACCGGCGGCGGTGAAGGAACACGGTTTCATGGGCGTATCGATCGGATCTGATTGCGGGAAAGGGGACTGTTGGCAAAGCGTTGCAGGAGCATCTTGAAGTGTTCGGCGCTGTCGGCGGTGCCCAGCGTGTAGCGATCGGGACGCAGCAGCGCGGCGCGGCAGCCCAGGCGGTCAAGATGGTCGCCGGCGTTCGATCCGGCGGTGGTGACGAGCGCGACGCCGTCGGGCAGTGTCAGGTGACCAGCCATCTCTTCCTCGACGACCGCAACGAAGCGATGCGGATAGGCATCGTCCATCAGCCGCCCGTCGGCAAGCCGGGGTTGGCCGAACAGGCGTCCGGCCGTCTCGCCGATGCCGAGGCCCACGCCGAGCGGCGGGGCGATGCTCTCCATGCGGGCTGATCCATTGGCCGCAGGGAGGGCGGCCCGCAGGGCTTCTTCGGTACCGCAGGTGTTGATCAGTCCGCCGAGCCGGACCGCTGTCTGGATGTAGGCGGTCGCATTGGGCTTGCGCTCGCTTTCATAGCTGTCGAGCAGCCGGCTGGCCGCCGCCTCTGGAATGTCACCCCGGCAGACCTGGGCCAGTTTCCAATAGAGGTTGGCGACGTCGCGAATGCCGGCGCACATGCCCTGGCCCATGAAGGGCGGGGTCTGGTGGCAGGCATCGCCGGCCAGCAGCAGCCGGCCCTCACGCCAGGTCTCGGCGACGAGCGAGTGGAAGACATAGACGGTGGCGCGTTCCAGCTCGGCTTCGTCCGGCGAAATCCAGGCCGACAGCAGGTCCCAGACCCGCTCGGGCCGGGTCATGTCGTCGGCGTCCTCGTCGGGACGCACCGTGATTTCCCAGCGCCGCCGTTTACCCGGACAGCGCACATAGGTGGCCGGCCGTTCCGGCACGCAATACTGCACCGAGTGCTCGCCGAGTTCGGGCTTGTCGCCCTTCAGGATCACGTCGACGACGAGCCAGCGCTCGTGGAAGCCGTAATCCTCCATGCCGCTTGCGATGGCGCGCCTGACAAGCGAGCGCGCGCCGTCGCAGCCGACGACATAATCCGCCCGAACCTGATCGACCCGGCCATGGGCCTCGTCCTCGTAGCGCAGGTCCACCGCGTCGCCGCTATCGTCGACCTGGATGACATTGCAGCGGCTGCGCACGGTAACGGTTGGCCGGGCGGCCATCTTCTGGCGCAGCAGGGTTTCGAGGTCGGGCTGGTGAAAGCGGTAGTTGGCGCGCCAGCCCTGCGGACCTTCGCCCTGCGGGCGTGGCCAGTCGAGCAGCAGTTTGCCGTCGGGCGCAACGAAGCGCATGCCGGGATGGGTATGGGTCAGGGGTTCGAGCTCTGCCGCGATGCCGGCCCACTGGAAGGCGCGCATCACCTCGCCATCGAAATGCACCGCGCGCGGCAGGTGATAGGCGGCGGCCTCGCGCTCCAGAACCAGCGTCTTCATGCCGCAGGCACCCAGCAGATGGGCCAGGGTGGCGCCGGTCGGACCATAGCCGACGATGGCGACGTCGAACCGTTCCATCATGCGTCTGTATGGCGCGACAGTTCGCCATAAAGCCACGGGCACTCGACCAGCGGCGGTGCGCGCCGGCCGCGCGCGGCGGCGGCAAGGCGCATGTCGCGCAGGCGTTTGCGGCCGCCTTCCTCGGGGAGATAGAGGCGCTCATGGCCCCAGAAGCTCGGCCCGTCATGGGTTTCGTGCGGTTGCCAGGTGTCCGGTTCGATCACCCGTCCGCCCCAGCCGCTTTCGACGAAGAAGCCCGACGGCGTGTTGGCGTAGTAGGAGGTCATGTAATCGTTGGTATGGCGGCCGAGCGTATAGGCGATCCGTCCCTCCTGCCGGCCGGCGAGGTCATAGCCCTGGCCGACATCGTCGAGGTTCTGGAACTCGACCATGAAGTGGTGAAAGCCGAGTTGCCCCGAGCCGACCATGGCGAAGCTGTGATGCCGCCCGTTCACGTGGAAGAAATAGAGGCCGTAGGGCTTAAGCCCGTAATCGGAGACGCGGAAGCCGAGCAGGTCGCGGTAGAATGGGAGCATCACGTCGATGTCCTTCACATGCAGCACCGCGTGGCCCATGCCGAGGGGCCCGGTCTTGAAGCCGTCGATCGGCCGGCCCGGCACGAACGGGTCGGCGGCGATCATCGGCCCGTGGACCAGTTCGATCCGGTTGCCGCAGGGATCGTGGAACCAGATCAGGTCCGAAACGAAGCGACGGTCGCACAGGACCCTGCTGCCGACCGTCACCGCGACGCCGGCCGCCTCCAGTCGCGCGGCGAAGACCTGGAGATCGTCGCGATCGCTGACTTCCCAGCCCATGAAGGCCAGCGTCTCGCCGGGTTCGTCGGAGATCAGCAGGCGCTGCATGCGGTCGTCCATGCGGAAGGCGAGCGCCTTGCCGCCGCGGTCGATCGCCTGCATCGCCAGCAGCCGCCCGGCGAAGTCGCGCCAGTCCTCCAACAGGCCCGAGCGGATCCCGAGATAGCCCAGTGCAACGATCGCCATGGTGGTTTCTCCCCGTTTCCGGGCCTTGTCACTCGCGGACGGTGTCGGATCGCGCCGAAACGGCGCCCTTGCGATCCGGGTGTAGATTTACAGGATTATCGGGTACGGCCCCAGTGGCCAGCGTAAACTGTCCGTCAGGTGGACAGACGTGTGTGCGGGATCGGGGCGGGGCGCAAACCGTGCCCCACCCTCAGCCGACCGCACCATCGCGGGCCTTGCGCCAGGTCTCGACGGAGGAGAAGAAGGCGTCGAGCGTTTCCATCTCGCGGTCGCGCGGCGTGAAGGCGACCTCGGTGCTGCGGGTTTCGGCATCGCTCAGGATCAGCTGGCGCACGTCGTCGTTGCGGCCCGAACCGGTCTGCCAGACGAAGCCGACACCCATGCCGTTCACCACCGCCTCGTAGACGCCGTCGCGCGTGTCGAGCGTCAGGAATGGTTTCGGCTCGATCCGGTGATCGCGGAACACCCGGTTGACCACCTTCTGGGTCGAGGAGCCGCGCGCCCGGAAGATCAGGCGTTCGCGCACCAGGTCGCGAACGCTCACCTGCGAACGTTGCGCCATCGGATGGCCGAGCCCGACGATCGCCACCACCGTGTTGGTCAGCAGCGGCTCGCGGCGAAAGCGCTGGTCGGCGGGGATGTCGGGCAGGATGCCGATATCGACCTCATGGGCGAGCACCTTGCGGATGATCTTGTCATGCGAGCCCGTCTCGACGCGCAGGCTGACCTGCGGAAAGGCGGTGTTGAAGGCGGCGATCACCGACATGCCCGGCATGGCGTTGCCCAGCCCGATCGAGATGTCGCCGCCGGCGAGCGCGCCGTGGCGCCTGAGCAGGTTTTCCGCCGACTGGTGCTCCTGGATGACGCGCTCGGCCGCCTCGCTCAGGCGTTCGCACAAGGGGGTCGGCACCAGGCGGCCGTTCTCGCGGGCAAACAGCGACACGCGGTAATCCTGTTCGAGCCGCTTTATCTGCTGGGAAACCGCCGGCTGGGTCAGGCCGAGCTGCCGGGCAGCGGCCGAATAGGAGCCGGCTTCAGCGACGACGCGCAAATGTTCGAGAACCCGCAATGACAGTGGCATCGGACAGACCCAACCCTTCCTTTGAGACAGCCAAACCATAGCTTGGATTTGTCACAGCCGCGTCACGGCCAATGGGCAGGTTCCGCCGCGAGTTGAGGTTCCAATAACCCGTTGTTTCGCTGGTGAAACCAAATCGCTGCGGCCGCGTCGCAGCGGACCGGAAAGCTGTGGCCCTGGCAATGATGCTGATGCGAGATCGGATCCGAGTGACGGAGCGCCTGGAGGCGTCGCTGGTCGAGGCATCCTCGCTCGTCCTGTGCGATCTCGACGGCTGCCTGGTGTCGCAGAACCGCCCGTTCGATGATGCGCACGGCTTCGTGGAAGCCTGCGGCGACCGGCTGTGGATCATCTCGAACAATTCGACGCAGACGGCAGGCGAGCTGAGCTGCCATCTCGCGCGGATCGGCCTGCATGTGGATGCCGACCGCATCCTGCTCGCCGGCGAACAGTCGCTGCATTACCTGAGCAAGGCCCATCCCGCCGCCCGGCTGGCGCTGTTCGGGTCCGAGTCGCTGCGGCAGGTCGCGGTGTCGCTGGGCTTCCGGCTGACGACGCGCGCTCCGTCCGTCGTCTATCTGTGCCGTGATCTTTCCTTCTCCATCGAGCGGTTGAACGCGATGGCGCTGATGGTGGCCAACGGCGCCCGCTTGTGGGTCTCCAACACCGATGCCTCCCATCCCGGCGCAAATGGCGAGCCGCTTGCCGAGACCGGCGCGCTGCTGGCTGCGCTCCAGGCGATGGTGCCGCAGACGGGCTTCCGCTCGGTCGGCAAGCCGCATCCCTTCCTGGTCGAAACCGCGCTCGACGCGACCGGCATTCCGGCGGCGCAGGCCGTCTTCGTCGGCGACAATCCGCAGACCGACGGCGCCGTCGCCGAGGCGACCGGCATGGCGTTTTTGCATCTGAACAGAAACGGAGCGGGACAGTGACGGTCTATGTGCTGCGCACGCTCGCCAAGATGGCGCTGACGCTGTTTGTCATCGTCTCGCTGGTCTTCTTCGCGACCCGGCTGTCCGGCTCGCCGCTCGAGACAGCCCTCGGCGAGGGGCTTACCGAGGAAGACCGGACCATGATGATCGAGTATTTCGGCCTGAACGGCTCGATCTGGGAGCAATATGCCCGTTATCTGCGCGGCGTGGTGGAGGGCAATTTCGGCCTGTCCTTCCTGGAGCGCCGGCCGGTGGCGGATATCGTCGCCGAGCGCATCGGGCCGTCGCTGCAACTGCTGGCCAGTTCGCTGGCGCTGACGCTCATCGTGTCGCTGCCGCTCGGCGTTCTCGCCGCGCTCTACCGCAAGAGCTGGGTCGGCAGCGCCATCATGACGCTTGCCTTCGTCGGCTACGCCGTGCCGAATTTCATCATCGCGATCTTCATGATCCTGCTGTTCGCCTTCACCTGGAACCTGCTTCCGGTGGTCGGCAACGGCAGTCCGGCGCATTTCATCATGCCGACGATCGCGATGTCGGGCGTGCTGATCGCGGCGCTGACCCGCTTTACCCGCAACGCCATGCTCGACGTTCTGGGGCAGGACTTCATGCGCACCGCGCGGGCCAAGGGGCTGCCGGAATCCGTCGTGGTGCTGAAGCACGGCCTCAGGAACGCCTCCGTCACCATCCTGTCGGTGCTCGGCCTGCAGATCGCCGGGCTGGCGGCGGCCGGCAATGTCGTCGTCGAGGCGATCTTCTCCTGGCCGGGCATTGGCGAGCTTCTCGTCGCCTCGGCGATCCAGCGCGACTATCCGGTGCTGCAATTCGGCGTGATCACGGTTGCCGTCGCGGTCGTTACGATCAACGCGGCGACCGACATCGCCTACGCCTATGCCGATCCGCGCATCCGGCTGTCGAGGGGGTAGGGGGAATGGTGGATATCACGGCGGTTCCGGCGCAGCCGGGCATGCTCCGCACCTTCTGGGCAAGCACCAACCTGATCCAGAAGATCGCCGCGATCGTCGGCGTCTCGCTGATCGTGCTCGCGGCGTTCGCGCCGCTGATCGCGCCCTTCGATCCGCTCGACCAGAGCCTGATCTCGCGACTGCGGCCGCCGCTCGGTTTCGAGCGCTACAAGGACGGCTTCTATCTTGGCACCGACGAACTGGGCCGCGACGTGCTGTCGCGCAGCCTCTACGGCCTGCGGCTGACGCTCGGCCTGGCCCTTGCCGGCGCCTCGATCGGGCTTTTGCTCGGCGGCACGCTGGGGCTGCTGGCCGGGCTGAAGCGCGGCTTTACCGAAGACATCATCATGGCCGCGGTCGATATCCAGATCGCCATCCCCTTCACGCTGATCGCGCTCCTGATCCTGGCGATCTTCGGCTCCTCGCTGGAGGTGATGGTCGTCGTGCTCGGCATTGCCGGCTGGGAGCAATATGCCCGCATCGTGCGCGGCGAGGTGCGCAAGATCACGCAGATGCCGTTCATCGAGGCGGCTCGCGCCTCGGGCGGATCGCCGCGCTATATCGCGATCCGGCATGTCCTGCCGAATATCGTCTCGCCGCTTGTCGTGCAGTTCACGCTGGCGCTCTCCAACATCGTCATCCTGGAATCGACGCTGTCGTTCCTGGGGCTAGGCGTCCAGCCGCCGACGGCGACGCTCGGCTCGATGGTCGGCTATGGCCGCGACTACATGCCGACGGCGCCGTGGATGGTCACCGTTCCAGCGGTGATGATCATCCTTCTCACCTTTTCCGTGCAGATCACCGGCGACTGGCTGCGGGACCGCGCCGACGTCCGGCTGCGCGAGCGCTGACAACAAGAAGAGTCTCGAAACGCTCATCATCCTGAAACTGGAGACGGACATGAAAAAGCTGCTTCTGACCACCGCCGCCGTCCTTCTGGCGACCGGCGTAAACGCACAGGAAATCACCGTAGGCGCCGCCAACGTCTCGAGCTATCTCGATCCGGGCCGGGATCACTCCAATGTCGGCTCGCAGTTCTACTACAATGCCTTTGACACGCTTGTGGGCAAGAACCACGACACGCTGGAGCTGGAATGGCGCCCGGCGCTCGCCACCGAATGGGAACTGGTCGAGCCGACCGTCATGGAGTTCAAGCTGCGTGAGGGCGTGAAGTTCCACAACGGTGATGAGATGACCGCCGACGACGTGGTGTTCTCGCTCAACCGGATGTATCAGGCGAGTTTCGCGCCCTATGTCGTGCGCTCCAAGGACCGGCTCGGCAACTTCGCCGAAGCCACCAAGGTCGACGACTACACGGTCCGCGTCCGGGTCGAGCGCGAGGAGCCGCTCTGGGAGACGCTCATGAACCTGCAGCAGGTCATGATCATCCCGGAAGACTACACCAAGGCCCTGTCGGGCGACCCGAACGTCGCCGAGGACGGGGACTACGAGGCCTTCTCGCTCGCCCCCGTCGGCACCGGCCCCTACCGGGTCTCGGACTTCCAGCCGGGCGAAAAGGTCGTCTACACCCGCTTCGACGATTTCTGGGGCGACAAGGCGCCGCTTGAGACGGCGACCGTCATCCGCATCCCGGAAACCGCCTCGCGCATCACGGCGCTGAAGACCGGCGAAGCCGATATCGTCACCAACATCGCCCCCGACCAGCTCGACCTGATCAACGCCGATCCGAACTTGAAGACCGAGGGCTCGGCGACGGCGCTGTTCCACGTCATGATCATGAATGTCAACCATCCGCACCTTAAGGACCCGAAGATCCGTCAGGCGATGTCGCTGTCGATCGACCGCGACCTCTTGAACGAGGCGCTGTGGCTGGGCAAGGCGGTCGTGCCGTCGACCCACACGATGAAGGAGATGGGCGCGCTGCATCAGCCCGATCTCGTCACCTTCGAATATGATCCCGAGAAGGCCAAGGCGCTGCTCGCGGAATCCTCCTATAACGGCGAAGAAATCGTCTTCGACGCCTTCCCGGTCTACTACACCAACGGCGTGCTGGCCGCCCAGGCGATCATGGAGATGTGGGCCGAGGTCGGCATCAACGGCAAGCTCAACGTCACCGAGGAATGGACCGGCAACAGCCCGGACCTGATGGCGCGGTCCTGGTCGAACCCGATGTATTTCGCCGATCCGTTCGGTTCGTTCGGCGTGATGTGGGCGCCGGAAGGCCCGTCTGAGGGCGCCGGCCGCTTCAACACCGATGAGGACTATGCCGCGCTTTGGGAGAAGTTCCGCTTCTCCGCCGATGTCGCCGACCGCAACGCGGCCTATGCCAAGCTGATGGACCGGATCAAGCAGGACCCGCCGGTGCTGCCGCTTTATCGTCCCTTCGAGAGCTGGGCGATGAACAAGGCGGTCAACTGGGCGCCGAAGCCGGGGCACATCCCCTATGTGCTCGATTTCCGCGCCGGCTCCATCTCGCTGTCGGACAGCTAAGCGCTTTGCGGCGCGCTCCGGACCGGGGCGCGCCGCTTTCTCATTCGCCAAGGGAGAGGACCTAAAAGCATGCCCGTTCGCGTCGCGATCGTCGCCGACATCCACCATGGTGCGCCTTCGCACACAAAACGCGGCGATGCCGCGCTGCCGCTGATGGAGCGCTTCGCGGCGTTCGTTGCGCAGGAGAAGCCCGACTTGGTTCTCGATCTGGGCGACCGGATCTCGGATATCGACCGCGAGACCGATCTCGGGCTTGAGCGCGAGGTGGCCGAGGCGTTCGCCCGGATCGACGCGCCCGTCCATCATATCTGCGGCAATCACGATCGCGACTACCTCGCCGTGGAAGAAAACGAAGAGATCTTCGGCACGCCCCTGGTAAACGAACTGCTGGATCTGGGCGACTGGCAGCTTGCGCTGTGGCGGGCCGATGCGAAGATCACCCGCGACGACGATTACCGCGGCTTCAAGCTGCCGGAGGAAGACCTGCTCTGGCTGAGCCGGCTGATACAGGCAGCGGAGAAACCGACGCTGGTTGCAAGCCATGTCCCGGTCTCCGGCCACAGCCAGATCGGCAATTACTATTTCCAGCGCAATCCGGAGATCGCCCTTTATCCCGAATCCGAGCGTGCCCGGTCCGCCCTGGCGCAGGCGCGGGTGCCGGTCGTCTGCCTGTCAGGCCACGTCCACTGGAACACGCTGACGCAGGTCGACGGCATCACCCATCTGACCCAGCAGTCGCTGACCGAGAGCTTCACGACGCAGGGCGCGCCGGCCGAAGCCTGGGGGCTGATGACGCTGTCCGACAGCGTCGACTGGCAGGTCTTCGGCAAGGATCCGTTCCAGGCGCGCGTCACGCCGCAGGCCGGGCGCTGGACGCCGCCGCTGCAGCCCTTTGTGTGAGGAACCCCATGTCCGACCGGCCCGTTCTTTCCGTCGAGCGCCTGTCCGTTTCCTTCGGGCGGCACCAGGCGGTCAAATCGCTCTCCTTCAATATCGGGGCCGGCGAAACGCTGGCGCTGGTCGGTGAATCCGGATCGGGCAAGTCGGCAACCGCGCTGTCGGTGCTGCGGCTGATCGAGCGCGAAGGCGGGCGGATCACCGATGGCGCGATCCGTCTCGGGTCCGACGATCCGGTCGACCTGACGACATTGCCGGAACAGGCGTTGCAGAAGTTGCGCGGCAACCGGATCTCGATGATCTTCCAGGAGCCGATGACGTCGCTCAATCCGGTGATGCGGATCGACGAGCAGCTCTGCGAGGTGCTGCGGCGGCATCAGCGGCTGAACCGGGTCGATGCGCTCAAGGCCGCCGAACGGGCGCTCGAACAGGTCCGTATCCCTGAGCCGGCGCGTCGGCTGCGGCAATATCCGCATGAATTGTCCGGCGGCCTGCGCCAGCGGGTGATGATCGCGATCGCGCTTGCCTGCCGGCCAGATGTGCTGATCGCCGACGAGCCGACCACCGCCCTCGACGTCACCACCCAGGCGGAGGTGCTGGCGCTGTTGAAATCGCTGCAGGCCGAACTCGGCATGGCGGTCCTGTTCATCACCCACGACATGGGCGTCGTCGCCGAGATCGCCGATCGCGTCGCGGTGCTGCGCCACGGGGTGATGGAGGAAACCGCAAGCGTCGAGGCGCTGTTTGCCGCGCCGCGTTCCGAGTATGCCCGGCAATTGATGGCGGCAACGCCGAAACTCGGCCAGGCCACGCCGCGCCCGCCGGTCGAAAGCAACGAGGTGGTGCTGTCCGTCAGGGGACTGGCCAGGAGCTTCAGCCAGGCTGGCGGGTTTTTGAAGCCGAAGACCGTGGCGCACGCGGTCAAGGATGTGTCGTTCGAGATCCGGGCCGGCGAGACGCTCGGCCTGGTCGGCGAATCGGGCTGCGGCAAGTCGACCCTGTCGCGGTCGCTGATGCGCCTGATCGAGCCGGACGGGGGCGAGGTGATCCTTGCCGGGCGCAATATCACCGCGCTCGACCAGACCGCGCTCAGGGCCGAACGCAGCAAGGTCCAGATGGTTTTTCAGGACCCGTTCGCGAGCCTCAATCCCAGGCTGAATGTCCGCGACCTGATCACCGAGCCCGCCTATCTGCACAGCGGCCTGAATGCGGCGGCGCGGGAAGCGCTCGCAGCCGATCTGCTCGACAAGGTCGGTCTCGACCGGGACGCCGCCCGCCGCTTCCCGCATCAGTTTTCCGGCGGCCAGCGGCAGCGGCTGTGCATCGCCCGGGCATTGTCGGTGTCGCCGAAGGTGATCCTGGCCGACGAGGCGGTCTCCGCCCTCGACGTCTCCACCGCCGACCGGGTCACCCGGCTGATGTGCGAGATCCAGGAAAGCCTCGGCATCGCCTTCCTGTTCATCTCGCACGATATCGCCGTGGTCGAGCGGATGAGCCACCGCATCGCGGTGATGTACCGGGGCGAGATCGTCGAGATCGGCCCGACGGAGCAGGTCCTGCGGGCCCCCGCCCATCCCTATACGCAACGGCTGCTGTCGGCCGTGCCGCGGCCGGACCCGAAAGCGCGTCGCCGCGCGCCGGTTCCCGAGGCGCAGATTGCCGATCTGGACAACAACGCGGCTGGTATCGGCATGCTTGTCTCCGGCGGCCAACTCGATCTGCCCGGTGCGGCCGCGGGCGTTTAGAGCAGGACGACCCGGCGCGAAAGGTTCATATCCGGCCGAGCACGATGAAGAAGGCGGTGCCTTTGCCGCGTTCCGTCTCGAACCGGATCGATCCGCCATGGGCATCGACCGTGCTCTTGGCAAGCGCCAGCCCGAGCCCGGTTCCAGCCTCCTTGCCGTGAGTAACGAAGGCGTCAAAGAGCGTGTCGCGAATATGCGCCGGAATTCCAGGTCCGTTGTCCCGCAACTCGAATTCGACGCCATCATCGACAAGGCGCGCCGACAGCGCGAACCGCCCTTCGGCCGCCAAGGGTTCGGAAGACAGGGATTCGGCTGCGTTGCCGGCGATATTCGCAAAGGCGCGGACCATGCGGCGCCGATCGATTGAGATCGTCGCATCAGGCGCATCGGTAACCGTGAAGGCCAGTCCTCGCTGGCTGAAGTAGGGTGCAATCGCGATCCGGACGTCCTCCAGGAACGTGGAAACGGTCACATTCGACCGGTCGAGCGTCAGTTCGCCACGCGAATACTCGAGGATGTCATAGGCCATGCTGCTGATCCGATCGGCCTCGGAGGCGATGGTCGTTGCGAATTCCGCGGCCTCCAGACGATCGTCCAGATCGTCTTCCGCGATCATTTCCGCATATCCCTTGATGACCCCGATCGAGTTCTTGAAGTCGTGCACGATGCCGGCCGCCATCTGGCCGATCGCCGCCAGTTTCTCCTGCCTGACCGCTTCCGCCTTCAGGCGCGAGAACTTGGCATGCGTCTCGACGCGGGCGATCAGCTCCGGTCCGGAGACGGGCTTGGTCAGGTAGTCGTTGCCGCCGCTCTCGAAGCCGGCCAGGAGATCTTCCGTCCTGTCCTTGGCCGACAGGAAGATGACCGGGGTATCGGACAGATCGGTCTCGGCGCGGATCTTCCGGCAAACCTCGAAGCCGTTGAGCCTGGGCATCATGATATCGAGCAGGATCAGATCGGGGCGACGGGCCGACATGACCTCAAGCGCCTTGATACCGTCCTCCGCCTCGTAGACATCGTAGGCTTCCAGTCCGAGGAAATTGGCGACCACATGCCGGTTGACCTCGTCGTCGTCGACGATGAGGACGGACATCCTGTCGCCGCCGCTCTTCGGGGCGTCTTTGAGGACGCTGTGATCGTTCCGGACCGTCTCGCCTGCCGCCGCCACGCGGGATCGATCGGGCATACCGGCACTGGGCACCGGTTCTCCGGTCAGGATCGGCCGCATCGTTGAATCGCCGGGCACGAGATTGGCGGATGTCCTTGCGATCATCTGATCGGATGCCGTCGGCAGCGTCAGACAGAACCGGCTTCCCGCGCCCGGCTCGGATTCGACCCAGATTTCGCCGCCATGCAGCAGGACGAGATTCTTGGTGATCGACAGTCCCAGGCCGGTCCCGCCATATTTGCGTTCGATCGAGGGATCGACCTGCTGGAAGGAGTCGAAGATCGTGTCGAACTTGTCCTCGGGAATGCCGATCCCCGTATCCTCGACCTCAATGAGGACCATCCTGCCGCGCTCCTTCGCCGTCACCGTCACGTGTCCCTTCTCGGTGAACTTGATGGCGTTGCCGATCAGGTTCTGCAGGATCTGCTGAAGGCGGTCTTCGTCGGCATCGACAAGCGGCAGATCGATCGGCACCCGGTTGAACAGCTCGATCGATTTCGAGCCGACAAGCGGACGGGATATGTGCAGATCGATCTCGACGATCTCGTGCAAATCGACGGCGCTGCGCGACAGTTCGAGTTCCCGGTTGCCCAGTTTCGCGGAATCGAGAATATCGTTGACCAGCTTCGACAATCTGCGGCCGCTGGCCGAGATCATCTCGAGCGTGCGGTCGACATCGTCGTTGATCGGCCCCTTGGCGCCGGCCCGGATCGAATCCGTCAGTCCGATAATGCCGTTGAGCGGTGTGCGCAGCTCATGCGAGGTATTGGCGAGGAACTGCTCCTTGAGCTTGTCGATTTTCTGCAGCCGTTCGTTGTTTTCCGACAGGGCGTTCGACAGGGCCTGAAGGTGTTCGTTCTTGGCGACCATTTCCGCCGACAGCGCTTCGACACGCTTGAAGGAGCGCGAAAATCGCTGCGACAGCAGGAATGCCTGCCCGGCGGCGAAGACCAGAAAGCCGAGGGGCAGGGACTCGCGGGTGGAGAATATCTGCGTGACGTCGAGAACCGAGCCGATCATCGTAAAGGAAAAGACAAACAGGCTGGCAAAGAACAGTACGCTTTGCTCGCGTCTCCTGATCAGGGCGACGATGGAGACGTAGTTCGCATAGAAAACGACCGCAAACGAAAATGCGACATAATAATAAACGGATCGCGAGAATATTTCGAGCGGCAGAACGAGAATCAGTAAGGCACACGTGGCGCCGACGAAGACAGAGGTGCTTATAACCCACTTATGGGTATCTTTCGGATAAACACTGTTTACGAGCAAGGCGAACAGCGGTGTAAACGAATAGATTGAAAACCAGTTCAGTTTTGCTGCTAAGTAATAATACTCCCCGTCGTTGAAATCATACATGAAGTTGTAAAGCTGGGTGAAAACGCGCACGACGAAACCGAGGCAGAACAAGGCAAACCACAGGGCGGACTTGTCCTCAGTCCTCAGGGAGTAAATTCCCAGGTGATAGAAGGCGAGGATGATGAACGTGCCGCCGATGAACCAGAAGAAATAGGCGTAGTGCTGGTTGTCCTGATTTATGGCGTCGTAGTCGCCGATGATCGATCCGAATTGCGAGCCGCCGCCGAGCCAGTTCGAGAAATTGGAAATCTGAAGAACCAGCCGGAGCGTTTCGATGCCGTCGGGAATGCGGACGAAATTGTCCTTGCCGTTCGGCACCGCGGAGGCCCGATCGGTGCCGACCCTGCCGGCCGCGGCCAGAACCTCGCCGTTTGCGGTCAGCTGATACTCGGTAAAGACCCGGCCCATTCGCAAGCCGAGACCCTTGGTCGGTTCGGCGAAGCGGATCTCCAGATACAAGGTCGCGTATCCGTAGCGCGGCATCGGGCCATCAGGTGTTGCCAGGCCCGGCCAGAAACTGGGCCAGTTCATGACGGTATCGGTCACCGGCGGCGTATCGCCGGTGAAGTCCTCATCGGACAGCAGCTGGTTGCCGAAGAACAGCCATTGCGGGATCAGCACGGCGCCATCTGAGTCAAACCGCCAGTCCACGGCCTTCAGATCCAGAACGCCGCGCGCCGCCTCGGGATTGTCTTTTGTTTCAGCAATACTGGAAGATGTCAGAATTATGCCGAAAAATATTTGGACGATGCACGCCAGAAAAAGGCATTTTAAATGCTTGAATGAAATCATAACTTGGTCGCAAGGCAATGAAAGACGGAGCTTAGCAGATAATCGCTCCTAAACAACACAATAGGTTTGCGGCCGGGCCGGCAGCCCCCGCGAGCCGGATTTCCGGCTTGAAACAACGGGGCCTGCCGCACGTGCAAGCGCCCTGTATCCGAGGGGATCTGCGTTGGCGGAGCCGACAGGCGAGGGGGATCCCTAAAGCGGGCAGTCCTTGGTGAAGACGGGCCTGCGCTTTTCGCGCAGCGAGGCGAGGCCTTCCTGGACATCCGGCCCCTTGAAGCCCATGAATTCCAGCGCCAGCGAGGTATCGAAGGTCGGGCCGGCCATGCGCAGCCAGTTGTTGAGGGCGTATTTCGTCCAGCGCAACGCGGTCGGCGAGCCGGCGGCGAGCTTCCTCGCCACCTCGAGCGCCTTGTCATGCAGGTCTTCCGGCTCGGTGCACAGCGAGACGAGGCCGATCCGTTCGGCTTCCGCGCCGTCGACCGGTTCGCACAGCATCAGATAGTATTTCGACTTGGCAAGCCCGCACAGAAGCGGCCAGACGATCGCGGCGTGATCGCCGGCGGCGACCCCGAGCCGGGTGTGGCCGTCGATGATGCGGGCAGTCCTGGATGCGATCGAGATGTCGGCAAGGAGGCCTGCGACCAGACCCGCGCCGACGGCCGGTCCCTCCATGGCGGACACCAAGGGCTTGGAACAGTTCACCAGGTTGTAGACGAGATCGCGGGCCTCCTTCCAGACACGCGACAGCGTGTCGAAATCCTCGGTCATCTCCTGGACGAGATCGAGGTCGCCACCGGCGGAGAAGGCATTGCCGGCGCCGCGGATGATCGCCGCGCTGACGTCCGGGTCGGCGTCGACATCGCGCCAGATCTCGACCAGTTCGGCATGCATGACCCGGTCGGCGGAATTGAGCCGGCCGGGGTTTTCCATGGTGATGCGCAGGATGCGCTCGCCCGGCCAGTCGAATTTCAGGCGCTCGTATTTGGCATAACGGTCGATCATATCTTCTTCTCCTTGTCCGCCCAGTAGGGCGGCATTGTCGTATGTGAATGGATTTCGGACAGGAAATCACGCAATCCGGCGCCGCGGAAGCCGGTTCGGCGCCGGACCTGCGGCGGCGTCACTCCCGGCATTTGCGAATCTCGGCAAAGGCGACATGATTTCGCCGACAACCGGATTGGAAACGCCATGCCCGCCGAAAGCCAGACGACACATGACGCGGTCGCCGACGACCGCAACAAGGACCTCAAGATCTATATCAACGGCGATCTCGTCCACCGGGACGAGGCGAAGGTCTCGGTCTATGATTCCGGCTTCATGCTCGGCGACGGCATGTGGGAGGGCATGCGGCTCTATAACGGCAAATGGGCGTTCTTCGACGAGCACATGGACCGCTTCTTCGACTCCTGCAAGGCGGTGTCGCTCGATGTCGGCATGAGCCGGGCCGATATCCTGGACGCGCTCAACAGGACGGCCGCGGCGAACGGCATGACCGGCGACGCCCATTGCCGGATGATGCTGACGCGCGGGGTCAAGGACAAGCCGTTCCAGCATCCCGCCTTAAGCCGGCAGGGGCCGACCTTCGTGATCATCATGGAGCATTCCAGGCCGTCCGACAGCGTGCAGAGCAAGGGCATCCGTCTTGCCACGGTGCCGCAGGTGCGCGGCCTGCCGATGAGCCAGGATGCCAAGCTCAACAGCCATTCCAAGCTGAACTGCGTCATCGCCTGCCTGCAGGCGGAGGCCGCCGGCGCCGACGAGGCGCTGATGCTCGACCCCTACGGCTTCGTCAACACCACCAACGCCTGCAACTTCTTCATCGTGCGCCGGGGCGAGGTGTGGACGTCGACGCCGGACCACTGCATGAACGGCGTGACGCGGCAGAAGGTGATCGACCTGTGCCGGGAAAACGACATTCCGGTGTTCGAGAAAAACTACACGCTCTACGAGGCCTATGGCGCCGAGGAGGCCTTCCTGACGGGCACGTTCGGCGCGCAGACGCCGGTCGCCTCGATCGACGGCAAGCCGATCGGCTCGGGCGAGCGGCCGGTGACGGCGCGGATCCGGGCGCTCTACAAGGAGCTCGTTCAGCGCGATACCGGCGGCGCCTGAGCCCGCACGCCGGAGCGCTGGACGATCTCGGAGACGAGATGCTCGCGCCGATAGGCCATCACATGGACACCGGCGACGCCGCGGATGTCGCGGATCCGCTGCATCAGCTCGATACAGATCCGCGTGCCTTCCTCGCCCGGCTTGTCCGCCTTTTCAAGCCGGTCGATGACAGGGTCGGGAATGTGGATGCCCGGCACGTTGGCGCGCATCCAGCGGGCCGCGCGCGGCGAGGCGAGGGGGCCGACACCGGCCAGGATGAAGACGCGCTCGTGCAATCCAAGATCGCGGACGCGGGCCATGAAGGCCTCGAAGCGGGGCAGGTCGTAGATATAGTTCGTCTGGATGAACTCGGCGCCGGCCTCGACCTTCTTGGCGAGCCGGTCGGGCCGCCATTCGTACGGCTCGATGCACGGATTTTCGGCCGCGCCGAGGAAGAGACGCGGCGGCCGCGTGATCCTGCGGCCCGACAGGAACATGCCGTCGTCGCGCATCGTCCGGATCATCCTGAGAAGCGACACCGAATCCAGATCGAAGACCGGCTTGGCGCCCGGCTGGTCGCCGACGCCGACCCCGTCGCCGGTCAGGCAGAGCACGTTCTTCACGCCCATGGCGGGCGCGCCCAGCACGTCGCCCTGAATGGCGATGCGGTTCCGGTCGCGGCAGGAGATCTGATAGACCGTGCCGTGCCCGGCGCGGGTCAGCAGCGCGCAGATGCCGATCGACGACATATGGCAGTTGGCGCCGGAGGCATCGGTCGCGTTGATCGCGTCGGAGACATCGGCCAGCGGTTCGGCGGCGGCGAAGACGTCGGCCGGATCGGCGCTGTCGGGCGGGTTGAGTTCGGCGGTCACGGCGAAATGCCCGGCGCGCAAGGTCCGTTCCAGCTTGCTGCCGGCAACGAAACCCTCCGGCGGCTCCTCGTAGGAGTGGATCGTGTCCGGATCGGTATAGGGCGCGCTCACGGCTGGTCTCCGCGATTGACCGCGCTCGACGGCTCCTCGGCGAGCGGCGCGGAGGCCGGCTCGATGTCGCGGGCTTCGGCAAAGGCCTCGGCCATCGACGTGCGCGCCGCGTCGCGGGCCGCGCGCAGGGCGGTAGCCTTTTCGCGGCTTGCCCGCAGCCAGGCCGACGAGCCCTCGAGGCTGCGGTCGACCGGCGGCAGAACCTCGCGGATGCGGTCGCCGCCGCGCATGCGCGAGGCGCCATCCCAGCCCTCGACCCAGACGCAGCGCATCGCCGGCCTGACCTCGCAGAAGCCACCGTCGCGCACCCCGCCGCACGGACCGTTGCGCAATTGCTTGGGGCAGTTCATCGGGCACGACATGCCGGTCGACGACAGGACACACTGTCCGCACATCCGGCAGTCGAACAGCAACCCCTTGAGGGCGCGTTCGACAACGGCGACCGGCCGCTCGACGCGATTGTAGCCGAGCCGGGAAAAGACCGGGTCGAGGGCGACCATCACCGCCTCGAAGCGCGTGTAGATCCACTCGAACCCGCGCGCATGGCGGACCGCGAAGAGGCGGATGCGATACATCGGGAACTCCTCCTTCCGGCCGGCGGGCTCGTTCGATCTTCCACGTTTCCAAGGCGACTGTCACGGCTCCATAGCAGGGAATGTATGCGAGAACGCGGGCGATCTGCGATCGCTTCACAGGCTGGACCGAAGGCGCGAAGAGCGTCTGTTCAGGCGTCAAACGCGCGGAAACACGCGTCCGTCAAAGAGCTTCCGGGCGGTGCGGACGATACCGGCCCCGGCGATCCGGCCCTCGCCATCGCGGTCGACCAGGACGCTGGTCGCACCGGTGGGGTGTTCGATGGCGAAGGCGTTGCCGGAGGGCAGACGGGCAACGGCCGCGGCCGGGCTATCGGGCAGGCAGCACGCGGTGGCGACGCTGACGGCGGCGAAGACGCCGATCGATGCGTGGACGCGGTGCGGGATGAAGGAACGCGTCATGACGACGCCGCCGCGTTGCGGCGCAAACACCAGCGTCATTTTGGGCACGGTCTTGTCGGTGACGTCGCCGAGTTCCATCAACCGGCCGGCGTTGAGCCGGATTGCTTCGAGCCGGTCTTTGAGCGCGCCATCCGCCTCCAGCGCCTCGCGGTCTTCCCGGCCGGTTGCCCCGAAGTCGGCACCGTCGATGACGACGCAGGGCATGCCGTTGTCGATCAGGGTGCAGCGGACGCCCTCGACCGCGTCGACGGCGTTGCCGGTCGGCAGCAGCGATCCGCAGATCGATCCGGCGAGACTGTCGAACAGGAGCGGCACGGCGGCATGCGTTCCCGGAACGCCGTCGATCGCCGTGTCGCCGTCATAGCGGACCCGGCCGCCCGCCGTTGCGATCCGCGCCAGCGCGATCTGTCCCGTGTTGCGCATGTGGATGCGGATTTCGGTTAGATCGTCACGGGCTGCCACGAGGCCGCGTTCGATCGCGGCGGGGCCGATGGCTGCCAGGATGTTGCCGCAACCCTGCGCGTCCGACACCAGGGCGCGGTCGGGGAAGACCTGCAGGAAGAGATAGTCGATATCCGCGTCCGCCCGGGGCGACGGCGACAGGATCGCGACCTTCGAGGTCAGCGGATCGGCGCCGCCGATACCGTCGATCTGGCGGGGGTCGGGCGAACCCATGATGCGCAGCAGCAGGTCGTCGCGGGCCTGTGGCTCATCCGGCAGGTCGTCGGCAAGGAAATACGCGCCCTTCGACGTGCCGCCGCGCATCCACAGGCAGGAAATGCCGTCCGTTTCCGGATCAGACATATTTCAGGCCCTTCTCGGCAAGCCGCGCGCGCATGTCGTAGAGGTCGAGGCCGAGTTCGCCGGCGGCAAGCCGCGCCCGTTTCTCGGCTTCGGCGGCAAGGCGAGCTTCGGCCCGCTCAAGCACCTCCTGCGCCTCCTCGCGCCGGACCACGCAGACCCCGTCGTCATCGGCGACGATGACGTCGCCGGCCGCGATCGCCTGGCCGGCGCAGACGATCGGCACGTTGACCGAGCCGACCGTCTCCTTGACCGTGCCCTGTGCGGAAACGGCCTTCGACCAGACGGGAAACCCCATCTCGGTCAGGTCGCGGATATCGCGCACGCCGGCATCGATGACGAGGCCCCGGCAGCCGCGCGCGCGGGCGGAGGTGGCGAGCAGGTCGCCGAAATAGCCATCCGTGCAGGGCGAGGTCGGGGCGAGCACCAGGATATCGCCGTCGCGCACCTGTTCGATCGCCACATGCAGCATCCAGTTGTCGCCGGGCGGCGCCGAGATCGTCACCGCCGGGCCGGCGATCCGCGCGCCCGGATAGATCGGCCGCATATGGGGGGCGAGGCAGCCGCGCCGGCCCTGCGCCTCGTGCACCGTCGAGACACCGGCGGCTCCAAGCGCTGCGATCACGGCTGCGTCGGCGCGGGCGATCTCCTGGACGACGACGCCCATCACGATGCTGCCTTCATGGTGCCGCCTTGACGGGTGGCGTGCCGTGCGTGTGGAAGCTCTCGATGGTCTTGAGGCCCCAGGCCTGGCCCTTCCTGCGCTCCGTCTCGGTCCAGACGACCGGCTGCCAGTCCGGCGCCAGGATCAGCCGGGCCCCGGCATTGGCGAGCTCGACGCGGTTGCCGGCCGGTTCCCAGACATAGAGGAAGAAGGTGCCCTGGACCGCGTGCTTGTGCGGCCCGGTTTCGATATGCACGCCGTTTTCCAGGAAGATATCGGCAGCCCGCAGGATGTCCTCGCGGCTGTCGGTGGCGAACGTGACGTGGTGCAGCCGGCCATTGCCGCCGCCATGCTCTTCGGTGCAGGCGAGGTCGTAGGTCTTGTTGTTGACGGTGAACCAGCAGCCGCCGAGGCGGCCGTTGTCGAGCCTGATCAGTTCCGTCACCCGCGCGCCGAGGCAGGTTTCCATGAAGCGGCGGAATTCGGTGACGTCCTCCGACAGGAGGTTGAGGTGATCGAGCCGCCGCGGGCAGGCGCCGCTTGCGTGGAAGCGCGACGCCATGTTCTTCAGCGCCGGGGTGTCGTCGGCATCGGGCGCGTAGCGGACCGTGTCCCAATAGAGCTCGAAGACGTGCCCGAAGGGATCCTCGAACCGGTAGGCCCGCCCGTGCGAGAGATCACCGTCGACCCAGCCGTGCCGTTTGAAACCGGAGGCCTCGATCGCCCTAACGCGCCGCTCCAGCCCTTCCGGCGAGGCGGCGCGGTAGGCGACATGGCCGACCCCGGTGGTGGTATGGCGGGTGAGCTTGAGGGTGCAGAACTCGTAATCGTCCCAGGCGCGCAGATAGGCCGAGGTGTCGTCCTCGCCGGACAGCTTCAGGCCATAGACCCGGGTGAAGAAGTCGAGGCTTGCGTCATACCGGTCGGTCAGCATCTCGACATGGCCGAGATGGGCGATGTCGGGGGAGGGGTTGGTCGGCGTCGTCATGACAGGGTTCCTTGATGCGCCTTGCGCTTTCTGGCGCCCTATAGCTCATCCACGGTGCGCGGAAAGACCGACTGGAAGCCCTCCGCATACTGACAGTCGCGCCCGCCGGACTGGCCGCCGGAATTGCGCCTGAAGTGATTGGCGCGGTTCATCGCGACGCGCGTATAGTAGTCCCAGAGGTGCTCCTGGCCCTCCATGCACTCGATGGCGGCGCGTTTCTTCTCCCAGACCGGGGTGATGTCGAGGAAAACGTCCGGCTTCCAGCCCATCTGCTCGGTCTGGTGCGGCTCGAACAGGTAGAGCTGCGGGGCGCCGAGGACGGTTTCGCCGGGATTGTGCCCCCAGGCCTGCGCGATCATCCGGCATTCCAGCGCCACCTGCGTCGTGTACATGTGGTCGGTGTTGTAGGGATCGTAGGAGGCGTGGCTCAGCATGAAGGCGGGCTGAACGGCGCGGATCACGTCGACAACCTTGTCCTTGTCGTCGCGGCTAAGCTCCAGCGGGTAGTCGCCGAGATCCAGGCATTTAAGGTCGGCGACGCCGAGTGCCTCGGCCGCGCGCTCGGCTTCGTCGCGCCGGGCCGCCTTGACCTTGTCCAGCGTCATGCCGCCCTGCTTCCAGAGCTTGGCGCTTTCGCCGCGTTCGCCGAAGGACAGGCAGAGGACGGTGACGTCATGGCCCTTGTCGGCATGCAGCGCGATCGCGCCGCCGCAGCGCCAGACGAAGTCGGCGGCGTGGGCGGAGATGACGAGGGCGGTTTTCGGTTTCATAGGCGCCATGCGGGCTCCGGCAACAGGGTTCATCCGATGGGAACCATCGTCACCAGCGGCGCAAAGGACAAATTCAATCCCTGTCTTGTGATATAAGTTTATGCTATACTGCATAATCATTCGGTTCAATTTCAGTCAGTATTCGACGGTGCGGCGCCGCCGATTCGCTATCGGCGCCATGATTTTGAGCGGGAGCAAGGGGGGCGGGGCGTGACGAACGGTTCGGATCTCGCGTTCATCGGTTTCGGCGAGGCGGCTTCGGCCTTCGCCTCGAGCATCGACCGGATATCGAGGCGGATGTGACACTCGGCAACATCCGGCATCTGCGCCTGTTCCTGACGACGACGCGGCTCAACACGATCACGCGGGTCGCCGGGCGCCACAACCTGTCGCAGCCCGCCGTCACCCAGGCGCTCGCCAAGCTGGAGGCCGATGTCGGAGGCGCGCTGTTCGACCGCATGTCGAGGGGCTTGTATCCCACCGATCGGGGCCTGATCCTGGCCAGGCGCGTGGAGAGGGCGCTGGCGCTGCTCGATCCGGTGCTGCGCGCGTTGTCGCCGCGACTGGTGCTGACGGCGACGTCGGCGCAGCTGACCGCCTTCATCGCCGTCTGCGAGCGGCAGAGCTTCACGCTCGCGG
Organism: Tepidamorphus sp.; assembly: GCA_028280885.1. Classification (GTDB taxonomy): domain Bacteria; phylum Pseudomonadota; class Alphaproteobacteria; order Rhizobiales; family Tepidamorphaceae; genus Microbaculum. The sequence continues at coordinate 36,772 of JANQKY010000072.1, forward strand.
CGACCGCGCTCGGCCTTGCGCAGCCAACCGTTCACCGGGCGGTGGGGCATATCGAGGCGGAGACCAGCAAGCCGCTGTTCCACCGGACCGCATCGGGCCTTCTGGTCACGCCCCTGGCTCGGGGCCTGGCGCGCGCGGCGCGGCTAGCCTTCTCGGAGCTCGATCAGGGCCTGGCGGAGCTTGCGGAATTCGATGGCCGGGAGGGCGGGCGCATCGTCATCGGGTCGCTGCCCCTGTCGCGCGCGGCGCTTCTGCCCAAGGCGCTGGCGGCGTTTCGGCAAAGCCGGCCGGCAACGCCGGTTTCCGTCGTCGACGGCAGCTACGACATGCTGCTGGACGGGCTGTTGCGCGGCGAGGTCGACTGCATCGTCGGCGCCCTGCGCGATCCGGCGCCGACGCCGGCGATCGTGCAGGAGGCGCTGTTCGCCGATCGTCTCGCGCTTGTCGTCCGCCCCGGGCACCCGCTTGTGGCGCGCCAGCCGCTGCGCCGCGATGATCTGTCCGGCCAGTCCTGGGCCGTGCCGCGCAGCGGAACGCCGACGCGAGCGCAATTCGACGCCGTCTTTTGTAACGACACGCCGCCGGAGGGGATCATCGAGACCGGCTCGATCCTGCTGATGCGCGAGGTGCTGGCGCTGAGCGATCTCATCGGCTGCATTTCCGGCCTGCAGGCAAAGGCGGACATCGCCAAGGGCTCGCTCGTGCGCCTTGAAACCGATATCGACTGGCCGGCCCGTGAGATCGGGCTTGCGACCCGGGCAAACTGGCTGCCGACGCGGGCGCAGCAGGCGTTTCTGGACCACGTGCGCGCCTGCGCCGAGCGCATGCGCGAGGCCGAGTAGAGCCTACCGGACGCGGCGATAGACCTCCTTCGATCGCTTGTCGGTCACCAGCTTCGCCATCGCGGCGACGGTCGCCTTGAAGTGGTCGGTCTGTCGATGGGCGTCCAGGTCGGCTTCCGAGCGGAATACCTCGTAGATCGCGAAATGGGTTTCGTCTTCGGGGTCCTGGAGAACGTCGAAGCTGACATTGCCCGGCTCGTTGCGGGAACCGTCGACATTCTGCTGGAACACTTCGAGGAACCGGTCCTGCAGACCGGGCTTGACGTGGATGTGGACGATCTGGACGAACATGAGGCCTCCTGAGATTGGATGTGGCTTGTTGTGGATTATGAGCTATTCCGGATAGCGTATTATTAATGAAGGTGATTTTTAGTCTTCGGCATCAAGGCACACCATCGAAAATGGTCAGCGGGACTTGAGGAAGATTTCGAGGCCGACCAGGCGGTCGAGCAGCCAGACGGCGGCGAGCGCCAGGACGATATAGACGACCGAGATCGCCGCGAGATCGGGCGTGATGACGCTGCGGATCGAATTGTAGATCTGCACGGGCAGGGTGACCGTGCGGCTGTCGGTCAGGAACAGGCTCACCAGGAATTCGTTGACGGCGAGGATGAACATCAACAGCGCGCCGGTGATGATGCCGGGCGTCACGGCGGGCAGGGTGACGGTGAAGAACACCATGACGGGCCCCGCCCCGCAGTTGGCCGCCGCGTTCTCCAGTTCCGGGTCGAGCGCGCTGGCCGAGGCGCTGACCGCCCAGATCATGAAGGGCAGGTTGATGACGCAGAGGCCGACGCCGACCGGCCACAGCGCGCCGAGGATGCGCAACTCGCCGAACCAGACCATCATGCCGATGCCTGAGACGACCAGCGGGATGGTGAAGGGCAGGAGCAGGTAGACCTGGATCGCCGGGCGGAAGCGCAGGCGGTAGCGCACGGTCGCGAGCGCCGCCAGCACGCCGGCGGGGATGCTGACCGCCGTGCAGACGAGCGAGACGTAGAGCGTCCGCCACAGCGCGTCGGTGAAGGCGGTCTGGCCGATCAGCGCATCGTACCAGCGCAGCGACAGGCCGTCGGGCGGGAACTGGATGATCTCGCCGGCCGTGAACGAGGCGCCGATGATGATGACGGTCGGGGCGCTCAGCGTGATGACGCAGAACCAGGTGACGGTCCAGATGAAGACCGACTTGCCGCGCGATCCCGTCATTTTTTCTCTCCGCCGATATCGAGCGTCGTCGACCCGGCAATCGAGAAGAACAGCGCGACGAAGGCGCTGCCGATCAGCACCAGGGCGACCGACAGCGCCGCGCCGAGACCGGCATTGGAGATCTGGAAGAAGGAATCGTAGATCGCACTTGCGACGAAATCCGTGGTGCCGCCGCCGAGGATTTCCGGCATGGCGAAATCGGTGAGCGTCAGGGTGAAGACGACGATGCCGGCACCGATCAGGCCGGGCTTTGCCATCGGCAGCACGACATGGCGGAAGGTCGAGACCCAGTTGGCGCCGAGCCCTTCGGACGCCATCTCGACATCCTCGGGGATCGCCGCGAGCGCGGGCAGCAGCAGGAGGACCGCAAACGGCAGCATGTACTGGATCAGGCCGAAGATCACCGCGCCGTAATTGTAGATGAGATCGAGCGTGCCGAGGCCGAGACCGGCGAGCATCGCGTTGATGACGCCCTGTTTGCCCAAGATGATCAGCCAGCCATAGGCGCGCACCACCTGGCCGATGAAGAAGGGCAGGAACAGCGCGATCAGCAGGAACTTGCGCATGGCGGCGGAGCGCGTGCGCGTCATCGCATAGGCATAGGGGAAGGCGAAGAACAGCGTGATCGCGGTGACGAGCGCCGCGCCGAGGAGGCTGCGCCACAAGACGTTGCGATAGACCGGCCGCTCGATGAGCGTCTGATAGTTGCCGAGGCTGTAGGCGTCCTTCAGGCGGTAGGTGGCGATATCGAGTTCATGGAAGCTGTATTCGATGATGTAGCCGAGCCCGACCGCGAGAATGCCGACAAGCAGCAGGGCGGGGGCCAGGAACAGCCAGCCCGTGACGCCGCGCCGCTTCGGCGGAACCAGGCGGCGCAGGAGCGCCTCGAGGCCGTCGATCAGGCGCCAGAACAGCGAAGGTGCGGATTGGGCGGAGGCCATGGCGTCGGGTCAGGCTGGTAGGAACAAAGGCGCGCCCCCGGTCGGGGACGCGCGGTCGCGGGTGACGATCACCACTCAGCCCTGGAAGATCTCGTTGAACTTGGCAAACCAGATCGGCTGATTGTCGACCAGGATCGGCGAGGGGATCGAGACGAGCTTGGCATAGTCTTCCGGCGTCGTCGGATAGGCCGGATCGCCTTGCAAGTCCGCTGGAACCGGCAGGCCGGGATAGACCGGCGGCAGGCCGAGCGCGCCGCACCATTTCTCCTGGGCGTCCTTCGACAGCGCGTAGTTGACGAGTTGCTTGGCCCAGTATTCCTCGTTCTCCGGCAGGCCCCTGGGGATCCACAAGCCGTCGGTGTCGACCTTGCAGCCTTCCTCCGGCACGGTCCACTCGACCTCGATGCCGCTTTCGCGGGCAGCCCGCGCGTTGACGGAGATCGTGCAGGCGATGTCGATCTCGCCATTCTGGAACCAGGAGGTGAAATCCGGGTCCTCGCCGAGCAGCGGCTCGTTTGCCTTCAGCTTCCGGTAGAACTCCCAGCCCGGCTCCATGTTGTCGGGGATATCCTTAAGCGTGCCGCCGCCGGCGATCACCGCGATCGGGTTGAAGCCGATGCCGTCGTCATAAAGCGCGCTGCGCTTCTTGAACTTTTCATCAAGCAGCACCTTCCAGGTGGTCGGCGCGCCTTCGGGGAAGGCTTCGGGCCGGTAGGCGCAGACATAGACATAGGAATAGGTGTTGACGAGCGGCCAGCCCTCCAAGCCGGTCGGCTTGGCGATCGGCAACAGGCCCTTCAGGTTGGGCAGGTCGCTCAAGTCGACGCAGACATCGCGGCGCGCCGAGATCGTCGCGTTCGTCGTGGTATCCCAGTTGACGTGGATCGGCGGCACCCGGCCCTGGTCGACGGCCGCCCAGATCTTCGGCTTGATCTCGTTGTCCTCGGTGAAGTCGAGCCGCACGGGGATGCCGGTCTCGGCGGTGAAGCCGTCGGCGACGCCGGATTTCAGCGCCTCGCCCCAGGCGCCGCCCCAGGCGCGTACGATAAGCTCCTTCGGCTTTTCCTGCGCGATGACGATGTTGGGTGCCATCAGCGCGCCGGCGGTGACCGCCGTGCCCTGCAGCAGGGTCCGCCTGTTGATCCCGGTTCCAGTGATGCGTTTTGCCATTATCACTCTCCTTTTTAGGTGTGAGGTCCCGAATGTGAGTAGGGGGCGTCAGGTGGCTGGTTCCACCGGAAACGCGAACAGGTCCGCTGCGTTCCAGCCTATTGTTATGGTCGAATTCACCCCGTGCCGCCGATGCTGCAGCGGGTCGTGGTCGAAAGCATAGAGGGTCGCGTCGGCGAGGGCGGGCACCCGAACCTGGTAGACGACCCGGTCGCCCTCGAAAATGCGCTGTTCGACGGTTGCCACCACCTGGGTATCGCAGCCGTCGTCGCCGGCCTCGAGAATGCGGATCTGCTCGGCCCTGAGCGCGCATTCGACCGTGTCGTCCGGCTTGAACGCACAGCCGGCGCGGCCGTGCATCTCGCGGTCACCGACGCGGATCGTCGGGCCGGCGTCGGTTTGCGATACGACGATGCCGGAAAACACCGAGGTCATGCCGAGGAAGCGGGCGACGAAGCCGGTCGAGGGGTTCTGATAGACGTCCTCGGGCGCCGCGTCCTGCTCGATCCGGCCGGCGTCCATGACGACGATCTGATCGGACATCACCAGTGCCTCGCGCTGGTCGTGGGTGACGTTGATGGTCGTCACGCCCAGTTCCTGCTGGATGCGGCGGAATTCGAGCTGCATCTCCTCGCGCAGTTTCTTGTCGAGCGCCGATAGAGGCTCGTCGAGCAGCAAAAGGTCGGGGCTGAAGGAGAGCGCGCGGGCGATCGCGACGCGCTGCTGCTGGCCGCCCGACAATTCGTGCGGACGCCGCGAGCCCAGACCATCGAGCCGGACGAGCTTCAGGAAGCGGTCGACGCGGGCTGCGATCTCGCCCCGTTCGAAGCGGCGCATCTTCAGCGGATAGGCGACATTCTGCGCCGCCGTCATGTGCGGAAACAGGGCGAGCTTCTGGAACACCATGCCGATCGAGCGGCGATGGGCCGGCACGTCGTCCATTGGCTTGCCGTCGATCAGGATATGGCCGCCGGAGGGCTCCAGGAAGCCGGCGATCATCCGAAGCAGCGTGGTCTTGCCGCAGCCGCTGGGGCCTAAGATCGTCAGGAAATCGCCCCTGCGGACGCTCAACGTCGCGTCGTCGACGGCAAGCGTGTCGCCGAACCGTCTGCTGATCTGCCGAACATCGACCATCGGCGCTGCATCCGACATGTCAGATCCCCCAATCCATCAGCCGTGCCTCGCTGTCAGAGACCCCGATCGCACGCGGGAAACACGCGCCACCACCCGGTAAGTCTCGTGCGGATGGGTGAACCAACCGAGCGTGACGATCCGCTCGCCGATCCACGTCCTGCGGCGGATGCGCAGGACCGGATGGTCGGGTCCGAGCGACAACGCCGTCTGCTCCAAAGCGTTCGGGCGGGCCGCCTCGACGACGTGCTCGAGTTCGGTTTCCGGGGCGATCGACTGGAAATGGTCATAGGCCGACTGATGCTCGAAATCGATATCGAGGAAATCCGGGGCGAAGTCAGGGCGGGCGTAGCGCTGTTCGAGCTGCATCGGCTGGGCGCGGTCGAAATGGGCGATCGCGGCATAGAGCAGCGGGCTGCCGGGCGCAAGCTCCATCAGGCTCGCGACATGGCCTTCGGCTGTCTCCTCACGGGTCGCGATCAGCCGGCGCAGATGGATGCCGCCGAGACCGGCGATCGTCTCGCCGATTTCCTCGATCTCCAGCACCGAGGCCTTCGGCCGGTTCTCGCTGACGAAGGAGCCGACGCCCTGGACGCGGACGATCGCGCCGTCCTGGGTCAGTTCGCGTAAGGCCCGGCTGACGGTCATGCGCGAGACGGAGAGTTCGCGGACGAGATCGTGTTCGGAGGGAAGCCGCGCGCCCGGTGTCAGCTCGCCGCGTGAGATGCGGTCGGTTATGTAGCGCTTGACCTGGGCGTAGAGCGGGGCAGGGGTTGCCATGGTGTCCTCGTCCGCGCTCAGATCGACGCCGTGTAGCCGCCGTCGACCATCAGCATCTGCCCGGTGATATAGGCGGCCGCGTCCGACAGCAGGAAGACGGAGGCGCCGATAAGGTCGTCGAGCCGGCCGAACCGCCCTTGCGGGATCTTGGCGAGCATGGCCTCGGCCCAGGCGTCGTCCTGGTAGAACACCTCGGTCAGATCGGTGCGGAAATAGCCGGGGCCGATCGCGTTGACGCGGATGCCCTGCTTGGCCCATTCGGCGCTGAGCGCCCGGGTCATGCCGAGCAGGCCGCTCTTCGAACTGGTATAGGGGACGGCCGTCGGCACGCCGACAACGGAGGTCAGCGAGCACAGGTTGAGGATCGCGCCGGGCCTGCCACCCTCGACAAGCGGCCTGGCGAAGCGGGTCGCAACGAAGAACGCGCCCTTCAGGTTGGTATCGACGATCCTGTCCCATAGCGCCTCGTCGACATCGACGGACGGCCGGATTTCCTCGATCCCGGCATTGTTGACCAAAAGGTCAGGTTGCAGGCCGCGCCCGGCCAGATCGGCAAAGGCGGCTTCGATCGCCGCGGTCGCGCCGACATCTAGTGCAAGCGTTTCCGCCCGGCCGCCGGCGGTGCGGATACCGTCGGCGACCCTGGCCAGCGCGGCGTCGTCGCGGGCGGCGAGGATGACGGTGGCGCCATGGGCGGCGAGCCCCTCGGCGATCGCCCGGCCGATGCCGCGGCTCGCGCCGGTCACCAGCGCGGTGCGGCCGTCTAGCGAGAATGAGGCTCCGGTCACGGCGATCGCCTTCCGTCTGGCAAATGGGGCGGGGAATGGAAGGGGGATTGATGCAGTCTATACATGTTATGTCAAGTTGGCGCCGCGTCCGGCGAAGCCGGTCGTCCGGACGCTAGTCGAGCCGGTTGCCGGTTGCGGCCTCGTAATCGCGCCGCAGGGCGGTAAGGGCCTGATTGTCCGGATTGGCCGCAAGCGCGGCCTGCAGGCTGTCGGCTGCGCCGGCGACATCGCCGACCGCCATCTGCACGCGCACCAGCATGATCCAGGCATCGGCAAGTTGCGGATCGAGGGTGACGGCCTCGCGGAACGCCGAGACGGCGGTTCGGGCATCGCGCAGCGCCAGCGCGGTGCCGCCGAGGATCATCTGGGTTTCCGGGAAGTCGAAGGTGGCGACCAGCGAAGCCTGCCAGTCCTGGTTGGCCGCGGCCGCGGCCGCGTCCGCCCGCTGCGCCTCGGTCAGCGAACCGACGGGCAGCCCGATCAGTTGCCGGGCCGCGGCGATGCGCACCGCCTTCACCGGATCGCTCAAGGCCGGCAGGATCCGCTCAAGGCGCTCACTGGCCGGCGCGCGCGCCTGGAGGTCGATGGCGGCGGTGCGGACGGTCGGATCGTCGTCCTCGATCAATTCGGCAGCTTCGGCGGAGAAATCCCGGTCGGTGCGGCTTGCCAGCAGGTCGAGCGCGGTCGCGCGGACGATGCCGGGCAGGCTGCGCTGGCGGGCGAAGGCCAGCAGTTCCTCGCCATAGCCGTCGCCCGACCGGCGGGCCTGCGAGAACACCTGGCCGTAATGCAGGCCGCGATGGCGGCTGTCGGGATACCAGTCGCGGATCGCGGCGGCCGCCCACTGCGCGGTCTCGTCGGTGTGGCAGTCGTTGCAGGCGTTCGGCGTGCCGATCGAGACGGTGAGATCGGGACGCGGCACCCGGAAGCTGTGATCGCGGCGGCCATCGATGCCCATATAGGTGCGCTCGATCATGTGGCAGGACACGCAGGCCGCGCCGTCGGTACCCGGTTCGTGGAAATGGTGGGCGGGATCGTCGTAGAGCTTCAGCGGCAGCTCCGGAAAGCGGGTGTTGCCGGCCGGCGAGTGGCACTGCGTGCAGACCGCGTTGTCGTCGAATTTGACCACGGCGGCATGGACCTCGTGGCAGTCGGAACAGCGCACGCCCTCGGCATACATCTTCGATTGCAGGAACGAGCCGTAGACATAGACCTCGTCGAGGATCTGCCCGTCGGCATGGTAGAGCCCGTCGCGCAGGCGGGCAAGGCTGTAGGCGTCGTGATAGGGGGTGCCGGCCAGGGGCATTTCCGATTGCAGCGGCCCGCGACGGGAGTGGCAGGCGGCGCATTGCTGGATCTCGGCTTCGGCACCCTCGAAATCGATCAGGAAACCGTGTTCGCCCGTCTCGTCGGGCAACGGTGCATCAGGATCATTTGCCCAGGCGATATGGGCTTCGCCCGGCCCGTGGCAGGCTTCGCAGCCGACGCCGATCTCGACCTGCCGGCTCTGATAGGTCCGCGTTCGCGGCGAATAGGCCTTGTCGAAGCCGGTCGCGTGGCATTCCGCGCAGCGGCTGTTCCAGTTCTTGTAGGGGCCGCTCCAGTGCAGCCCGTCGTCGGGCGGCAGCGGCAGGTCGGGATAGAGATGATACCAGCGCTTCTTCTCGACATCCCAGACGACGTCGAAGGATTGCAGGCGGCCGGGTTCGGTCTCGACGAGATATTGCTGCAAGGGCGCGACGCCGGCGACGCCGGCAACCGTGAAGCGGCGCGGTTCGCCGGCGATATCGTCCGTCTCGATGATGAAATCGCCGCCCTCGCGCAGGAAGCGCGAGGTCCGGCCGGCATGGGTAAACGTTGCGTCGGAGAAGTCGCCCAGCACGGTCTCCTCGCTCGGTTCGGTCCAGGCCAGCGCATGATGGGAGGTCGACCAGGCCTCACCGATTTCCGCGTGGCAGGTGAGGCACTGGTCCGTGCCGACAAAGGCGGGGGTTTGCGCAGCCCCGGTCGCCGCGCCGCCGATCAGCAGCGCGCCCGCCAGGCCTCGCATCAGGGTGCGGAACATCGACGCAGCGGCTCCGATCATGCGGTTTGCTCCGGGTTGAGCAGCGGCAAGGCGTTGTGACGGGCGGAGCGTTGCCGTTTCACCGCCCGCCTGGTCCGCCGCGCCACCTCGATCGCGCGGGTTCGAGTGTTCCCGGGGGCTGTGGACGGGCCTTTCGAGAAGCGCGATGCGTTCATTGCCGCGATCGCGTCATCCAGGTCGGTCCGGTCGATCCGTGTCATGTCCAGAGATCCAAGCCAGTCGTCGTAGGCCGCGAAGATCGCGCCCGGTTCTCCCGCCCGCAGCGATCGTGTCAGTCGCCGAAAGCAAGCCGGTTCCGACCGGTACCACGCGGCGCGCCCGTTGGCGACCCGCACGTGGAGGGAGCGCGAGAAAAGCAAGGCGACCAGTATCGCAATACCGCCGAGCAGGGTCAGGGCAGGGGGCCCGGTCTCCGTTTCCGCCCCGCCTGCCGGGCCGGCCTCGACGGAAAACGCGATCGGCGGGATTTCGGCGGTCTGAACCGCTTCGCTGTCGAGATCGAACCAGGACAGCGACAGGCCCGGCAGCGCGTACTCGCCGCCGGCCTCGGGAACATAGGTGACGGTCTCGATACGGGTGCCGGACAGGACGCCGCGATCCTCGCGCTCGGTGACGACCGGTTCGGACGGATAGACGGCGAGCCCGTCGATCTGCGCCGCCGGGATCAGCGCGGGCAGGAAGATCGGCGAGAGCCCGGACACCTCGGCGGTAACGGTACGGGTCAGCGCATCGCCGACCTTCATTCTCTCCGGCGTTCCGTCGATCGTCTGTTCGAGCGTGAGCGCTGTCGCGGCGATGAACGGATCGAGCCCCTCGGCACCGGCGGGGACGGTTGCGGTGAAGCGGATCGGCTCGCTCGCAAGGTCGACGGTGACCGGATCGTTGGTTTCCGGATCGGCATAGGTGATCCGGACCGGCTGCGCGGGGATCTCGAACTCCCCCGGAACCATCGGATAGAGCCGGTAGCTGCGCCTGACGCCCGACCAGGTCTCGCCGCCCCGGCGTTCGCTGACCGGACCGGACGCGCGCTCCGGCAGCCGGACGATGACGTTCGGAACCTCGAAGCTCGGAAAGACCGGCGGCTTCGGCAGGAAGGTCGGAACCAGAACGGTAACCCGCAGGATAAGCGGCTGACCGGCTGTGGTTTCGGTTTCAGCCAGTTCGGTGGTCAGGACAGGAGCGTCTTCGGCGCCAGCAAGTGCCGGGACGAGTAGGAGACTAAGAAGGGCGATCAGCCGGATCATTGCGCCTCGGTCCCCTGCGCGGCCTCGAGCGCGAAGCGGCTCTTGAGGAAATCCGACGTCCGCGTGTCGACCGTGCGCATCCATTGCTCGGCGGTCTCGGGCAGGATCTCGTCCGTGTCCCGGCGTTCGACCGTCTCGGTGCCGCGCGCGGCCTCGTTGTCATAGACGATCTCGTCGGCGCCGATGCCGCGGTCCTCGCCGGTATCGGACTGCTCGCGGGTTGTCTCGACGTAGTCGAGAATGTACCTGGCCAGTTCCAGGTTATGGGCGGCGGCCTCATTCCCGGGATCCCGTTCCAGTGCCTTCTCGAAGGCCGCGATCGCGCCGCGATAGGATCGGGACTTGATCAGCGCCATGCCCTCGCCGAAGGCGGCCTGCGAGGAGGGTTGCCAGGCATAGAGCTCGGCCGCCTCCTCGTAGCGCCCGAAGCGATAGAGCGAATAGGCCTTCCACATCGGGTCTTCGAACAGGTCGGCGGCGCGCTCGTACTCTTTCGCCTCGAAGGCGAGCCGGCCCTGCTGATCCGGCGTCAGGAACCAGTCGCGCCAGCCCTCGGCCGACGCCTGGCCGCCGTGCAGCAGGAAGATCGCCAGGGGCAGCGCGAGCCAGCGCATCGTCCAGCCGCGGCGGAACCAGACCAGCATGATCAGCGCCGCCGGCCAGGCCAAGAGCCAGCCGCGATCGTTCCAGTCCTGCCGTTCGTCCTGGCCCTGCGCCGTGCGATAGGCGGCTTCGAGCGACCGCGTGACCTGCGCGACATCCGACCGGTCCGCCGTCGCCTCGATCAGCGTCACGCCGGACAGCGATTGCAGCCGCGACCTTGCCCCGGCATCGCGGGAGAGGAGCCAGACGACGATCGGCGCGCCGCCTTCAGCGATATGTGCCGCGAGCGCCGTCTGATCGGCCGGCGACACGTCGTCGAGGACGAACAGGACCGCGCCGGGCGCCTCCTGCCGGGCCAGGATAGCGTCGGCGAGCGCCAGGGCCGCGGCCGCTGCGTCACCGTCGCGGGGCATCACCTCCGGCGACAGGCCGTCCAGGAACGGCTTGAGAATGGCGGCATCCTCGGTGAGCGGGACGACCTGATGGGCTGTGCCGGCATAGGCCACGAGCGCCGTACGCGATCCCGCGCGGGCCTCGAGCAGGTCGAGGATCTTGTGTTTGGCGCGTTCCAGCCGGCTTGGCGGGATGTCGGTGGCGTTCATCGAGCCGGAGACCTTCAGCGCGATCACCAGCAGCGCGGTATCGGCGAGCAGAGGATCGGGCAGCCGCGACCAGGTTGGGCCGGCGGCCGCGAGGATCAAAAGCGTCAGGACGGCGACGGTGCTGTCGATCGGCTGGAGACGGCGCCTACCGGCGCCGCCGACGGTCAGCGCGGCGGCGAGATGCGGCGCGATCGTTTCCGGCGCCTCCGGGCCGGCAAGGGCGCGGCGGCGTACCCGCCACCAGATCAGCCAGACGAGCGGCAGAAGCAGCAGCCAGAGCGGGCGCAGGAAATGAAACTGCGCCAGATCGGCCATCAACAGGCTCGCATTCATGCCGGCCTCCGCCGCGCCCTAATGACGTGCAGAGACACCATCGTCGCAAGGCCGATCAGCGCGGCGAGCGCGAACAGCCAGGGATCGAGCGGCTCGCGCGGCCGGTAGCTCTGCGTTTCGACCGCGCGCGGCGCCAATGCGTCGATACGGGCATAGATATCGGCGAGCGCCGCCTCGTCGTCGGCGAAGAAGAAGGCGCCGTTCGCCGTTTCCGCGATGGCCTGGAGCGTATCGATATCGACGCGCTGCTCGCCCGAGCCCTCCGGGTCGCCGACGCCGATCGTGACGATGTCGATGCCCTCGCGCGCGGCGATCCCGGCGGCATTGAGCGGCGTCATGCGGCTGCCGGTGTCGGCGCCGTCGGAGAGCAGGATCAGCAGCCGGTCCTCGATCTCGCTTGCCTGGATGGTGCGGATCGACAGGCCGATCGCATCGCCGATCGCCGTGTGCGGCCCAGCCATGCCGACGGTCGCCTGGTCGAGCAGCGCACGGACGGTTTCGAGGTCTTCGGTGAACGGCGCTTGCACGAAGGCCTTTGTGCCGAAGACGATCAGGGTGACACGGTCGCCGTCGCGCTCGGCGATGAACCGGTCGACGACCCGCTTGACGGCGTCAAGCCGCCGGACCCGGCTGCCATCCGGCGCGGTGAAGTCGACCTGGTCCATCGAGCCCGACAGGTCGATGGCGAGCACGACGTCGCGGGCCGCCTTTTCCACGACGATCGGTTCGCCGATCCGTTCGGGGCGGGCAAGCGCGACGATGACGAGGAGCCAGATCGCCGTTGCGGCGAACCGCTGTGCCCCTGTCTGCGTCACGATGGCCGCGCCCGGCCCGGTGGCCGCTCTGGTCGCGGCCGTGAGTTGTCTGAAGAAGGGAAAGCGCAGGGCCGAAACCTGCTGGCGATAGGGCGGGGCGAAAAGGAAGACCAGCAGCGGGAGCGGCAGAAGCAACAGGGCGTAGGGAAATCCGAACGCGATCATGATGGCTGGTCCGGACGGTGGCGGCGGATCCAGCGCGAGACGGCCTGCCGTGTGCCGGTCTCGGCTGCCGTATCCCGATAAGGCGCGGTCGCAAGCGACTTGCCCGGTCCCTCCGTGAAATCCGAGCCGGCCCCTGTCCGGTCGAGGAAGGTGAGCCAGGCCCGGCCCGACAGCGACGCGATGCGCGCCCGCGGATAAGCGGCGAGCGCCGTTCGTCTGACAAGCAGGGCGAGCGCCTTGTCGTCCGGACAGGCGGCGAGTTCGGCCAGGGCCGCGCGCCGATAGGCCGTACGGCGCCGGTATCGCGCCAGTCGGTAGCCGAGATATCCGAGTGCGAGCAGCACGATCAGCAGGAGCAACAGCCAGCCGATCGTTTGCGGCCACATCGATATCGGCGCGGGCTGTGGCACCGGCTCGAGCCGGTCGAGCAGTTCCACAAGCGACAGGCCTTGCCAGTCCTCGTTCATCCGGGACGACCTCGAACCGCTCGGCGCCGGGCCTTGCCAAGGCCGAGCAGGCGCCGCACCTGCGCCACGGTCTCCTCGCCGGCGCTGAGCGGCAGGACCGGCATGCCGAAGCGGCGCTGCCACTCGAAGATCGTCGCCAGCCGGCCGCTCAGGAAGGTCGCGAGGTCGCGGCGCACGCGGGCCTCGCCCGTGTCGAGTTCGGCCTGCAGCGCGCCGTCGGAGATGATCAGCCGGGCACCGTCGGGGAGGTCATGGGCCATCGGATCGGTTACCGGACACAGGATCACGTCATTGTGCCGGGCGATCCGGCCGATCAGCCGCTCGGTCCTGTCGTCGATCCCGTCGAAATCGCTGATCAGCACGATGAGATGGTCGCGGCGGGCGATCCGCGCGACCGCCGACAAGGGCTGATTGAGCGGCAGCGGCGTCTCGACACGCGGTGCATCCGCACTCAGTTCCGCGTTGGCCGCGTCGATCGCGGTCAGGAACCGGTCGAGCGCGCGGGTCGTGCGTTGCGGCCTGATCTCGGCGACGAGTTGATCGCCGAACACGATGCCGCCGACCCGGTCGCCCTGGTTGCGGACGGCGAAGGCGGCGAGGGCGGCGCATTCGGCGGCCGTGACGGATTTCATCGCGTGGCGGGTGCCGAAGAACATCGACATGCGCTGGTCGACGACGATCAGGGCAGGGCGGTCGCGTTCCTCGGTGAAGACGCGCACGTGCGGTTCCCCGGTGCGGGCGGTGACCTTCCAGTCGATCGTGCGCGGATCGTCGCCGGGCAGATAGCCGCGCAACTCCTCGAAATCGAGCCCGCGGCCGCGCAGCCGCGAGGCATGGCGGCCGTTCAGCGCGCTCGCGGCCGGCTGGCGGGGCAGGAGCCGCAGCGCGCGGGCCTGCGATCCCAGCGCGCGCAGGCGGGCTGGCGTTGCACGGATGCGAGGGTCGACCGTGTCCGGGATACCGGCACTTGCCGCCAGGCCGGCGCGGGACCTGGCGCGGCGATCCTGCGTTCGTCGAGCGGTCATGCCGTGGCCCTTCTCAGGTCAGCGCAACAGTGCGGACGATCTCGTCCACCACCCTGTCCGGGGAGATGCCGTCGCCATCGGCCTCGAAGGACAGGGTCAGTCGGTGGCGGAGCACGTCGTGGACGATCGCGCGGATATCGAGCGGATCGACATAGTCGCGGCCCGCCAGCCAGGCATGCGCCCGGCCGCATCTGTCAAGCGCCAGGGTGGCGCGCGGGCTGGCGCCGATCTCTATCCAGCGGCCGAGATCCTCCGTGTAGCGCTCCGGTGTGCGTGTCGCATGGACGAGATCGGCCATATAGCGCTCCATTGCCTCCGACACGTGGATCGCGCCGATCTCGGCCCGCGCCGCGAAGACGGCGGATTGGGGGATCGGCTCCGGCGTCTCTCGGGGGCCGTCTTCCGATCCGAGCGCGGCGATCTCTTCGCCGCGGACGAGACGGACCACCTCGACCTCGTCTTCAACGGGCGGATAGGTAATCAGCACATGCATGAGGAAGCGGTCCATCTGCGCTTCCGGCAGCGGATAGGTGCCCTCCTGTTCGACCGGATTCTGGGTCGCCATCACCATGAACAGCGGCTCCATCGCGTGCGTCGTGCCCGACACGGTGACCTGGCGTTCCTCCATCGCCTCGAGCAGGGCCGCCTGGACCTTGGCGGGCGCGCGGTTGATTTCGTCGGCGAGCACGATATTGGCGAAGATCGGTCCGGCCTCGAAGCGGAAGCGGCCCGCGCCGCCGGCCTGGTGATAGACCTCGGTGCCGGTGACGTCGGAAGGCAGCAGGTCGGGCGTGAACTGGATGCGGCTGAAGCGTGCGTCGAGGGTCTTGGCAAGCGCCTTCACCGCCCGCGTCTTGGCCAGGCCCGGCAGGCCTTCGATCAACAGGTTGCCATTGGCGAGCAGGCCGATGATCAGCCGGTCGACGACGTCCTGCTGGCCGATGATCGCCCGGCCCATGCGCGCTTTCAACTCGGCGATGGCCTCGCGCGGGATCATCAGGGCTGCCCGGTCCAGATCCGCTGCCAGTCCTTCGCCATGTCGACGACCAGCCAGCCGCTTTCGGGCGCCGCATCGAGCGCCTTGTCCAGCCGGCCGATAGGACTGTCGCGGTCATAGGCCCATTCGCGCGCGCCATCGGTGTGATGCACGATCATGCCGAAGCGGGGACCATCGCCGGCGCTTGTCCATTGCAGCATCTGCAGGTCGCCGTCGGAGTTGCCCGCGGCGAAAATCGGCCGCTTGCCGATCTTGCCATCGATGCCGACCGGCTTGCCGGGCCCGTCGTCGATGAAGACGATGCCGGCATCCTTGGCGAGGATGGGGTTTCCGTCGTTGAATTCGTAGCGGGTCTTGCCGGTCGAGCCGATGACCTGTTCTGTCGGTATGCCATAGGCGTCGTCGGACAGCGCGCGGACGAAGTGAATGCCGCCGCCGGAGACGATATAGGTGCTGAAGCCGCTGTCGCGCAGATAGCGCAGCAGTTCCACCATCGGCTGATAGGTCATGTCGGTATAGGGAAGGCCCGTCTGCGGATGCCGCGCCGTTTCCAGCCAGTCGCGGACGTCGGCAATGAATTCGCCTACGCTCGGGCCGGCATGCGATTGCATGACGACTTCGACGAGGCCGGTTTCGCCGGCCTCCATGACCGCGTCGATGTCGCTTTCCAGCACCGAGCGGAAGAGTTCCTGCTCCATGATCGCCGGATCGTCCTGCGCCTGTTCGCGCAAGCGATCGACCGCATAGATCAATTGGAAATAGGCCGGTTGTTCCGACCACAGCGTGCCGTCGTTGTCGAAGACGGCGATCCGGGCGGCCGGCGTCACGTAGTCGGGCGAGGCGGGATCGGTGACCGTTTCGACGAAGTCGACGATGCGGGTCTTCGCCGCGCCCTCGGTCCAGGAGGGAAGGGGGTCGGCGCTGGCGGCGGATGTTAGAAACGCGAGCGCCAGGGCGGCTGCGAGAACCTGTTTCATGGGTTTGTCCTGCCGGTTTCGGGCCGCCCGTCGCGCAGGCGGCCCGTTTTGGGCGTGTGTGGTAGCGTTATTGCGCGCCGCCTGGATCCTGCAGCACTTCCAGCACCTTCTCCAGGCTGAAGCTCGCCGGTTTCTGGCGCGGCGGGAATTCCTGGAATGTCGCCAGGAAGTTCGCCACATAGGCCTGCGAGGGGACGAGCAGATAGGCCCGGTCGAGCAGCCAGTCATAATAGGTGTTGGAGGTGATCAGCCCGCGCTCGTAAGGATCGCGGCGCAGGTTGACGATCAGCGGCACGCGCAGCGGCGTGAACGGCTCCATCCAGGCGCGGAAGGTCGCTTCCGCCTTCTGCTCCATGAAGATGAGCTTCCAGTCGTTCCAGCGTACGGCGGTGAGGTCGCCGTCGTCGGAGAAGTAGAAGATCTCCTCGCGCGGCCCCGTGTCGGCCTCGCCGGTCAGATATGGCAGGAAGTTGTAGCCGTCGAGATGGACCTTGTAGTCGCGGCCGATCGCCTGGACCCCGCCTTCGAGAAGCTGTTCCTTTATATCGGGGTCGCCGGCGGCCGCCAGAAAGGTCGGCAGCCAGTCCATGTGGTGCATGATGTCGTTGGAAACCCGGCCGGCCTTGATCCGGCCCGGCCAGCGCACCATCGACGGCACCCGCCAGCCGCCTTCCCAGTTGGTGTTCTTCTCGCCGCGGAACGGCGTCATCGCCGCGTCCGGCCAGGTGTTCATGTGCGGGCCGTTGTCGGTCGAATAGAACACGATGGTGTTGTCGGCAATGCCCAGATCGTCGAGTTTCTTCAGGAACTGGCCGATATGCATGTCGTGCTCGACCATGCCGTCGCTGTATTCGTCCTGCCCGGAAATGCCGCGCAACTCGTCCTTCACATGCGTGCGGAAATGCATCCGCGTGCCGCTCCACCAGACGAACCAGGGCGTGCCCTCGTCGGTCTTGCGGTCGATGAAGTCGAGGGCGGCGGCAACCGTCTCGTCGTCGACGGTCTCCATGCGCTTCTTGGTCAGCGGGCCGGTGTCCTCGATCGTGCCGTCGGCGGCGGATTTGATCACCCCGCGCGGCCCGAAGGTCTCGCGGAAGGTGCGGCCGTCGGCCAGCACCATGTCGCCGGGATAATCCTCGTTTTCCGGCTCTTCCTCGGCGTTCAGGTGATAGAGGTTGCCGAAGAACTCGTCGAAGCCGTGATTGGTCGGCAGGTGCTCGTCGCGGTCGCCGAGATGGTTCTTGCCGAACTGTCCGGTGGCGTAGCCCCGGGCCTTGAGGAGGCCGGCGATCGTCGGGTCCTCTTCCTGCATGCCTTCCTCGGCGCCGGGAAGCCCGACCTTTGACAGGCCGGTGCGGAACACGGACTGGCCGGTGATGAAGGCCGACCGGCCGGCGGTGCAGGACTGCTCGCCGTAATAGTCGGTGAATTTCAGGCCCTCGGCCGCGATCCGGTCGATATTCGGCGTCTTGTAGCCCATCAGCCCGAAGGTATAGGCGGAGATGTTGGACTGGCCGATATCGTCGCCCCAGATGACGAGGATATTCGGCTTGTCGCCCTCCTGGGCGAGTGCCGGCGCGGCCGCCAGGGCGAACACGCCGATGGCGGCAAGCGTCAGTCTGAGAGGTCGTCGCGGGATACGCGCGGTGCTCATCATTGTCCCTCTATGGTGTTCGGCGGGCGGCCACGCACAGGCGTCTCATTGAAGGGAATCGCGCGCCTGAAATCAACCGCCTCCAATGACTAGAATATTGAAATATATATGTTAATTTTATTCATCACCGAATTGAATATTCGGCAAACAAAGTATGGCCGCAACGAAACGGCGGCGTCAATCCATTCCGTGCCGATGCGATATCAGGGTGCCCCGAGCTTGTTTGCATCTGGCGCAGCAGGTCCGTTGCGTTGCATAGTCCGGGCATAGTCTGGAGAGCGGGCGCATTTCGAAACGCGACAGGCCAGCCGAATGGAGACGGGTCAATGACGACGAGCGCATCTTCCCGGATCGATACCGAACCGCTTTCGGTGGTCGCGCCGGACCCCGGCCGAAATCCCGGCATGGCCCTGCGCGAGGAGATGTTCGCCGGTCATCCGGTCAACACCCAGGCGGCCGAACGACGGGCGGCGACGCTTGCGACCCGGCGCTCGGTCAAGAAGGCGCATCAGGCAGCCTGGCTGGTCAATGCCATCCGCTGCATGGATCTGACGACGCTTGCCGGCGACGACACGCAAGCGCGCGTTCACAGGCTGTGCGCCAAGGCGCGCCGGCCGCTGGCCCCGCCTATCGTCGAAGGGCTCGGGCTTGCCGATTATCCGCTGACCGTCGGCGCGGTCTGCGTCTATCCGACGATGGTTGCCGCCGCCGTCAAGGCGCTTGCCGGCTCCGGTATACCCGTTGCCTCGGTCGCGACCGGCTTTCCCGCCGGCCTGGCGCCGATGCGCCTGCGCCTAGCCGAGATCCGCTATGCGGTGGAGGCCGGCGCCGACGAGATCGATATCGTCATTACCCGCGAGCATGTGCTGACCGGCAACTGGGCAGCGCTCCATGACGAAATCCGGGCGATGCGCGAGGCCTGCGGCGCGGCGCACATGAAGGCGATCCTGGCGACCGGTGATCTGAAGACCCTTCGCAACGTCTATTCCGCTTCGATGGTGGCGATGCAGGCGGGCGCCGACTTCATCAAGACCTCGACGGGCAAGGAGGCGGTGAACGCGACCCTGCCGGTGAGCCTCGTCATGGTGCGGGCGCTGCGCGACTATGGCGAAGAAACGGGCTTGGCGATAGGCTTCAAGCCGGCCGGCGGCATGCGCACTGCGAAGGATGCGCTCTCATGGCAGATCCTGATGAAGGAGGAAATGGGCGGCGACTGGCTGAAGCCCGCCCTGTTCCGGCTCGGCGCCTCGTCGATGCTTGGCGATATCGAACGCCAGCTCGAGCATCATGTCACCGGCCGCTACGCCGCCGCCTCGCGGCATGCAATAGCGTGAGCGGGAGGCCGGCATGAACGATATCGCGGTTCTGATGGAGACCATGGACTACGGACCGGCACCGGAGGATCCCGGCATCGTCATCGCCTGGCTTGAGCAGCATGCCGGCGGCTTCGGCCATTTCATCGATGGGCGGTTTACCGACCCCGCAGCCGATCACCCGATCCTCAATCCGGCGACGGGTGAGCAAATCGCGACGATCTCGCAGGGCACAGCCGATGATGTCGACGCAGCCGTCAAGGCGGCCCGCGCGGCGCAGCCGAAATGGGCGGCTCTAAGCGGTCACGAGCGGGCGAAACACCTCTATGCGCTCGCCAGGCACATCCAGCAGAACGCCCGTTTCCTGGCGGTGCTGGAGACGATCGACAACGGCAAGCCGATCCGCGAAAGCCGGGACATCGATATCCCGTTGGTGGCGCGGCATTTCTATCATCACGCCGGCTGGGCGGAGCTTGCCGAAACCGAGTTTCCGGGCCTCGAACCCGTCGGCGTCTGCGGCCAGATCATTCCGTGGAACTTTCCGCTTCTGATGCTCGCCTGGAAGATCGCGCCGGCGCTTGCGGCGGGCAATACGGTGGTGCTGAAGCCCGCCGAATACACGCCGCTGACGGCGCTCGCCTTTGCCGGGATCTGCCGCAATGCCGGTCTGCCGGCGGGGGTCGTCAACATCGTCACCGGCGATGGCGCGACCGGGGCGCTGATCGTCGACCATCAAGATATCGACAAGATCGCCTTTACCGGCTCGACCGAGGTCGGCCGGCGGATCCGCGCGGCGACGGCTGGAACGAACAAGCGCCTGACGCTCGAACTTGGCGGCAAGTCGCCCTTCGCGGTGTTCCAGGACGCCGATTTGGACGCTGCCGTGGAGGGCGTCGTCGACGCGATCTGGTTCAACCAGGGCCAGGTCTGCTGCGCCGGATCGCGGATCCTGGTTCAGGAGGCGGTCGCCGACCGGTTCACCGCGCTGCTGTCCCGGCGGATGGAGACGCTGCGGGTCGGCGATCCGCTCGACAAGTACACCGATGTCGGCGCGATCGTCCATCCCGTCCAGCTTGAGCGGATCACCGGCCTGGTCGAACAGGGTGTCGCCGAGGGCGCTCAACTGATCCGGGCGCAGGTCACGCTGCCGGAGGCCGGCTGCTTTTACGCGCCGACGATTGCCTGCGACGTCGAGCCGGCCTCCATCCTGGCGACCGAGGAGATCTTCGGACCGGTCGCGACCCTGATGCGCTTCCGCACGCCCGACGATGCGGTGGCGCTTGCCAACAACACCCGCTACGGGCTTGCCGCCTCGGTCTGGAGCGAGAGCGTCAACCTGGCGCTGTCGGTTGCCGCGCAGATCAAGGCCGGTGTCGTCTGGGTCAACTGCACCAATGTCTTCGACGCTGCCGCCGGCTTCGGCGGATATCGCGAAAGCGGCTTCGGGCGCGAGGGCGGCCGCGAGGGGATGCTCGCCTATCTGAAACCGGCGCGATCGCGATCGCGCCGCGCGGAAACACCGCCCGCGCCCCTGGCCACGACGCCGACCGAAGGGGCGATCGAGACGGGTGTCGCTATCGACCGGACCGCGAAACTCTATGTCGGCGGCAAGCAGAGCCGGCCCGACAGCGGCTATTCCTATACGGTCGCGAGCAGGAAGGGGCAGGCGGTCGGTCTTGCCGGCCTCGGCAACCGCAAGGATATCCGCAACGCGGTCGAGGCGGCGCAGAAGGGGGCGGCCTGGGGCAGGGCGACCGGCCACAACCGCGCGCAGGTGCTCTATTATCTCGCTGAAAACCTGTCGGCGCGCGCCGATGAATTCGCCGGGCGGCTGCGCGGCTTCGGCATCGCCCGGGCAGCCGCCAGCCAGGAGGTGGAAACGGCGATCCGGCGAACCTTCTGGTATGCCGCCTGGGCCGACAAGTTCGACGGCGCGGTCCATCAGACCAAGACCTCGAATGTGACGCTGGCGATGCACGAACCGCTCGGCGTCGTCGGCATCTTGACGCCCGTAGAGGCGCCGCTGGCCGGGTTTGTATCATTGGTGCTGCCGGCGATCGCGATGGGCAACCGGGTCGTGGCGGTGCCGTCGCAATCCTGGCCGCTTGCCGCGACCGATCTCTATCAGGTGCTCGATACCTCGGACATGCCGCCGGGTGTCGTCAATATCGTCACCGGCGAGCGCGACGGGCTGGCCGCGACCCTTGCGGCGCACGACGACGTTCAGGGGATCTGGTATTTCGGCGGTGACACCGGGCGCGAGGCCGTCGAGCGGGCATCGGCTGGAAATCTCAAGCAGACCTGGACGGCCGACGGCGCCGCCTTCGACTGGACGGGTGCCGGCGCGCAAGGGCGGGACTTTCTGGACCGGGCAACCCAGGTGAAAAACATCTGGGTGCCATACGGCGAATGATGAGGAGGGGGGGGGGCGGCTGTCCGTTCAGGCGCATGGCCGGTCAGGCGAACAGGCAACGGCAATTCCGCTACGGAAAGTATTGTTGACGTTACGGTATAAAATCTGACCGGTTGCTTTCGGCTTCGCCTGTTTCGACCGGTTGTATTGTCCGAAGCTGCGTCAATCGATCGCTTGCAATTCGATTTCGGCCGGTGCATCATAGCCGTCGAAACTTTACGATTTTGTGTTTTTCACAGTGATTTGTTGAATTTCAGTCGATTGCCATGGGTCAAGGGTTAGACGCGGTTTTCGCGACCGGGCGCAGTGCGCATCCCCGAAATTCGATACCAGCCGAATATCAAGGATAGAGGTGCGCCTGCATGGATCGGTATGCGCAATTTGCCGCGTTTGTATCTGATCATCGCGCTCGTAATGAACAGGCCCGGCGCGAAGCGGACGGGCAAGATTTGAATGCGCAGGATCACGGTAGGCGACATGTCCTGAGCCCCGTGATCCAGCATTCGAAACTGGGCGCCTACGGGGGGCTCGGCGACTTCGTAAGCCAGACCAGCGCCCTGTTCCCCGAGATCGAGTGGGCAATCCCGCTGACCGAGAAGATCCGCGCCCATGCCGGCGACACGATCGGGCCGCCGCTCGTGAAGGTCCCGGTAGATCTCGTCGATCCGGTGAACGGGGATGTCTACACGTTCGACTTCGACGTGCACGCCCATCAGCAGCCGAACGGGTCCGTCTCCTGGCTGTTCTACAATCAGGATCTCATGGATCCGACCACCGCCTTCCAGTCGATCCTGGCAGCCGACCGGTCGTTGACCGCGCCCGAACTGCGCGTCGATCATCGCTTCTTCGCGCTCTCGATCAACCAGAACACCTATGACAGCACCGCCTGGTCGGAAGCGCCGGTTACGCTTGCGAACACGCCGGAGCTTCACGCCATTCACCCGCTGCTGCGCCGCTACATCACCCGTCCCGACATGCTCGATGCGATCATGCAGGGCGCGATGTCCAAGGCGATCGTCCGGCTGATGACCCGGTCCGGTGTCGACTATGACGTGTTGTGGGTCCACGACTGGCATTTCGCCGCGACAGCAGGCGAACTGCTGTTGCCGGAGCATCGCGAGCAGGCCGGGACGATCCAGTATGTGCAGCATCTGCACAACGCGCTCTATCAGGGCATCTACGCTTCAACCGATCTCTTGGCCATTCTCGGCTGGCCGGCGAGCCACTACGCGCGCTCGCTGTTCAAGGTGCATGGCAATGTCAACCTGCTCGGCGGCGCCCTCAACGCGCTGCGGCACGGCAGGCTGCGGGGCAGGGCGGTCGCGGTGTCGCGGACCCATGCGCACGAATTGCCGACCGTGGAGCGCGGCGCCGGCCTGCACCATATCTTCAGCCCGCTGCACACGGACCGGCGGCTTGCCGGCCTGAACAATCCGATCGTCGTGCCGGACAACCTGCCGATCTCGGACGAGACGCGGATCGAACAGGACAAGTCGACACTGAAGGCGGAGGTTCAGGCCTATTTCGGCCTGGATCCGAGGCCGGACGCGTTCCTGCTCTTGTGGTCGCATCGCTTCACCCACCAGAAGCAGGCCGCCGCCGTTCTGCGGGCGCTCGAATTGCTGCTGGAGACGGGAAACGGCGACCTGCAGGTGGCGTTCTTCTGCGACACCGCCCATGGCAGCAACCCCTACGACGTCGCAAAGCTGCACAGTCTGATCGACCGCTTTCCCGACAGCATCGCCAATCGCCCGTTCGATCCGCGCAAGGAGATGACATTCGCCGCCGGCGTCGACGGCGCGCTGATGGCGTCCTATTTCGAGCCCTTCGGCTATGCGCCGGTGTGGGTCGGCCTGCAGGGCGGGTTCATCCTGACCGGCGCCAATGGCGGGCAGGTCGATATCTTCGATCCCGACGCGACCTTCTTCATCGATATCAGGCCGGATGTCGACAAGCCGAACAAGCTCAAGGACCTGAGCCTCGGGCGTCTCTACGAGTACCTGTTCGTGGGGAATGACTCCTATCGCCAGTATGTCTTCGACCACAACACGAACAGCGTGAAGACCACGATATTGCAGGCGAAGGCGGCGTTCCAAAACCGCGAGACCAGGAACCGCATCAGTGTCGCCACGATGCGCCGGATCACCGCGCTGGCGCAAAGCGACTATTTCCCGGTCGAGCTGCAGGAAATCCTGTTCGGCGGCGAGGAGATCGGCAACGGCGCCGGCCGGATGGGCGCAGGCGGGGTGCCTGCGGATGGCATGCCTGCGAATGGGATGCGGGCGGGCGGGATGCCTGCGGGCGGACGCTGGTCGCGGTTCAAGGGGACGATAGCGTCGGCGCTGCGCCGGCGGCCGGCCGGGCCGGGCATCGAAGGCAAACGGCCCCTGAGAGAAGCCCGTTCCGACGCGGTTTGACCGCATCCGACCGCAACGAATCCGGATACGCGACGATCAAGGGTCGATCAGGAGACCGCCTTGGGAGACCTGCTGAACACGCTCGGACTGTCGGGCTTCTTCCACGTCGATTTCGGCGTGCCGACGCGCGATCAGTGGCCGCTGTTCATCCTCAGCAAGTGGGCGCTGGTCATCCTGCCGCTCTATTCGGTGCGCTATTTCGGCGCCGCCTCGCGATGGATGCAATATGAGGGCCCCGGCGGGCGCATCCCCGGATTTCGCCAGGCCTGCGCCTTCCTGGAGAAGTTCATCGCCCATGCGATGTTCTATGTCGGCATGGGTATTCCGATCATCGGGCTCGACGCCGTCTTCGATCTGCCGCGCCTGCTCGGCTTCACCTTCACCAACATGTTCATCCACGAGGTCCTGCCGATTTATCTGAGCAAGGACCGGTTCCGCCGCCTCTGGCCCGAATGGCGACGCACGCTCGGCGTGAACCTGGCAATCGACACGCTGACCCTGGAAATGAGTGTGTTCCTGAACTGGCGCGGCGATCCCGTCCTGCGCGAGTCGCCGCATTCGCGCGTTCGCAATTTCGTCAAGTCGACCAGATTGCTGCGCGTCGACAAGGACGGTCACAGGGTTACCCGCCTGCAGGTGACCCTGCGCCGGTTCTTCGTTCCGCGCGGGCGCAGCGCGCGGTTCTATATCGATGTCGACCCCGACGTTGCCCCGCCAGCCGATGCTGCCGGGCTTGGCCGGTATCTGCGGTTCGATTTCGAGGATCTCAACGACTGCGCCATGCCGGTCTATATCAACGACCACGGCCGGCAACGCTGGCTCTGGCGACCGCAATACTGGACGAAGTTCTTCAACGAGGTGGCGGGCCGGTCCTACAAATCCACTCCGTTCGAGATCATCCGGAAGTTCTTTCTCGTCGTGTGCGGCACGCCGGTGGCCTTCAGCGCCGGAAACATGCTGATCCATCTCCAGCAGGGCCTGACGATCAACCTGCATCCGCTTTTGTATTTCAACTACGGCATCATCTTCGCCTTCACCATCGGCGGCATGTATGGCGCGTCGGTCTTCAGCACGCTGATCGAAGTCATCGCCTGCGCCGGCCGGCACGGCGTTCACAAGTATAACGCCGTCTACAACTACCTGTTTCACCGCCGGGCGTGGCAGCAGACATCACGATCCCTGATGTTCAATCCATACTACCGCTTCGACGCCTTCGGCGCGCTCCTGGAGCGGGAAAGCCCCCTTTATCGGCGGTTCCGCTTCCTGTTCGGCGGCATCGTGATGGGCGGGATCTGCGCCTGGGGCCTGACCTATCTGTATGGCCAGAGCTGGGACACGTTCGTCTATTCGAATGTCCAGGCATCGCTGATCGACCGGTTGCGCGACGATGCGGCGCTGGTCGCCGGGTCAGGTGCTGACGGCGGAGCCCAAGCGGGAGGCGGTCCGGTTGGCGGCGTTCATCGCGACGATGTGTATGGCGCGGTGCAGCGCGCGCCGCATGACGGGTTCAATCAGATGTTCCTGCTCCACCCGCAGTTCTCGAACGGTCAGTAGGGCTCGCCGATGCGTCATCCGATCCGGCATAGTTGCGAAGCTTTGGGCGTCCGGGCGATGGTTTTCGCCTTTTCGTTGGTGCTCGCCCTGACCGGTCCGCTGCCGACAGCCGCCTCGGAGAAGAAAGTCGGCGCGAGCGGGCTCGGCAACGAGGTGATCTATTCGATCATGATCGACCGCTTCTACAGCGGCCGGCAATCGAACGACGTGCCCGACTTCGCCTTTCCCGGCGCTTCCGACTACGACCGGCACAACCGCTACTGGCTCTACAAGACCTTCGCCTGGAACCTGGACGAGGACCGGTCGCGGGCGAGCATCGATACCTATTGGGGCGGCGACCTGCAGGGCGTCCTCGACAAGCTCGACTATCTGCACTGGCTCGGCGTCACGACCATCCTGCTGTCGCCGGTCTTCGAAAACGCCAACGGCTATCACTACGAACTCGGCGGCGCTGCCTATCACGGCTACTGGACGAAGGATTTCTTCCGGCTGGAGGAGCGCTTCGTCAATCCGCCCGAAGGCGACCAGACGCTCGACGATGTGCTGTCCGAAGGCGTCCTGCTAAAAGAGCTGATCGACCGCGCGCACAGCTTCGATCCGCCGTTCAAGATCATCCTCGACATTGCGCTCAACCACACCAGCCCGGCGCCGATCGAAACGACCTATCTGGACGAGACGAACTATCTGGAGATGGGCGCGCTATTCGAGGACGGCGCCTTTGTTTCGGCGCCCTGTCGGCTCGACGGCGGCAAGACGTGCCGCGACAGCGCCATCGGCGACGGCTGGTTTCATCCGCCCGCGCACTGGGTGGAGTGGAGCGATCCGAGTACGTATTACGATGGCTACCTGAACGGCAATCTGGCCGATCTCGATCAGCGCCAGGACAAGGTGCGGTCCTATCTCGACCGGGCGATCGACAAGTGGCTGGGCTTGGGTATCGACGGGCTGCGCCTTGACGCGGTCAAGAACATCTATCCCGACTATTTGCAGGCCCTGGAAACCCGTCTGAAGCGTGAGCATCCCGATCTGATCCTGATCGGCGAGTATTTCGACGGCGGCATCTTCGAGGACGGGATCGCGCCGGGGGGGCGGCCGCGGTCGGTCGAATGGCTTGAGGGCATGCCGCAATCGACGATGTTCGATTTCTCCTTCGCCCGGGCCACACGCGCCTATTTCACCGGCCGGATGGATACGCTCGGCACGCCGCACTTCATCCGCCACATCCTCGATCCGAACTCGCGCAACAATCCCTTGGGCGCGCGCAGCAACGACCTGGTGACCTTCATCAACAATCAGGACATCGCCCGGATGCTGTCGATGGAGGGGGCGACGCCGGAGCGCTACAAGGCCGCGCTGAAGCTGTTGTTCACAGCGCCCGGCGTGCCGAAGCTCTACTATGGCGACGAGATTGGCCTCGCCTATCCGGCAAATCACCCGCACTGGCGGTTCCATCATCGCGACGACCCGCACTGGGCACGGCTGTTCATGCCGTGGGATCAGTTCGAGGGTCCGGCGGCCCAGGACTATCTGACCCTGACGCGCGCCCTGATCGGAATGCGCAAGGGTCGGGCCTTCCTGCGGGATGGCGCCATCCGGTTCCTGTCGGCATCGAATGTGTTCGACCTGTTCGGCGGCAATTCCTATCTGGCCATCGAGCGGTTCGATGCCGATCGTCCGGAAGCCGGCGGCGTCCTCTATCTCTACAGCGCCAGGAGCCGGGACCAACTGGAATTCGAGGTCGCGCTCGCCGACGGCGACTATGACAGCCTGGAGGGCACCGCCACCGTGCGCGTGCGCGACGGCAAGCTGATCTGGCAGGACATCGCGGCGAATGAGGCCATCGTCGTCGCCTATCCGGCGAGCGGCACGCACGCCGCGACCAGATGATCCACCGCATCCTTACGGGGCTGGCGCTTGCTGCCGTGCTGCCGGCGCCGCTGTCGGCGGCGACGCTGTGGGAGAAGGACGGCCACGAGATCGCCTTCAACGGCTATCTTCGCGCCGGTTATGGCTGGTCGAAGGACTGGGTGCCGCAGATCTGCTTCTGGGCGCCCGGCGCCTCGGCGAAATACCGGCTCGGCAACGAATGCGACATGTATTCCTCGGTCGGCGGACATGCCGTCGTCGCGCTGGGCGACAATCCGGTCGCCGGCTATGTCAAGATCGAAAGCCGGATCCCGGTGACCCGCTATTATGGCGGCGACGAGGAGATCGATTTCGACGAGCCGATCATGAACTATGTCGAACTCGGCAATCTGGCGGGGACGTCGGCGAAGTTCTGGATCGGACGGCGCGAGTCCTTCCTCGAGGACGTCCACATCACCGACTACAACTACATGAACCTGAAGGGCGACGGGCTTGGCGTCTACGACATTCCCGCCGGCCCCGTGACGCTCGCCGTTTCCTATAACATCACGCGCCTGCTCGACACCGAAACGCACGGCAAGGTGCATCAGCACAACTACGATTTCGGCGTGCGCGGCGTACCGCTCAATCCCGGCGGCTCGCTCGACTTCGATGTTCGCCTGTCGCGCATCGACGACGACGAAAGCGGCACGACCGGCGTTCACGCGGCCGACGGCTGGGCATTCGCGCTGCGCTATTTCCAGGACGATGTCGCCGGTGGCCAGAACACGCTGGTCGTCCAGTACGGCACGGGCTCGGCGCGGGCAGCGTTCGCTTGGCCGGCCGAGGCCGACTGGGTCGCCAACAACCTGTTGTGGTGGGATCAGACGCGCTATCTGGAAGATGCCCGCACGCTGCGCGTGTTGGATACGCTGCTCTATGAGGGATCGCGCTGGTCCGTGATGACGCTGGGGCTGTTCGAGCGCCGGCATTCGAAGGATTTCGATTCCGTCGATCAAATCTGGGTTAGCGCCGGGGCGCGGGCAAGCTGGTATTTCGGCGAGCACTGGCGGGTGACGGGCGAATATGGCCTCGACTACGTCCGCGATCTCAACAACGACACCGCCGGCACGCTCGGCAAGAAGACGCTGGCGCTGGAATGGGCGCCGGACCGCAGCTTCTATGCGCGGCCGGCTTTCCGGATCTACGCCACCCGCGCCGACTGGAGCAGCGATTTCAAGGGCCGGGTCGGCTGGCCGGTCTATTCGGACGGTTTAAGCGGCTGGAGCACGGGATTTCAGGTCGAATACTGGTGGTGAGCGGGTCGCAGCGTCGCGGGGAGGGGCCTCAGATCACCAGCCAGAGCCAGGCGGCGGCCACCAGCACCGACACCAGCGTCACCGGGATGCCGGTGCGCGCGAAGGTCCAGAAAGAAATCGTCAGCCCGCGCTGGCTTGCCGCGTCGACGACGATGATGCTGGCGAGGCTGCCGACGACGATCAGGTTCGACGACAGGCCGCTGGCCACCGCCATGATCGGCCCCAGTTTCGGATCCTGAACGAAGGGCAGCAGCAGCATCACGCTCGGCACGTTGGAGACGATGTCGGAGAGGACCATCGTGCCGATAAAGATCGTCGCCGGCTGGCTCAGATCGATGCCGTGGGCCTGCAGCGCCTTGATCCAGTCCTGCGGCAGGCCGGTGGACTGGAAGGCTGCGTTGACCACGAACAGCCCGATGATCATGATCAGCAGTTCCCAGTCGACGCGGTGCAGCATCTTGTGGGAGGAAAAACTGGCATTGGCCAGCAGGATCGCGCCCGCCGACAGGGCGACGAGGTCGCGCCGCCAGTCGGTTGCGACGAAGATCACCACGACCGCGACGACGACGATGACGCCCTTTATTGCCTCCAGCCTGTTGAAATCCCGATGCTTGGGTTTCTTCACCGCGGTGGTGACATCGAGCTGCCAGTCATCGCGGTAGAGCCAGGCGATGACCGCCCAGACGATCGCCATCGCGGTGATCGCGGGAAGGAAGGTGACGGCGGAAAAGGCCAGGAACGATGTCTTGAAATGCTCGGCGAGCAGCATGTTCTGCGGGCTGCCCATGATGGTTGCGATCGAGCCGGCATTGCAGCTGAGCGCGAGCGCCAGCAGGAAGGGAACGGGATTGTGCTTGCGCTCGATGCAATAGCCCAGCAGCACGGGGGCGAGCGCGACGGCGACGACATCGTTGGTCAACAGCGCCGACATTGCCCCGCACAGGGCGACCACCACGGCCAGCAGCGCCTGCGGGCCGATCGCCAGCGCCTGCGCCCGGTCGGAAATCGCCGAATAGACGCCTGACAGATCGAAATTCGCCGAAACGATCATCAGGCCGAACAAGAGGCCGATGGTGGCGAAATCGATCGATTTCATCGCCTCGGCCTCATTCAGCGCGCCGGAAGCGACCAGCGCGACCGCGCCGATCAGCGCGATCGAGGCCCGGTTCACCTTGAGACCCGGCAGCGAGCCGATGATCATGCCGAAATAAACGATTGCGAACGTCGCGACGATAAAAGCGGTCATCGCCTACAGCCTTGGCCAAGGGCGGTCAGGATGCAAGCCTGTTGGTCCGTGCTTATATCGGGTGCTTGCTCGCCGGGCTGGCGGTGCCTATAGAAAGTAGCGCTGGAGTCGCCGTCGGATACCGATTGGTATCGGCGGGTTCGGCATGGATGGGTGGCCGAGTGGTTGAAGGCACCGGTCTTGAAAACCGGCAGGCGGGTAACCGTCTCGTGGGTTCGAATCCCACCCCATCCGCCATTTGACCTATCTCGCGGCTGTTCCTCGCTTCGCTCGGGCCTGCGACGGCTCGTCCTGAAGGCAAGGCGATGTATTCTATCCTATGCTCCAATGACAGCCCCCCGAAGGGAAGGGGGGTTTCGTTGGTCGATCACGCCGTTGCGAAAGTCCGGGTATAGTTCGAGGAGGCGCATATGTCGGACCTGCTGCAGGCGCTGCGCGCCTTTGACGGCAAGGCGATATCCACATTGACGGAAACCCGCGCGCGGTTTGGCGGGCGTGCCGACTTTCTCGGTGAGCTTGCCGCGCTCATCGGGTCTCAGGAGGGGGCCGTTTCCGACGGCGCGACCTGGTTGATCAAGAACTGCGCGGAGAGCGGCGACGTCCCCGGGCCCGCCGAGCTTGCCGCGATCGTTGCGCGGCTCGATGCGGTGTCCACATGGGCGGCCGCGCTTCATCTGTGCCAGACGGCCGCGTTCTTCGCCTTCACGCCCGATCAAGCGCGAGACTTCGCCGAATGGGCGGCCCGGTATTGCGAGCATGAGCGGCCTTTCCTGCGCGCCTGGTCGATGAATGCGCTGCAACACGCCGCCGGATGCGCACCCGACCTCGCGCCGCTTGCCGAGGCGGCTCTGCTTGCCGCGGAGCAGGACAAGGCGGCCTCGGTGCGCGCCCGCGCCCGCAAGGTCAGGGCGGCTGCGGCAAAGCGATAGGTCGCCTGACGATCTCGCCGCCTTGCGGTCTCATGGAGACCGAACACCGGAATGCCTTGCATGGAACCGGTTGGTGCCTTAAATCCGCGCGACTGCCTTTCTAAGGACATGCGGCCCGATCGGTCGGGGCCCCCGATCGGCACGGGCCAACGCACGGGATCGCAGCGCTTGGATACGCAGTTCATCAAGTCGGAACTACGGCATGCCGCCTGCAAGGCAGCCGTTCTGGCGATCATCTTCGCGATGCTCGCAGCACCGGTCGCACTGATGCTGACCCACGATTTCACGTCGCTTGATATCTCGGAGACCGTGGACCCGGTTGAGGACGGAGAGGCGGATGGGCATGACCATGACGCGCCCGAAAGCGAGCAGCATGGCGGCTCGCATGGCAGCCATGGCCCGGCGGATCACGACCACCAGTTCCATGCCCTGATCGGTCCTCCGGCGGGCGCCGTGACGCCGCACGCCGATGCCGCCCGGTCCACTGTTCGCGACCGGTTTCGCCACCTGACGCCGGAGGGCCCGAGGCGCCCGCCACGCCTTACCTGAACAGACACCGGAACCGGGCCGCACGGCCTTATCACCCGACTGTTCAGACAAGGACGACTTCATGACATCTCTACCGGCCGCGCCGGGCGGGCGGGGGAGCGGCGCGCGATGCGCGCTGACCCTCCTGCTTGCCGCTGCGCTCTCGATTG
The DNA here is from genome assembly GCA_028280885.1 of Tepidamorphus sp. Taxonomy (GTDB): domain Bacteria; phylum Pseudomonadota; class Alphaproteobacteria; order Rhizobiales; family Tepidamorphaceae; genus Microbaculum. Next base: position 68,332 of record JANQKY010000072.1, read on the forward strand.
CCGTCGCCGAGGCGGCGCTTGCCCATGCCGTGACGCTCGGCGACAAGGGCTATATCCAGGAGGTCTCCGGACCGCATCTCATCGCGTTCCTCTATCTCGGCGCCAAGCACATGGTGACGGGATACGACCATATCCTGTTCCTGTTCGGCGTGATCTTCTTCCTCTATGGGATGAAGCAGATCGCGACCTATGTCTCGCTGTTTGCGATCGGCCATTCGACCACGATGCTGCTCGGCGTCTGGCTCGATTTCGGCATCTCCAGCTATGTCATCGACGCGATCATCGGCTTCTCGGTGGTCTACAAGGCGCTCGACAATCTGGGCGCCTTCCGGCTCTGGTTCGGCGTTCAGCCCTCGACCAAGCTCGCGACGCTGCTGTTCGGCTATCTGCACGGCTTCGGCCTCGCCTCCAGGATCATCAACTACGACATCTCGCCCGACGGGCTGTGGCCCAATCTGCTGGCCTTCAGCGTCGGCGTCGAGGTCGGCCAGTTGCTGGCGCTTGCCGCCATCCTCGTGGTGATGCGCTACTGGCGGGCGACGCCGGCCTTCGCGCGGCAGGCCTATGCCGTGAACGTTTTGATGATGACCGCCGGTTTCGCCCTGATGGGCTTTCAGATCACCGGCTATTTCGCGGCCGCTCAAGCGGTGGGAGACCTGACATGACCAACCATCCTTATGACACTGCGGGTGCCGAGCACCTGCGCGCCGATCCGCGCCATGCCGCCGATCCCCGGTACCATCAGTACGATCATCAACACGATCATCGACATGCCGGGCCGCCGGAGGCCGGCCATATCCGCGGCGTCAATGCCACGTCGGGCGGGCTCCTGCGAGCAACGCTGGGATCGCTGGCGGCGGCGCTCGTTATCCTGATCGTGTTCTGGCTGCCGGCCGAATACGGCTTCGATCCGACCGGCATGGGCCGCATCATGGGATTGACCCAGATGGGCGAGATCAAGCAGCAGCTCTATGCGGAAGCCGCCGACGAGGACGCGGTGCTGGCAGCCCAGGCGGCGGCCGAGCGGGTCTCCGCCGATCCGGCCCTGATCGCCCGGCTCGATGCATTGGAGACCCAGATGGCGGCCATCGCGGCCGCTCTTGGCGTCGCCTCGCCGCAAACCGGGCAGCCCGACGCAGCGGCGGCGCAAGCGCCGGCACCCGTGGTCGAAGCGCCCGAACCGGTTCTGCCGGACTGGCGCGACGAGGTCAGCTACACGCTCGCGCCGACGCAAGGGGTGGAGGTCAAGCTCGTCATGGCCGAGGGTGCTCGCGCCGAATTCGAATGGACGGCCCATGGATCGGTGCTGAACTACGACACCCATGGCGACGGCGGCGGGCGCAAGGTGACCTACGAGCAGGGGCGGGGCGAGCCCGGCCAGGCCGGGACGCTTATCGCCGATTTCGACGGCAATCACGGCTGGTTCTGGCGCAACCGCACGGACGCGCCGGTGACCTTCACCCTGCGCACGCGCGGCGAGTACAGCCGCATGATCGCGCCCTGACGCGAGCTGGCGCGCCGGCCGGATCCGGTCGGCGCGGCCCCTGATTGTCATCGCCGCCTTGACAGGCAAGCCGTTCCGATAAAACTTAACTCACCAGTTAAGAAATCGGAGCGCCAGATGCTGCAGGAGCGGATTGAGGGCAAGTGGCTCGACTGCTTTCGCCGGGTCTTTCGGTTGAACGGGATCGGCCAGCGGACCACGGTCGCGCTCGTCTATGAGACCCAGTCGCGCCCGGTGCTGGCGCATCTGAGCGAGCTGGCGCTTTACGATCTCGGCGCCGATTTCTGCATGATCAAGATGCCGACGCCGCCGCAGACCGCGCCGGTGCCGGTCAAGGGCACCGGCACCTCGCTTGCCATTCAGCACAATCGCGCCGCGATTACGGCGATGAAGGCGTGCGAGGTCATCGTCGACTGCACGGTCGAGGGCATGATCCATTCGCCGGAATGGCCTGAGATCGAGGCCGCCGGCGCGCGCATTCTCGTCGTCACCAACGAGCATCCGGAAATCCTGGAGCGCACCGAGCCCTTTGCCGAGCTCGGGCCGAAGGTCGATCTGGGCATCGAGATGCTGCGGGCGGCCTCCGAAATGCGCGTGACGTCGCAGGCCGGCACCGATCTTGTCGTCGATCTCCGCGATGCGCCCTGCGGCGGGACGGCCGGCTTCGGCACGGCGCCGGGCCATGTCGCCCACTGGCCGGGCGGCCTGTGCCTGGCCTTTCCCGGACCCGGCACCGTCAACGGCCGGATCGTCATGGATGTCGGCGACATGAACCTGACCTTCAAGACCTATCTGACCGGCCGGATCGACATCACGGTCAAGGACGATTTCGTCACGGACATCCGGGGCGACGGCCTCGATGCGATCCAGTTCCGCGACTACATGGCCGCCTGGGAGGACCGCGAAGCCTACGGCCTGTCGCATGTCGGCTGGGGCATGAACCCGCGGGCCCGCTGGGTTTCCGGCGCGCTCTATGACAAGCGCGACATGCAGGCCGTGGAGTTCCGCGCCTTTGCCGGCAATTTCCTGTGGTCGACCGGCGCGAACCAGTATGCCGGGCGCTTCACCGAAGGCCATTTCGACCTGCCGATGCGCAACTGCACGATCACCCTCGACAACACCGCGGTGGTGAAGGAGGGCGTCCTGCAGGGCGACCTCGCGCTTTAAGCCGACAACACCTTAAGACCGATACCGACATCCCTGGAGGCCGCCATGAGCACGATTGCCGACTATTACGACCTGAGCCGGATCCGGCCCGAGGTGATCGCGGTGCTTGACCGCATCAACGAGATGGGCCCGCGTTTCGCCGAGCGTGCCTTCGGCATCGATATCGACGCGACGTTTCCCGTCGACAGCTACCGCGATCTGGCCGCCGAGGGCTTCATGACGCTGACGGTGCCGGAAGAGTTCGGCGGACGGGGCTTTTCGCTCGGCGAATACGCCATGGTCGGCGCCGAGATCGGCAAATATTGCGGCGCAACCGCGCTGACCTTCAACATGCACAATTCCTCGATGATGTGGTCGCGGTTCATGTATGAGCTACCGAACCTGACCGACGCCGATCGCGCCGCCTTTGCCCCGTTGCGCGAGCGCCAATTCCGCCGCGCGGTCAAGGAGCAGGGGATCTATTCGCAACCGATTTCCGAGGCCGGGCAGAACTGGACCTCGAAGCCCGCCCAGACCCAGTGCCGCAAGGTCGACGGCGGCTGGAAGATCAGTGGCTTCAAGAAGTTCGCGTCGCTGGCGGGCTATTGCGACTATTACTCGATCGTCTGCACCGAGGTGTTCGAGGGGCAGGAGCCGCGCCACGAGGACACGATGATCTTCGTCGTCCACAAGGACAGTCCGGGCCTTGAGGTGAAGGGCGACTGGGACCCGCTCGGCATGCGCGGCACGGCAAGCCGCGACCTTGTTCTGAAGGGCGTCTTCGTCACCGAGGACGACCTGATGATGCCGCGCGGCATCTTCATCAAGACGCTGCCGAACTTCCCGCATGTGATGGCGACGCTGTCGCCGACCTATATGGGGCTCGCCCAGGGCGCCTATGACTTCACCGTCGCTTATCTGCGCGGCGAGGTGCCCGGCCAGCCGCCGGCCGACCGGCGCATGTTCTCAACCAAGCGGATAGCGGTCGCGAAGATGTATGCCAGGCTCGCCCCGGTCCGGGCGCTGTGGTGGCAGGTGTTCATGGAGGCCGACGGCTTTCCCACCAAGGCGCAGGTGCTGCGGCTTTACGCGGCCCAGTACAACGTCATGGAGGCGGTCCAGGAGATCGCCGCGCTGGCGATCCGCACCTGCGGCGGCCAGTCGATGCTGAAGACGCTGCCGCTGGAACGGTTCTATCGCGACAGCCGCTGCGGGGCGCTGATGCTGCCCTATACGTCGGAGATCATGGAGGACTACATGTCGGTGCTGTCGCTGTATGACCTCGACGAACTGGACGAGGCGCCGGGCGATGAATTCGGCGCGCGCACCTCGCTGTGGCGGGGCGAGCAGGCCGCGCTGCTGGCGGCCGAATAGGGTGCGCCCGTGCCGCTGAAAACCATCGCCTGCTCGGCGACGAGCCCGCGGAAGCCGGATGTGATCTGGGCCCTGGTGCGCGACTTCTGCGCGCCATGGCATCCCGCCGTCGAGACCATGCGGCGCGAAATCGATGCTCACGGCGGACTGGTGCGGGCGTTCACGGTCGAGGGCGAGGACGCCGTCTATCGCGAGCGGCTGACCTGGGTCAGCGACAGCCTCCGGACCATGGCCTATACCCATCTCGAGGGCATTGCCGGGGTCGAGGCCTATGACGGGCAACTGCGCGTTAGCGGGACGGAGGACGGCGGCAGCGTGATCGAAATGACCGCTCGTGTGCAGGCACCGTCGCCGCGTGCCGACGAGATCGCGCGCGGCACCGAGGCGATCTTCGATGCAGGACTTGCCGAAATCGTATCGCTTGCCGGGCGCGCGGAGGCTCCGCTTGCGGAGACGGCCCCGCCGCATGCCAGCATGCCGCATGCGAGCATGGGGGTCGAGACGGTGATCCTTCCCGGCCCCCCGCGCCTTGCCCTCTCGGTGACGCCGAAGCGGCCCGGATTGCCGACGGGGAACGACACGCTCTGCGTGTTTCTGCACGGGATCGGCGGCAACCGGGACAACTGGCAGCGTCAGCTCGAAACGGTCGGCCCGGTCTGCCGGGCAGCCGCGCTCGATCTTCGCGGCTATGGCGACAGCGCGCTCGGGGCGGCGCAGTCGACGGTCGACGACTATTGCGACGACATCCTGCGCGTCCGCGCGGCGCTTGGCGCGCGCAAGCTGATCCTGTGCGGGCTTTCCTATGGCGCCTGGATCGCGACCTCGTTTGCCATGCGCCATCCAGACGCGCTTGCGGGCCTTGTCCTGTCCGGCGGCTGCACCGGCATGTCGGAGGCGAACGCGGAAGAGCGCGAGGCGTTTCGATCGAGCCGCGAGCAGCCGCTGGACCAAGGATTGTCGCCTAGGGACTTCGCGCCCGGTGTTGTCGATGTGATCGCCGGTCCGCAAGCAAGTGAAGCCGTGCGTGAGGACCTGCTGGCTTCGATGGGCCAGATCAGCGTCGATACCTATCGTGATGCTTTAGAGTGTTTTACCAATCCTCTGGAGAAATTTGATTTTTCAAGGATAGATATGCCAACTCTGTTGGTCACCGGGGAGTTCGATCGGCTCGCCCCGCCAACGGAAATCCGGTCGGTCGCCGAGCGGATCCGGGAGGATTCGCCACGTCCGGATGTCCGGTTCGAAGTCATCGAAGGGGTAGGGCATGTCTGCAACCTGGAGGCCCCTGGCCGCTACGACCGCCTGCTGCTTGACGTCATCGACCGCTTCGCGGCGCCCGCCTGATGTCCCGGCGCGCGCAGAACAGGCTGGAAAAGGAACGTCGCATCCTGGAGGCGGCGCTGCGGGTCTTTGCCGACCACGGCTATAGGGCCGCCACGATGGATTTGATCGCCGAGGCCGCCAACCTGACCAAGCCGACGCTCTATCAGTATTTTCCAGGCAAGGACGCGCTGTTCACCGCGATGCTCAACGTGCCGCGCGAACGGATGCTCGATGCGTTCGAAGGCGACACGACACGGCCGCTCGCCGACCAGCTCCATGATTTCGCCTGGGCCTATGCCGATACGGTGATGCGGCCCGATTTCCTGTCTCTGGCACGACTGATCATCGGCGAGGCGCAGCGCTTTCCGGAGATCGGCACAGCCTATCAGGTTTCAGGGCCGGATCGGCTTCTTGACGGTCTGATCGCTTTCATGGAGGCGCAACGCGGGGCAGAGCGGCTGCGCTTCGACGATCCGGAACTGGCCGCCCAGGACTTCTGGGGGCTGATCCTGTCGGCGCCGCGCAACAAGGCGCTCTACGAACCGGACGCCGTTCCGGACCGCGCGGCGGTTGCCCGCTACGTCCATAACGGCATCGCCGTGTTCCTGCGCGCCTACGCGACCGATCCGCAGCACGACATTGCGCGCCTGGCCGCTCTCATAAAACAGCACGATGCAAGCGCGACAGCCTCGGCGGGCCCCAACCCGATCGCGTAAAAACTGATCCATCCCGGCCGGGGTGCCGTAGGCCAAGTCGGGAGGTGCTTTTCATGAAGCGCATCGTTATCGCGTGTCTTGTCGGCCTCGTTTCATCACCTGCCGCCTTTGCATCGTCCCCGCTCAGCGGCGAGGCGATCAAGGACCGGGTGGCCGGCAAGCGCGTCTATCTGAAGATCCCGCTCGGCGGCGAGTTTCCGCTCCATTACCAGACCAACGGCGTGGTCAACGGCTCGGGCGAGGCGGTCGGTCTTGGCCGGTTCATGCGGCCCAAGGACTCCGGCAAATGGTGGGTCGACGGCAACCGGCTCTGCCAGCAGTGGCAGACCTGGTATGACGGCAAGCCGTTCTGTTTCACGATCACCGACAACGGCCCCCAGAAGATCAAGTGGAAACGCGACGACGGGCTCGCGGGAACCGCGCGGATCGGAAATTAGACCGTGCCGCGCCGAGCCGGGATCATCGCCTGAGGCTGGTCCTGCCGTAATTACGACACATTTACCCCACAGCACGGAGGGCGGCGCTAAGGATCGAAACCCGGCCTTAACCATTTGTTCGGGAAGGGCTTCGCGGTTAACCGCCGTGAAAGGCGCCGGGCGCAAGAGTTGCCGTGACAGGACAATGCGCCGACCTTGCGATCCGGTAACAGATCGGGCAGAAGCCCGGCGGGATCGGTCGGCCAGGCATGGCAGCGGACGGGGTTGAGAAGAGTGATTGAGCGGGGTCGCGGCGCGGGCAATCCGTGCAAGGTTGAAGACCGGAGACGTCCGGCGCGCCGGCGCGCGGTATCGGTCTCCTTTGTCGCACTGGCCGCCGGCGCCGTGCTGACCGGCTGCAACACCTCATCGGAATCGAATAAATATGGCGTGACCGCCAGCCCGCGCGTCGTCCAGCCGGGCACACCGGTGCCGAGCGGCGGCGGCTATTACAAGGTCGGCCGGCCCTACAAAATCGCCGGTCGCTGGTATCACCCCAAGGAAGACCCCGGCTACGACAAGGTCGGGCTCGCGTCCTGGTACGGCTCGGCCTTCCATGGCCGCAAGACGGCCAATGGCGAGATCTTCGACATGACGGCGCTGACGGCGGCCCATCCGACCCTGCCGCTGCCGACCTATGCGCGCGTGACCAACCTGGAGAACGGCAACTCGGTCATCGTGCGCGTCAACGATCGCGGGCCGTTTGCCCATAACCGCCTGATCGACCTGTCGAAACGCACTGCCGACGTGCTCGGGTTCAAGCACCGGGGTACGGCGAAGGTGCGGGTCCAGTATGTCGGCATGGCGCCGATCGACGGCAATGACGGCCAGTGGCTGACGACCACGGTGCGCACCGATGGCCAACCGGTCGGCCCGGTCATGATGGCCAGCCTGACCCCCCAAATGGGTGCGGCCGGCACTGCACCCCCGCCACCGCCGCAGGGAACGCCGTCGCCCAATTCGCAGACGACCTTCGGCTATCAGCCGCTCTCGCAATCGCTGCCAAAGGAAATCGCGCCAGCGGGTCCGGTTCCGCGAGAGCCCGTGGGGGCTGATGTCGGTGACGGGGGCAACGTCACCTATCGCTGGGTCACCGGCTATGCGGAACTACAGACGTTCCGCCCCGACAACCCGGTCGCGGCCGCGTTCAGCCTGTTCGAGACGGATCAGCCGATCGTCCTGGTCGTCCGGACGGGCGACTTCGGCACCGAGCGGCCGTTCGATCGGCGGTAGCGGCCGCTTCTGTCGGGCTCGGGTTTGGCGATGTCGTTTATGGCGGCGCTTTTCGCGCAGGCTGCGTCCCTATCATCGCCCGCCATGCCCCTCAGTGTCATTGCCGGGCTTGTTCCACTACTGTCCGGTTCAAGTCCGGCTATGACCCTGGAGCAGAGCGGACGGAACATCACCCTCTCCGTCGTCATCCCGGAATTCGCGACAGCGAATATCCGGGATCGGAGAGCCCGGGCGGCTCGGGGTTTCCCCGGTCGTGAAATCGGCACCGACAGGGGCTCTCCGATCCCGGCTCGGCCTGACGGCCGTCCGGGATGACGAGGGAGAGGTGGCGTTCCACACGCTGCCGCCCACACGCTGCCGCTGTCATAGCCGGACTTGAACCAGACACCGGTGGAACAGCCCGGCAATGACAGCGGAATGGGACGCGGCAGGGTGCAATCCTCTCCCACGTCACCGTAGCCGGCGCAGTTCGGCCGCTTTACCATGTCCGGCCGTCTTGATATCACCAGTGCCAGGGCTGGCAGGTTGGGTCGAATGATGGCGACGACGAGATTGAGGGCAAACCGGTTCCCCAGGGGCAGGGCGATCGTCGGATTCACCACATTGCGGCTCGCCTTCGCTGCCGTCTTCGTCGCCGCTTTCGCTCTCCAGCCGTCTCCCGCCGCAGCCCAGGTGATCGAGACGGCGGCTGAGAACGCCTTCGTGATCGACGATGCGACCGGGTCGATCATCCTGTCGAAAAACGCCGATCAGCCCGTCATTCCCGCCTCGATGGCGAAGGTCATGACGCTCGAACTGGTGTTTCAGGCGATTTCGGAAGGCCAGCTGTCGCTTAACGACGAATTCCCGATCAGCGAGACCGCCTGGCGCAAGGGCGGGGCGCCGTCGCGCACGGCGACCATGTTCGCCGCCGTCAATTCGACCGTGCGGCTGGAAGACCTCTTGCGCGGGTTGATGATCCATACCGCCAACGACGCCAGCATCGCGATCGCCGAGGGCATGGCCGGCAGCGAGGCGGCCTTTGCCGCGCTGATGAACGAGCGGGCGAAGGAGCTGGGGCTGGAAAGCGCTGATTTCATCAACGCCACCGGCCTGCCGGAGAAGGAGGACGGCAGCGCGACGACGATGTCGGTGCGCGATCTGGTCGTGCTCGCGCGGCACGTGATCCGCACCTATCCGGAGCTCTATCGCTACTTTTCCGAGCCCGAATTCACCTGGAACGGCATCCGCCAGCTCAACAAGAATCCGCTGATCACCAGCTCGATCGGCGTCGACGGCCTGTTCACCGGCTATCAGGAGGGCACCGGCTACGGCATGGTCGCGTCGGCTGAACGGGACGGCCAGCGCATCGTCGCGGCGATCCACGGGCTGTCGTCGGGCAACAAGCGCGTCAGCGAGATGCAGAAGCTCATTGCCTGGGGCTTTCGGTCCTTCGACAAGATCACGCTGTTTCAGGCCGACGAGGCGGTCGGCAGGGTCGGCGTGTTCGGCGGCACCAGCGGGTCGGTGGCGCTGGCCGGCGCGGAGCCGATCCGCATCCTGATCCCCAAGGGCACCAAGTCGAAGCTGCGCGCGCGCATCGTCTATGAGGGACCGCTGCGCGCGCCGGTGGAGGAGGGGCAGCGCGTCGGGACACTGCGGATCCTCAACGACGAGGATTTGTTGAGCGCCGTGCCGCTTTATGCGACGCAGTCGGTCGCGGTCGGGCCGATCTACAGCCGGGCGCTCGATGCGGCCTACGAACTGATGGTCGGCCTCATCCATTCCGGCGTCGACGCCGCCATCAACAACTAGCGGCGCGGCGGGACGGCATGGCCCGGGGAAAATTCATTTCCTTCGAAGGCGGCGAGGGGACCGGCAAGTCGACCCAGATCAGGCGGCTCGCCGAGCGGCTCGAGGCGGCCGGTATCGCCGTGGTCGAGACGCGCGAACCGGGCGGCACGCCGGGCGCCGAGATCATCCGCCGGACCATCCTGTCGGGACGCACCCGCAATCTCGGCCCATTTGCCGAAGCGCTGATGATGAACGCGGCGCGGGACGATCATCTGAACGAAGTGATCCGGCCCGCGCTGAAGGCCGGAAAATGGGTCCTGTGCGACCGCTTCGCCGATTCAACGCGCGTCTACCAGGGGGCGATGGGGAATACGGATTCGGACCTGCTGAAGGCGATGGAACAGGCGGTCGTCGCCAAGGACTGGCCGAACCTGACGATCATTCTCGATCTCGACCCCGAGATCGGTCTTGAACGCGCCCGGGCCGTCACGCGCAAGGCGCTTGGACAGTCCGCGCCCGCCGACCGCTTCGAAGACGAGGCGCTCGACGATCACCATCGCATGCGGCTTGCCTTCCTCGAGATCGCCCGGGCGGAGCCGGACCGCTGCGCCGTCATCGACGCGGACCAGTCTCCCGATGCCGTCGCCGAGGCGGTCTGGTCGGCCGTAACCACGCGGCTGAAGCTGCCGCGCAAGAGGGCCAGGGCCGATACCGCCACAGATTGATCGCGACGGCTTGGCATTGTCGCCAAGCCCCGCTATTGCCTGTCATACGCCCCAGACAATGCGCTCCAGACCAGCTAAGACGATCCCGTGGTGTCAACAGACCTTGCCTTCGAGCGACCGGAATCCGCCTCCGTCCTGATCGGACATGAGGACGCGGAGCGGGAGTTGCTCGACGCCGTCCGCGCCGGCCGGCTCCATCACGGCTGGCTGATCGAGGGGCCGGAAGGGATCGGCAAGGCGACGCTTGCCTACCGCTTCGCCGGGTTCCTGCTGACCCATTCCGATCAGGCGGCGGCGGAAACGGCGGGGTCGCTTGCCGTCAGCCGGGAACACCCGATCCGCCATCAGATCGAGGCCGGCGCCTGCCCGGATCTTACCGTGTTGCAACGCGCGCGCGGGGAGGACGGCAAGCCGACCGCGCAGTTCATCACGGTGGATTCGGTGCGCAAGGTCGCCCGGTTTCTGTCGACCACCTCGGCGACCGGCGGCTGGCGGGTCGTCATCGTCGACAGCGCCGACGACATGAACCGCAACGCCGCCAACGCGCTCCTGAAAATGCTGGAGGAGCCGCCGCAACGCACCGTCTTCCTGCTGCTTGCCAACGCGCCGGGCCGGCTGCTGCCGACGATCCGCTCGCGCTGCCGGCGTCTGGCGCTTAAACCCCTGGCCAGGCCGCTTGTCATCGAGGCGCTGGCGACGGTCGGCGTCGGCGCCGATCCCGGCGCCCGCGACCTTGCCGCCGATCTGGCCGACGGCAGTCTCGGCCGGGCGATCGCGCTTGCAGACGACCAGTCGATCGACACGATCCGCTCGGTCCGGGCGGTGCTCGACCAGTTCCCCCGCTACGACCCCGTCAAGGCGCAGACGCTCGCCGACGCGCTCGGCCGGCGCGGGGCGGAGGATCGCTACCGGCTGGCCGCGGACCTGATCACCGACTGGATCTCCGCGCGGATGCGCGCGGACGCGCAAGGGCAGGGGGGCGAGCCCCCGCTGGCGGCCGTTCTTGCGCCCTGGGCGGAGGTATGGGAAAAGACCGCGCGCACGTTTCGGGAAACCGAACGACTCAATCTCGACCGTACGCAGACCCTTCTGTCGGTATTCCGCATCCTTTCCGCCGCGACCCGTTGATGACAGATCGCGGCTTCGGGAGCGGTCGCGAATATCGGCGCAGATACGCTGAAGCCGCTAAAAACAGACGCCCCAAGCCGAACGCCCAAAAACCAAACGCAAAGTCATGAAACCGAAATACTACATCACGACAGCGATTTCCTATCCGAACGGAGCCCCTCATATCGGCCACGCCTATGAGGTCATGGCGACGGATGCGCTGGCGCGGTTCATGCGGCTGGACGGCCACGACGTCTATTTCCTGACCGGTGTCGACGAGCACGGCATGAAGATGGCGCAGACGGCGGCCAAGGAAGGGCTGACCGCGCGCCAGCTCGCCGACCGCAACACGCCACTGTTTGAACAGATGGTGACCGCGCTCGATTGCTCGAACGACGATTTCATCCGCACCACGGAGCCGCGCCACCACGACGCGTCGCGGGCGATCTGGGAGCGGATGGTCGAGGCGGGCGATATCTATCTCTCCACCTATTCGGGCTGGTATTCGGTCCGGGACGAGGCCTATTACGCCGAATCCGAGACGAGCGTCGGCGAGGATGGCGTCCGGGTCGGGCCGATGGGCACGCCGGTCGACTGGACGGAGGAAAAGAGCTATTTCTTCCGCCTGTCGGCCTTCCAGGACCGGCTGTTGAAGCTTTACGAGGACGATCCGGGCTTCATCCTGCCGCGCGAGCGCTACAACGAGGTGGTCAGCTTCGTCAAAGGCGGCCTGCAGGACCTGTCGATCTCGCGGACGACCTTCGACTGGGGCGTCAAGGTGCCCGGCGACGACGACCACGTCATGTATGTCTGGGTCGACGCGCTGACCAACTACATCACCGGCGTCGGCTATCCCGATACCGAGGGCGAGACGTTCCGCAAGTGGTGGCCGGCCGACCTGCATGTGATCGGCAAGGATATCGTGCGGTTCCACGCCGTCTACTGGCCGGCCTTCCTGATGTCGGCGGGCGTTGAGGTGCCCAAACGGGTCTTCGCGCACGGGTTCCTGTTCAACCGCGGCGAGAAGATGTCGAAATCGGTCGGCAATGTCGTCGATCCGTTCTCGCTGGCCGAGCATTACGGCGTCGACCAGATGCGCTATTTCTTCCTGCGCGAGGTGCCCTTCGGCCAGGACGGCAATTACAGCCACGAGGCGATCGTGCAGCGCATCAATGCCGATCTCGCCAACGATCTCGGCAATCTGGCGCAGCGCTCGCTATCGATGGCGGCGAAACACTGCGATGCAACGCTGCCGGCGCCGGGTGCCTTCTCGGCCGAGGATCAGGCGCTGCTTGCCGCCTGCGACGGGCTGCACGCGAAAGCGCGCGAGGCGATCGCCTCCCAGCAGTTGCATATCGTGCTGGCGGAGATCTGGACCGTCGTCGCCGAGGCGAACCGCTATTTCGCGACACAGGAGCCCTGGGCCCTGCGCAAGAGCGATCCGGAACGCTTCGGCACGGTGCTCTATGTCACCGCCGAGGTGCTGCGCCAGGTTGGTATCCTGTTGCAGGCGTTCATGCCGAAATCGGCAGCCGCATTGCTCGATCTCGTCGGCGCGCCCGAGGACCGGCGGCAATTCTCCGATCTCGGCGAGGCCGGAAGGCTTGCGGCCGGCACGGCGTTGCCGAAACCAACGCCGGTGTTCCCGCGCTACGTCGAGGCCGAGGACGGAGCCGGCAAGGCGGGGCAGGGGGATTAACCCGTGCTCGTCGACAGCCACTGTCATCTCGACTTCCCCGTCCTTGCCGACGAAATCGACGCGGTCGTCGATCGGGCCCGGGCGGCCGGGGTTGAGCGCATGATCACGATCTCGACCCGGATCCGGCAGTTCGACCGGATCCGGGCGATCGCCGAGCGGTTCGACGACGTTTACTGTTCGGCCGGCACCCATCCCCACAACGCCGCGGACGAGGCGGACGCGGTGCTGGAGGACTATCTTCAGGCCGCCGAATTCGACAAGGCGGTGGCGATCGGCGAGGCGGGGCTCGATTTCTTCTACGACAACGCCCCGCGCGAGCAGCAGGCGGCGAGCTTCCGCCTACAGATCGACGCGGCGCGGCGCACCGGGCTGCCGCTCGTCATTCACAGCCGCGACGCGGAGGCGGCAACGGAAGAGATCCTGCGCGACGAAATGGCGAAGGGCGAATTCGACGCGATCCTGCACTGCTTCAGCTCCGGACCGGAGCTTGCGCGGGCGGGCATCGAACTGGGCCTCTACGTGTCCTTTTCCGGCATCCTGACCTTCAAGCGGTCCGAAGAGTTGCGGGCAATCGCCCGGGAATTGCCGGCCGACCGGTTGCTGGTCGAGACCGATGCGCCCTATCTGGCGCCGATGCCGTTTCGCGGCAAGACGAACGAGCCGTCCTATGTGGTTCATACCGCACGGGTTCTGGCCGAGACGCGCGGCGTCGAGGAACAGGAGATCGCCCGGCAGACGACGGAGAACGTCTTTCGGCTGTTCAAGCGCATGCCGGCGCCGGCCGCGTTATCGCAACAGCAGGTCGCGCAATCGGCATGACGCTGACGGCGACGATTCTCGGCTGCGGCTCGTCCGGCGGCGTGCCGCGCGTTGCCGGCGGCTGGGGCGCCTGTGATCCGCAGAATTCGAGGAACCGCAGGCGGCGCTGTTCGCTGCTGGTCGAGCAGGCCGGCCCGGAGGGGACGACCCGTGTGCTGGTCGATGCCGGTCCGGACCTGCGCGACCAGCTTCTCGGCGCCGGTGTCGACTGGCTCGACGGCGTGCTGATCTCCCACGACCATGCCGATCACGTGCACGGGATCGACGATCTGCGCCCGATCGTCATCCACAATCGCCGGCGCGTTTCGGTCCATATGGAGCCGGAGACCGGCGAGCGGCTGAAGGACCGGTTTTCCTATTGTTTCTCGGCGCCCGAGGGCAGTCCGTATCCGCCGATCCTCGATGCCCACGAGATGCTGCCGCTGACGCCGGTGGTGATAGACGGGCAGGGCGGTCCGGTGATCGCCGAGCCCTTCCCGGTCATCCACGGGCCGACCATGGCGCTCGGCTTCCGCTTCGGCGGGCTTGCCTATTCGCCGGATGTCAGCGACATCCCCGAAGAGAGCGTTTCGCTCCTGAACGATCTCGACATGTGGATCGTCGATTCGCTCCGGGACATGCCGCATATCAGCCATTTCACCGTCGACGAGGCGCTGGGCTGGATCAAGCGGATCGGGCCGCGGCGGGCGGTCCTGACCAATCTTCATGTCGATCTCGACTACGAAGCCCTGAAGGCACGGCTTCCCGAAACGGTCGAGCCGGCCTTTGACGGCATGCGGATCGACGTCCGGCAGACCTGAAGGGGCCGCTACGCGGCCTCGAGCAGCGCGACCTCGCCATTTTCGGTGGCAAACAGCGCATAACGGTTCCGGCCGGTCTTCTTGGCCCGGTAGAGCGCGGCGTCGGCGCGGCTGATGACCTCGTCGGGCCGGTCGCCATCCTGCGGCCAGAAGGCGATGCCGATGCAGCCGCCGATGCGGACCTCGGCGCCGGTCTCCAGGCCGATCGGCTCGTTGATGCGCTCGAACAGTTGTCTGGAGGCTGCGATCGCCTGTTCGTCGGCCCGATCCTCGGCCCGGCGGGTCGGCACGACGGCGAGGAACTCGTCGCCGCCGGTTCTGGCGATGATCGTCCCGTCGCGGGCGAGATCGCGCAGGCGCTGGCCGATCGTTTTGAGCACCGCATCGCCGACGACATGGCCGTGGGTGTCGTTGACCGGCTTGAAGCCGTCGAGATCGATGGCGAGGACCGCGAAGGGCTGGTCATCGCCGACCAGCGCCTCGAGCCGCTGAACCAGCAGCCGGCGGTTTTCCAGACCGGTCAACTGATCATGCAGCGCCTGATATTGCAGCTTGTCCGTCATGTCGTTGAACGCGGCGGCCAGTTCGCGCAGTTCGATCGGCCCCTCGGTCACCTCGACCCGGCGGTCGAGCGCGCCGTTCGCGGTGGCGACCGCGGCGTCGCGCAGCTTGCGCACCGACCGCAGCATCATGCGCTCGATCGCCAGCCAGGCGATCAGGCCCGACAGCGAGACGATGGCGGCTATCAGCGCCAGGCTGGTCAGCAGTTCCTGGCGCGCGGTATCGACCACGGCGTCCCGGTCGACGCCGACCATCACCACCATGTCGGAGGCCGGCAGCGGCGCCGCGCTGGCGATCCTGTCGGTGTCGCCGAACCGTATCGTCCGGAAATCCGCCGGCCGGGCGCCCGCGGCGTCGGTTCTGGTCGATGCGGGAACGAGCAGGGGGTGGTTGTCCGGGGAAACGTCCAGCATCGGCGCGAACGCGCCGACATCGTGATGGCGATAGGCGCCGCCTTCCGGCGTGAACATCACGACGACCGGGTTTGCCGGCGAAACGAGTTCCTCATCGAAGGTGGGTGCCCAATCGACATCGATGGACTTGACCAGATGCCACTTGGAGCCGTCCGGCAATTCGCGATGCGTCACCGCGAACAGCCGCAGGTGGCCGTCCTGCATGGCCAGCGGGCCGATCACCGAATTGCCCAGCGGCGTGCTCCTGGCCAGCACCTCGTCGATGGCGGCTTGCGGGAACGGGACGGTCTGGTCGGGCGCGCAGGTGTAGCCGCCGAAATCGCCGACGAGCCAGACATTCTGCCGCGTGTCCGTCCTGATCACACAGGCGCCGGCGACCGGAGCGGGCGCGGCGGCCTGGGCCGCCGATGCCGCAAGCTGCATATGGGCCTTGGCGAGCACGTCGCCATAGTGCCCGGCGGCCGCATGCGCCGCCTCGCTTGTCCAGCCATGCGCATCGTCGATCGCTTCGTTCTGCTCGGCGCGAATGAACTCGACGGCCAGCAGCGCGGTGGGCACCGCGGCAAGCGCGATCACGACCGCGACATGGGCGCCGAGCCCCAGTCTTCGAATGATCGGATACGACCAGCCCATCGAATCGGTGTTTCTTCCTCGGTGTTTCTTATGAGGCAAATCCTAGCACGCCACTTTAGACGACGGTGAGATAGTTCCACAAATCGGTTACCGTGCGGTGTTTCCGCAAGCGGCGCTTTGACCGCGCCCCCGCGATCGCGGAGACGGCAGGCGCTTGGCGTGGACCGCCGGAGGGTTTGGAACAGCAAAAGCGTCGAACCTGCTGCCGCGCTTGCGGTTTCCGGACTTGGGGTGACCGAGGATTGGCCGGAGGAATCGCCGGATCGGATCATACAAAAATAGTTCCATAATATATCTTACGCGACATTCATATGCTGTATTCCGGCGCGCGGCCTGTAAGCCCCTGCCTGCAAGCCGAGCCGTTCTCTTGAAGGCAGACTTCGCTGATGGTCCGGATGTGCCGGACATGATCCGCGTTCAGGAGCCAGGCCCCTGAGCAAGGCCCGTGGGGTTTTCTTTCGCGCGGACGCCGCTACCCTGGCTGGTCGGGAAATATGTGCTCCAGGGAGATCGAAACGGTGGCTGGCAGCGATAAAGGGCCGATTACCGGCAGGTGCTACTGTGGCAGGACGACGTTGCGGGCCAAGCAGCCGCCGCGGACCGTCGCCTATTGCCATTGCGAGGATTGCCGTCGTGTCACGGGGGCGCCGGTTGCGGCGTTCGCGGCTTTTGATGACGGCGCGGTGACATGGGCGCCGGACGAAGGCCGACGGGTGGCGGTCAATCCCGGAGTGACGCGCACGTTCTGTGAGCGTTGCGGGTCACCGCTCACCGGCTGGTATGCCTATCTGCCTGACACCGTGTTCGTCGCCCTGGGGATCCTCGACCAGGCCAACGATCTTGCGCCCAGCATTCACGCCCACGCGGCCAGTTGCCTGGATTGGCTGCGCATCGACGACGATCTGGACCGCATCACGGCATCGGCACGAGATGAGCTCAACGACACGGGTGCGGAATAAGTTACTCGAAGACGATGACGCTGCCTTCCGCCGCGCCCGCGGGCACGGCAAGGCCGGCCTTGCACTCGACGAGCGGGACGCCGGCGGCGTCGAGACAGGCCCGGGTCGCGTCGCGGTCGGCGACCGCGTAGTGCAGCGCCACGGGGAAGCCGCCGAGACGGCCGGTATCGGGATCCGCCAGGGCGCCGTCGAACAATTCCATCACGCCGTCCCGGTCGAGCACCGTCATGCGATCCCCTCGCCCGCCGCGCATCACGAAACCGTGGTCGAGCGGCTCGGCGGCGTGGCCGTAGGATTTTTCGTAATAGGCCAGATCGCGGGACGGATCATCCGACAGGCAGGTGATGCCCGCAAGCTTCGTCACGCCGTTGGGGTGCGTTGAATGGCCCTTGATGAAGATCGCACCGGGCTTGCGGTGTTCGGAGAAGAACAACGACAGAAAGCGATGCGGCGTCTTCCAATTATAGAGAAAGGAGGAATCCGTCTCGTCCTGCGATCCGTCCGGCAGGACGACCGTCCTGCGGGCATTGCCCTCCGGACCGGGCGTGTAGCCCAGCGCCTCCAGCCGCAGCCGTTCCTCGGCAAGGCTGTCGGAGGTCAGGCTGACATGGGCAAGGCCCGGACCGCAGTCGAAGCGGTCGATATACTGATCGCGCAGGAGCGGAATGGCATCGGCCACGTCGATCAGTTCCAGATAGGTGTCGGGCAGGATCACCACGGCGTTCGACGAGCCGAATTCGATGTGGCGCGCCGCCGGCCGGACATTGAACCCGAGCCTCTGATAGGCCTGCCGGGCCTGTTCCAGGTCGTGCACCATCAGCACGTAGTGATCGATGGACTTCATGGCGAAGTCTCCCTTTTTCAGCCTCAAAGCGCCATCAGCGACGGCAGCCACGTTGCCAGCCCCGGAAAGGCGAAAACGAGCAGCAGCGTGATCAGTTGCGCGGCGATGAACGGCACCACGCCCAGATACATCGCCCGGTAGCTGATTTCCGGTGGCGCGATCGATCTGAGATAGAAGATCGACGGCGCCATCGGCGGGGTCAGATAGGAGGTCTGGATGACGATAATCATCAACACCGCGAACCACAGCGGCTCGACGTCGAAGGCGCCGAAGACCGGGATGAAGATCGGCAGGCAGATCAGGATCACCGAGACCCAGTCGAGGATGAAGCCGGCCAGGAAGACGACCGCCAGCATCATCAGGATGACGCCGGTCTCGCCGAAGCCGGTGGCGGTGAACAGCTCCCGGACGAGTTCGTTGCCGCCATGGATGCGGAAGGTGCTCGAAAAGATGGTGCCGCCGACGACGATCAGCAGGATCATCGAGTTGACCAGCAGCGTCTGGCGCAGGGCATCGAAAAAGGTCGCCCAGCGGAACTTTCCATAGGCGATCGTCAGCAGGATCGTGCCGAGGGCCCCGACCGCCGCGGCCTCCGTCGGCGAGGCGACGCCGAAGGAGATCGAACCGAGCACGGCGACGATCAGCGCGACCACGGGCACGAGCGCCACCAGTGTCGTTCGAATGCGAGCCCCGAGCGGAATATCGGAGACCTCGACGCTGCGCGGCGCGAGTTCCGGCTTGAGGATCGCGGCAATCAGCACATAGCCGATGAAGGCGGTGACCATGATGCCGGCCGGCAGCATGACGGCCAGAAACATCTGGCCAACCGATTGCTGCGCGACGGTCGCGTAGATCACCACGACGATCGATGGCGGGATCATCGTGCCGAGCGAGCCGCCGGCGCAGATCACGCCGGAAATCAGCGACTTGTCGTAGTTGCGCGCCATCATCGCCGGGATCGCCATCACCCCGATCAGGACCTCGACGGCGCCGACGATGCCGGTCGAGGCGGCGAGAATGCCGGCCATGCCCATCGTTGCCAGTGCCAGACCGCCCGGCAGGCGGCCGAGCCAGAGCTGCAGCGCGTCGAACAGCCGCTCGGCGACGCCGGAGCGCTCCAGCATGAAGCCCATGAAGATGAAGGGCGGCACGGCCGACAAGACGAAGCTGGTCGCCGTCTGGGTGATGCCGGCATAAAGCTGGTTGGAGACCGCGTCGCCAAACAGCGGCCAGGCGAAGATCGCAGCCGTCACCAGCAGCGAGAACGAGATCGGGATGCCCAGCAGCACGAAGGCGAACAGGCATGGAAACATCAGCGCGGCGAGCAGTTCTCCGGACATCGCCCTGCCCTAACCAGCCGTTCGATCAGGTTGCACCTGGCCGGGCGGCGCGACGGCGGCCGGGTCGGCGATGCCGATCAGATGGCGGACGCATTGCAGGAAAATCTGCAGCGTCAGGCCGGCGATGCCGATCGCGATCCCGGTCAGGAACGGCCAGATCAGCGGCTGCCAGGTGCTCATGTTCTCGATGGTGCCGCGATCGAAGGCGCGCCAGGCCTTTTCGATGCTGTTTTCGCTGGTCAGCAACAGCAGCGGCAGCAGCAGGAGCGCGTAGAAGGCCGCGTTGATGAGATGCTGGAGCCGGAGCGGCAGCCGTGACGACAGAAAGTCGATGCGCACGTGGCGTTCATGCAGAAGCGTGTAGCCGGCCGCCATCAGGAACAGCGTGCCGTTGACCATGTAGACGATGTCGACGGACCAGATCGTCGGGGCGTTGAAGATACGGCGCGCGGCGACCTCGTAGAGCATGGTGCCGATCAGCACGACGATCATCACCTGCGCGACGACGGCAAGCGCCGCACTCACACGGTCGAGCCGCGGCAACAGCGTATCGACGAGCCACGTCTTCATCCTGCCCCCTACGCGTCGGGCCCCTACCCGTCGGGCCCGCCAATCGTCAAGCCGGCCGGTCCCTTTGAGGGCATTGCCCTCCCGGAGACCGGCCGTGCCGGTGATCAGTTCTGGTCGGTGACCATATAGTAGGATGCCCCCTGCCAGCGATCCTGGAAATCTGTAATCGAGTTCAGGACCTTCTCCGGCCAGGGATTGCCGTTTGCCGCGGCATCCGCCGCCGTCTTCGCGCCCCAGGCCCGGGCCGCCTCGCGCGCCTTGACCTGGAATTCGTCGGGCAGTTCGAGCAGCGTGTTCTTGCCCTCGGCGACCCGCGCATTGACCTTGTTGACGGCTTCGAGGTCGGCGACGATCGTGCGGTACATGCTGTCATAGGTGACGATGCGCGCGGCGATCTCGATCGCCTGCTTGTAGGCGTCCGGAAGCTCGTCCCAGGTGTCGGTCTTCATCATCAGTTCGAAGGTCCAGGCGGGGGCGTGGATGCCGGGATAGATGATGTATTCGGCGGTCTCGTGCAGGCCCTGGTTCCAGTTCTCGCCGGGCAGCGAGTATTCGGCGAGATCCAGGCCCTGCTTCTCCAGCATCGAATAGACTTCGGAGCCCGGAACCGTGGTGGAAGCCGCGCCGAAGGCATCCTTGGCGATCGCCGCCCAGTTGCCCAGCGTGCGGTATTTCAGGCCATCCAGATCCTCGACCGTCTCGATCGGCACGTGGCTGTGGGCGAACCATTCCGACGGGCCGCTGCCGAGCACGAGCGAAGCCACGTCCATGGTCTCGCGCCGGTGCTCACGCAGCAGATCCTGGCCGCCGCCGAAATAGGTCCAGGCGAGGATCGAGTCGACGCCCAGGCCCGTCGGGAAGCCGCTGATCATGGCGTTGGTCGGATCGGCATTGCCCAGGAACACCGCCGGCCAGTTGACCATGTCGACGAGCCCGTCCTCCATCGCCTCGTGCAGCTTGAAGATGCTGCCGACGGTGCCGGCCGGCAGCGGCTGGATCTCGACCTCGCCGCCGGTCAGCTCGCTCACCAGTTCGGCAAACGGTACGGCGATGTGGTTGAAATAGTTGCCGGTTTCGACGTCGATCGTCGCCATCCGGAACTTGTATTCCTGCGCCTGCGCGGGGGCCGCCATCGCGGCAACCAGTGCGCCGGTCACCACGACCGGTGCGGCATAGGAGCGGAGCCTGTCTCTAAGTGTCATGTCGGTGTTCTCCCTGGTTCATACCTGTTCGGTGATCCCTGGTGTGTTGAATTAGGGCGCCAGGATCACCTTTCCGAAAGACTGGCGGTCGTTGAGTGCGTGCAGGGCCTCGCGGGCCTGATCGAGCGGAAACGTCTGTCCGATGACCGGCGTCAGCCGGCCATCGCCGACCAGCTCCAGAAGGTCGATCACGTCCTGCCGGTCCCAGCCGTTCGAGCCGACGATGGTCTGCTCGAAGGTCCAGATGAAGCGGATATCGGTCTTCGGGTCGTAGCCGGCGGTCGCGCCGCAGGTCAGCATGCGGCCGTGTCGCGACAGGCAGCGCAGCGCCGGCACCCAGGTGTCGCCGCCGGTGAAGTTGACGACCACGTCGACGCCGCCGCCGCCCCAGACACGCGGCTTGCCGCGCATCTCGTGGATCTGGTCCTTGAAGTCGCGCTCGGTGTAGTTGATCACCTCGTCGGCGCCGAGCTCCTTGAGGCGAGCCATCTTTTCCGGGCTGGAGGCGGCCGCGATGACATGGGCGCCGGCCATCTTGGCCAGTTGCACACAGCAGGTGCCGACCCCGCCCGAGGCGCCGAGAATGAGCACGCTTTCGCCTTCGCGGACCTGTCCGCGCGTCATCATCATCCGGTAGGCGGTGCCATAGGCGCAGGGCAGCGCGGCGGCGTCGGCGAAATCGATCCCGTCGGGCAGGCGGATGAGTTGCGGCGCCTTGACGACGGCGAGTTCGGCCAGGCCGCCGTCGACCATCTCACCGAACAGCTTGCCCTTCTCCCGGTCGATCGGGTCGATCAGCACCCGGTCGCCGGGCTGCCAGCCGGTGACCCCCTCCCCGACCTCGGTGACGATGCCGGCGGCATCGATGCCCATGATGATCGGCATCGGCACCTTGATGCCGGGCATGCCGCGCAGGGTGAACAGGTCGTGGTAGTTCAGCGCACAGGCCTTGACGGCGAACTGAACCTCGCCGGCCTGCGGCTTCGGGTCCGGCCAGTCGGCATGATACGTGACGTCGCCGATCTCGCCATGGGCGTGCAGCACCTGCGCTTTCATCCGGCCTGTTCCATGTCTTTTGCCTCGATATCGCGCGAGAAGGCCCTCGCCCGTTCCTTCAGCACCTTGCGATCGACCTTGTTGGTGCCCTGCCAGGGCAGCGCGTCGACGAATTCGATAAAGCGGGGATGCTGATAGGCCGGGCCGTTCTTCAGCGCATGGTCCTTGATCGCCTCCGCGGTCGGCCCGGAACCGGGGCGCGGCACGATGAAGGCCGCCGGTAGTTGCCCCTTGATCGCGTCCGGCACCGGCACGACGGCGGCCTCGGAGATGTCGGGATGGGTCAGCAGCATCGCCTCGACGTCGCCGGGATGGACGTTCTCGCCGCCGCACACGAACATGTCGTCGGCCCGGTCGACGAAATAGTAGAACCCGTCCGCGTCCCTGCGCATGACGTCGCCGGTATCGTACCAGCCGTCGTTAAGGCGCTCGGCGGTCTTTTCGGGCATGTTGAGATAGCCCGGCATCACCACCGGGCTGCGCACCCACAGGGTGCCCTCCTCGTCCGTGCCGCCGACGAGCTTGATCTCCGCCCGGTCGGAGGCGACACCGAGCGCCGGCCACGGTGTCGGCCGTCCGTCGGGATGGGGGCGGAAGGCCGTCGGCCCGGATTCCGTCGTGCCGTAGCTGATCGCGATATGGGCATGGGGAAAGACGGCCTGGATTTCCTTCATCAGGTCGACCGTCACCGGCGAGGAGCCGATGGTGATCGAATCGACGCTTGAAAAATCGAGCCGCGCGATGAGGTCTCTCTCGCGCATCGCCAGCGCCATCATCGTCGGGATGGCGGTCAGGTAGGTGCAGCGCTCGACCTCGATCGCTTCCAGGTAGCCGCGCGCGCTGAACTTGCGCATCAAGACCTGCTCGATACCGCCGGCGAGCACCATCTTGCTGAAGAACAGCCCGTTCATGTGATAGAGCGGCGCTGCGACCAGCGCCCGCGCCTGCCACGGCTCCGGGACGGCCGCCAGAATGGCCTTCAGCGAATAGAGATAGCCGCCATGGGTGAGCGGCACGCCCTTGGGCAGACCGGTCGAGCCGGAGGTATAGAGGATGTTGGCGAAAGCCTCCGGCGCGACGTCGGCGATGTCGGGCGGCCCGGGATCCGACAGCGCGTTCCAGTCCGCGTCCCGGTCGATGTCGAAGCGGGTGTGATCGTCCGGCAGAAGCGCCGCATGCTCGCCGTCGGTCAGCGTCAGCCGGACGTCGGCATCGGTCAGGATATGGGCGACGGTCCGCGCCGGCACCTTGAAGTTGATCGGCACGGCGCAGAGCCCTGCCCGCATGATGCCGAAATAGGCGATCAGGAAGCGGGCGCTGTTGCCGGCCAGCAGGCCGACCCGGTCTCCCGGCGCAAGGCCGCGCCCGATGAGGCCCCGGCCGATCGCGTTGGCCTGAGACATCAGATCGCCGAGCGTGTAGCGAACCGCTGTCCCATCCTCGGACAGTTCGGTCAGCCAATGGGCCTCAAGGCCGCGGTCGAGCGCGATGATGTCACCGAGATTTGCGATACCCTCGAGCCTCGGCACCGCGCCTACCCCGTCTGCGTCGTGTAGGTGCCGCGGCCGACCGCGACAAGCCGGCCCTGCGCGTCCGACACGTCGACATCGACGGTCGCCAGGCTGCGGCCGATCTTGCGGGCCGTTGCGGTCGCCATCAGATGGGCGCCGCCGGCCGGCCGCAGGTAGTCGACGCGGAAATTGACCGTCGGCACCCCGCCGCCGACCGCGACCGCAACGGCAAAATCGCCGACCGTGTCGATGAAGGAGGCGACCGGGCCACCGTGAAACTGGCCGATCATCGGCCCGCCGCGTTCAAGCTCCGGGCGCATCGGCATGCGCATCGTCACCGTGCCCGCCTCCGGGTCGCTCGCCTCGACCGTCAGCCCCAGGAAGGCGATGAAGGGCGAGGAATCGAGCATCCGCTGGACGTCGGCAAGGGAAAGCGGCTGCGTCATGGCAGCGCCACCGACCCGTTCGGCGTCTCGATGCGGGCAAGATAGCCGCGGCGCGGCGCGCGCGAGACCGGAACCTTGATCTGCAAGGCCTCATAGACCGCGCGCAGCGCGTCGGGCTCGGGATCGAAGGCTTCAAGGCTCATCAGCGAACAGCCCTGCGGCGTGCTCGCGGCTGGATGCGGGGTGTCCTTCCAGTCGATGAGGAAGGGAAACCGCTCGCCCCAGTCGGGATGATTAAAGCGCAGGATCGACCAGTACAGCGTCACGCCATCCGGCCGCGTCCGGCTCATGTCGATCGGATCGAGGGCCTCGAGGCCCGCCGCCCGGGCGCTCGCGATCGCCGCGCCGAGATCGTCGCAGGACAGCGCGAAGGCAAACAGCTTCGGTTCGGTAAGCGCCTCGAAG
Organism: Tepidamorphus sp.; assembly: GCA_028280885.1. Lineage (GTDB taxonomy): Bacteria > Pseudomonadota > Alphaproteobacteria > Rhizobiales > Tepidamorphaceae > Microbaculum. Next base: position 92,967 of record JANQKY010000072.1, read on the forward strand.
ACGCCGCCGAGCGTGCCGTCGCGCGATTGTTCGGGATCGGGCCCGATCACCTCCAGATACTGCGCGCCGAGCGACAGGAGCTGGTTGCAGGTGCCGAAGCCGGGATGGGGGCCGCCGACAACCGGCTCGACCCCGGTCGCCGCCGCGATATCGCGCCCGCCGGCCTCGACATCCGTGACGCCCCAGAGCAGGTGATCGAGTTCTATCCGCATTTTCTTCCCCTGGACCGACGCTCCCGGATCGGAGCCCCCCGATTTGGAACCCCCGATTTGCAACCGACGCTCTCGACAGAGCCGCTGCGAGCGATATGTCCCTACCGTGCCAATGCCCCAAACGGCGCCGTATTGTTGAATACTGAGCGCTTGTTAATTAAAGTATGGGCGCCGGTCGCGACAAGTCAACTCCCCTCCCAGCAACACGGGACGGACCCGACCGGGCGATGCGCCGGGTGACGATGCCGCCGCCATTGCATTGCCGGATCGGGCTTTGTTAAGGAAACCGGCTTAGCGACCCGGCCTGGAGGAGACAGTCAGTGCGCGCGAGCGAGCCCGACGAGGCCGAAACACCTGTCACTGTCGTGACACCGGAAGGATCGTCGCACCGGACCCGCCTGGTCTTTGCCCGCGACGACAGGGTTGTCGGCGAGTTTCCGGTGCAGGACCGCCATCGCGACGCGGGCGGCAGCGTGCAGGTGGGTATTCTGTTCGTTTTCGCCGCCGATCTGATCGAGGCGGGCTGTCGGCAAAGAACCGGCGAGGACGATGTCCGGGGCCGGGTGCTCGACGCCAAGTCGCTTTATCTGATCCCGTCGCGGACCAACCAGCTCACCGGCGAAGCGACACCGGTCGCAACGTCCGGCGGGCTGGTCGTCTGGAAAGCCGTGATCCGGGCGGAGGACGGGCAGACGATCGCCGAAATCGTTCAGACGATCGATTGGCCCGAATCCACCGGGGTCTCGGTACGAACCGCGAGACCGGACCGGCGCTTGGCGGTCGCGCCGGCGGCGGAAACCGAAACGCCTGTCACGACCGTGGCATCCCGGCGCGAACGGATCCTTGCGGCGGCGACCGAGGTGATCGGGCGCAAGGGCTTCGCCAATGCGACGATCCGCGAAATCGCCGACGAGGCCGGGATGCATGTCCCGACCCTCTATCAATATGTCGCCAGCAAGGACGCGTTGCTCGAACTGGTCTACAAACACGAGCAGGCGAGCCTCAAGCGGGATCTCGATGTCGTTTCGCGCAAGGGCGGCACCGCGACCGAGAAACTGGCCGAAATGCTCTCCGTCGCCCTGTCGGTCAGCGATGAGCGGCGTCGCCAGATCGGCATTCTCAACCGCGAACTGAAGAACCTGAAGCCCGACGCGCGGGCGCGGATGCTGACGGAATACCGCTCTCTCGTGCGCCGCTATGAAACCGAGGTGGCGGCGGGGATCCAGTCCGGCGAGTTCCGCCGCATCGATCCGCTGATCGCGGCGAACTTCATCGACATGGCCGCCGACATATGGGCCCTGCGGCAGTTCTTCTTCTCCGACTACGCGCTCGACGACTACCGGGCCGCGGCGATCGCGCTCGTGCTGTCGGGCCTCAAGGCCGGCGACGGCGACCCGATGGAGTGATAGGGTCCGGGTCTTCGACCGACTCTCCGAGGCCCGTCCATGCTTCCTTCAAAAGACATCCAGACCCTGCTCGACGTGATGGCGGCGCTGCGCACGCCCGGCACGGGCTGTCCGTGGGACCTGGAACAGGATTTCTCGACGATCGCGCCCTATACGATCGAGGAAGCCTATGAAGTCGCCGATGCGATCGCGCGCGACGACATGGACGCGTTGTGCGACGAACTCGGCGACCTGCTGCTTCAGGTCGTCTTCCATGCCCGCCTCGCCGAGGAGGCGGAGCGCTTCGCCTTTGGCGACGTGGTGCAGGCGATCACGGCGAAGATGATCCGCCGGCATCCGCATGTGTTCGCCGATACCGAGGCGGCGACGCCCGGCGCGGTGAAGCGCAACTGGGAGGACATCAAGGCGGAGGAGCGGCGGGCGGCCGGAAAGGGCGATGCAGGCCGGTCGATCCTCGACGATGTCGCCCTGTCCCTGCCGGCGCTGCTGCGTGCGGAAAAGCTTCAGAAAAGAGCGGCAAGGGTCGGATTTGACTGGGATAATGCGGATCAGGTACTGGCCAAAATCCGCGAGGAACTCGGCGAGGTCGAAGAGGCGCTGGAGGGCGGCGACAAGGCTGCGCAGCAAGCGGAAATCGGCGATTTGCTGTTCGCGGTCGCCAATCTCGCCCGCCATGTCGGCTGCGATCCCGAGACGGCGCTGCGTGAAACCAACGACAAGTTCAGGCGGCGGTTCGGCCATATCGAAGCCCGCGCCCGCGAGGCGCGCCGGGACCTTGCCGGCATGAGCCTCGACGACATGGAGACGCTGTGGCGGGAAGCCAAGGACAACGAGCGGTCAGGCCGGACGGCCGCACCAGACGCGCTACTGTCCGGTTAAGCAGGGACCGGGCTTTGATTTTCCGCTTGGCCACCCCCTCCGGACGTCATCTCCGCGCAGACGGATGACGTCTGACGGGGCGCACTCTCTCTTCGGCTGTCATGCCCGGACGTGTTCCGGGCATCCATGACCACCGCCGTCAGAATAGACGCAAGCGACTGTGTTCATGGATTGCCGGGACAAGCCCGGCAATGACAGTAAGAGTGATTGGCTGGCGATGCCAGGACACCGCCTTCGTTGACGCAAACAGAGTTGATGACGGCCGAGTAAGTGGTTGAGCGGGTCCATATCCTGCGACCGTTATTTGCCGAAAAAATCATGTCAGACAAACGGTTAGTCGACATCGCCATAACTAAACCACTACCGACTTTCGTCGGTAGGATTTTGGATGTGGGTTTGCAGGTACTGAAGTACGATGTCTTCTGTAATGGCGCCGTTTGTGGTTGAAA
>JANQKY010000105.1 GCA_028280885.1 Tepidamorphus sp.
GGTCATCCCCGGACGTGTTCCGGGGACCCATGAACACAGTCGCCAGCGGAGGTGTTCATGGATTGCCGGGACAAGCCCGGCAATGACACGGAGGGGGAACGACGGGCGATGCCGGACACCGACTCCATTGGGGGAAACAGAGTCAATGACGAGCGAGAGGGTTTTGCCCTGCCTCTCCCGCTTGCATCTCTCCGGCCTGGTCGGGGCCCCGCCCCTAATCCATCGGCACGGCGGGATCGTTCTTCGATTCGCGGATGGTCAGGCTGGTGCGGACGCTCTCGACATTCGGCGCCCCGGTCAGTTCGATGATGAAGGTCTGGAAGTCGCGCAGGTCGCGGGCGACGCATTTCATCACGAAATCAACCTCGCCCGACAGCATGAAGCACTCCCGCACGATCGGCCACTGCGCCGCGCGCTCCTCGAACTGGATCAGATCGGCCTCGGCCTGCCGCGCCAGGCTGACATAGGCAAAGGCGGTGACGTCGTAGCCGAGGCTCTTTTCGTCGAGCAGCGCCCGATAGCCGCGGATAATGCCAGCCTCCTCCAGCGCCCGGACTCGGCGCAGGCAGGGCGGCGCCGATATGCCCGCCCGCCGGGCAAGCTCGACATTGGTGATGCGCCCGTCCGACTGCAGTTCCTTGAGTATCTTGCGATCGATCTGATCAAGCCTGACCTTCAACCCGCGCGCTCCGCCTGCTGGACCGCTCCCGCTCGGGGATCGAATCCGTCAAATCCACCCGCTTCACGAATAATCGTTGCGCGCCCGCGACACAATATGTCGCTCCCGATCTGGCAGAGGAAACACCGCTGATGGCGCCGCCACAGGTCGCCTGTCTGACGCGGCGATGACGGAACGCACCGAAATTAATTGACTTAAGCAATTAATTAATTGATCCTGGCAACTAATAGGAGGCATGACAATGGACAGTGCACACCGCGACGTCGACGCGGCCCGCCGCTTCAACCGCTTCTATACCAAGCAGATCGGCCTGTTGAACGACAGGCTGCTGCAAACCCCCTACACGCTCACCGAGGGGCGGCTGATGTTCGAGATCGCCCGCCAGCCCGAGGTGACGGCGAGCGACCTGTCCCGGGATCTCGGACTGGACCCGGGCTATCTGAGCCGGACGCTGCGCAAGCTGGAACGCAAGGGCCTGATCGACAGGACCGCCTCGCAATCCGACGGCCGCCGCCAGAACCTCTCCCTGTCGAAGAGCGGCCAGGAGGCACTTGCCGATATCGACACGACCGCAAGCCGCCAGGTCGGCGCGATGCTCACAGCGCTTCCCGCAGCCGACCGAAGCCGCATGGTCGACGCCATGGCGACGATCGAGGCCGTCCTCGACAGACGGCCGGACCATGGCGGGCCGATCGTCCTGCGCCCGCACCGCCCCGGCGACATGGGCTGGATCGTCCATCGCCACGCCGTCCTCTATGTCGAGGAGTTCGGCTTCGACGCGGCCTTCGAGGCCGTGGTCGCCGATATCGCCGCGGGGTTCCTGCGCAACTACGATCCGACCGGCGAGCGGTGCTGGGTCGCCGAGCGCGGATCACAGATCCTCGGCTCGGTATTCATCGTCCGGCAAAGCGAAACGGTGGCAAAGCTCAGGATGCTCTATGTCGAGCCGGACGCACGCGGCACCGGGCTTGGACGGCAACTGGTTCGCGAAGCGGTAACCTTCGCCCGGCTTTCGGGCTATAAATCCGTCGTCCTGCAGACCGCCAGCATGCTTGATGCCGCCCGCAGCCTCTATCGCAGCGCGGGGTTCCGGCTCGTCGAGGAACAGCAGGAACGCGCCTTCGGCGAGGATCGGGTCGTCGAACTGTGGCAATTGGACCTCTGAATAAGGCACCCCGCCCCGCCGGCTCGGGATGACAGGGGGCCGGCAAGGGTCTATGTCGGCGCCATATGAGCCGATCCGTCCGAAAGCAGACCGTGAGCGAAACCGAAGCGCAGCCAATCCCCGCGGTAGTCAACGCCGACCCGCCCCTCGCGGACGAGCAACTGACCGGCTGGGCCCTCACCGCCGGCGGCGCGGGCCACGAGGTCCAGTGCCTCGGCGTCCTGGAGGCGCTCGGCATCGACCCGGTCATCAAGCATGTCGACCCGCGCGGCCCCTACAAGGTTCTGGCGCCCTGGGGGCCGGCGGCGCCCGATCCGGCGATCGCCCCACCCTGGCCCGATATTCTCGTCGTCTCCGGCCGCCAGGCGATCCCCTACGCCCGGATGATCCGCAAGCGCTCCGGCGGCAAGACGATCACGGTCGTCCTGCAGAGCCCCGGCGCGCCGGCATCCTGGTTCGATCTCGTCTGGGTGCCCGAGCACGACCGGCTGCGCGGCGACAACGTGCTCGCGACACCGACCTCGCCGCACCGGCTGACCGCCGCGCGCCTGCGCGCCGAGGCGCACGCCCACGCGGCCTCCGTGGCGCATCTGCCCCGGCCGCTGGTGACGGTGCTGATCGGCGGCGCCAGCGGCGCCTACACCTTCACCAGCCGCGAGGGCCGGCAGCTTGCCGACGACCTGGCCGCCTTCGCCGAGCGCAACGGCTGCGGGTTGCTGGTCACGCCGTCGCGCCGCACCGGCATGGGCAAAGTGGCGATTTTGAAGGAAACACTCGCCGGAAAACCGGCCGAGGTGTGGGATCTGACTGGCGAAAACCCGTATTTCGCCTATATGGGTCTGGCGGACGCCTTCATCGTCACCTGTGATTCGGTGAATATGCTCGGCGAAGCCGCGTTTACCGGCAAGCCGATCTACGCCTATCGGCTGCCGGGCGGAACGTCCAAATTCGAACGGTTTCAGGAGGCAATGGCAACCCACGGCGCGCTGCGCTGGTACGATGGCGGCTTGGAAAACTGGACCTATGACCCGTTAGATGCGACAAAGACGGTCGCCGAGGCCATTCGCCGGATTTTCGCTGACCGAACCGGCACCCGACGGATCCCGTGAAGCCGTTCCCGACCAAAGACCCGATACGAACCGAACTGTGAAACCATGTCGCTGCTCGACTACGATGCCCTGGCCCGCACACCGCTTCAGACCGATCCCTATGACTGGCTGATCGTCCCGGATTTCGTGCGCGCCGACCGGTTCGACGCCATTATCGCCGATTATCCGAAGGTGCCCGGACCGGGCTCTCATCCGCCCAGCGAGTTGAAGATCGAAGGCCAGTTCGAGGCGCTCATGCAGGAACTCGACGGCCCCCGCTTCCAGGACCTGATCGAGGAGAAGTTCGGCGTCGATCTCACCGACAAGCCGACCATGTACACCGTGCGCGGCTTCTGCCGGAAGACCGACGGCAAGATGCACACCGATTCGGAGACCAAGGTCATCACGGTGCTGCTCTACATGAACCAGCGCTGGGACGCCGATGGCGGCCGGCTGCGGATCCTGCGCAGCGGCACCGATCTCGAAGACTACGTCGCCGAGGTCCCGCCGCATGGCGGCACGCTGCTGGTGTTCAAGCGCGCCGACAATTCCTGGCACGGCCACGAGCCCTTCGAGGGCCAGCGCCGCGCCGTCCAGATGAACTGGGTCACGGATTCGGGCGTCGTCGCCTATGAACAGCGCCGCCACCGCATCTCCACGACCTTGAAGAAGCTCAATCCGCGCAACTGGGGCGCCCCCACCTGACCGGCAACGCCGGACCGTCACATCCTTGCGACATTCTCTCGAACCCACGGGTCCGTCATGGCAACGCACAGCTCGAAAGTCCTCATTATCGGGTCCGGACCGGCCGGCTACACCGCGGCGATCTATGCCGCGCGCGCGATGCTCGAGCCGATCCTGATCCAGGGCCTGGAGCCCGGCGGCCAGCTCACCATCACCACCGATGTGGAGAACTATCCGGGCTTCGCCGAGGTCATCCAGGGCCCCTGGCTGATGGACGAGATGGCAAAGCAGGCCGAACATGTCGGCACGCGGCTGATCCGCGACCTCATCACCGAGGTCGACGTGAACGGCCCGCCATTCCGGCTGATCGGCGATTCCGGCGACGACTATGTCGGCGACACGGTGATTATCGCGACCGGTGCCCAGGCGAAATGGCTCGGCCTGCCCTCGGAGGAGAAGTTCAAGGGCTTCGGCGTCTCCGCCTGCGCGACCTGCGACGGGTTCTTCTATCGCGGCAAGGAGGTGCTGGTGATCGGCGGTGGCAACACCGCGGTGGAGGAGGCCCTGTTCCTCACCAACTTCGCCTCCAAGGTCACCGTCGTGCACCGCCGCGACGGGTTCCGCGCCGAGAAGATCCTGCAGGACCGCTTGTTCAAGAACGACAAGATCGAGGTCATCTGGGACACCGTCGTCGAGGAGATGGTCGGCACCGACCAGCCGCTCAGCGTCACCGGCGTGAAACTGAAGAATGTCAAGACCGGCGAGGTCACGGATCGCGCCTTCGACGGGATCTTCGTTGCGATCGGCCATGCGCCTGCGACCGAGCTGTTCAAGGGCAAGCTCGAGATGCGCTCGAACGGCTATATCGTCACCCAGCCGGGGACGACGACCACGAGCGTGCCGGGCATCTTCGCCGCCGGCGACGTGACCGACGAGACCTATCGCCAGGCGGTCACCGCGGCCGGCATGGGCTGCATGGCGGCGCTCGACGCCGAGCGCTTTCTGGCGCATGCGCACGACCGCGTAGCCGCCGAGTAACCGGGCGCCCCTTACTGGCGGCGCCTTTTCGAGGGTGCCGTATCGCTTCGGCACCGATTGAGCCGGCAGGAGCCTGCAGGCCGTGAGCCGGCATTCACCTTCCTGACCGGGGGGAGACTGGGACAATGGACTGGGACAAGCTGCGCATATTCCATGCCGCGGCGGATGCGGGCAGCTTCACGCATGCCGGCGATACGCTGGGATTGAGCCAATCGGCGGTGAGCCGCCAGGTCAGCGCGCTCGAGCATGACCTGAAGACGCCGCTGTTTCACCGTCACGCCCGCGGCCTGATCCTGACCGAGCAGGGCGAACTGCTCTACCGCACGGCCCATGACGTGTTCATGCAGCTTGAATCGGTGCGCACCCGGCTGACCGATTCGCGCGAAAAGCCCGGCGGCGACCTGAAGGTCACCACGACGCTGGCGCTGGGCACGACCTGGCTGACGCCGCGCCTGCGCGAGTTCGTCGAGCTCTATCCCGATATCCATCTGCAGATGATCCTCGACGACAGCGAGCTCGACCTGTCGATGCGCCAGGCCGATATCGCCATCCGCCTGCGCCAGCCCGTCCAGCCGGACCTGATCATGCGGCGGCTGTTCACCGTCCACTTCCATATCTATGCCTCGCCCGACTATCTGAAGCGGCACGGCACGCCCCGGTCGATGTCCGATCTCGACCGGCACCGCATCATCACCTTCGGCGATCCCTCGCCCGCCTATTTCAAGGACATGAACTGGCTGGAGACGGTCGCTCGCGGCGAAGGGGGGCCGCGCAGCCCCATCCTGCGCATCAACACCACCCACGGCATCCGCAAGGCGGTCGACGCCGGCATCGGCATCGCCGTCCTGCCCGATTATCTGGTCGAAGCCGGCTCCGGGCTCGTCCTGCTGCTGCCGGAAGAGGAACTGCCCTCCTTCGACACCTACCTCGTCTATCCCGAGGAACTGAAGGATACCGCGCGGATCAATGTGTTCCGCGATTTTCTGGTGGCCAAGGCCAAGGGTTGGAAATTCTGATCGGTCGGCGCCAAGCCATGAATGCTGCTCATGGCTGACATGCAGTGCAATGCCATTGTGCAATGCCGCATAACGCGCCATATGTCTGATCAAGCTGTAGGCAGCAAGGTGCGGCGCTACCTCCTCCCGGCGCCAAACCTCGATGCGGTCAGCTGTTCCCCTCTGGAAGGCGATCGTCTGTCGGATCCCCCCTCGACAGATGATCGACTAAATTGGCCGGATCGCTTGCGGTCCGGCCCCTTTTTTGCCCCCTGCTGAGATTTGTGGCCTTGGTGCGCCCCCCCCCCGCGCGGCCCTCACATGAAGAGCGGTTCGCTCGCAAGTCCCGAATAGAGCCCGGCGACCTGCTCGCCATAGCCGTTATAGAGCTGCGTCGGCACGGTCTCGTCGGTTCCCAGCACCCGTTCCTCCGCCTGGCTCCAGCGCGGATGCGGCACCTGCGGATTGACGTTGGCCCAGAAGCCGTACTCGTTGGGCAGGATCTCCTCCCAGAAGCTCTGCGGCCGCTCGGAGGTAAAGGTGAAGGCGACGATCGACTTGATCGACTTGAAGCCGTATTTCCACGGCACGGCGAGCCTGAGCGGCGCGCCCATCTGCTTGGCGACCGGCTTGCCATAGGCGCCGGTGACCAGGAAAGCGAGATCGTTGGTCGCCTCCTCGATCGTCAGCCCCTCGACATAGGGCCAGGGATACCAGCTCTGCTTCTGACCGGGCGCGACGGCCGGGTCCTGGAAGGTTTCCATGCGGATATATTTCGCGCCGGACAGCGGCCGGGCCATCTCGACGAGGTGGCGCATCGCAAAGCCCGACCACGGCACGGTCATCGACCAGGCCTCGACGCAGCGATGCCGGTAGAGCCGTTCCTCCAGCGGCGCCTTGCGGATCAGATCGTCGATATCGACGGTCATCTTGCGCTCGACCTCGCCGTCGATGCGGACCGTCCACGGCCGGGTCTGAAGGCGCTGGGCGGCCCGCGCGATGCGCTTGTGGGAGCCGAACTCGTAGAAATTGTTGTAGGCGAGGTTGAATTCTTCCGGCGTGATGTCGCGGTCAATCTTGAAAGTCAGGTTGCGCTTGACCGGATAGAGATCGGCGGTCGGGTCCTGATCCTGCGCGCGGGCGGGTCCGCCGGGGAGGATCGTCCCGGCAAGGCCGATGCCGCCGGCGGCGAGGATCTGGCGGCGGTTGAAGAACACGGCTTCGGGCGTCGCCGCGGCTTCACGGGCGGTTTCAGGGATTGCCCAGCCGGGCCGGCGTCTGATCAGCATGCATACCTCCGCGAGTATCGCACCGGACTATGATGCCGGGCGACACGGCGCAAGTCACGCTTGCGCGACGGGTTCGTGATGGCGGGCGGCGAATCGCGGCCTCTCCCTCGTCATCCCGGACGGCCGCTAGGCCGAGCCGGGATCGGGGAACCCGGGCGCCAGCGTGGTGCCCCGTCTGCGAGGGCATGGGCTCCCCGATCCCGGCTCTGCGCTCCGCTTGGCCGGGATGACGATTGACAGGTAGGGGGCGACACCCTCTCAGAGGTCGTTGCCGGGCTTGTTCCGGCAATCCATGAACACAGTCGTCAGCGAGGTGTTCATGAATTGCCGGAACAAGTCCGGGAGTGACCTCCGGAGGGGGAGACGTACGTCCAAAAAATCCCTCAGACGCCCTGCCAGACCGGCGACCGCGCCGGTCGGCAGCCTTGGCTATTTCGATGCCGCCTACGGCGTCATCGATGCACGCAACACCGCATTACCACGCCCCAAGACGCTCCGGGCCGGTATCCCCGACGCTACGCCGCCTCCTGCCGGTGACTGGCAATCACCGTATCGGCGAGCTTGCCGGTCAGCTCCGACAAATGATCGAAGCGGCAGACATAGCTGCCGACGCCGGCGGTCGCCGAGCGCAACTCGACGATCAGGTCGCGCATTTCCGCTTCCGGCATCTGCGCCTGCACCACATCCCAGCCCGACCAGCCGGGGCGGGAATCAAAGCCCAGGATCTGGCCTCGCCGCTGCGACACGATCGTGTTGACCCGCGCGGTCGCCTCCGACGGCACCATCACGTCGACATGCATGATCGGCTCCAGCAGCACCGGCGAGCATTGCGGCATGCCCTCGCTCATGCCGATCCGGCCGGCCGTCTTGAAGGCCATGTCGGAGGAATCGACGGAATGATAGGAGCCGTCCGACAGGTTGACCGCGACATCGACCACCGGGAAACCGAGCGGGCCAGTGGCCAGATACTCGCGGATGCCGTGCTCGACGGAGGGAATATACTGCTTCGGCACGACGCCGCCGGTGATCGTGTCGGTGAACTCGAAACCGGTGCCGCGCGGCAGCGGCTTGATCTCCAGGACCACGTCGCCGAACTGGCCATGGCCGCCGGACTGCTTCTTGTGGCGGCCGCGCTGGGTCACCGGCTTGCGGATCGTCTCCTTGTAGCCGACGCGCGGCTCCTGGGTCTCCACATCGATGGCGAACTTGCCGGTGAGCCGTTCGAGCGCCACGCGCAGATGCATCTCGCCCTGCCCCTGCAGGATCATCTCGCCGGCCTCCTGGTTGTGGTCGAGCGACAGCGAGGGGTCCTCGTCGATGATCTTGTGGATGGCCGACGTCAGCTTGACCTCGTCCTTGCGCTCCTTGGCGGCGATCGCCTTGCCGAGCACCGGCGGCGGGGGCGCCACCGCTATGAGCTGCTCGGGCGTGGCATCAACCGCGACCGTCTCCCCGGTCGCAATCGTATCGAGCCGGCCGAGCCCCACCGTGTCGCCCGCCGCCGCCGAGCCGGACTTCGCCGCGTCCTGTCCTTTAAGCGTGAACAGACCGCCGATCCGCTCCTCGTTGCCGTCGGCGCCGGTCACCGTATCGCCGTCGTTCAGCGTGCCGCGCAGGACGCGCGCCACCGACAGCTTGCCGCCATGGGTCGTATGGAACGTCTTGAGGACCTGGGCGACCGTGCCGCCATCGGCGCCGAGCCCGAGCCGTTCCGCCGTCTGGACGACGCCCGGCGCCTCGTGGCGTAGCGCCTTCATCAGCCGCAGGATGCCGTTGCCATGCTCGGCCGAGCCCATCAGCAGCGGCACGATCTGGCCCTCGCGCAGTTCCGACGTCAGATCGTCGAACACCTTGTCGCGCGGCGGCTCGACATCGCTGAGCAACTGCTCCATCAGTTCGTCGTCATAATCGGCCAGCGCCTCGAGCATCGAAAAGCGCGCGTCGACCTCCTCGGCCTTGGCCGCGTCCGACATCTCGATGACCTCGCTGGGGGCATGCTCGCGATAGACGAAGGCGCGCTCCAGCGCCAGGTCGATGAAACCGGTGACGATGTCGTTTTCCCAGATCGGCAATTGCCGCATCACCACGGGCTGGGCCGAGGCCGGCTGCAGCCAGGCGAGCATGTCGCGCGGATTGCCTTCCGCCTTGTCGACCTTGTTCAAAAAGATCAGCCGCGGGATGCCGGCATCCTCCAGCTCCTTGAGGATCAGTTGCAGGGCGGGAACCTTCTTTTCATCCGGCTCGGCGACCACCACCGCCATGTCGACGGCCGGCAAGACGTTGCGCGCCTCGTGCAGGAACTCGATCGAGCCGGGGCAATCGATGAAGGTATAGGTGTCGCCCATGAAGTCGGTCGAGGCGACATTGGTCTCGACGCTCATGCCGTGCGCCCTGGCTTCCGGAGACGCGTCGCCGACCGTGTTGCCCTCGGTGACCCGGCCCTGCCGGCCGATCGCGCCGGTCCGCGCCAGGATGCTTTCGAGCAGTGTCGTCTTGCCGCTTAGGTATGGGCCGACCAGCGCGATACACCGGGCAGCCCCGCCTGCCCTGCCGCCGTTCGATTGTCCGCTTGTATCTGACATCAGCAATCCTCCCTTCGCCGGGCGGACCGCCGTTTCTCACGTCATGAAGCGCTGAGTGGCCCGCCCGTGGCCGCGCCATCCCGCATCGTTCCAATCATTTCGCTCCGGCGCAAGGGGAATGTTGCAGGCGCATGACGGAATGGGGATAGCATCATCACCGCGCTATCCGAGTATTCGGCCCAACCCGCACCAGCATTGTCGCCGCCGGAACAAGTGTCGCCCCCTGGCCGGACAGGACAGGCCAAATCGGCCACCAGAGCGCAAACCGGTTGACGCCCGCCCGCCAATGGCGCATGCGATAGACGATGTCAGAGATATCCTCCGATGAGCGCCCGGACCCGACCGGGGCGCCGACGACCGTGGAGACACCGCTCGGCCCCGTGCCGGTGACGCCACGCGTCTGCCCGGCCTGCGGCGCGGCGAACGCGGCGGTTGCGCCGGGCCCCTATTCGCGCCCGCCCTGGGCGATCAAGACCTGCCCGGCCTGCGCCTTCGTCTATCTCGATCCCGTCCCGCGCTACGAGGCGCTCAACGAGACGCTGTCGTGGGAAAAGAGCCGGGAGGCGGAGAATGCCCGCCGCGCCCGCGAGCGGCCGGTCAGCTACAAGGTCTCCACCGCGCTGCGCAAGCGCAACCGGCTGTTTCCCCGCCGCGATATCGCCCGCATGGCCGAGCAGCATGCCCCGCCCGGCAACGTCGTCGATATCGGCTGCGCCGAGGGCGGCCGGGCGATGACGCTGAAGGAGGGCTACGTTCCCTTCGGCATCGAGATTTCCGCCGAACTGAGCGCCGAGGCGAACCGGCGCTTTGCCGCCCGCGGCGGCCGCTGCGAACATGCGCCGGCCTCCGTCGGCCTGACCCGCTTCGACGACGGCTTCTTTACCGCAGCCATGCTGCGCTCGTTCCTGGAGCACGAGACCGAACCCCACACCGTGCTCGCCGAACTGGCCCGAACGCTCAGCCCATCCGGAATCGCGATCGTCAAGGTGCCGAATTTCGCCTCCCTCAACCGGCGGCTGACCGGTCGCAAGTGGTGCGGCTTCCGCTATCCCGACCACGTCAACTATTTCACGCCGAAGAGCCTGACCGAGATGGCCGCGCGGCACGGCTTCAAGGCCGATTTCGGCCTGACCGGGGCGATCCCGACAAGCGATAACATGTGGGCTATCCTTCGCCGCCGAACCGGTTAGAGTGAACTGCGAAACTGACCTTACGCAGATGTGACTGGAAGGCCACGGCCTTAGCCGTATGCTCAAGCGTCCTGGCCCTTCGGGTTTTTGAGTTCGGAGACAGACAATGTCGATAAAAGCACCCACCCGCTCCCTGACGCGCGCCTGCCGCAGTGCCGCGGCCGCGCTGATGCTGGCAAGCCTCGCAGGCCCCGTCCTGGCGGCCGGCGGTGGGGGTGGTGGCAGCGGTGGCGGCGGCGGCGGATCAGGCCCGATCCTGCCCTGCCCGCGTGGCCAGATCCGTGACGGATCGGGAACCTGCGTCGACCGGGCGAGCCAGTTGCTCGACGACCAGAGCCGCTATGCCTATGGCGCCTATCTTGCCCAGTCCGGCCGCTACAGCGAGGCGATCGACGCGCTCAGCCTGGCCGAGAACAAGGATGATCCGCGCATCCTCAACTATCTCGGCTATGCCCACCGCCAGCAGGGGCGATTTGATGTCGGGCTTGGCTATTATCGCCAGGCGCTGAGCATCGATCCGGATTTCGTGCTGGCCCGCGAATATATGGGCGAGGCGTTCCTGGCGCTCGGCGAGCTGGAGCTGGCCCGCGAGCAGCTCGGCGAAATCGCCGCCCGCTGCGGCACCGACTGCATGGAATACAAGCTGCTCGCCGAGGCCATCGCCGACCACGAAGCCGCGCTGAAGCGCCGGTCGTAACAGGGCCGCGGGGCGGCGCGACGAACCGGCGCCGCTACCGCTTGAACGTGAATTCCTTGTCGACCTCCTCCTCGCCGCCCTCGGGCGTCAGCAGCATGAAGGCGTAGCAGGACGTCACATAGTCCTGCGCCTTGCACCATTGCTTCAGCGTGTTCAGCGCGGCTGCCCTGGTCGGCGCGCCGCAGAAGCCGCCCGGCGTATGGAACTCGCCGGTGCGCAGCGAATAGAGCACGCTCTGGCGCACTTTCCGCTCAGATAGGATCGTTCTGACGCGGCCCATTTGGGCCAAGGTCAAGCCGGCATTCGAAGGCCATATCGGGGATATGGACGAGAATGACGGCGCCGGATTTGGCCCAAATGGGCCCGTCCCCCCTTTACGATTCATTGGGGGTTTGCGATCGGCGAGTCGATCGCAAACAGAACCGATCCTATCTGAGCGGAAAGTGCGCTAGCCGCCCGGATAGCACCAGGCGATCCGGTAGCAGTCTATTTCGCCACTGTCCCTGCACTTCTTCCGGGCGCAGGAAAACGCGGCGTCGGGCGTGTCGCCGATGCACGTCCAGATGTTGGATTCCGGCGCCAGGACGATCCTGATCCCGCCGGTATCGGCGCGCACGGTCGGAACGCAGGCAAGACACAGAAGGGCGAAGGCAAGCAAACCGCGCATTGTCGTTTATCCTCAAAGAAAGAGCGTCCGCAGCACACGGGGGGGAATGAAAAAGGGCAGCGTCGCGGCGCTGATTTTCCGCGCGGCGCTGCCCCGTGGTTGATCCCGGGCGCCTGGGCGATATCGCTCAAGCCCCGGGGGACTAAGTCGTTTGCCTATGGAACGAAGGCCGTGAACGAGACGGAATCCGACAAGACGAGATCGCCGCTGCCGTTGCGTTCATAGGTGCGCACTTCGAACCAATGCTTGGAGTTCTTGCAGTTGCCGGCACTATAGGCCCAACGGGCAACCGAATCGACGCTGCCGGAGGTGTCGACCTCCGTCGAGACGAAGAGGATGTGCTTGATGGTGTTGTTCGGCCAGGTCGGCCGGATGCAGTATATGCCCTTGGCCGGGCTCTTTATCAGTTTGACGTTGTGTTTGTGAACCTGGGTCAGGCCATCGAAATGCACCGCCATCTGGGCGTTCTTGAACGGCTTGCCCGCATGGGCGGCGGATCCGGCGAACAGGGCAGATACCGCAAAAGCGACGGCGAACAGTAGTCGTGCAGACATCAATTGCTCCTATCGATGTTGACGCAGCTAGGGTGTTCGTCCCGGCGAATGCGGTGCTACGAAATCGGCATTGCCGGGCAGTCACTGCGATTGCCTCGCGGAACCGAGCCTACACGAGATCCTTACGCTAGGCGAGCAAGGGGAGGCGAACAGGGCGCCAGGCAGGCCGCAAACGCGGGTGTCGGCTGCAAATATGGGTGTGGCGCCCGGCCGAACTTCGCGGCATGGTGTCGCCGCCATGAGTGACTCCGCCCACCCTGAATCCGGCTCCGCCGCGCCGAACCCCGATCCGTCCGTCGACTCGCCCGTCGATTCCCGGGGCGAGACGGCCGCGACGCTGTCGGTCGCGGTGCCGCTGGCCCTCACCAATCTCGGCAACATCGCCATGAACACGACGGATGTGGTGATGGTCGGCTGGCTCGGCGCGGAGGCGCTGGCCGCCGGCATGCTCGGCTTCACCATGACCGCGCTCGTCCTGCTGATGGGCTTCGGGGTGGCGGCCGCGGTCGCCCCGCTGGCCGCCCAGGCCTATGGCGCCGGCGACATAACCGGGGTGCGGCGCACGGTTCGCCAGGGGTTCTGGGCAGTCGCGATCTATTCGGTCCCCTCGATCGCGCTTTTGATGTTCGGCGAGCCCTTGCTGTTGCTGCTCGGACAGGACCCGGCCGCCTCGGCGAAGGCCGGCACCTATCTGTCGATTGCCGCCTGGTCGCTGCCCTTCGTTCTGGGCGTGATGGTGCTGCGCGGGCTTCTGTCGACGATCGACCGGGCCGCGATCGTCTTCGTCATCACGGCCGGCGGCATCGTCATGAACGCCGTCCTCAACTATCTCCTGATCTTCGGCAACTGGGGCTTTCCCAGGCTCGAGATCGCCGGCGCGGCGATCGCCCTCGTGGTGACCTCGGCGACCGGTTTCGTGATCCTGGCGATTTACGTGGCCGTCCATCCGGCCACGCGCGGCTATCGGATATTCGACCGGATGTGGCGGTCGGATTTCGAGCGGCTCAAGGCGATCACGATTGTCGCCTGGCCGATCGCGCTGACGATGCTGCTCGAGGAAGGTCTGTTCGTCACCGCCACCCTGATGGTCGGCTGGCTCGGTCCGATCACGCTCGCCGGCCACACCATCGCGCTGCAATGCGCCGCGGTCGCCTTCATGGTCCCGCTCGGCATCGCCCAGGCCGGCACCGTCCGGGTCGGCATCGCCGCCGGGCGCCGCGACCGCGCCGGGATCGGCCGCGCCGGCTGGACGGCGTTCGCCATGGGAATCGTCTTCATGTGCCTGCCGGCGCTGATCTTCTGGCTGTTTCCCGACCAGCTTGCACGGCTGTTCATCACGGCGGAGGATCCAGACGCGGCGACGGTGCTGGGCATTGCCGCGTCGCTGCTTGCGGTCGCGGCGGTCTTCCAGTTGTTCGACGGTGCCCAGGTCGTCGGGCTGGGCGTCCTGCGCGGCCTGAACGATACCCGCGTACCGCTTGCCTTCGCCGCGATCGGCTACTGGGTCTGCGGCGCGCCGCTCGCCTATGTCTTCGGCTTCACGCTCGGCTATGGCGCGCCGGGCATCTGGTCGGGCTTCATCGTCGGGCTGGGCGTGGTCGGCATCCTGACGGCCTATCGCTTTTCGGCGCGGGAGCGATTGGGGATCGCCGACCTGCCGGCCACCTGACCGGTGTCATGGAAAATTCGTCGACAAGCCGCTAGGCTGCCATAAACCGTTTGATTCAAAGTCCCACGGAGCCTCACTATGCTGATCCTGCGTTTCGCCGGCCCCTCCCCCTTTGTCCGCATGGTGCGCATTGCCGCATCCCTTCTCTCGCTCACCGACAAGATCGAGTTGAAGGAAACGGATTCCAATGCGCCGTCGGCCGACTTCCTCGAGGACAATCCGCTCGGCAAGATCCCGACGCTGATCCTGGAGGACGGCACGACGCTGTTCGATTCCCGCGTCATCATCACCTATCTTGACGATATGGCCGAGGGCGCCTCGATCCTTCCGGACGGCCCGGAACGCTATCTCGCCCTGCGCATGCAGGCGCTTGCGATCGGCCTGATGGATGCAGCCCTCCTGCAGGTCTACGAGGGCCGGTTCCGGCCGG
The DNA here is from genome assembly GCA_028280885.1 of Tepidamorphus sp. GTDB lineage: Bacteria > Pseudomonadota > Alphaproteobacteria > Rhizobiales > Tepidamorphaceae > Microbaculum. The sequence continues at coordinate 14,728 of JANQKY010000105.1, forward strand.
AGGAAAAGCAGCACCGTCCCTGGCTCGACCGTCAGGGCGGCAAGGTGAGCCGGGCGCTGGCCTCGCTGGAAGCGGCGCCGCCGGAAATCGTCGGAACGCCCCATGTCGGCCATATCGCGCTGGCCTGCGCGCTCGGCTATCTCGACCTGCGCTTCGGGGGACGCTGGCGCGAGGGGCATCCCAAGCTCGTCGCCTGGCTCGACACGTTCGAATCGCTGGTCCCCGCCTACGCCGAAACGGCGGTGCAGGCCTGAGGCCCGCGGCTCTCTGTGCGGCTGTCATGCCCGGGCGTGTTCCAGTGCTGCCCGGTTCAGCGACGGCGGGTTTGGTTTTCAGCCTGGCCACCCCCTCGGATGTCATGCCCGGACGTGTTCCGGGCATCCATGAACACCGCCGTTAAGAATGGACGCCAGCGAACTGTGTTCATGGATTACCGGGACAAGCCCGGTAATGACCGGGGAGAATGTGTTGACCGCCACCTCTCCCTCGTCATCCCGGACGGCTGACAAGCCGAGCCGGGATCGGGGAGCCCGGGCCTCTCGGCTGAAACGCCGTCATGGCGGCTGGCCTTGTCGGGCGGAGACGACAGCCGTTGCCTCCATCTCCTGCCGCCGCCAACGGCCCCGATCGCAGCATCAAACCGCTCCTCGCATTCACCGGGCGCATGGCCGCCCTCCGGCAAACGCCCTGCCGGGACGCGGGGCGATGCTGTAGAGTTGATACGCCGAGGCGGGTAAGGCGGCGGGGCGTCGAGGACGGCAAGTGCCGGAGACGGCGACCGTCCGCGCCGGTCACAGGCGCGCCCAAACCGGCCGCCCCCGATCTCCGGCCCGGTTTCGAAGCCTTGAGGAAAGCCAGCCCGCCGTGCACGCCCGCACCGATATCCACGACAGTTCCTATGCCTGGTTCCGGCTCGCGGTGAGCGTGCTGCTGGGCGCCGTCGGCAGCGTCGGCATGTGGGCCTATGTGGTGGTGCTGCCGGCGGTCCAGGAGGATTTCGGCGTCGACCGGGCCGAGGCCTCCCTGCCCTACACCACCACCATGATCGGCTTTGCGCTCGGCAATGTCCTGATCGGCCGTCACGTCGACCGGATCGGCATCACGATCCCGGTCATCGGGTCGGCGATCGCGCTGGCGGCCGGGTTTGCGCTGGCCGCCACGAGTACCCATCTGTGGCAATTCGCAGCCGTTCACGGCGTGCTGATCGGGCTTGGAACCTCGGCGACCTTCGGCCCGCTGATCGCCGACGTCTCCCACTGGTTCCGGGCACGGCGCGGGCTTGCCGTGGCGCTGACGGCGGCCGGCAACTACATCGCCGGCGCGATCTGGCCGAACATCCTCGCCCCGCTGCTGGCCAGCGACGGCTGGCGGGCGACCTATCTGATCATCGCGGTGACCTGCATCGTAACGATCATACCGCTGGCGCTGCTCCTGCGCCGGCCAGCGCCGGTCGAGATCAACCCGGCCGGCGGCGCTGTGGCGCAGGCGGTCCGGCAGATCGACCTGTCGCCCCGCATGCTGCAGGCCCTGCTGATCGTCGCGGGCGTTGCCTGCTGCGTCGCCATGGCGATGCCGCAGGTCCATATCGTCGCCTATTGCGCCGACCTCAACTACGGCGTCGCGCGCGGCGCGGAGATGCTCTCGCTGATGCTGCTCGGCGGCACGATAAGCCGGATCGCGTCCGGCTTCCTGGCCGACTATATCGGCGGCGTGCGAACCCTGCTGATCGGCTCGATCGGCCAGATGCTGGCGCTCGTGCTCTACATCCCCTTCGACGGGCTCACCTCGCTCTATATCGTCTCGCTGATCTTCGGCCTGTCGCAGGGCGGCATCGTGCCGAGCTATGCGATCATCATCCGCGAATACCTTCCCGCCAAGGAGGCCGGCCAGCGCGTCGGCATCGTGATCATGGCGACCGTCATCGGAATGGCATTGGGCGGCTGGATGTCCGGCTGGATCTACGACCTGACCGGCTCCTACCGCGCCGCCTTCCTGAACGGCATTGCCTGGAACCTCCTGAACATCGCCGTCATCCTGCTGATCCTCGGCCGCGCGCGCACGCTGCGCCCGGCGCCGGCGTAGTCGCAGCCGCGACGATCCCCCGTTTCAGCCGGCGGATTGAGCCGATCCCCGGTGCGAGGCTACCCTGTCGCCCTCCGCAATCTCCAACAAAGGGCGCGCGCATTCGCTCATGTCCATACATTTCACGCCGCTGCGAAGCCTTGTCCACCTGATCGAGATATGGCGATTTCGCCTGCTTCTGGGCCTGCTGACCGGGGTCCTGTTCCTGGAGCCGCTGCTGACGGGCCGTGGCGGCGAGATCATCATGACCGGCCTGTTCGGCACCATCCTGTTCGGCGCCGTCCTGGTCTCCGAGCCGCCGCGCAGGGCCCGCTACCCGACCTATGCGCTGATCGCGGTCTGGCTGGCGCTGGGCTGGCTCTCCCACCTCTCCGTCGCCTCGGCGCTGCAGGCGCCGCTTTTGCTGATCACGATGGTGATCGGCATCACCGTGTTCGGCTTCACCCTGCGGGCGCTGATCGTCAATCCGGAAGCCGATATCGACGCGCTTGCCGGCGCCGTGTTCGGCTATCTTCTGCTCGCCGTCCTGTGGGCGCTGTTCTACACGCAGCTGGAAATCTGGACGCCGGGGTCGTTCCGCTTTTCAGACGGCAGCGACGATCGCAGCGGCGAGCTGCTCTATTTCTCGCTGGTGACGATCACCACGCTCGGCTATGGCGACATCACCGCCATAAACCCGTTCGCCCGTATCTGTACCGGTATCGAGGCAGCCCAGGGAACGCTCTACCTGGCCATCCTGGTCGGCCGCGCGGTCGGCCTTCTGCACAATCAGCATAAATAAAAAGTGAGAAGCAAGGCGGGGGGCAAAGAGCCGGTCTTGGAAAAGGCGGGGCCTCGCCCCAAAAAGCGAGGCCCCGGCATCTCGCACATGCCGGGGCCTCTTACCCGTAGTTCCTAAGAGGTCAGGATGAAGTGACGTCAGAAGGAGCGGGTAACCTGGAAGGCGGCCGAGAAGGCACCATCCGAAGAGTCGACACCCGCGCCGCAAAGTGCGACCGGACCGACGCAGCCACCGCTCTGGGCCCA
>JANQKY010000118.1 GCA_028280885.1 Tepidamorphus sp.
CCTTGCCCGATGCGCGGCATCGCGCTGCGGTCGTTTCACCGCCGGATCGCCACAGCGCAAACAAGCAGAATGCAGCTGATGTATCGACCGATGCTCTAATCGTCGCTGTTGTCGTTATTGCCGGCCATCATTGCGTGGCGCGCGCAGCACCATTGACAACACCCACCGGGTGTCAGAGCGGGCGCAGGTTCCGGCAATGCGGCGCGTAGGAATAGTCGCGATCGCGCCCGACCAGACAGAACTGCACGCCCCAGCCGACGCCGGCGAAGCCCTGCTCGCTGCGCAGCCAGTAGACCAGCCCGTAGCGCGAGCCGTCACTCAGATAGGCGGTCCCCGAGCAATAGCGGGTCGCGATGATCTTCGGGTCCCAGTCGCGAAACGCCGTCTCACGCGGCTGGGTGATCTGCGCCATCCGCACACCGGTGTGCCAGTAGCGGGCCTCGGCCTGGTCGAAATGGGCGGTGATGCGCCGTAATACGGCGTCTTCATCGCAGGCCGGCCCCGTCCAGGGCGCGCTGCGGTGGGCATTCGAAAAGAAGGTGAAATTGTCGGCGCCGGCAGGCTTCGGCGCAAGCAGGCCCATCGCCGCAAGACCGGACAGCAAACACATCATGGTGACCGCAAGACGCGACATCTTTACCCCTCTTCGCCCCGGCTTAATATTGTGCCGGGCCCCCATACCGTGCAGAGTGACCTTCGACGTCAAGATGCGCCGGAGGCCTTGACGGGTCAAGAAACGGATATCCCGCAATCGCATGATCGGACACATTTCATCACGGATCGTTGCATTTCGGCACCCATGCGACATCGATTGCGCATTTACGCAACCTCATTCCGGCACGACCGCTCCGAAACACTATCCCCCCAAGCAACGTCCCGCCCATCTACGTCCCACCAAGACGACAGCCTGACATATCCGGCCAGATGCCCCTCCGCCTGCTGATATCGATCCTCACCCTGCTCTGCACCGGCCTGATGGCGCGCGCCGACGACACCACGCCCTCCGGCCACTGGCGAATGAAATGCAATGACGTCCAGGGCTGCCGGATCGTCACCCGCGGCATGGGGCCGAACGGCGAGGAGGCCATTCTCGCCCTGCGCCGCCTGCCGAGTTCCGACAGCCGCTGGCACATCCTGACCACACCGCTGGCGCCGCTTATCGACCTGACCCATCCCTTTGCCATCGGCGTCGATGGCGGGCCGAAGCTGACCTTCAATCCGGGCTACGACTTCCGCGCCTATGAAAGCGCCGATTCGCTCTATATGACCAATCAGGGCCTGGCAAACCGGTTGCTCGGGGCGCTTATGGCCGGCAGGGCCGCGACGCTCTATTACGAGCCGGCCGGCGGCGGCAGCGCTGTCGTCTTGTTCAAGCTCGACGGCCTTTCCGCCGGGCTCGACTGGATCGACACGCAACAGCAGCGCACCGACGGCGACCGGCAGGTGGCGGCGCCGACGCGCTTGCAGCCGCATGCCTCGATGAACGACATCCGCGCACCTGTCGGTGGCGGCGATGGCCGGCCCGCCCTGCCGGAGGGCGTTCTTGCCCGGCACTACGGTGTCCAGGGCTGCGAGGACATGACCAGTTCGCTGCTGGACGCGACCACGCCGCTGATCGCCAGGCTGTCCGACACCGCCCTGCTGTTCGGCCTGCCCTGCACCAGGTCCGGCCCGGTTACGCGCTACCGGCTCTATGTCGTCGAAACCGGCGAGATCGGCGGGATCGAGAGCCTGAGCTTTGCCCGTTTCAGTTCCGGCTACGGCTGGACCGGCACACAGGCGCTCGCCAATATCCGCTTCGACGAGGAGGCGGGCGAACTGATCGCGCAGTCCGCCGCCGCCGATCTCGACGGCTGCGGCTATTACGGTCGGTGGAAATGGCAGGACATCCGGTTCGCCCTTATCGAATACCGCTACCGGGACACCTGCAACGGCGCCTCGAACCCGATGACGTGGCCCCAGGCCTATTCGGCCCCGCATTGACGCCCTGCCCGGCAGACGGCGAGTATCAGTCGAACCGGTAGGTCACGCCGGCGCGCAGCGTGTGGCTGTCGAACTCCGCCGAGAACGGCGAGCCGCCGACTGTGCCGTCGACCGATCCAAGATCGGTATAGAGATACTCGCCGCGCAGCGTGAAACGGTCGTTCAGGGCCGCCTCGACGCCGGCGCCGATCGTCCAGCCGAAGCGGTTCTCGTTGGCGCTGCCGGCCGGCGTGCCGATCGAGACATTGCCGGCGGCAAGCCCGCCGGTGCCGTAGATGAGATAACGGTCGAGCGCGTAGCCGGCGCGGCCGCGCAGGGTCGAGAACCAGTCGGATTGCGCCGTGACGGGGACGCCCGAGACGATCGCGGTATCCTTGCCCGTCGTGAAGGAGGCATCGATCTCGACGCCGAAGACGACCGGGCCGCTTGAAAAGTTCATGCCGCCATAGACGCCGCCGGAGAAGCCGTCGGCATCCAGATTGACCCGGGTGGAGGGCGTTCCGATCAGCGTTTCGAAGGTTTCCCAGGTCGCACCCGCCGACAGGCCCGCATAGGCGCCGGACCAGTCGTAAACGACCGGTGCCGCCGGGGTGAACAGCGATTGATCGAGGCTCTGCGCCGCGGCGCTCTGTGGCGCCGACAGCGGCCAGATGGCGCCGCAGACCATAAAAGCGCGGGCGAAAAAGCGTCCGAAAACAGGCCAGATCGTCGCGTGAACCGGCATTTCCTTTACCGTCTCCCGATTGCGTCAGCCGGATACCGACCTGTTCGGCGCCGATATCGCAAAACCGACCGCGCCCCCGGTTTTACGTGCGTTTGTTGATCCCGATGCGGATGCGTCCTCTCCCCGCGTGTCGAGGACGATCAATCCATTGCCGGTCAATCTGGTGATTTCGTGGCGGCATTCAAGCCGCCACGCATCGTCCGCCGGCTGATCCTAGAACAGGTTCAGCCGGTAGTTCAGGCCAAGCCGCACGGTCGAGCCGTCGAGGCTGACCGGCACCGTCGTTCCGCCGATCCCGTAGTCCTTGTCGCCGAAATCGGTGTAGAGGTACTCGCCCTTCATCGACAGGTTCTCGGTGAGCGCCAGTTCGACGCCGGCACCGATCGTCCAGCCGGTCAGGTTCTGGCTGTCGCTGGAAAAGCCGACCGGGCCGTTCAGCTCGGTCTTCATGTCGGTGAAGGCGATACCGCCGGTGCCGTAGATCAGCACGCGGTCGATCGCCACGCCGGCGCGCGCCCGCACGGTCGACAGCCAGTCGGCCCGCGTCGACACCGTGCCGTTGGCAATGCCCGTCGAGCCCTGGATGTCGGCCCAGGAGATATCGGCCTCGCCGCCGATCAGGAACTGGTCGATCTGCCAGTTGTAGCCGATCTGGGCACCGCCGGCGAAGCCGTCCGGATCGGTGCTGACCGCCGGTCCGAAGGCGGAGGGAAAGTCGACATCGGAATTGCCGAAGAAATAGCCCGCATGGCCGCCGATATAGAGGCCCGACCAGTCATAGGTGGTCGAGACCGGCACGGCCGGCGGCACATAGGGCGCCGGAGTGGTGATCATATCGGCAGCGATGGCGGGCGCAGCGACCGACAGGGCCAGGGCGCCGATGGCAAGCCGCATCGAGGTGCGACGCATGGGTTTCATCCTCTTGTTCAACATATCGGTTCGTCCCCGGGGGCGGCCCAAGGGCCCGTTCCAGAGACGGCACAGCTCCCACAGCCGCGCGTCGGGGACCCGGTCTTGGCGTTTGCTTAAAAACCGGCAATGGCGGATTCACCGCTCCGGCGCGGCGAAATTTGGGCGGACCGACGGCAGGACGACGACCGCACCGGACCCATTTCGCGGCCTTTTAACCTTATCGGAAGGTAAAATTCGGCATAGTTTTGCGACGAGTTTCCCGCTTCGCTCTTTCGCTCCGCCGCAGATAGCCTATATCGGAGGCTTCAACCCGGCGTCCCGCCCGGTCGTGCGGCCGTCACCCTGGCCGGTACGCTGGAATGCCCGGCACGCTGCACACATTTCCGTGAAAGACCCGCCGTGGCCTATGTCGTCTTGATTGCCGGATTGATCATTCTGGTGTTCGCCGGCGACCTGCTCGTGCGCGGGTCGGTGTCGATCGCCGAACGGCTCGGCATCCCGACGCTGATCATCGGCCTGACCATCGTCGCGCTCGGCACCTCGGCGCCGGAACTGGTGATCAGCCTCGACGCCGCCCTGTCCGGCGCGCCCGGCATCGCGCTCGGCAACGTGATCGGATCGAACGTCGCCAACATCCTTTTGGTGCTCGGGCTTCCCTCGCTGGTCGCCGCGACCCGCTGCGACCAGCCGGCCCTCACCCGCAACACCCTGTTCATGCTGGGCGCGACCGCGGTCTTCATCGCGCTGGCCCACACCCAGCCGCTCTATATCTGGCAGGGCCTGGTCCTGGTTACGCTGATGGCCGGCTTCCTGTGGTATTCGGCGACCCACGCCATCGGCGCCATCAACGAGAAGAACGGCACGGTCGAGGCCGGCGAAACGGCGGAGCCGGCCGACGACCAGGACTCGCTGCTCGTCCCGATCGTCTTCGTCTTCGCCGGGCTGATCGGCCTGCCCTTCGGCGCGCATCTGACCGTCGAGGGTGCTCGCGACATCGCGCTTGCCTCAGGCATGTCGGAGGCCGCCGTCGGACTGACGCTGGTCGCCGTCGGCACCTCGCTGCCCGAACTGGCGGCGACCACCATGGCCGCCATGCGCCGTGAGAGCGGCCTCGCCGTGGGCAACGTGATCGGCTCCAATATCTTCAACCTGCTCGCCATTCTCGGCATCACCGCGATCGTCACCCCGGTGCCGATCAGCCCGGACCTGTTGACCATCGACATCTGGGTGATGGCGACGACGTCGCTTGCCATCGTGCCCTTCGTCCTCTGGAAGATCCCGATCGGCCGGCTGGTCGGACTGATCTTCATCGTCGCCTACGCCGTATACGTCATCACGATCGTCGGCCACCGGACCATGTGACCCGTCCGATCGGCGCCGGCTCCGGTTGGCGGTATTCGATCGCGCTCCATATCATCGACTCGAAACACTCTCCCCTCCCCGTCAACGACGACCCCGTAAGGCCCCCGCCATGTCCGCAGCCCCGACACGACGCACCGCCCTGGTTACCGGCGCGGCCAAACGGATCGGCCGGGCGATCGCGCTCGATCTGGCGGCAAGCGGCTACGCGGTCGCCGTTCACTACAATCACTCCGCCGAGGACGCCGGCACCGTCGTCGACGAGATCACGGCGGCGGGCGGCAACGCGATCCGCATCGCCGGCGAGCTTGCCGATGCCGATACGCCGCGCCGGCTGATCGCGGAAACGGCGGCGGCGCTCGGACCGGTGACGGCGCTCGTCAACAACGCCTCGATCTTCGAGGCCGACACGCCACAGACCGTGTCCCCGGAATTCTGGGACCGGCAGCTCGCGGTCAACCTGCGCGCACCGGTTCTGCTCGCCCGGCATGTCGCCGAGGCGCTGCCGGCGGAAGAGACCGGCGCCATTGTCAACATCACCGACCAGCGCGTGCTGAAGCCGACGCCGCAATTCTTCTCCTACGCGATCGGCAAGGAGGCGCTGTCCTCGGCGACCCGGATGATGGCGCAGAGCTTCGCCCCGCGCATCCGCGTCAACGCCGTCGCGCCCGGCCCGACGATCGCCAATATCCGCCAGGACCCGGCGGATTTCCGCCGCCAGCAGGAAGCCGTCATTCTGGGCCATGGCCCTGATGCGTCCGAGATCGCCGACGCGGTCCGCTTCCTGCTCGAAGCGCCGTCGATCACCGGGCAGTTGCTCACGGTGGATGGCGGCCAGCATCTCGCCTGGGCGACCCCGGACGTCGTGGGCATCAAGGAGTAGCGGGGAGCCGGACGGCAGAGGTGGCTGGTGGAGGCTTATCGCAGGCGTTTGCGAACCGATCGGGGGGGGTGGCGGCAGTTCTATAAACTCTCTCTCGTCATCCCGGACAGCCGCAGGCTGATCCGGGATCGGAGAACCCGGACGGTCCGTGGTCGCTCCAATCGCAACGCCGGGGATCCCCGATCCCGGCTCTCGTTTCACTCGGCCGGGATGACGATGGAGAAGCTGGTGTCCTGTCCTCCACCTCCGGCATCATTGCCGGGCTTGCCCCACTGCTGTCCGGTTCAGCGGGGACAGGCTTTGGTTTTCAGCCTGGCCACCCCCTCGGATGTCATGCCCGGACTTGTTCCGGGCATCCATGAACACCGCCGTCAGAATAAGCGCAAGCGACGGTGTTCATGGATTGCCGGGACAAGCCCGGCAATGACACCAGGGGACAAGCCCGGCAATGACACCAGGGGACAAGCCCGGCAATGACACGGAGGGGAATGGCGGACGATACCAACACACCGCTTCCATTGAGGAAAACAGGGTCGATGGTTGAGTGAGTCGATGCTCCGCGACCTTAGTTTGCTCCAAAAAAGTCATGTCCGACAATCGGTTAATCGACGTCACCGAGATTGAACCGGGCAGGAGTGGGCCTGCTCCGGACATGACACCGAAGAAGGCTGATGGTCGCTGGAGCACGCCTGTTACATATCCAACTGCCGCAGACGAACACGTCGACAACGTTTAAAACAACCGCAGCGCCATTCGAATCCCGACCCCCGACCGGCATGACCGCAGAAACAGACCAGCACGACCAGCACGAGGCTCCCGCCAAGCCGGCCAGAACCGGTCCGGCGGTGATCGCCGGCATGGTCAGGCGCCTGCCCAACGGGCCGGGCGTCTATCGCATGGTCGATGCCGCCGGCGAGGTGCTCTATGTCGGCAAGGCGCGCAGCCTGAAGAAGCGGGTGGCAAGCTATGCCCGCATCGGCGGCCAGACCAACCGCATCGTCCGGATGATCGCCGAGACGGCCTCGATGGAATTCGTCTCCACCGAGACGGAGACCGAGGCGCTGCTGCTCGAGGCGAACCTGATCAAGCGCCTGCGACCGCGCTACAACGTGCTGCTGCGCGACGACAAGTCGTTTCCCTATATCCTGATCACCCGCGGCGGCGATGCCGCTCGCATCGTCAAGCACCGTGGCGCCCGCAACCGGAAGGGCGACTATTTCGGTCCGTTCGCGTCGGCCGGCGCGGTCGACCGCACGATCAACGCCCTGCAGCGCGCCTTCCTGCTGCGCTCCTGCTCGGATTCGGTCTATGAGAGCCGCACCCGGCCCTGTCTGCTCTATCAGATCAAGCGCTGCGCGGCGCCCTGCACCGGCGAAATCGCGCCTGAGGCCTATGAACGGCTGGTCGGCGAGGCGGAGGACTTCCTGTCCGGCAAGAGCCGCGCGGTGCGCGAGGATCTCGCCCGCCAGATGGAAGCGGCGGCCGAAAACCTCGAATTCGAGACCGCCGCCGTCTATCGCGACCGGCTGGCGGCCTTGAGCCACGTCCAGTCGCATCAGGGCATCAATGTGCGCACGGTCGAGGAGGCCGATGTCTTCGCCATCCATCAGGACGGCGGCCAGAGCTGCATCCAGGTCTTCTTCTTCCGCACCGGCCAGAACTGGGGCAACCGCGCCTATTTCCCCCGCGCCGACAAGTCGCTCGAGCCCGCCGAGGTGCTCGGCTCCTTCATCGCCCAGTTCTACGACGACAAACCCTGTCCGAAACTGGTCCTGCTGTCGGACAAAATCGAGGACACCGACCTGCTTGCCGAGGCGCTCGCCATCCGGGCCGGCCACAAGGTGCAGGTATCGGTGCCGCAGCGCGGCGAGAAACGCGAACTGGTCGCCCATGCGCTTGCCAACGCCAGGGAGGCGCTCGGCCGCCGGCTTGCCGAATCCGCCTCGCAGGCCCGCCTGCTCAAGGGCCTTGCCGAGACCTTCGGCCTGGACGAGGCGCCGCGCCGCATCGAGGTCTACGACAACTCGCACATCATGGGGTCGAGCCCGGTCGGCGCGATGATCGTCGCCGGGCCCGAAGGCTTTGAGAAGGGCCAGTACCGCAAGTTCAACATCAAATCGACGGACTTAACCCCCGGCGACGACTACGCCATGATGCGCGAGGTGCTGACACGCCGCTTCACTCGCCTGCTGAAGGAAGCCGGGCCTGCCTCGGAGGAGCCGCCAAGTTCCGAAAGCGCGCCGCAGGACGACGACACCGAGACGCTCTGGCCCGACCTGATCCTGATCGACGGCGGCCCCGGACAGCTCTCCGCGGCCAGCGCGGTGATGGCCGAACTGGGCATCGAGAACGCCCCGCTGGTGGCGATCGCCAAGGGGCTCGACCGCGACGCCGGCCGCGAGGAGTTCCATATCCCCGGCCGCAAGCCGTTCCGCCTGGCGCCGCGCGATCCGGTTCTCTATTTCGTCCAGCGCCTGCGCGACGAGGCGCACCGCTTCGCCATCGGCTCGCACCGCGCCCGCCGCAAGAAGGCGATGGCCGCCAACCCGCTCGACGAGATCGCCGGCGTCGGCCCGACCCGCAAGCGCGCGCTTCTGCGCCATTTCGGCTCGGCCAAGGCGGTCAGCCGCGCCGGCCTCGCCGATCTGGAGGCGACGCCGGGCATCAGCGCCCAGACCGCCCGCGCGGTCTACGATCATTTTCACGAGAAGAGCGGCGACTGACGCGTTGTTGAATGCCGTCGGTCGCCGGATTGCCATGCCACATAGTGTCGATTGGAACAATCCGGTCGCCCGACTATTCGGGAATAACCAGCTTTACTGCCCTGTCGGTGTACACAATCTCCGGATTCAGATTGCCAAAGCCCGTGAATATAACGTCTTGAAACTCATGGAATCGATCAGTCTTGGACTTGAGCAGTGTATAGGTTTTCCTTTTGAGATCTTCCTTTCCAACAACCCTCAAGCGCCCTCTCGTCACCACGTCTTCTTTTGAAAAAACTTTTCCAAAACGAAAGCTATCCGCAAAATCTATTTCCAGCAAAGAATCTAAATGAACAATAAAAGACCCATTTGTTCTAACAGTCGTCTTGTTTAGATGTATATTTCCGAATGAAATTATATTTTCAGCATTGAATTTGTAATTCTTTTTTGGCCCCTTGGAATCAATAATCAAAGATGTGTAATCATCCATATTAATCCAAGAATTTGAAGCATCACTTCTATTCTTAAATACAACTTTACTACCCTCATTGGCCTCAATAGATAAATATCCTGAAGACGCCCTCCCTTTGAATATCGCCTTTGAGTTTTCTAGAGACATATGACAAATATCATAAGGGGAATCGAAATCACCCTTGAATATAATTCTCGCCTTTTCAAAAGCCTCCAAATCCATGGGCGTACTCTTCTTACCGTAGCAAAATTGGGAATTTTTCGTAAATTTGATCAGCGCACCCGGTCCATCTGCAACAACATTTTGAATTACTTTGGACTCATTGTTTATCCCCGCGCCGCTTACAGTCAATGAACCGCCCGACTCGACCAGAAAGGTGTATTCTTTGGCCCCATCCGTAAAGACAACGTTTCGAATCGATTCACCTTTCGTGATTCTTACATGCTGCGTGACAGCGTTCGGCCCGAAGAAAGCCGTTCCGTTCGGTACCTTCACGGGTTTGCCATCGGGTTGCGACGAGTCGTACCAATTGCTTTCGTCTCCGTGCAAACCATCGCCCCAATCGTTGGAGAGATCTGCGGTCCAATATCCGTCGAGAGCGCTGGCGCCGGTTGGGACCACTGAAATCAATCCCATGACCACCCACATTGCTGGCTTGTAAAACAGACGTCCGGTCATATTCTCAGCTCCGTTTCAACAGGTGTCTTTCTCCTACCTTGGACAGATTTCATCGCTTTTTGATTCCTCCGACGGCTGTACGGCCAACTCTTGGCGAACGTGGCGGGAAAGTGTACTTAACGGCATAGCAAATTCAAGTTGCAGAAACTCCCGATCTCGACGGGCCACCGGAGTACGGGTTGTTCGTTCAGCGACTCCGTGACGAGGCGCACCGCTTCGCGATCGGCTCGCATCGCGCCCGCCGCAAGAAGGCGATGGCCGCCAACCCGCTCGACGAGATCGCCGGCGTCGGGCCGACCCGCAAGCGCGCGCTTCTGCGCCATTTCGGCTCGGCCAAGGCGGTCAGCCGCGCCGGCCTCGCCGATCTGGAGGCGACACCCGGCATCAGCGCCCAGACCGCCCGCGCGGTCTACGATCATTTTCACGAGAAGAGCGCGGACTGACGTCTCACCGCCATTCCCCCACCGCATCGACACCTGCTAAGCTGTCAAACAATCCCGTCGGCATAACGAGGCAGCAAGCCACCGGGGGATGTTGGAGGAGATAGCGTTCATGAGCAGACCTGATCGCCGCGCCGGCGCCATTGCAGCGCTCGCGGGCGTCGGACTGGTGGCGGGCCTGTCGGCCTGGGCACCCCCGGCCGTCGCCACCAATCTCGACTACGGCAAGCCCTGGATCATGCCCTTCGACGTCGATCAGCGCTTTCCCGATTCAAACAAGACGGGCATCAACAGCCAGCGCCAGGTCTATGACTTCATGTGGAAGACCTTCGTCGCGATCAACTGGCCGCAGAAGGCCAACGGCAAGCGCGCCGAGCCCGATAGCAGTGCCTCGCTCGCCCCCTGGGCGAACACCGACCAGTCGGAAGGCCCGGTCGTCTGGCAGTCCTACCGCCGGCCCAACGAGGTCTTCGTCGATCCGGACGACTGGCCGATTAACTGGAATTCGCCGCCCAAGGGTCCGCTCGTCGTCTGCCCCGAGGCAAACGCCTTCGGCCTGCCCGTGATGACGATCAGCGCCCACGGCACCAACTATTCGGACTATTCGGACGGCGTGAACCAGCCCTATATCCAGGCCAACTATCCAACCGGGCCGGTAACCGACCAGAACGGCAACTTCCTGCGCTACGAGGTCGGCATCAACCGCTCTTATTTCAAATATGTCGGCCACTACCGCTACTACGACGGCGCCATCCAGGATCCCGCCGTCCAGAACTACATCGCGTTTGCCGACAAGAAGGGCAAGCGCCCGCCGATCCAGTTCAAGCGCAAGGCGAAGTATTTCCAGGCGCTGCCCGGCGGCACCGAGCCCTATCTGCTCCGCTTTCCCGATTATGCCCGGCAGGGCATCGCCGAATGGAAGGCGGCCTGGAAGGTGCTCGACGGCGATGATGTCGAGGAGCGCTTCTACCGCCGCTGGGCCTTCTTTCTCAATCCGGACGGCTCCTGCGAGGGCCCGGTCAAGGTCGGCCTGGTCGCCCTGCACATCCACCGGGTGACGCCCGATCTCGGCCATATCGGCACGACCTTCGAGCAGGTCGACAACACGACGCTGCAGAAGGACTACAGCGCGGCCAAGGTGAGCGGCGCGGCCGACCTGCCACCGCACGCCTCGCTCAATCCGGGCACGAAAAACAATCCCGCCGACTATCCCAACGGCTACGAGATCTGCAACAAGAACGGCGAGACCTGCGAGGCCGGCATCGGCGGCAACCTGCTGCCCTCGATCATGGACGGCGAGGCGCTGCCGGACAGGCCGAAGATTACCAACGTGTCGCGCCAGGTGCCGATCCCCGACGATGTCGCCGACGTCAATGCCGAATGGCGCAAGCGGCTGAAAGGCTCGGTCTTCTTCTACTACCAGATGATCGGCGCCCAGAATCGCAATATCGACGAGCCCAATCCCAATCTCGGGCCGGGAACGCGCGGCGCCCAGGTCTCCAGCACCAACAACCTGATCAACGCGGCGCTGGAATCCTATACCCAGGCCGGCTGGAGCTGCGCGCTCTGCCACCAGAACGCCTTCCCGCAAGGGGTCACGCTGCCGCTGCCCTCCTTCGGGCCGGCCTACGATCCCCTGCACACGATCAGCTTCCTTTTGCAGAACGCCCGGCGCAGCAACGACTGATGACTTCAGCCTCGGCGGGCCGGTGCGATCGCACGCGCCCGTCGTCGCTGGACACCGTCCATGCCGCCCGTTGCTAACCATCTGTCACAGAAACGCACTAGGGTCAGAACTCAGACATTGACCTGACGGGTGGCGCATGATCACTGATCACATGACCGGTTCCGACGTCCGGGCGCGGGGGCACACATGGTCCCTGCCCAATCTGCTGACCTATGGCCGCATCCTGCTGGTGCCGGTCATGGTGCTCTGTTTCTATCTGCCCGCCCCGGCGTCCCACTGGACGGCGCTGGTGATCTTCATCATCGCCGGCATCACCGATTACTTCGATGGCGTGCTGGCGCGCCGCTGGGAGCAGCAATCGGCGATCGGCAAGATGCTCGATCCGATCGCCGACAAGATCCTGGTCGCCGCGGCCCTTCTGATGCTCGCCGCCATCGGCACGATCGGCGGCGTTTCGCTGCTCGCCGCCGTGATCATCCTGTGCCGCGAGGTCTTCGTGTCGGGCCTGCGCGAGTTCCTCGCCGCCTACCGCATCTCCGTGCCGGTCACCCAGCTTGCCAAGTGGAAGACGACGATCCAGATGATCGCCATCGGCTTCCTGATCGCCGGACCGGCCGCCGATGCCTATATACCGGGTGTCACGCTGATGGGCATCGTTCTGCTCTGGATGTCGGCGATCCTGACGCTCTATACTGGCTGGGAGTATCTGCGCGCCGGGTTCCGCCACGCGCGCGAAACGTGATGCCCCGACGGTTCGGAAAGGTCCGCTGTTGAAACTGCTCTATTTCGCCTGGATCCGCGAACGCACCGGCCACGCCGAGGAAGAGATCGACCTGCCCGGCGACATCGAAACGGTCGGCGATCTGGTCGGCTGGCTGAAATCGCGCGGCGAGCATTACGCCCATGCCTTCGAGAACGAGGCGATCGTCCGCGTCGCGGTCGACAAGACCCACGCTCGGCTCGACCAGCCGATCGATGGCGCAAGCGAGATCGCCTTCTTCCCGCCGATGACCGGGGGCTGAGCATGGCCGGGCCGATGACAGGCGCCGCTTCGATATCGGTCCGCGTCCAGGACACCCCGTTCGACACCGCCGCCGAGATCGCCGCGCTGCCGACAGGCGCCGATACCGGCGCCGTTGTCACCTTCACCGGCATCTGCCGGGGCGAGGCGGGGCGGCTGGCCGGGCTGGAACTGGAACACTATCCCGGCATGGCCGAAGCGGAGATCGAACGGGTGGCGCGGGAAGCCGCGCGCCGCTGGCCGATCAGCGTGGCGCTCGCCATCCATCGCCATGGCCGCATCGCCGCCGGCGAGGACATCGTCCTGGTCGCAACCGCCTCGGCCCATCGCGCGGCCGCCTTCCAGGCCGCGGAATTCCTGATGGACTGGCTCAAGACGCGCGCACCGTTCTGGAAGCGCGAACTCTTCGCCGACGGCTCCGCCGGCCCCTGGGTCGAGGCGAAGGCGGCGGACGACGAGGCAGCCGATCGCTGGGCCGCCGAGCCACGCGACGGCACCGTGGCGGCGGAGTAGCATCTCAGGCTCGGGACCGGCCCGTTTCTGTCGGGTTCAGCGCAGTCGGGGCCCTTTATCTTCAGCTTGGCCACCCCCTAGGCTGTCATGCCCGGACGTGTTCCACTACTGTCTGGTTAAGCGTCGAGGGGCTTTGGTTTTCAGCCCGGCCTCCCCCTCGGCTGTCATCCTCGGACTTGTTCCGAGGATCCATGACGACCGCCGTTAGAATGGGCGCTGGCCCCTGTGTTCATGGATTGCCGGGACAAGCCCGGCAATGACACCCCGGGGGACAAGCCCGGCAATGACACCCCAGGGGACAAGCCCGGCAATGACACGGAGGGGGAATGGCGAGCGATGCCAGACACCGCCTTCGTTGACGCAAACAGAGTTGATGACGTCCGAGTTGGTGGTTGAGCAAGTCCGCGCCCCGCTACCGTCGTTTGCCGAAAATGCTATACCAGACAAGCGCTTAATCGACGTCGCCGAGACTAAACCACTACCGACTTTCGTCGGTAGGATTTTGGATGTGGGTTTGC
>JANQKY010000077.1 GCA_028280885.1 Tepidamorphus sp.
GAGGTGCGCGCATCGAAGTTGATGCGGCCCTGGCCGTACATCTGCACACGATCGGTGAGCGTCTTGCCATCCGGAACGATGGAGTCCGGGCGATAGAACGCATCGCCGTTCCACTGGTCCTCACCAGCAACGACGACGAAGCGGGCGCGACCGCCGACCTTGAAGCAGATGTCCGTGCCCGGAAGCTCGATGAAGCCGGTGATGTCACACCGGTACACCGGCTCGCGAGGCGCCTTGACATCCATGATCATGTCAGCGGCCTCGGCCCCGGAGGTCACCGCAAGCGCTGCAGCGGCCGTGCCGAGGAAGAGGTTTCTAAACGATTTCATTTTGACCCCTTTTGGTCGATTCAGTTTCTTCCCACCGCCTGCACACGGCGTGTCCGGCGGCTCCCCATTCAGGCCAGCGCGATGATCTTGAAGACCGAACACCCACCCCCGCCTGAGGATCGGACGCCTTGCCGCATGTCGTTTCCGCCCCTTGGCATCGCCTGCGTCATCGACGCGAATGCGAATAAGGCGTGTCCGAATGCCACGCAGCGACCTACGAGACATATATTTCGGATTTGAATGGAGACACAACGGCGCAAGCCACGCCAAGGCCGCAATTGGATGCGAGTGTTGCATTCACGCGACAAAAAGCCGAATAAGATTACACCGGCTTATAAATATCAGACTATGCTACTGTTTCCTTCGCTCACGGCTACGTGAAGAACTTCCACAGATTTCCGAAGCTTAAGATCGCAATCATGCACTGCACCTAAAAGCACTATACAAATTAAAGACATATTTGCTCTTTAGATATCAAATGCGACTTATAAGTCTACCCTTGCGAAAGCCGCACTTCCCGGACGGTGCTTGGCATCGTTTTCCGCCTCCCTATATGCTTGTTTTGATAAACATTACGCAAAATTCATGATGGATATCGAACACCAGATCGGCGTGAATATCCGGCGTCTGCGCCTGGAAATGGGGCTTTCACAGGAGGCACTCGCCCGGCTGGTCGGCGCGACGGGCCGGCATCTGGGGCGAATCGAGCGCGGCTCGATCAGCGTGACGATCGGATTGCTCGCCCGGATCGCCGACGCCCTGAACAGTCCGGTCGGCGATCTGCTGTCCCGCCAGGATACGCCGATGCCACCGAATCTGCCGCGCGGACGGCGCACGCGCGACGGCGAAACGACGGATGCGGCGGAAGCGCCGGATGAGATCTTTCCGTTCGATGTCCTTTCCGATCCGGCGCTGAAGTCGGATCTGGAGACCATCCTGCGCGTCCTGACCCACGAGCGCTCGGGTTTTCTCTCCCAGGCGACGGAAAAGATCATCGGCGACCTGATCCGGCAGAGCGGCGGCGAGGAGAACCTGACCGCCGCCCAGCGCAAGAATATCGAACTGGCCCGCGCGCTTGCCGCCGCGAAGGACGCGACGCGTCCCCAGCAGAGCCCCATTCAGCCCTCCCCGTTGCCGGATGACGCCCCGGCGGCCCAGCCTGTCAATCAGCGGCCCGTCAGTCGCCGGTCACGGGCGTGAGCCGAATCACCTGCCCGTCGCCGGAATCGGTGAGCAGATAGAGTAGCCCGTCCGGCCCCTGGCGGACATCGCGGATTCGTTCGCCAAGATCCTCAAGCAGTCGCTCCTCGCCGACCACCCGGTCGCCGTCGAGGTCGAGCCGCGCCAGGTGGGTTTCCTTCAGCGCGCCGATGAACAGATCACCCGACCAGCCCGGATAGGCATCGCCGGAATAGAACGCCATGCCCGATGGCGCGATCGACGGGTCCCAGTAGAAGACCGGCTGTTCCATGCCGTCCTTCGCCGTGCCCTCGCCGATCCGCCCGCCGGTATAATGCCGCCCATAGGAGATGACCGGCCATCCGTAGTTGTGCCCGGCAAGCGGGATGTTGATTTCATCGCCGCCCCGGGCGCCATGCGCCACCGTCCACAGCATGCCGGTCGCCGGATTGATCGCCGCCCCTTGCGCATTGCGGTGGCCGATCGACCAGATCTCCGGCAGAGCACCGCCATCGACGAACGGGTTGTCGGGCGGCACCGACCCGTCCGGATTGATCCGCACGACCGACCCGGCGTGATCGCCCGGATCCTGCGCCCGGTCCGGCTCGCCGCGTTCGCCGATCGTGACGAACAGGGTTCCGTCCGGCGCGAACACGAGGCGCGAGCCGAAATGCCGCGTTCCCCTGGTCTTGTCGCTCATGCGGAAGATCGTTTCGAGGTCCTTAAACCGCATGGATGGCCCATCGCCGACAAGCCTTGCCCGGGCAACCGCCGTCCCGGCCGCGCGGCCATCGATCTCGGCATAGCTGAAATAGACGTAAGGATTGTTGGCGAAATCGGGATCCAGGACGATGTCGAGCAGGCCACCCTGCCCCCACTCCCGGGTGATCGGTCCGCCCTTGAGCGGCGGCGAGACGGTTCCGTCGTCGGAAACGAAACGCACGCGGCCCGGCCGTTCGGTGACCAGCATGCCGCCGCCGGGCAGGAAGGCGAGCGCCCAGGGATGCGCAAGCCCGCTCGCGACCGTCTCGACCCGGATCGGCCCAGCTGTTGTCTCGATAACGGGCGTATCCGCCGCGCCGGCAGCAGCGCTCATCAAGACGGCAACGCCGCCGATCAGGCCGATACGTTTCCAACTCATCGATCCACTCCGGACTGGTTTTCCTTAAAGGAACAAGCTAGCGCGCAGCCCTGCGCGGGGAAGGCGCGCGGAGAGGCTGTGTGGAAACGGGCAGGACGTCGCCCTTAACGTTAATTCCCGCAAAGGTTTCCAATTTGTAACGCGTCCGCATACAGTGCTTCTCGAGTTTCGCGGCCGGGAAACGGTGTTCGGATCCGGGCCGCTTCGAGTTTTCTTCTTTTCGCTCCAAGTTTCTCTTGCGCTGCCCTTCGGCAGCGCATTTTTTTTAACCCATGCGAACGCGCGTTAAGATTTGCTGCATCGCCTCGCCGGCGGAGGCAAGGCTCGCCATTGCACACGGGACCGACGCGATCGGCCTGGTCGGCGCGATGCCCTCCGGACCCGGCCCGATCGACGATGCGACGATTGCGGACATCGCCGCGACGGTCCCGCCGCCGGTCGCAAGCGTGCTGCTGACCTCCAGGCGCGATGCCGCGACGATCGCCGCCCATGTCGCCGACACGGGCGTCTCGACGGTACAGATCGTCAGCCATATCGAGCCGGAACAGTCCGCCCGGCTCCGCGCGCTGCTGCCGGCGACACGCATCATCCAGGTCATTCATGTCGAGGACAGCACGGCGCTCGGGCTGATGCGGGCCTATCAGGACCATGTCCACGCCTTCCTGCTCGATTCCGGCCGTCCCGGCCTCGACATCGCCGAACTCGGCGGTACCGGCCGCACCCATGACTGGACGATCAGCCAGGAGGTCGTCCAGCAGAGCCCGCGCCCAGTCTTCCTGGCCGGCGGCCTGACGCCCGAAAATGTCGGCGAGGCGATCGCGACAGTCAGGCCCTTCGGCGTCGACCTGTGCACCGGTGTGCGCCGCGACGGGCATCTCGACCCCGGCAGGCTCACCGATTTCCTCAAGGCCGTGCGAAACGCCGACGCGCGATCACGCAGGCCATGATTGGGAGCGCTCAGTAATCCTTGGACGTCCGCTGGGCCGACCGTTGGGACGCTCCCCGCGCACCGCCACCGGTGAACGCCAGAAGGACGCCGAGCACGAAAGCGAGGACGAGGCCGACCGCCGCGATCTCCTTCCAGGAAAACATCGCGACATCCGCCGTGCGCATCCCGGCGCCGCGGCCGGCTCCTTCGGCCTGCCCCGACACCGACCCGACCGCCTCTCCTGCCGACGTCCGGACATAGACCGGCGCCCGCAGCGTCCAATGGGCGTCCTGGCCGGTGGGCGGTCCCGCGGGTCTTTCAATGGCGCGGCCGTCGCGCGCCTTGTCGCTGCCGGCAAGCGGCACCAGCGGCGCGGCGAAACCGACAACCGTCCGGGCCTCCGTCCGCGCGGGCGCTGGAGCGTCACCGCCGGTGGCGTGAACCGGGACGGCGGCGGCCCACAGCGCCAGCGCGCTTCCGACAGCACGCGGGCAGATGGAGCGAAAGCGATATCGGCGCGCGGGTTCCCGCGCCAGCCGCTTCGGGGGGGAGGCGCAATTCGGGCGGGCGCAATTGGGCGGTGTCGATCGACGGCACGCCAAACCGCGTCCGCCGGCAGACAGCCGAGACATTGTTTTCTCCGACGAGAGGGCAGGCTATTCCCTCTTTTGGCGCAGATTTCCGGCATGCGTTTGCCTGGATCGTGGCACCGTCGGATCAATTAAGCGGCTTGATTGTGGCGCCCGAAAAGAGGGTCCGGACAGAGGCCGGTCAGCGCGAATGGCGGATCCGCTCGCCGAGATCGCGCCACAGCGCGAACGTGATCCCGCCCAGGCCGATCAGAAGGGTGATGACGATGGCCGCGGCGGCCATCCGCCCCGGCAGATGGCCGGACAGGGTCATGGCCTGATCGGCAAGGTCCCCGGCGACACCGGGCACATAGGCGCTATAGAGCGCCGCCTCGCCGGACAGCGTGTCCAGCACCGTTTCGGCAATCGTGGCCGCATCGCCCGCGGCCTGTCCGGCGGCGGCCGCCGATCCGGCCAGCAACGCCATGCCGAGAACGCCGCCTGCCACGCGCAAAAACGCCGATCCGCGCCGGTTGCACCGCCATATCCGGCACCACCCGCCGGTCCGGTTCGGGTGCCGCCCATCGACGTGCCGCCCACTAACGTGCCATCGCCCGCCAACGTGTCTTTCATGAGCCGTCATCGGCCTGGTCCTCTCGCGCCCGCAGTCACCCCTGACTGCAGGTTTGCAGAAGACACCGCCTTTCGGGCGGCCCCGCGCCCGGAAAAGGGCACGACCGGACAGTTATCGCGGCGGATTTGCGGCGATTTCGTAAGGAATCCGTAACGTTTGTCGCAAGTCTGTATCAGATCGGGACGATGCCTCGGACAAGCGCCCCGATCCGGAGGGCCAGACCAGCACCCCGATCCAGAGGATCAGACCAGCGCCTCCGCTTCCCGCCGCAACCGCATCGCGGCCGTGTCCGGCACGTCCACATCGGCGAAGCTGACGATATCCCCGGCGGCAACGTCCCGCGTCAGGGGCACGCCATGCGCCAACCCGATCGGCAGGGCCGACATCGCCACGCTGGTCTTCGCGGGAACGAGCTTGCCCCAGACGGTGTAGCCGCCCTCCCCGTCGAGCAATTCACCCGCCTTCAGCGGCTTCTTGGCGACCGCCACCGCGTCGCCGTTGAAGGCTCGGGTCGTGCCGGTCGGCTCCCCGCGCAACGCCGCGCTCAGGATGGAAACGGACAGTTCGAGCCCGATCAGGTGGAACGGCTTGTACATCGCCCCGTAGCGCCCGGTCTCGTCGATATCGAGGCCGTATTGCGCAAAGCACTCCCGGGCATAGTCGTTCGGCGCCTCGATCACGACATAGACGCCCCAGCGCAGATCCCGGAACACCGGCCGCCCGTCGCGCTCCAGGCTGGAGACGACCTCGACCATGCCGGACCGCTCCAGTACGCCGCCGACCGATTGCGGCCGCAGCACATGGGCAAGGTCGTCGGCGCCGCAGGGCGGGAACAACAGGCCGTCGGAGGGGACGCCAAGCCCGGTCGCGTTGGCGATCGCGGCCATCTCGATCGCCGACTTGGTGCCGTCCAGGAAGGAATTGAACATCTGCGCGTTCATGCCCGCCTCGGCCGCCTCCTCGGCGGTCAGGCCGTAATGCGGCCAGATATCGTCCGGCACGGCGGTGTGATAGGCTGGCAGATATTTGGT
Organism: Tepidamorphus sp.; assembly: GCA_028280885.1. Taxonomy (GTDB): domain Bacteria; phylum Pseudomonadota; class Alphaproteobacteria; order Rhizobiales; family Tepidamorphaceae; genus Microbaculum. The sequence continues at coordinate 5,812 of JANQKY010000077.1, forward strand.
TCCCTTGCCGGCGGCAGCGACCGGAAACCCGCAGGCGCGCGCCCAGTCGACCATCTCGCAGACCAGCGCGGGCTGGTCGCCATAGGCCATCGAATAGACGACGCCGGCAGCCTTCGCCCGCCTGGCAAGCGCCGCGCCGGCCAGCACATCGGCCTCGACGGTGACCATCACCACATGCTTGCCCGCCTCGATCGCGGCGAGCGCATGGGCGATGCCGGCGATCGGGCTGCCGGTCGCCTCGACCAGGACCTCGATGTCGTCGCGGGCGCACAGGGCCGCGCCGTCGTCGCTGAAATCCGTCGCCGCGATGCGCTCCTCGTCCCAGCACACGCTGCGGCAGGACTCCCTGGCCTTGTCGACGTCGAGGTCCGCGATCGCCGCGACCTCAAGGCCGGGGATCGTCGGAACCTGGCTCAGGAACATCGAGCCGAACTTGCCCGCGCCGATCAGCCCGACTCGCACCGGGCGGCCCTCATCCACGCGATCCTGCAGCAATCCCATCAAGTTCATCGTGTTCCCCAATCGTCTTCGGTACCGGTTTTCAGGACCCCGTCAATCTGCCGCCATTCGGCCGGATAATCCATAAAAAACAGGGAGTTCCGTTTATCGGACCGTCGCGCTTGCGCTATTCCCCCCTTACTTCGCCCCCTTGCTTTGCCCCTTGCTTCATTGGGACGTGCCAACTAGGGTCCGCCCGACCCGCTGGACAGTCCGCCGAACCATCCGGTGGCTAGCTCGCCGGCGGGTCGCCGCGACAGCGCTTCATCTTTGGATAGAACTCGATCCCGAGGAGTACCGGGTCATGGCCTTTCTTGCCGACGCATTGGGACGCATCAAGCCGTCTGCCACCATCGCGGTCACCAACAAGGCGCGCGAACTGAAAGCCGCCGGCCGCGACGTTATCGGTCTGGGCGCGGGCGAGCCGGATTTCGACACGCCCGAGAACATCAAGGCCGCCGCCGTCAAGGCGATCGCCGACGGCAAGACCAAATACACCGCCGTCGACGGCATTCCGGAGCTGAAGCAGGCGATCCAGGCGAAGTTCAAGCGCGAGAACGCGCTTGACTACGACGTCTCGCAGATCACGGTCGGCACCGGCGGCAAGCAGGTCCTGTTCAACGCCCTGATGGCGACCCTCAATCCGGGCGACGAGGTCATCGTTCCCGCGCCCTACTGGGTGAGCTATCCGGAGATGGTCTCGCTGTGCGCGGGCACGCCGGTCCCGGTCGAGACCACGGCGGAGGCCGGCTACAAGATGACGCCCGAGGCGCTGGAAGCCGCGATCACGCCGAAGACCAAGTGGCTGATCTTCAACTCGCCGTCGAACCCTTCGGGCGCCGCTTACACCCGCGCCGAGATCAAGGCGCTCACCGACGTCCTCGTCCGCCATCCGCATGTCTGGATCATGACCGACGACATGTACGAGCACCTAGTCTACGACGATTTCGAATTCACCACCGTCGCCGAGGTCGAGCCGGCGCTCTACGACCGCACGCTGACCATCAACGGCGTCTCCAAGGCCTATGCGATGACCGGCTGGCGGATCGGCTATGGCGGCGGGCCGCAGAAGCTGATCAAGGCGATGGGCACGATCCAGTCGCAATCGACCTCCAACCCCTGCTCGATCGCGCAGTATGCCGCCGTCGAGGCGCTCAACGGCACGCAGGACTTCATCCCGAAGAACGCCGCGCTGTTCAAGGGCCGCCGCGACCTGGTCGTCTCGATGCTCAACCAGGCGAGCGGCCTGACCTGTCCCTCGCCGGAGGGCGCGTTCTACGTCTATCCAAGCTGCGCCGGCACGATCGGCAAAACCTCGGCGGGCGGCACCGAGATCAAGTCCGACGCGGATTTCGTCACCGCGCTCCTGGAGGAGGAAGGCGTTGCCGTCGTGCACGGCTCGGCCTTCGGGCTTGCGCCGTTCTTCCGCGTTTCCTACGCGACATCGAACGACCTGCTGGAACAGGCCTGCACCCGCATCCAGCGCTTCTGCGGCGGCTTGCGGTAGGGGCTGGCGGGATCGGGATCTGGTGACAGGGTTTTGAGGGCTGTGACCAAGAGCAGCCACTGACGGGCCCTCACCCCGGCCCTGCGGGCCGCCCTCTCCCGCTGAGGGGAGAGGGTGCGAGTGCATCTGATGGGCCGTGCGGCGGGAGCCACCGTTGGTGGACAGAAAACTTCGATACCGCAAATAATGTCGGTCCCTATTTACCCGGTCCGGCCAGCGCGCTCTTTCCCTCTCCCCCTTGGCGGGAGAGGGCGGCCCGGAGGGCCGGGTGAGGGCCAGTCAGCGGTTGCAGTCAGTCACCACCAGCAAAAGCTCAGGCGCCGTCTATCCCATCCCCTTGTCGCCATACCGGCCAACCCCTACGGCTTCACCCCGTCCCGCGCCGGGAACCATTTGCGCGGCGGCGGCCGGTAGCGGTCGAAGGCGGCAAGCAGCGCCTCGGGATCGGCTTCAAAGGTCAGCATGTCGGCGTAGTCCCGCGTCAGGAACCCGGCCGCGACCATGTCCTGAACCATCTGCCGGACCGGCGCGTAATACCCGTCGACATTGAGAAAGCCGTTCGGCTTGGCGTGAATGCCGAGCTGGCCCCAGGTCCATTGCTCGAAGATCTCCTCCAGCGTCCCCGCCCCGCCGGGCAGCGCGATGAAACCGTCCGACAGGTCGGCCATCATGGTCTTGCGCGCGTGCATGCTCTCCACGACATGCAGCGCGGTCAGCCCCGTATGCGCCAGCTCGCGCTCCTGCAGCGCCCGCGGAATGACACCGATCACCTCGCCGCCGGCCGCAAGCGCGGAATCGGCGGCCACGCCCATCAGCCCGACCCGGCCGCCGCCATAGACGAGGCCGATGCCGCGCCCGGCAAGCAGGGCACCGACCCGCCGGGCCGCTTCGGTGAATTTCGGATCGGTTCCGGCCCGCGAGCCGCAGAAGACACAGATGCGCATGGCCCCGTTATGTGGGCCAAGTCGGCGGAATGTCGAGATCGCGCCGGGCGCGAGAATTCGAATTTCCGTTGACGTAAACGAGAGTTTTGTTCCGCGGCCGGCGATATCCTACGATGCCCCCGACCGCCGCACAGCAAAGCGCCAAGGAGCTCTGGGAGGCTCGCAGATGACAGACACCAAACCGGACAGCTACAGATCGATCCGCTACGGCGTCGCCGACCGCGTCGCGACGATCACGCTTGATCGCCCCGACCGGCTGAACGCGATCGACCGCCACATGCCGCAGGAGATCGAGGCCGCGGTTGCCCGCGCCAATGACGACGACGCGGTGCACGTGATCGTACTGGCCGGTGCCGGCCGCGCCTTTTGCGCGGGCTACGACCTGCAGGATTTCGCGCAAGCCGAAGGCGGCAATCCGGGCATTCAGGACATGCCATGGGATCCGATGCTCGACTTCAAGTTCATGTATGCCAACACCCAGGCCTTCATGAGCCTGCACCGGTCCTACAAGCCGACGATCGCGAAGGTTCACGGCTATGCGGTTGCCGGTGGCTCGGATATCGCCACCTGCTGCGACCTGATCGTGATGGCTAAGGATGCCCGTATCGGCTATCCGCCGGCGCGCGTCTGGGGCTGTCCGTCGATCGGCCTGTGGGCGTTCCGGATCGGCGCCCAGCGGGCAAAGCGGCTGCTGTTCACCGGCGACCTGATCGACGGGGTAAAGGCGGTCGACTGGGGCCTGGCGATCGAGGCGGCCGCGCCCGCCGACCTCGACGAGACCGTCGATACGCTTGCCCGGCGGATCGCCGGCGTGCCGAAGAACCAGCTGATGATGTCGAAGCTGATGGTCAACTCGGCGCTGGAGAACCAGGGCCTGACCACGACCCAGCAATTCGCCACCCTGTTCGACGGCATCACGCGCCATTCCCCGGAAGGCGTCTGGTGGAAGGCACGGGCCGAGGAGGTCGGCTTCAAGCAGGCCGTCGCCGAGCGCGATTCGGGCGATCCGATCGCCGCAGACGCCGAGAAGCACCTGCCGCCCTGGCCGCAGACGTGAGCGACGCGCTGACCGGACCTGCAATCCCACCGGCGCTGGGCTATAGGGTCCCACGCTAACGGATTGCAAACATTATTGTCGTCACGGAATTGCCCGGTTCTCTCGTGCATTGTACCTGTAACCTGAAACCCGGTCGGGTGAACGGAGTTGATGCCGATCATCGACCGCGGCTTTGCCGTTGGACCATACCGGCTTGGACCAGGGTCCCCTATTCCGGGACGCTGGATCGTCCAAGTCCCCTATACAAGGAGACCACCATGCGCATTTTCGCACGTTTCGCAGCCGCCGCGGCCATCGCCACCTTCTCAGGCGCCCTGTTTTCAGCCTCCGCCCAGGACCATGTCGAAATCGGTCTTCTGAACTGCACGGTCTCCGGCGGAACCGGCTTCATCGTCGGCTCGACCAAGGATCTGTCCTGCAAGTTCGAGCGCGCCGATGGCAGCGTCGGCCAGTATTCCGGCGTCATCAAGAAGTTCGGCCTCGATATCGGCAAGACCAACGAGACGGTGATCGTCTGGGGCGTGCTCGGCCCAAGCCGCGAGGTCGCGCCGGGCTCGCTTGCCGGCTCCTACGGTGGCCTGTCGGCGGAAGCGACCGTCGGCGTCGGCATCGGCGCCAATGCCATGATCGGCGGATCGAACCGCTCGATCGTCCTGCAGCCGCTCAGCGTGCAGGCGCAGGAGGGCCTCAACATCGCCGCCGGCGTGTCGTCGATGGACCTGATGTACATCCAGTAAGCGCGCGTGCCGGCGGCTCGGCCGGCAATACGGTTACACAGCATTCGGCGCCCGGTTCGCAAGGACCGCGGCGCCGTTTGCGTTCCAGTCCCGATCACTTCGCTGTGCCCTTGCGGCAACGACCCTGTCCTATCGGCCATATTTCCGATATATTCTCCGGCAAACAAGAAAGCGGCACCGCGTCTTGACCGGATCAAATCCCGACCGATCGGACTGAAACCGGTGCCGGATATCAAAGTCCCCACGGGAGACCGAAGTCCGATGACACCCCTTCCCCGCCCGCCTCTTCGCCAACAAGCCCGGTCAAACCGCATTGTGACGGCGCTGTTCGCCTCCGTCTTCACCCTGACACTCGGGTCCGCGGCGTCCGCGGCCGGCCTGTTTGACACTGTTCCCGATGCAGCCGGTGCGCAGGCCGAGGGGCCCGCCGCGCCAACGGCTGCCATCCGCAGCCGGATCGTGGCGATCGATACCGACTATCTTGAGGCCAATCTCGTGCCCGCCGGCATCGACAGGGCCGGCGACCGGCTGCGCCGGGCGCCCGAGCAGAGCTCCGCGCAGATCGACCTGTTCGACGGCGTCAGCGTGTCGCTTACCCGCGACAGCCTGAAGAAGGCGACCGGCGGCGGCTATGTCTGGACCGGCAGCCTGCAGGGCCGCGACGGCTTCGGCACACTCGTGATCTCGGGCGGCCGGGTCACCGGCTATATCCAGGACGGCCTCGACACCTATCAGATCACGCCACTATCGGGCGGCCTGCACCGGATCAGCGAGATCGACTCCAACCGGTTCCCGGGCGATATCGTCGTGCCCCCGCCTTATCGCGAGCCGTTCGGCGCTTCGCCCGACGACGCCTCCGACCTCTCGGAGCCGCAGGGCAAGACGACCGTCACCGTCCTGATCCCCTACACCAAGAAGGCCAGGAAGGAATCGGCCGACATCAAGGGCGACGCCAACCTGGCGATATCGCTGGCCAACACCGCGTTGAAGAATTCCGGCGTCAAGCTCAAATACAAGCTGGTCGGCACGATGGAGGTCAAAAAATACAAGGAAGCCGGCGATGATCTTGCCGGATTCAGGGCGGATCTGGACAATCTCGCCACCAACAAGGGAAAGTTCAAACCTGTCCATAAAAAACGCAACAAGAAAAAGGCCGATCTCGTCGCCATGCTGCGCAAGAGTTCCGGCACCGCATGCGGCGTCGGGTACTTCGTCGAAACCCCGACTCCGGCGGACGCAGACTTTGGCTTCTCCGTGACGACGCATAACTGCGTGACCAACCATTCGGTCGCCCATGAGATGGGCCATAACAGCGGCCTGGAGCACGATCGCTATGTCGTCAGCCCGACCCCGCCCAGCTCAGAATACAATTTCGGCTACGTCAATCTGGACGCCCGCATTCGCTCGATCATGGCCTACAATACCCAGTGCGGATCGACCAACCCGTGCACCCGCGTGCCGATGTATTCGACTCCAAAGAAGAAATATCAGGGCGACAAGCTCGGCATCAAGAAGGGCAAGACCGGCGCCGCCGATGCCGGCCGCAGGCTCGGCGAAACCATGAGGGCGATCTCGAAATATCGCTGAAGGACGGAGGGCCGCGTAGCGCGCGAGGGCCAGCGGATTTTGGGCCCGCTATGCTCTCGATCTACCTCGATGTCATTGCCGGGCTTGTACCACTGCTGTCCGGTTCAGCGGGGCCGGAGCGTTTGTTTTCGGCCTCGCCACCCCCTCGGATGTCATGCCCGGACTTGTTCCGGGCATCCATGAACACCGCCGTCAGAATAGGCGCAAGCGACTGTGTTCATGGATTGCCGGGACAAGCCCGGCAATGACACGGAGGGGG
>JANQKY010000019.1 GCA_028280885.1 Tepidamorphus sp.
TGGTGTGCTGCGTTGTGGCCATGCTGACTGCTCCGACACAGTTCCCAAAATGTGTAAGGGATGTGTAAGAGTAGTTTCTGGCTGACTCGGAGGGCAAGCTCTACTGCAAGATCATGTTTTTGTTAGGGTTTTTGGCGCACCCGAGAGGATTCGAACCTCTGGCCTCCGCCTTCGGAGGGCGGCGCTCTATCCAGCTGAGCTACGGGTGCCAAGGTCGTAAGACGACGGCGGACCATAGTGGATTGGCGGAAACGCTGCAATCACTCATTCGCCAAAAGTGTGGCCCGTCCACCAGTCCGTAAAAACTCAGGCATCGCATGACGGGACAGCTGCTCCAGCGACCGCCCGCCTGGGGACAGATCAGCCGTCAGGATTGAACGGCGGCTCGTCCGGCGTGGTCAGGACCGGTATAGACAGGTCCGGCGACAGCCCGCCGGCCGGCCGGTAATTGACCGGCGGTGGAAGGTCGCGCGACGCGGAGGTCGTGGTGCCTGTGCATCCCGCGACCATCGGGACCGCCAGTATCAAAGCGACAACCGTGACAGCGGCGCCAATTCGCATTCCAACTCTCCTTCGAGAACGTTGCCCGGCAGGGTCTGCCTCAACGTTCGATTCGCAGTGTTAACATAACGTCCAGATTAAGCCTGACAATGTGACCGAAACGTCAATGCGGCCATCCCTTCTGATATAGCCTTACCGATGACTTGAATACCCGGAACCCGAGGTGCGCCGAATGAGAATTCAGCCGCGTTGCAAATTCATCGCAAACGGGCGCCGCCATCGTCCCCGGCCCGAAGGCATCACAGCCGCCGAAATCTCCGCCCGGCCGACACGCCCCGACACTGGCCCCGTAACCGGCCCCGCCTGGCAGCAACCGCGCCCCGCATGACCGGCGACCAGGACCATCCCAGACACGCCGCGATCACATCGCGACATACCGCGATACCCGTCGCGCTGTCCTTCTGCTCGGCCTTCGTCGACGTGATCTGCTTCGTATCGCTGTTTCACAGCTTCACCGCCTTCATTACCGGGACGATGGTCATCGTCATCTCCGAACTGTTCCAGCCGCAGGCGGTGCTCTGGCCGCGGGCACTGATCCTGGTCAGCTTCTTTCTGTCGGCGGTGCTGTGGATCCGCATGATCCGCGCGATGATCGTCGCCCAATGGCAGGTCGTGCGGGTCTGCCTGGCAATCGAGGCGGTGCTGCTCTTGCTTTTCATGGCATCCGCCGTCTTCCTGCCGGTCGGACCGGACTGGCCATCCTCCGGCACCGCCCTGGCGCTGGTCTTCGCCACCCTGGCCATGTCGCTGCAGAACGCGCTGATGCAACTGGTGCTGCGGTTTCATTTCCCAACGACCGTCATGACCGGCAACTTCATGAGCTTCCTGGTGTCGCTTACGTTCCGCAACTGGACCGACGACCGCGACGGGTCCGTAAGACGCGTCGACCTGCCGAAAGTCGCACCGATGCGCTACGGCATCAACCTGGCAAGCTTCGTCGCCGGCGGGCTCCCCGGCTCGGTGCTGAACGCCACCATCGGCTTCTGGGCGCTTCTGGTCCCGGCCCTCGTCGTCGCCACCATCGCCATCCTCGACAACGACTGACCCGCTTCGCGGGGGCGACTACAGGCCCCCCGGGGTAGGCGACCGGATACGCACCCCCCCGCAGACCGGCAGACCGGCAGACCGGCAGGGCCGAGCCGGCGTCAGGCGGCCTTGTCGAGCAGCGCCTTGATCGAGGCCTCGCTGGTCTGCGCGACGACCCGGCCAAGCTCCTGGTTGCCCTTGATGAGGACGAGCGTCGACCGGCGCGGGATGTTCAGATCCCTGACGAGCTCAGAGGACCTGTAGGTGTCCCAATCGACCTTGACGACCGTCAGATCGCCATAGCCGCCGCCATCGATCAACGCATTGACGACCCGTTCCTGAGCCCGGCAGGTGGTGCACCAGCTTGCGTAGAAATCGAGCAGCACCGGCTTGCCGGCCTGCCTGAGCGCCTGCAGTTTCTCCGGCGAATAGGCGACCGTCTTGGCATTGGCGGTGCCGGTGGCAAGGACGGCGCCGGCGGCGATCGCCGCGGTTCCGGCAAGAAGCTGTCGTCTGTTCATGATTTCGATCTCCTTGAAGGCTTAAGGGTTCGTATCGGGCTGTTTCGCCGTCAAAAGCGTACGGACAGGTCCTGCAGCCAGATCGGCATGGCATCCAGGACATGGATTTCGATGATCTTCTGAATGTCGAACAGGATCATCGCGCCCACCGCGATCAGCACGATGCCGGCGATCGGCTTGGCCTTGTCGGCAAGCCGCCGCAGACCCTGCTGGCGCCGCATGATCGCCTCGCGGGTTCCATAGGCCAGCGCCAGCATCACCGACGTGATGCCGAGCGCGAAGGCGACCATGATCATGAACGACAGGAAAAGGTGCTGGCCCTGGGAGGCGAGCGCCACGGCGCCGCCGAGCGTCGGGCCGATACAGGGCGACCAGACCGCGCCCAGCAGCGCGCCGGCGACGAACTGGCCGCGCAGGCCGTTCTGATCGGCATCGTCGAGCCGCATATTGGCGCTCGAGGCCAGGCCGCCGGTCGCAGCCGCGAAGCCGGAATTCAGCCGCGGCACGAGCAGAACGACGCCAAAGCCGATCATCAGGATCGCGGCGATGCGCGACACGATGCGCTCGTCGATACCCAGCGCCGGGCCGATCGCCGCCAGCGAAAAGCCGACGACGACGAAGGTCAGCCCCATGCCGGCGGCCAGCGCGACCGGGCCGTAGCGGTCCTCCTGGATGGCCGAGACGAGAACGATCGGCAGGATCGGCAGGACGCACGGGTTGACCAGCGTCAGCACGCCGGCGAGGTATCCGAGGATCAGGTCCATGTCGCGTTTGCCTGCCTGTCGTTTCCTGAGGACGGGTTTGACCGGCTTGAAAGATATGGCCGTTCGGCGACCCGACAACGCCGGGATACCGCAAATCGCGGTGAACGCGCCCACACGATCCTTCAAATAGGCTTGATCGCGGCGGCGCTTCCGCCGTCCCGTCATGGGCGGGCTGGACCCACTGCTGTCCGGTTTGGCGGAGCTCAGGTCTGTTATTGCCAGGGTGTAGAGAACATCTACGCGCAGGATTCCTTGCACGGCTGCGGCGCCCTCACCCGACCCTTCGGGCCGCCCTCTCCCGCCAAGGGGGAGAGGGAAAGAGCGCGCTGGAGAGACCGGGCAAATAGGCACCGACATCATTTGCGGTATGGGCGTTTTCTGTCCGCCGGCGGTGGCATCCGCCGTACGGCCTTTCACATACACTCGCACCCTCTCCCCTTACAGCGGGAGAGGGTCGGCCCGCAGGGCCGGGGTGAGGGCCCGTGGCACGGCCGCTCGTCATGCCAGTTCTCCGGGATGACGAGGGAGAGGGGTATGCGCCCCTCCGCAACCCGCTCCGGTGTCCACCCTCTCCGCTGTCATTGCCGAGCTTGTCCCGGCAATCCATGAACACAGTCGCTGGCGGCTATTCCAATGGCGGTGTTCATGGGTCCCCGGACGTGTTCCACTCCTGTCCCGTTCAGCGGGGACGCGGTTACTTGCAAGCGGGAACAGACAGGCCGGAGGGCAGTTTCGTTTCGCCGTCGCCGCACACCGTGGTCAGCATCGCCGCGGTCAGGCCGCGCACGTTTGCCAGATCGGCGCCGGAAATGTTGCTGCGCTGCAGGACCGCGTCGTTCAGGCGCGCGTTTCCGAAGGTCGCGCCGGTCAGGTCGGCGTGGGACAGGCGGGCGGACGACAGGTCGGCTCCCTCGAAGGTCGCGTTCATCGCATCGACACGGTCCAGATCCGCGCTTGAAAGATCCGCGCCCGTCAGGTCGGCCTTTTCCAGCGACGTGCGCTCCAGATTGACGCCGCCGAGCTTGGCGTTGCGGAGCGACGCGCCGGCGAGATTGGCGCGGTTGACGAAGGCATCGCGCATGTCGGCATTGTTGAACACCGCGCCGGGCGCGTCGATCTCGGCGAGATCGGCATGGAGCAATTCCGCGTCCGTGAAATTCGCGCCCGAGAGCCGGGTTTTCTCCAGATCGACATTGCCGAGCTTGGCATTGCTGAAATCGGCGCCGGGCAGATCGGAATCCTCGATCTGCGCCCGCTGCATGTTGGCGCTATGGAAACTGGCATCGGTGAACTTCGCGTATTTGAAATCCGCGTCGACCAGATTGGCGCCGGACAGGTCGGGCTTTTCCAGTTCCAGGTTGCGGACATAGGCCCGGCGCAGGTCGCATCCCGGGCAGCTTCCGGTCGACTTCAGCTGTTCGATCCGCTCGGTCGGGTCCGACGGGGCGGCGGCCCAGCGGGGCAGAACGAACAGGATGACGCCGGCGATCACGATCGCGAGGGGAATTGCAAATAACAGGATCGTTCTCGTCGGTGACATCGTTAAAGCGCCTTGTTTCGATCCGCGGCTGAATATTGCCTGTGGGCGGTTCCGGTCCCAATGCAGCACAGCCTTAAAGGACTATGGTGTCAAAAACGAGTGATTTCCAGATTGCCGGCACGGATAGGCCAGCCTTTGCGAATACCGCGATTTGCCGTTTGACGTCATGAACGACACCTTAAAGGACAGGCGGCTTTCTCGACGATCGGCTTCAGCCGTTCTTAGCGGGCTTCGGCTATAGAAGCCGCACCGCTTCCTGCGGTCGCAACCGGCACGGTATTCGCTTAGGATCCGCTACGAAGGCCGCTGACTGAAGAAAGCGTGCCACCACGGAGCAAACTTATGTCAGATCGGCACACCTCCGGTTCGGCCGTGAGCAAGGCGGCGACCCGGATGCCCGGCAACACGGATCGCGTCGACTGGGTCGACATCGCCAAGGGCTTCTGCATCGTCATGGTGGTGATGATGCATTCCACGCTCGGCGTCGAGAAGGCCGCCGGCGCGGAAGGCTGGATGCACGCGCTGGTCGCCTTCGCCGCGCCCTTCCGCATGCCGGATTTCTTCCTGATCGCCGGCCTGTTCCTGTCGCGGCGGATCGACAAGCCGTGGTCCAGCTACCTCGACAGCAAGGTGCTGCACTTCGCTTACTTCTATGTCCTGTGGATGGTGATCCAGATCGTCCTGAAAACCGGGCTCGGTGGCGGCGATCCGGCGCAGATCCCCGGCGATATCGCCTATGCGATGATCCAGCCTTTCGGCACGCTCTGGTTCATCTACCTGCTACCCGTCTTCTTCGTCGTCACCAAACTTCTGCGCGGCGTCAATCCGGTTCTCATCCTGGCGATCGGGGCTGCCCTGCAGATCGCGCCGATCCATACCGGCTCGATGATCGTCGACGAGTTCGCCGCCCGCTTCGTGTTCTTCTATGCGGGCTACGCGCTTGCGCCGCGCATCTTCACCTTCGCCTCCGGCGTGCGCGACAATCCGCAGATCGCGCTCGGCGGCCTCATCCTCTGGGCCCTGCTCAACGGCTGGGCCGTCCTCAACGGCTATGCCGGCCTGCCGGTCGTGAGTCTTGGCCTTGCCGCGCTTGGCGCAATCGCCGTCGTGTCGGGATCGGCCCTGCTGGCGGGAACGGTCGCCGCTCGGCCGCTGCGCTATTGCGGGGCGAATTCTATCGTCATCTATCTGGCCTTCTTCCTGCCGATGGCGGTAACGCGGATCGTCCTCTTGAAGCTCGGCATCATCCCCGATATCGGCACGATCTCGGCAATCGTCACGGCCGCCGCCGTGATCGGGCCGCTGATCATGGTCTGGATCGTCCGGGGCACCTGGTTCTCGTTCCTGTTCGAGCGACCGAACTGGGCACGTCTGCAGCCGCGCCGGGATCTGGCGCCGGCCGAATAAGGCGTCCGGAAAGGGGTCGCAAATCGGCGCGCGGCGGGGCATAGTCGCGCCCATGTCCGAGAACCAGACCTCCAGACCCGTCAAGGCCGGCGACCATCTCTATCTGGTCGATGGCTCGTCCTATATCTTCCGCGCCTATCACGCGCTTCCCCCCCTGACGCGCAAGTCGGACGGGCTGCCGATCGGCGCCGTCCACGGCTTCTGCCAGATGCTGTTCAAGCTCCTGCGCGAGGCGGAAGACCAGGAGACCGACGGATCGGCGGCGACCCATCTCGGCGTGATCTTCGACTACTCGTCGAAATCCTTCCGCAACGACCTCTATGCCGACTACAAGGCGCACCGCCCCGACCCGCCGGAGGACCTGCGGCCGCAATTCAGCCTGATCCGCAGGGCGGTCGACGCCTTCAACGTCGCCAATGTCGAGCAGGAAGGCTACGAGGCCGACGATCTGATCGCGACCTATGCGCGGGAGGCCGCCGATATCGGCGCGACCGTGACGATCGTCGCCTCCGACAAGGACCTGATGCAGCTCGTCGGCGACCATGTGTCCATGGTCGATCCGATGAAGGATCGGCATATCGGGCCGGCCGAGGTCGAGGAGAAGTTCGGGGTCGGGCCCAACAAGGTCGTCGACGTGCAGGCGCTGGCCGGCGATTCGGTTGACAACATCCCAGGCGTCCCCGGCATCGGCATAAAGACCGCGGCGACGCTGATCACCGAATTCGGCGATCTCGAAACGCTGCTCGACAAGGCCGAGACCATCAAACAGCCCAAGCGTCGCCAGAACCTGATCGAGCATGCCGACAATGCCCGCATGTCGCGGGCGCTCGCCGAACTGAAGCAGGACGTGCCGGTCGCGGTCGGCCTCGATGCGCTCGGCGTGCGCACGCCCGACCCGGAGCGGCTCGTCGCCTTCTGCAAGGCGATGGAGTTCACGACGATCACCCGCCGGGTCGCCGAGGCCGCCGGGATCGACGCGGGCAAGGTCGAGCCGGCCGAGGTGCCGCTGAAATTCTGGCCGCCGGAGGGCGCGGAGATCGCGGGCGAGGCCGGTGGCGACGCGATCGAAGACGAGACCACATCGGCTGCGTCTTCATCGAATGGCATCGACAGCGCTGCGGGGGCGGCCGCCGAGGCGCTGAAATCCGTTCCGATCGATCCATCCGCCTACGAGACCGTCACCACTTTGGACCGGCTCGACCAGTGGATCGAGGATGCGCTGGAGGCCGGTCTCGTCGCCGTCGACACCGAGACGACCTCGCTCGATGCCATGCAGGCCGAACTGGTCGGCGTGTCGCTGTCGATCACGCCGGGCAAGGCCTGCTACATCCCGCTCGGCCACCGCGCCTCGGAGGGCCTGGCGCTCGACGGCGAGGGCCCCGACCAGCTGCCGATGGCCGACGCGCTCGAGCGGCTGAAGCGCCTGCTCGAGGATCCGGGCACGCTGAAGATCGCCCAGAACCTGAAATATGACTGGCTGGTGCTGATCCGGCACGGCATCGAGATCAAGCCGTTCGACGACACGATGCTGATCTCCTATGCGCTCGATGCCGGGCGCGGCGGCAACGGCATGGACGAGTTGTCGAAGCGCTGGCTCGACCATCAGCCGATCAAGTTCTCCGAGATCACCGGAACGGGGCGCAACCGCATCACCTTCGACCTGGTGCCGGTCGACAAGGCAACCGAATACGCCGCCGAAGACGCGGACGTGACGTTGCGTCTCTGGAAGCGCTTGAAGCCTAGGGTTCCCGTCGACCGGGTGACGACCGTCTACGAGACGCTGGAGCGGCCGATGGTGCCGGTGCTGGCACGCATGGAGCGGCGCGGCATCATGGTCGACCGGGCGATGCTGTCGCGGCTGTCGGGCGATTTCGCCCAGGCGGCCGCCGGGCTGGAGGCGGAGATCCATGAACTGGCCGGCGAAAGCTTCAATGTCGGCTCGCCGAAGCAGCTCGGCGACATCCTGTTCGGCAAGATGGGCCTGCCCGGCGCCAAGAAGACCAAGACCGGCGCCTGGACGACCGGGGCGAGCGTTCTGGAGGATCTTGCTGCCGAAGGGTTCGACCTGCCGAAAAAGGTGCTGGAATGGCGCCAGCTCAGCAAGCTGAAATCGACCTATACCGACGCCCTGCCGGGCTACATCAATCCGGAGACGGGACGGGTTCACACCTCCTATTCGCTCGCCTCCACGACCACCGGCCGGCTGTCCTCATCCGAGCCCAACCTGCAGAACATTCCGGTGCGCACCGAGGAGGGCCGGCGCATCCGCCAGGCCTTCATCGCCCGGCCCGGCACCAAGCTCGTCTCGGCCGACTACAGCCAGATCGAACTCCGAGTGCTCGCCCATATCGCCGATATCCCGCAACTGAAGCAGGCCTTCGCCGACGGGCTCGACATTCACGCCATGACAGCGTCCGAAATGTTCGGCGTGCCGGTCAAGGACATGGACCCGATGGTGCGCCGGCGCGCCAAGGCGATCAATTTCGGCATCATCTACGGGATTTCCGCCTTCGGGCTCGCCAACCAGCTGTCGATCCCGCGCCAGGAGGCGGCCGACTACATCAAGCGCTATTTCGAGCGCTTCCCCGGCATCCGCGCCTATATGGACGCCACCAAAGCCTTCGCCCGCGAGCACGGCTATGTCGAGACGATCTTCGGCCGGCGCTGCCACTACGAGGCGATCACCAAGGGCCACCCCTCCGAACGCGCCTTCATGGAGCGGGCGGCGATCAACGCGCCGATCCAGGGCTCGGCCGCCGACATCATCCGCCGGGCGATGGTGCGCATCGAGGATGCGCTGGAGGCGGCCGGCGTCGAGGCGGCGATGCTGCTGCAGGTCCATGACGAGCTGATCTTCGAGGTGCCGGAGGCGGCCATCGAGGACGCGATGCCGGTGATTTCCCGCGTCATGGAAGAGGCGCCGCTGCCGGCGGTCGCCCTGTCCGTGCCGCTGAAGGTGGACGCAAGGGCCGCGGCCAACTGGGACGAGGCGCATTAGGGCCTGCTGAGATTTGCCCCGATCGCCTTGCGGATCAGCCCGAGCATCTGCGCGCGCTCGTCATCGGACAACCCGGCCAGCAGATCCCGGTTGACGGACCCGGCGGCTTCGGTCGCCGGTCCATGCAGCGCACGCGCCTTGTCGGTCAGCCAGATGCGCTGGACCCGGCCATCCTCGTCGTCACGCTTGCGAACGACCAGCTTGTCGCGCTCCATGCGGGCAAGCGTGTTGGCCATCGTCGCCTGCTCGACATCGACCTGATCGACAAGCTGCTTCTGGGTAAGCCCGTCCTGTTCCCAAAGGCTCAGCAGAACCGGGAAGACGCCGGTCGACAGGCCGAGCGGCTTGATCCTCGCCTGCAGCGCATGGGCGAACAGGCGGGCGAGATGGTTGACCAGATAGCCGGCGGACTCGGATCTCGAAAAGGGCATTCCTTGAAAATAGCCTTGCATAGCACGCTATGCAATAATATATAGCATGCTATCCTAATCGAATGCGCCGGATTGACGAACCGGTTGCATCGTCCATAAACATAGCAAGCTATCGAAAGGAACGGACATGTCCCTCAAAGCCAAAATCGCCGCCGCCACCACTGCCGCCACGCTTGCCGCCGGCCTGGCCGGTCCCGGCACGGCGCAGGCGGATGTGACGCTGATCAACGCCTTCGAGGTGCCCGCCGGCAAGCAGGCCGAAGCGATCGCCGCCTGGGAAAAGGCGCGCGACTTCCTGGCAAACGAAACCGGCTACGTGTCCACCGCCCTGCACGAGGCGATCACGCCGGATGCCCGCTTCGCGCTGATCAACGTCGCCCAATGGGAAAGCCCCGAGGCCTTTCAGGCGGCGACCAGGCGCATGCACGCAGCCGGCGTCTTTCCGTCGATCGACGGCCTCACCTATACCCCCGCGCTCTACCGGGTGATCCGCACCGACGACTAAGACAGCCGCACCTCGAACAGACACCAGGGAGCCAGTCCGATGAAACTGACAAGCACCGAAACCCGCTACGGCGTCGTCGCGATCGTCCTGCATTGGGTGATCGCGATCCTGATCACGCTCGCGCTTATTTCCGGCTTTGCCGCCGACGCGCTCGGCCGGGACGGCCTTGGCGCTCTGCGTGCCCATATCGTCTGCGGTGCGCTTGCCGGTATCCTGACCCTCGTGCGGATCCTCTGGTGGGCGATCGCCGACCGCAAGCCCGATCCGGTCGACACGACCACCGGCTGGCAGTCGCGCCTTGCCGGACTTGTCCATATCCTGCTGATCGTGGTGCCGCTCGGCATGCTGGCAAGCGGTGTCGGGATGCTGATCCTGACCGGTTCCGGCCCGCAGATCCTGTCGGGGACCCTCACCGCACTGCCCGATTTCGAGGCGGTTGCGCCGCGCGGTCCGCATGGTCTCGGCGCCCGTCTGCTGATCGCGCTGATCGGCGTTCATATCGCCGCCGCGCTCTATCACCACTACGTGCTCGGCGACCGTCTGATCAGGCGGATGACGGCCTGAAGGAGGCGGCTAACACGAGGCGTTGCTACGGCAGCGCCTCGTAGGCCGGAATGGCGTCGCAGGCCGACAGCCATCCGGGCTTCGTCCGCGTAAAGACGAACCGCTGCGGCTGCCACAGCGTCGGATCGTCGAACGTGCCGCCGGCGATGCCCTTGGCGCCGGGCTCGGCCTCCATCGTCCAGCCGACCGTCGTCGCGCAGGTCGGACAGAAGTCGGTCTCGATCGAACGACCGGACCCGGACGTCAGCCCGAAATGCCGCAATTCGCCTTGAAGATAGGCGAAATCGGAGGCCTCGAAATAGACCGACAGGCCGAGAACGCTGCCGGTGCGCCGCTGGCACCAGCGGCAACAGCAGGCGCCGACCCGCCGCGGCGGACCGCTGACGCGATAGCGCACCGCGCCGCAATAACAGCCGCCCTCATGGATCTGCTCGCCCATCGTCGACCCTCCCTACAAGAACGCGGTGCCGTGCCGCAGGTTCGGCAATCCGAGATGGACGGCAATCGTCTGGCCGATATCGGCAAAGGTCGCCAAGGCTCCCGCGTCACGGCCCGCGATCCCGGGGCCGAAGGCCAGCACGGGGATGTATTCGCGCGTGTGGTCCGTGCCGGGCCGGGTCGGATCGTTGCCGTGATCGGCGGTCAGGATGACCAGATCGCCGGACTTGAGAACCGCGATCAACTCCGGCAGGCGCCGATCGAAGGCCTCCAGGCAGGCGGCATAGCCCGCGACGTCACGGCGATGGCCGTATTCCTGGTCGAAATCGAGGAAGTTCGTGAAGATCAGGTCGCCGTCCCGCGCCGCGCCGGCGGCCTCCAGCGTCTGGTCGAACTGCCGGTCGTTACCGGCTGCCTTCAGGACATGACTGACGCCGCGCCCGACGAAGATGTCGTTGATCTTGCCGACCGCGTAAACCTCGCGCCCCGCGGCGACAACGGCATCGAGCAGCGTCGGCTCCGGCGGTTCCACCGCAAAGTCGCGGCGATTGGCGGTGCGCGCGAACCCGCCCGACGGTGTGCCGACAAAGGGTCGGGCGATCACCCGGCCGACGGGATAGGGATCGCAAAGCCGCCGCGCGATCGCGCAGACCTCGTAGAGACGATCGAGCCCGAAGGCCTCTTCGTGGGCTGCGATCTGCATAACGGAATCGGCGGAGGTGTAGCAGATCGGCCGACCCGTGCGCATGTGCTCGGCGCCGAGTTCGCCGATGATTGCGACGCCCGAGCCGTGTTTGTCGCCGAGGAACCCGGGCAGGCCAGCCTCGGCGATGATCGCCTCGGTCAGATCGGCGGGAAAGGCCGGCCGCGTGTCGGGAAAGTAGTGCCAGGCGAAGGGCACCGGCAGTCCGGCCAACTCCCAGTGGCCGGACTGGGTGTCCTTGCCCTTCGAGACCTCGGCGGCATAGGCCCAGACCGCATCCGGTGCGGCGATCCGCGCAATGCCGTCGGGATGCGTCCCGCTCGCCGCCTCGGCGGCCCGGCAGAGGCCGAGCCGGTTCATGTTGGGGATCGCCAGCGGTCCGGATCGCCCGCCGGGCACATCGGCATCGCCCGCCGCGCAGGCCGCCGCGATATGGCCGAGCGTGTCGGCGCCCATGTCGCCGAAGGCGTCTGCATCGGCGGCAGCGCCGATCCCGACGGAATCCATTACCAGCAGAAACGCCCGCATGATCGTTCAGCCTTCGCGCGCCGTCTCGGCGTCGATGCGCTCGAGCACAGGGGCACGATCCGCCGGCGGCTCGCCGATACTGTAGGCCCGGCGCAGCGCATCGGCCGCCCGGTCGGCATCGGCCTCCGTGCGCGCGTGGACGACGGCGAGCGGCGCGCGCGAATCGACGACGTCGCCGATCGCGTGCAGGCCCGTGAAGCCGACCGAATGATCGATCTTGTCGTCGGCCCGCCTGCGCCCGCCGCCAAGCCCGATCACCGCGACGCCGATCAGCCGCGTGTCGATCGCCGAGACATGGCCGGTCGCATGGGCATAGACGCGCCGCTCGATCGCAGCCGTCGGCAGGTACTTGCCCGGATGCAGGGTGAAGTCGCGTGGCCCGCCGAGCGCCCGCACCATCGCCTCGAAGCGCTCGGCCGCCTCGCCGCCGTCGAGCGCGGCCCGCGCCATCCTTTCACCTTCCTCGATCGAGGGGGCAAGGCCGCCGTTTTCGAGCATCTCGGCGGCAAGCGCGATCACCACGGTCTCGAGCCGGGGATCGCGCGCCGCCCCGGTCAGGAAACGTACCGCGTTCATCACCTCGACCGCGTTGCCGGCCGCGGTTGCCAGCGGCTCGTGCATGTCGGTCAGCAGCGCGCTCGTCTTGAGGCCGGCGCCATTGGCGACGGAGACGAGCGAGCGGGCGAGCGCCCGCGCCGCGTCGATCTCCTCCATGAAGGCGCCCGAGCCGACCTTGACGTCGAGCACGAGCCCCTGAAGGCCGGCGGCGAGTTTCTTCGACAGGATCGAAGCGGTGATCAGCGCGATCGATTCGACCGTCGCGGTGACGTCGCGGATGCCGTAGAAGCGCCGGTCGGCCGGCGCCAGATCGGCGGTCTGGCCGATCACCGCGCAGCCGACATCGGCGACGACGCGGCGCAGCGTGTCGAGATCGGGCTGGGTGTTGTAACCGGGGATCGAATCGAGCTTGTCGAGCGTGCCGCCGGTATGGCCGAGGCCGCGCCCGGAAATCATCGGCACGCGCCCGCCGCAGGCGGCGATGATGGGGGCGAGCATCAGCGAGACATTGTCGCCGACCCCGCCGGTCGAATGCTTGTCGAGGACAGGCCCGCTATTGCCTTGGCCGCCGTCTTGCGGCCAGTCGAGCACGGTGCCGGAATCGCGCATCGCAAGGGTCAGGGCGACCCGTTCTCGGTCGCCGAAATCGTTGAAGAAGACCGCCATCGCAAGGGCCGCGACCTGTCCCTCGCTGACCGTCCCGTCGGTCAGGCCGCGCACGAAGAAGCCGATCTCGTCATCGTCGAGGGCCAGCCCGTCGCGTTTCTTGCGGATGATTTCCTGGGGGAGGTGCATGCTCTGTCCTAGGGCCTGTTGCGTATCATGACTGTGGCGTCGGCGTGGCCCATTTTGCTGCTGGCAAGGCGCGAAGCGCGCCGCAGTGCAGGCCACTTCAAGCGGTT
>JANQKY010000056.1 GCA_028280885.1 Tepidamorphus sp.
ACAGACTCACATCCGATACAAGCGCTCCATAGCGATTGCCATTGCGCCGCACATTCTGATCTTGGTCCGGCACAGTCGCCATATGCGATTCCCCTCCCCGCAAGGGGAGAGGGGGCGAAAACTGCACGGGATGCAGTTGAATTGATACGCATTGCTGTCTGCGGGGCGTTGGAGCCAAACAGCGCGGCGGCAGCACTCCCTCTCCCCTTGCGGGAGAGGGCTGGGGTGAGGGGTAGCCGCCCTTAAGGGCGGCTTCGAGAGCGCCGGAGGCGCTATCGAACCAGCAGCCTCGCATCTTCTTCAGAAGACGCTTCCAAGCCATCCGGAACGGCGGCAACTCGCCCTATCCCCCACCCTCCCAATACGGCTCCCGCAAAATCCGCTTCAACACCTTGCCAAGCGCGTTGCGGGGGAAATCCTCCCGGAACTCCACGCCGACCAGTCGCTGGTGCTTGGCGAGCCGATCGTTCGCCCAGTCGCGGATCTGATCGGCATCCGCGCCGTCCCTGGCGATCACCAGCGCCAGCGCTGCCTCGCCCCATTTGTCGTGCGGGACACCGATCACCGTGACGTCCTGCACATGCCTATGCCCGCCGACGATCGCCTCGACATCGGTCGGGAAGACGTTGAAACCGCCGGAAATGATCATGTCCTTCTTGCGGTCCAGGATGTAGAGAAAGCCGTCCTCGTCGAGCCGGCCGATATCGCCGGAGCGCACGAAGGTCCGCCCGCGTTCGTCCCGCCAGATGAGCTCCGCCGTCGCCTCCGGCCGGCGATAGTATTCGCGCATCAGGCCGGCGCCGTAGCCGGCGATCTCGCCGGCCTCGCCGCGCGGCGCCTCGTTGCCGTCGGCATCGAGGATCTTCAACTCGAAACCGAGCACCGGCGTGCCGACGCTGGCGAACTTCTCGGCATGCTGATGCGGTTTCAGGATCGTCGCGAAGCCTTCGGAAAAGCCGTAGAGCTCATAGAGGCCCGGCCCCATGCGCGCGATGATCTCAGCCTTGGTGTCGCGCCGGAGCGGACTGCCCGCCGACAGCATGGTCTTCAGCGACGACAGGTCGGTGCGGTCGAGATCGGGATGATCGAGCACCATCAGATACTGCGCCGGCACCATGAAGGTGTGGGTGATCGCCTCCCGCTCGACCATCTGCAGGAACGCCCCCGCATCAAAGGCGTCCATGGCGTAGAGCGTCCCGCCGGCGAACAGGACCGGCAGCATCATCAGCCAGGTGCCGTTCGAATAGAGCGCCGTGGTGGTCAGCGCCCGGCTGTCGCTGGAAAAGCCCATTTCGACGGCGTTCGAGAAAGCCCAGTGCTGCCGCGCCCGGTGGGTCTGGACGATGCCCTTGGGCAGGCCGGTGGTGCCGGAGGAATAGATGATGTTGAACGGGTCCGTCATGTCGTAGCGGACATTGGGCCGATCCGGCGCGGCATCGGCCAGCAGGGCAGACAGGGGCCGCCAGCCGGGCGCCTCGAAATCGGCGGCGAGGAAGCCGCCGTCGCCGATCTTGCCAAGGCTCGCCCGATGGGGCTCGATCCGATCCCGGAAGACTTCCGAAACGATCAGCCACCTCGCGTCGCAATCATCGATCAGCGCGGCGAGCTGGTCGCCCGTCAAGAGACCCGACAGCGGCACGACGCAGGCACCCGCCTTGACCACGCCAAAGATCACCTCGACGATCTCGACGCCGTTTCCCATCAGCACGGCGACCCTATCGCCCTTGCCGCTGCCCTCGGCAAGCAGGGCGTTTGCGACGCGGTTCATGCCGGCGTCGAAATCGGCCCAGCGTCGCGTCTTGCCCGCGCAGACCAGCGCCGGCTTGTCTGGATGGAATTCGGCATGGGTCGCCCACAGGTCGGGCAGATAGACTTGCGGATCGTCGAGCGTATCGGTCATGGCGGGGTATCCGTGCGGGTCCGGTCGTCTCACGGCTCGTCGCGAATGTCGCGCCGGCCATCGGCCCAGTCGCGCATCAGGCCGAGCGCCTCGTCATCTATCATCAGGTCGCAGAACAGGGTCCGTTCCTGCGCGAGCGCCGTGTCGAGCGGTGTGTCGCCGGCGCTTCTCAGAAGCGTCTTGATATGGCCGAGCGCCTTCGGCGGCTTGCGGGCAAGCCGGCGGGCAACCTCGATCGCCGCCGGCAGAACCAGACCGTCGGTGCAGGCCATGGCAAGGCCGCAATCGACCATCTCCCGTGGCGACAGCGTGTCGCCGAGCAGCATCATCCGGGCGGCGCGGGCAGCCCCTATCAGGCGCGGCAGGCGCTGGGTGCCGCCGGCACCCGGCAGAATGCCGAGATTGATCTCCGGCAGGCCGAAGCAGAAATCGCCCGCCTGGACGAGCCGGATATCGCAGGCAAGCGCCAGTTCGAAGCCACCGCCCATCGCCGTGCCGTTGAGGGCGGCGACATAGGCCTTGCCCCCCTCCTCCATGCGGCGGAAGGCCGTATGGAGCGGCGCCTCGGGGACGGGGCGGTCGGGTGTGAATTCGTAGCCCCGTTCGGCCAGGGTGCGCCCGCGCGCCTCGAGCACCGCGACGTCATAGTGCCGGACGAAGACATCGTCCTGACTGCCGGTCAGGACGACCGCGCGGATTTCGGGATCGGCTTCCAGATCGTCGATCGCCGCCGCTAGCGCGGTCTCCATGGCCTCGTCCATCAGGCCATGCGGCGGATTTGCAAGCGTTGCGACGGCGACGGCACCATCCCGTTCAAGCGTAATCCCGCCCCCGTCCCGTTTCAGTTCTGCCGCCATCGCTCCCCGCCTCCCCGGTCACTCCCCCGACCATACACGACTTGGCGCGGTTCCCCCCAAAGGGATTGATCGCGGGAACGACGGGGGAATGATGGTGCCGCCTGATCAGTCGAAAACCGATGCGATCTGGTCGACGCTGACGCCTTCCTTGATCTCGCGCAGACGGGCATAGACCAGGGCGACGGCGATGCCGAACAGGCCGCCTGCAACCGCCGTGACAATGGCGAGGATGACCATGCTGACAAGCACGCCGATATCGGCGACGAAGGCCGCGACAACCCCGCCGGCGATGCCGATGACCATCAGGAGGATGAGAAACACGATCAGCGTTCCGATGATCGGCCAGCGGTACCCCTTGGTCAGCGAGGCGCTTCGGCCAAGCCCGCCGAACCCGATCCCTTCGATCACGACGGCCGGCGCCATGACGGAGAAGACCGCCATCACCCACAGGCCGGGGATGATCAGCGCGACCGAGGCAAGCGCCGTCAACAGGGTCGCGACGATCCCCAGGATCGCGATCGGTATGGCAGCGCTCAGGGCGCGCGCGATATAGTGGTTGAAGCGCAGCGGCCGCCCGAGCTTGGCGTCATAGGCAAGCTGCGCCAGCAGGCCGGCCGTCACCCCGTAGACGACCATGTCCACCAGGAAGGACAGGATGGACGCGACCGCGCTGCCGGTACTGCCGAAATCCGGTGCGGCAGTGCCGATCACCACGTTCCAGCCGGTCAGCAGGCCCGAGATGATCAGGCCGATCACCGCCGGCACGAACGCCATGATCACCACGGCCGGAAACTTGCTCATGAGAATGGCGAAACTGTCCGCGATGATGGTCCCGGCCCCCAGGGGCGCGCGTCGCTGATCAACAGATATATCGCTCATGGCGGGGTCCTCATTCCTGGATCGATTGGGTCGCCCGATCCGGCACGTCGCCCCGCATCCGCGGACAACGCCCCTGGGGCACGGGCCATGGAAAGGTCACAGATCTTGTCGACGCGGTTTTTAGTGCGATCGTGTTGTGTAAAAGTAAAGGTCGGTAAAAATTCTTTATCGATCAGCTTCTTGCTCGGCGAAGTGTTTGTCTTCGCGCCTGTCGCCGAAGAGCTGGCGCTGTTCCAGATGCTGCCTTTGCGCGTTGTAGAACGCCCACAGGAACGCCCCGTGGTCGGCGGGCGCAACCGGGTTGGAATAGCCGATCTTGCGCCGGATCCGTTCGACGATCGCCGCCTTCGTGGCCCCGTTTGCGCCGGCGTCCCACGGGCCGTTGGCCCCGGTCTCCACCCGCAACAGCGTCTCCAGCGTCTGCAGTTCGAACGCGCCGTAGTGATCGAGCTGATGCGGCAGGAAGGTGAACCTCTCCTCGTTGGCGGAACCGGGCAACCTCGCCACCGCGAGGTCCTTCAGCAGGATCGGCACCGGCAGGTGGATCACGTGGGTGCCCGCCATCAGGTCGCCCAGCCGCATGCGATAGCGGTTCATCAGCGGCACGAGCAGACAGATCAGGATCCACGCAAGGCCCAGCAGCGCTTCGACCGGCGCCTCGCCGTCGAGCATCAGGATCAGCGTCATGGGCAGAAAGACCTCCGCTTCCTTCATCAGGTTGCGCAGCACAATTGCGTGCGTCGTCAGCGGCCCGCCATCATGCGAGACCACCTTGATCTTCATCATCCGCTTGCCAAGCGTCTGGCCGTTCCAGATCAGCTCCGCAAGCACGTAGTAGGGAACCCGGATCGCGAAGAAGAGCAGCATGGCGATCGCAAAAGCGCCCTCGGGGCCCACGACGCCGAGCGCGGTGACGAGAATGAAGGCCGCGACCGCGCCGGCAACGGTCAGCAGCACATCCGTGATCTGCGCGCCGAGCCGCACACCGATGCCGGCGACCCGCAGCGTCAGCGGAACCCCTTCGGGCGGCAGGATCCGGTCGACCGGCACCCGGTCGATTGCTCCGCGCCTGCCCGCGTTCTTCCGGCGGCCGATCATCGCGATCGCCGTCCCGCGAGCGCGAACCAGGCCAGCCAGGCCAGGCCGACACCCCAGCCGACCGCCAGGCGCGCGTCCCGTTCCTGCACGAGCTGGCGCACGAAGCCTTCGAGAAACGCGGCGACCAGCAGCATCAGGCCGGCGACGATCGCGAGCTTGGCGGCATCGCGCCCGGCATGGCGCAGGGCGTCCACGCGCGTGCGGTCGCCGGGAAACAGGATCGCGGCGCCAAGCCGCACCCCGCCGGCGTAGGCGATGCAGATCGCGGCCAACTCGGTGACGCCATGAACCGAAAGCCAGCCGGCCAGGTCGACGCCGAGCCCCCGATCGACATGCAGCGCAAGGAACGCGCCCAGTATCAGGCCGTTGTAGAAGGTCAGCAGGATCGCGGGAAAGCACAGGAAGGCACCGAGGCCGAAAACCAGGATCGCGATCCGCGTATTGTGCGAGAACAGGAAGGTCGCGAAGGCGCCGAGCCCCGAACTGTCGGGATCCTGGTCGTAAATGGCCGCGCGCAGGGCCTCGGTGGTGGCCTCCGGCCCGCGACCTCCGGCAAGCTCGGCGGGAATGAAGACGTAAAACCAGGCGGCGCTTTCCCGGTAGAGTAGGAAGCCGGTGAGCGCGCCGAGCGCCAGGCAGAACAGCCCGATGAGCACGAACGGCCACGACCGGCGCATCGCCTGCGGCGCGCCGATGGTGAAGAAACGCCGGAATAGTCCGCCGAGGCGCTCCCGCGGGGCGTAGACGCTCAGATAGGCGCGCGCCGTCAGCGCCTCCAGATAGTCCAGCAGCGCCTTGTCGAGCGAGATCTCCCGCGCGATTGCAAGCGCCGTCGTCGCCTGCCGGTACAGCGCCGCCAGATCGCGGGTCGCGGCGAAGCTCATGCGCTGCAGGCCCGCGGTCTCCGCCTCCGCCACCAGCGCCTCCAGCCGCCGCCAGCCCGCCTCGCGCTCCCGGCGGAACCGGGCCGATCGCATGAGGTCACCCTGATCCGCCAGGCCGCCCCTGTCTGCCAGGCCACCCCTGTCTGCCAGGCCACCCCTGTCTGCCAGGCCGCCCCGATCTATCAGACCCCCCTGGCCCATCAGATCACCTCGCGCGCCTTGATATCGAGATAGGCCGAGATCAGCCGCGCCGTGACGTGGTCGGGCCGCGCGTCGACGACGGTGACGCCAAGCCGGGCGAGCCGCTCATGCACAAGGCGGCGCTCGCTGATCGACTGATCCGCCGCCACCAGCATCGCCACGTCCTGCATGGTGTCGGGCGCGGTCTCGACCAGCGCCTCCGTTTCCGGGTCGCGCAGGGTAACGAAGATCAGCGCGTGGCGCCGGGCCAGGATGCCGATGGTCTCGATCAGGAGTTCCGCCGATGTCGTATCGACGAAATCCGTGAAGACGATGATCAGGCTGCGCTTTGGCGTGCGCGCGTTGAGCTCGGTCATCGCGAGCATGTGGTTGGTCTCGCGGCTGACATAGGACAGGTCCGCGGTCAGGCTGCGCAGCCGCGCAAACGCGGCGCGGCCGGCCTGCGGCGCAGCGAAGGTCCGCGGCCGCACGTCGTAGGCATAGTAGCCGACCAGGTCGCCGCCGATGATCGCCGCCCACGCCGTTGCCAGCGCGGCGGTGACGGCATGGTCGATCTTCGGCAGGCCGGCAACCTCCTCGCGCATCAGAAAGCCCGTATCGAGCGCGATGATCACATGGTGATTGCGCTCGGCCCGCAATTCCTTGGCAACGAGCGAGCGGCGCCGGGCGGAGCTCTTCCAGTCGATGGTCTTGACATCCATGCCCGGCACGAAGTCGCGAAGCTGGTGGAATTCCGACCCCTCGCCGATCGCCCGGTTCTCCTTTACGCCGAACAGCGTGCTGACGACGGTCGTGGTGATTTCGCCCGACTGCACCTGACGAACGTTCGCAACGACCCGGATCTCGGCGCCGAAGGACAGGCGCGGAATGAACTCGAACAATGTCAGCCGCGAGCGCCAGAACAGCCACAGGTGATCGAGCGACCAGACCCCGCGCCGCACCGCCCGGCACAGGATGGTCGCCCGGGCACGTCCCTGCCCGCCGGGTTCGTCTCCCTCCCCGGCGGGATCAAAGGCAAAGTCAGCCGGCCCGCGCACGCCGTCCGGCCAGTCCAGCCGACCACGCAAGGCAGCCGGGGCATTCGAGACGTCAAGCCTCAACGCCACCGTCTCGCCGATGGACACTTCCGGGGCCACATCGAAGGACAGGACCTTGCGCCGCGACAGCGAGAGGCCGAGATCGGCGGCCGCGACGAGGGCAAGCAGCGCCCATGGCAGCACCGCCGCCTGCGATGATCCGCCACCCAGAACCGATGCCAGGATCGACAGGACCAGCGCGGCGGCCCCCGCCAACAGCAATCTTGGAGCGGGACGGATCAGCGCGGTGCCTCGATCTGGTTCAGGATGTTGTCCAGTACCTGGTCCGGCCGCCGCCCCTCGATCTCGGCGGTCGGGCCCAGCATGATACGGTGCCGCAGCGCCGGCACGAAGAGTTGCTTGACGTCGTCGGGGATCGCGAAGTCGCGTCCGTTCAGCGCGGCAAAGGCGCGGGCTGCCCCGGCAATCGCATCGGCGGCGCGCGTCGAGGCGCCGAAGGCGATGTCGCTGCTCTCCCGCGTCGCCCGCACCAGCCGCAGGATGTAGTCGAGGATGTCGTCGTCCAGGATGATCACGTCGATCAGGGAACGGATCGCGGCAAGCGCGCCGGCGTCCAGCACCGGCTCCAGCCCGACCGGCTCCGACCGCGCCTCCAGCGGCTGCGCGGCATGCTGCTTCAGGATCGCCATCTCGACCGCCTGCGGCGGAAAGTCGATGACGAGCTTGAACAGGAACCGGTCGAGTTGTGCTTCAGGAAGCGGATAGGTGCCCTGCTGCTCGATCGGGTTCTGGGTCGCCAGCACGATGAATTCCGAGCCGAGGTCATGATCGGTCCCGTCGATGCTGACCATCCGTTCGTTCATGGCCTGCAGCAGCGCGGCCTGGGTCTTCGGCGGCGCGCGGTT
This sequence comes from Tepidamorphus sp., assembly GCA_028280885.1. GTDB lineage: Bacteria > Pseudomonadota > Alphaproteobacteria > Rhizobiales > Tepidamorphaceae > Microbaculum. The sequence goes on from JANQKY010000056.1 coordinate 7,762, forward strand.
GATCTCGTCGGCCAGCAGGATCTGGCTGAACACGGGGCCCCGCGTCAGCACGAAATCGTTGGTCTGGAAGTTGAAGATCGAGGTGCCCAGCACATCGCCCGGCATCAGGTCGGGCGTGAACTGGATGCGCCCGAAGTCCAGCGCCAACGCCGCCGCGAAGCTGCGCGCGAGCAGCGTCTTGGCCGTTCCCGGCGGCCCTTCGAGCAGCACATGCCCGTGCGAAAACAGCGCGACCAGCAGGAGTTCGACGATATCCTCCTGGCCAAGGACCGCCTTGCCGATCTCGGCCCGGAACCGCTCCGACCAGGTGCGCAGTGTTTCAAGTTTCATGGCCGATCTGCCCCAATATCCGTTCCAGACTGTCGACATGGCGGATCGCCTCGTCCGCGCCGATCCGCGATGGCGCCGCTTGTATCGTCTTAAGCACGTCGGCCAGCGGCCCGGCGACGTCCGGATACCGCCGCCGCACATAGGCCAGAAAGGCGTCCTGGCCGGCGCGCTGGCGCGCATGGGCCGGTCCGAAGCACAGCGCGGCCGTTGCCGCGATCCTCGCCCTGGCGTAGTCCCGGACCATCGCGCCATCCTGGTCGGACAGCCGCATCAGCCGCGCCCGCGCGCCGATGGCGACGGCCTTGCTGGCCCCGGGCCCCCTGCTTTCGGCCCAGCTTTCGGCACAGCTTTCGGCACAGACCGGGCCGTAGCGCAGCGCCCCGCGCCACACGAACAGCGCAAGCGTCAGGGCGCCGCCCAGCCAGAACAGCGTAAAGGGTGGCGCGAAGAAACGGCGCAGATCCGCCCAGCTGCGTTCGGCCCGCGCCGCGGCGCGCGGCTTGCGCAGCCAGTTGTCCTGGCTGTAGTCGATGACGACATTGCGCTCGCCGGCCAGGTCGCGGAAAAGCGCGCTGGCGATCAGCGCATTGTCGCCAAGCCGCAAGCCGTGATTGTTCAACAGGTCGGGATCGGACAGGATGAGGACACGATCCTCGCCGTCCCCGGTCGCCAGCGGGCAATCGGCCAGCAGCATCGCCTCGCGGCGCCCGATGACCGGAATACACCCCGCGCCGTTAAACAGCCGGGCGGCATAGATCACCGCCGTCAGCGCGTCCCCCGACATGGTTTCGAACGGGATCTCGGCAAACGCGCCTCGCGGCTCGACGAGCCGTACGCCCGGTTTCCCGGTCAGGTGCTGAAACAGCGCCTCGATGCGATCGGAATCGACCCGCAGATGCGGATGGCCCACGCCGGTCAACCGCATGCCGCTGCGCCATTTCGGCAGGACGATCACTGTCGGCACCCGGCTCGCCTTCTTGCGGATGACGCCGTAGGCCAGGTCGATCTCGTCCTGCTGATACAGCAGGTCCTCAAGCGTCCGGGGCTGGGGGCGCGACTGGCCGGGAAGCGTGTCGTAGACCGGCAGGACCAGAAGCCCGATGGCGCTTTGGTCGAGCGGCCAGCCGCCGGTGAAGCTTTGCGCGCCGATCCCCTGCGACGACAGCCATACCTGCAGGCCATCGAGCCCCGAAGCCGACCGCCGTAGCTCCTGCTGCCGCTGCGACAACGTGTACCAGATCACCGCAAGCACAAGCACCGCGAAGACGGCGATCAGCACCACTTCGACGTTCAGACCCCGCGACCGGCTGCTGGTCACCGCCCCGCTCATCCGCCGGAGGCCCCAAACAACGGCCTGACCCCGGCGACGATTTCGTCGAACTCGCCCTCGCTTACCGTCCGCCCGCCGAAATGCACCCGTTCGCTTGCAAGGATCAGCCTGCGCAAGCCCGCCATATGCTTCTGCCCGGCGGGAATGTGGCGCAGCGCGTCGCGGGCCGTCCAGCTTTTCTGCTGCAGCACGCCATGCGCCTCGAGCACCCGCGCCAGCGCCGATCGCGCGAGCACGATCAGGGCGCGCTGCCGGTCGCCGATCCGCAACACCTCCTCCAGGCTGTCCGGTGCGACCTCATCAGGCAGCCTGCCTTGGGCCCGTGCAGCGCCGCTCGTCCGCGCGGGATTGGCCGCCTCCCGTTTCAGCGAAACGGCGAGGCTGCCGCCGTGGCGCAGCACCAGATAGGCCAGCGCAAACAGAATGGCCGCGGCGACCGCCGCGATCACGCCCCGCTCCACCGTCCAGTCCGCTGTTGCGTCGCCCCGCGGCGTGCGATCCGCCCCGTCCTGCGTCGCGGGGCGCCCCGGTCGCTCATTGACCTTGAGCGGCGGGAGCGGCTGCAGCGGATCATAGTAGGTCGCATCCGTGTCGATCCCCCGGAAACGCACCGCCCGCTGATAATCGGACCCGGAGCGGGAGACGTAGGGGCGATCATCCAGGGCGGACTGGGCAAAAAGGGGCTGGGCAAAAAGGGGCTGGGCAAAAAGGGGGTGGGCGACGGACAAACATAAAACCGTTACGAGACAGAGCGGCAAAATGCGCCCGCGCAGGCCGCACATACCGCCCGCCCCCGCTCCGGTCATTCGCCTGGACTGTCGCTTGCTGCGCTGCACGCCTTGCCATTCAACATGATGAACCGGACCGGCCGACGGCAACTCAGGACCGACGCCTCCCCGGCGATGGCCCGGACAGCCGAAACAACGGCGCCGAGTTTAGGCTGTGGCATGGCTTCGCCGCAAGCAGCAGTCGCGACGCATGCCGGACGCGTCGTTGCTTTCAACCGCAGGATGAAGCGACCGCCCTCTAACGCGGCGCGCACTTATTTAGACACTTGAATTTGCGGGAATTGCCGATACCGTTGGAATCAGAGAGTCATGACTGCGATCGGTTTTTTACCGGCTTTTTTTCACGCAAGGGCCTTATTTTGCAGACCATCACAGCTTTGAAAAACGCCAGGAGGCGACCGTCCTTCTCCACCCTGCTCGCAATCGCCGGTCTTCTTCTGGTCGCGGGTGTCCACGGCGTCTCGACCGCCGCTCAGGCGCAGCAATCCTGCACGGTGCTCGACAGTTGCACGGGCGTAACGTCCCTGCCCGGCACATCGGACTGCGAAGACGATGCCTGCGCCTGCGCCCAGCAGATCGAGTGCTACACGCGCAATCAGTCCGCCTCGACGGACTGGCCCGTCCTGCCCGGCGAGGACATGGCGATCAACCGGAACTTCTTCCACGATCGCTTCATCGAGACCCGGATCTCGCCGGCGGCCTATACGTCCTGGGTGAAATACACCGATCCGGCCAAAGGGCCCGTTGACCTGCCAAACGGGACGGTCGTCTACAAGCTCGGCTACCTCTCCAAGGTCAACGACCCCTCGGTTCAGCAGAAGAACCCCTCCTCCGCCTTCGTCTTCATCAAGCTGAAGGACTATTGCCCCGACGACTATGTCGTGGCGGGAAGCTGCCTGGGCGGCGACTGGTTCGCCATGGAGGTGGCGCTCAAGACCTACGGCATCCTGACCGAGGGCACGATCCCGGATTACGGCAAGGAGGCCAAGTGCTTCGGCTGCCACGCAGCGGCGCAGAAGGGCGACTGGCTCTGGCAACTCTATTCGAGGAGGCGGTACCCGTGATCAGGCGCTTAATCATGACGAATGGCACTGGCGCGGCGGGTTTCGCCACGGTTCTGATGGCCGCCCTGGCGGTGGCGACCAGCCTAGCACCCCAACCCGCTCTGGCTGACCAGGCCGGCGAAACGGCCGCACGCGCCGCGCCGGCGGCCCAATGCGGCCCGGTGCCGATCCGGCGCCCGTCGAAACTGTGCACCGGCAAGGTCAATCTCAAACGGGCGATCCCCGCCGACATGGCGGAAAACCCGGTGCAATACAGCGACGGTTTCGGCAGCCGCTGGGTGGATTGCTTTGCCTGGGAATCCTTCGTCGCGCTCAACTGGCCGGCCCAGAAGCAGTGCCGCGGCACGCCGTCGACGAAGAGCCGCAAGAAAAGCCTCAAGGACTGGACCTCGAACCGCGTCTGGGAGACCTATACCGAACCCTACGAGCTGTTTCAGGTCGGCGAAGACGACTGGAACCCGAAGAAGCTGAGCTTCGACGACAAGCGCGATATCGGCGAATGCGGCGGCGAGGAAATCGAAAAGAACATCCTCAGGCGCAACTCCTCGTCCTTCCAGCTGTTCTACGAGGATTCGCAGGCCTTTCTGGATACCAGCATCCTGACCGATCAACGCGGCAACACCGTCTGGTACGAGGTGCTGTTCAACCGCGACCAGTACGACTACATCCAGGAAAACGGTCTGGCGAAGACCGGCGCCTATACCTATAGCGGCCCGCTCGACAGCGACATCGTCGTGGACTTCCCGACCCAGAAGACCGGCACCTCGGGCACCGGTTCGATCGAGATCAAGGCCGCCTGGCGGCTGATGACAGACGACGACAAGCTGAACCGGTATTTCACCCAGACCGCGATCACCTTCGACGGCGAGAATTGCGACGAGGTCACGGTCGGCCTGGTCGGCCTGCATATCGCCCGCAAGGTCGATTCCTCGCCGAAATGGGTCTGGGCGACGTTCGAACATGTCGACAACGTGCCGCCGGCCGACAGCAAGGGCGACGGGCGCGACTACAACTTCTTTTCCAAGCAGTGCTACAAGGACGCGCCAGCCGACTGTTCGCGCCAGGTCGCCATTATCGACATCGACAATATCTGCTGCCCGAACCTGCTTCCCGATCCCGAGCCCGGCTTCGAAATCAATCAGGTCACGCGGCTCGTGCCGATCGACGCCTCCAACGACATGGGCCGGAAGTTCAGGAAGGCCTACAAGAAGGCCGGCTCGCCGTTCCGGCATTTCCGCCTGATCGGCGCCCAATGGGCAAAGCCCAACACCGCCGGGGGCGGCCCGGCGACCGGGATCTCAACCGGCGGAGCGGGTTCGTTTGCCCATCCGGTCGCAGCGCTTGCGAAAGCCTATGACCGGCCGTGCAATCCCAGCGGCCCCTGGTCCGTTCCCGCGCCCCATGCCGGCCAGCCCTGCTACGATCAGGTCCCGCCGGTTCTGCGCAACACGTCGATGGAGACGATGAATGTCCAGACCGACGCCAAAGGCGTTCAGCGCAGCGTCGACAGCTGCATGAACTGCCATTGGGCCGGCGGCGTCGACGGCAGCTATATCTGGCTCGACGCGATGCTCAATTCCTACGACTTGTCGGAGTGACCTTTGACGGGGCGCGCGCCGTCACGCCCACTATTGTCCGGTTTAATCTCGACGATGTCGATTAACCGATTGTCTGGCATAACGTTTTCGGCAAACAACGGTGGCGGGACATGGACTCGCTCAACCACCAACCCGGACGTCATCAACTCTGTTTTCCACGATGGAAGCGATGTCTGATGTCGCCGGCCACTCCCCCTCACTGTCATTGCCGGGCTTGTCCCGGCAATCCATGAACACAGTCGCTGGCGCCCATTCTGACGGCGGTGATCATGGATGCCCGGAACAAGTCCACTGCTGTCCGGTTCAAGTCCGACGGTTTTGCGTAACCGATTGCATTATATGACTTTTCGATAGATCAGCGGCTGAGAGATATGTGACATCCCGCCCCCTCAGACGTCATCATCCGCGAAGGCGGATGATCCAGTACTCCGTGTGAGGGTATCTAGAGAACGGCCGAAAACATAAGCAAACGCATGAGGTTACTGGATTCCCGCCTGCGCGGGAATGACGCTTGAGTGTGTGGCCGGGCCGAAAACCAAAACCACATCCCTGCTTAACCGGACAGCAGTGCGTCATGCCCGCCCTTCGTCATGGGCGATCGGCGGCTGGAACGCCAGGCCGGTGTCCCAGGGGAAATAGATCCAGGTGTCCTGGCTGACCTCGGTGATGAAGGTGTCGACCATCGGCCGGCCCATCGGCTTGGCGTAGACGGTGGCGAAATGGGCGTTGGGCAGCATCTCGCGCACGACCCGGGCGGTCATCCCGGTATCGACGAGATCGTCGACGATCAGCACACCGCCCTCAGCCGCCCCCTTTTCGCTTGCCTTGTCGAGCGCCAGGATGTCGTCGCTGACGGTCTTGATGACCTGCATGTCGCCCTGCGTCTTGTAGTCGTGCCGGGAGGCGACGCCGAGCGTCTCGATCACCCGGACTTCCAGTTCGCGGGCAACGATCGCGGTGGGTACGAGACCGCCCCGCGTCACGCAGACGATCGCCTGCCAGCTGCCGATGCCGGCGAGCCGCCAGGCAAGCGCCCTGGCGTCGCGATGGAACTGGTCCCAGGAAACGGGAAACCGCTTTTCGCCCACGGGTGCTGACATGGTGTCCTCTATCTGTCCGGTTCGGAGATCAGGGTGTCGACCAGCCGCCGCACGTCGGCGGTTGCGCGTTCAAGTGGCCCGGCATCGCGCGACCGCAGCACGATCGAGGTGGTGAACCGCGTGCCGTCGAACTGCGGATAGCTGCCGATCATCACGCCTGGATGCCGCGCCTGGATGTCGCCGAGCGGGCCGCCGATATCGCCTTCCTTGACGCCGCGCCCCTCGACCGTTTCCGACAGCATCCTGCGGCCTGTCGCGAGCGTCGGCGCGATCCCGTCGAGCATCGCCTGCATGATGTTGGGCACGCCGGCCATCACATGGACATTGCCGATCCGCCAGCCGGGCGCCTTGCTGACCGGGTTTTCGATCAGTTCCGCCCCCTCCGCGACCCGCGCCATGCGCAGCCGCGCCTCGTTCAGGTTGTCGCCGAGATACTGCTTGAGCATGTCGACGGCGTCCGGGTGCAGCACGACCGGCACGCCGAAGGCATGGGCGATGCCGTCGGCGGTGATGTCGTCATGGGTCGGCCCGATCCCGCCGGTGGTGAACACATATGTGTAGCGCGTCCGCAGCGCGTTGACGGCGGCGGCGATCTCCTCGACGTCGTCGGCGACGACGCGGGCTTCCTTCAGGTCGATGCCGATGCCGGTCAGATATTCGGCGATATAGCCGATGTTCCGGTCCTTGGTGCGGCCGGAGAGGATTTCGTCGCCGATGACCAGAACCGCCGCGGTGATCACTGTATCGCTGTCGTCGGCCATCGTCTTCCGCCCGTCCCGGCTGTTCGTGCAAGTGGCGGGTGATCTATCGCAGGTCCGCCCGTCGCTCAAGGGCACATACCTTTCATGTGGCGACAAGGGCGCTTAAGGCTTGCCAGGCCGGCTGTCACGCGGCATAGGCTTGGCCATGCAGTTTCCAGCCCCCCTGACGCGCGGCCGCCTGATCAAGCGGTACAAGCGCTTCCTCGCCGACGTCGAACTGCCGGGCGGCGAGGTCGTCACCGCCCATTGCGCCAATCCCGGCTCGATGCTGGGGCTTGCCGATCCCGGCATCGGCGCCTGGCTGTCGAAATCCAACAATCCCAAGCGCAAGCTCGCCTGGTCGCTTGAGATCGTCGAGGTGGATGCCGGCCGCGGCGAGACGATGGTCGGCATCAACACCGCCCATCCCAATACCCTTGTTGCCGAGGCGATCGAGGCCGGCCGGATCGCCGAACTGACCGGCTACGAGCGCCTGCGCCGCGAGGTGAAATACGGCAGGAACAGCCGCATCGACATCCTGCTCGAGGAAGACGGCAGGCCGCCCTGCTATGTCGAGATCAAGAACGTCCATCTGGTCCGCGAACCGGGTCTCGCCGAATTCCCCGATTCGGTAACGGCGCGCGGCGCCAAGCACCTGGTCGAATTGTCCGACATGGTCGCCGACGGCGCCCGCGCCGCGATGGTCTATCTCGTCCAGCGCGGCGATACGGACAAGGTCGCGATCGCAGCCGATATCGATCCGAATTACGCGGACGCCCTGAAGGCGGCCCGGGCCGCCGGCGTCGAGGTCATCGCCTATGACTGCGATGTTTCGGCGGACGCGATCTCGGTCGCGCGGGCGATGCCATTCGAGACCTGAGCCCCGTCGCGCTCCAGCACCACGTTGAGCCGCGTTTCCACAACCTGCCGGTAGCCCATCCGTTCAAGCAGCGCGATACAGTCGGTCTGCCACCGCTGGCGGGCGTTCTCGATGATCATCAGCCTCGGCAGCAGGCTATCGGGCGCATCGCGCAGGAACGGCACCAGGATCAGATCCTCCGCGCCCTCGACATCGATCTTCAGCGCGTCGATCCGGCCGATCCCCTCGTCCCGCAGGAGCCCCAGCAGGGTGCGCGCCGGCACCTGGACGCTCTGGTCCTCCGTGCCCGGCGCGCCGACAAACTTGACGCTGGATTCGCCCCGGTTCTTCGACGACAGGAACAGCGTCATCTCGCCTTCCTTGTCGGCAAGCGCGCAGGCGATCGCCTTGATCGCGCCGGAGGGATTGAGCGTGATGTTGTGCACCAGGCTCTCGAAGATCCCCGGTTGCGGCTCGACCGCGAGTATCCGCGATCCGGGCCCCGCCAGGCCTGAGACGAACAGCGCGTAGCCGCCGATATTGGCGCCGATATCGACGAAGACGAAGTTTTCGCCGATGTGGCCCTGGAGGATCTCCCGTTCGAGCGGATCGAAATATTGCGGCGTGAACAGCACCCGCTTTTCCGAGACGTTGTTGAACGGGTTCAATCGCATGCGCTGGCCGAACACCTCGACATCGAGGGGATGGGTCAGCCGCATCATCACCAGCCGGCGCGCCAGGAAGGCGAGCCGCTTGCCGAGCCACGTTTCGGACTGGCGGCGCGAAAAGGCGATCAGCCGGGCTTCCAGCGGCGTTGGCGCATAGGCCCCGAAGGGCGGCACATCGGCACCGTCGGGTGTCTCGGCTGCAGGGTGTGGATCTTGCTTCATCGCCGGCAAAGACCATATCCGGGAAGCGGGCGCAAGAAAGTCGGCCGCGGGGGCACGCAAACGGTTTTCGTTCGCCCGCCATTCGACTAGATTCCCCTCCGTGCTCGGCTTCGGGTCGCTCCTCCCGGGGAGCGGGTCGGACATGATGGCCAGATCAGCATTTTTGGAACGACACGATGAACTATATCGACGCGGCGCTGGCGCCCCAACGCAACACCGGTGAGATCAAGCTGCACGGCCCGGAGGGCTTTGAGGGCATGCGCAAGGCCGGCCAGCTCACCGCCGCCGCGCTCGATCTGGCGGCCGATCACGCCAGGCCCGGCGTGACGACGGCCCGGCTCGACGACCTGATCTACGAGTTCGCCGGCGACCACGGCGCGGTTCCCGCGACGCTGTTCTATCGCGGCTACACCAGAGCGTCCTGCATCTCGATCAACCACGTCGTCTGCCACGGCATTCCAAATGACAAGCCGCTGCGCGAGGGCGACATCATCAATATCGACGTGACGCTGATCCTCGATGGCTGGCATGGCGATTCCAGCCGCATGTATCCGATCGGCGCGATTTCACGGCGGGCGGAACGGCTGATCGACGTCACCTACGAATCGATGATGCGCGGCATCGCGGCCGTCAAGCCGGGCAATACCACCGGCGATATCGGCCACGCCATCCAGGTCTATGCGGAAGCGGAGCGGACCAGCGTCGTGCGCGATTTCTGTGGCCACGGCGTCGGGCGGCTGTTCCACGACGTACCCAACATCCTGCATTACGGCCGGCCCGGCGAAGGCGTCGAGCTGCGCCCCGGCATGGTCTTCACCATCGAGCCGATGATCAATCTCGGCCGCCCGCATGTGAAGGTGCTCGGTGATGGCTGGACGGCGGTCACCCGCGACCGCTCGCTGTCGGCCCAGTTCGAGCATTCGGTCGGCGTCGCCGAGGACGGCGTCGAGATCTTCACGCTGTCGCCCGCCGGCTATACCAAGCCACCCTACACCGCCGAATGAGCGATGGCGGGCTTTGAGGAACCACGGCTCAAGCCCGAGACCGGCGCGGCGGGCAAGGGACACCGCCAGCGGCTGCGCGACCGGTTCCTGAAGGGCGGCGCGGACGCGATGCCGGACTACGAGTTGCTCGAACTGGTCCTGTTCACCGCCCTGCCCCGTGTCGACACCAAGCCGATCGCCAAGCGCCTGTTGTCGCGTTTCGGCTCGTTCGCCGAGGTCATCGCCGCGCCGCCCGAGCGGCTGCGCGAGATCGAGGGTGTCGGCGAGCGTGTCGTCACCGATCTGAAGGTCATCCAGGCCGCCGCCGAGCGTTTTGCCCGCGGCAGCGTCCGCGACCGGCCGGTGCTGTCCTCCTGGTCCGCCGTCATCGACTATTGCCACACCACCATGGCGTTTTCCGAAAAGGAGCAGTTCCGCATCCTGTTCCTCGACAAGCGCAACAAGGTGATCTCCGACGAGGTCCAGCAGACCGGCACCGTCGACCACACCCCCGTCTATCCCCGCGAGATCGTCAAGCGGGCCCTGGAACTCTCGGCGACGGCGATCATTCTGGTGCACAACCATCCAAGCGGCGACCCGACGCCCTCGCGCGCCGATATCGAGATGACCAAGACGATCATCGACATCGCCCAGCCGCTCGGCGTCACGGTCCACGACCACGTCATCGTCGGCCGCGACGGCCATGCCAGCCTGCGCGGGTTGAAGCTGATTTAGCGGGTGGCGGGATGACACGGGAAGGGGCAGTGTCGCGTCGCCTCACACTCTGCTGTCATTGCCGGGCTTTTCCCACTACTGCCCGGCTCAGCGGGGATGTGCTTTGGTTTTTGGCCTGACCACCCCCTCGGAGGTCATCCCCGGACGTGTTCCGGGGACCCATGAACACAGTCGCCTGCGCCCAATCTGACGATTGTGTTCATGGATTGCCGGGACAAGCC
>JANQKY010000075.1 GCA_028280885.1 Tepidamorphus sp.
AGCCGTGCTCGTCGGGCGGCGATGTTTTCCGGCTCTCTCGCCGCGCCGTACGGGGCGGCGGAGCGCGTCTTACTGCAGGCCGTCGTTAGCCTCGGTAAACGTGCCGATCAGGCTTTCGCCCACCGTACCGACGATCGTCACGATGGCAACCGAGAGGCCGGCGGCGATCAGGCCGTATTCGATCGCGGTGGCGCCGGACTCGTCACGGGCGAAAGCTTTGAAAAGAGTCTTCATGGTGTCGCTCCTTGTCACATGGTCTTAAGACACATCTTGGTTCCGATGAGCGCTTCAGTTTCTGGCCCTCGAAACTGACAACGACCATACGGATGACCTGTTACGGACACCTTAATCGAATAGTACAAAGTGATGCATATCGGCCGATGCAGCCAACAAAGTAAACACTTTACTTCTAAATCAGCATGTAAACTCCCATCATTTTCGCACTATCAGTTTGATTAAAACGCGTTAATTATATACTTTCGCACCAGTTATTATCTGAATTAGCCCGAAGCGAACGCAGAATACGGATATTATTATTGCAAATTCAGGGATGAAATCGAATGGGCCATCATCTCAACACGCACCATTTGAAACCGATTTTCCCGGCAAAAGACTTGATCCGGTCCCCGTTCACCCTGAGAGGCGGCGGAATTCGACACGGCACGACGGTCCTGAGCGCCGCTGTTGGCAGTTCGTTTACCAATATCCGGGTAACTGGAGAGCGTTCGAAATTCGCCCCGCGTCAAAGATCGTCCTGAACGAAAGGATCGCCAGCCATGATGCATATAAAGGCCAAGTCGGTCGCGGCGGCCCTTGTCGCCATCATCGGCACGGCCTCCCTCGTTTCGGCTGCCGCGACCAAGGATACGCTCCTCGTCGAGGTCGATCAGGCGAAGATCCTGCACCTGGAGGAGCCGGCGCATACCGTCGTCATCGGCAATCCGGCGATCGCCGACGCGCTGGTCCAGAGTCGCGACATGCTCATCGTCACGGGCAAGAGCTTCGGCGTCACCAATCTGATCATCCTGGATGCGGATGGTGGCACGGTGGAAGACCTGCTGCTGCATGTCCGGGGAGACGAAAACGGGATCATCACGGTGCAGCGGGGCCCGGCACGTCAGTCCTATAGCTGCGCGCCCTACTGCGAACGCACGCTCGTCGTCGGCGATACCGCCGAAAGCTACGAAGTGCTCAACACGCAGATCGAGAGCCGCCTGGGACTGGCCGAAGGGCAGGCAAATCCCCGATAGCCGGTCCGCGGGCGCATCGCTGGCATGGCAAGCCCGAACATTCCTTGTACCGGGCCTTGTACCGGGCCTTAGTACCGGGCCTTAGTACCGGGCGCCCACGCCGATCGTCCGAGGATCCACCATAGAGCCTTACGGAACGCGTCGCACTTTACGCGCCGCCGTGCCGCATCAGCGTTAATGAACCCTTAATCCTCGCGCGTATCTGCCGCCTATCCGCGAAAGCCTTCTGAAAGCCTTTTCTAGTATCCCGATTAAGTCGTCTTACCAGTCTCGCCCCGACGCGGTTCGGAAATCAGCGCCTGATGGCCGAGACTGGGGGATGCCTTGAGTTCGGGAGCCGTTCAAATGTTCTTTCGCGCCGCACGCAATGCTGGGTTGTCCCGTGCGCACCGATTCTCGCGCGATCGGTCCGGATCGACGGTCGTTGAGTTCGCCCTGATCGCATTGCCGTTCCTCGCCCTGATCTTCGCGATCCTGCAAACCGCGCTGATCTTCTTTTCCACCCAGGTCCTCGACAGCGGCCTGCAGGATGCCGCGCGGCTGATCCGCACTGGCCAGGCTCAGCAGCAGAACTTCTCCGCGACCCAGTTCAAGCAGGCCGTCTGCGGCGAAATCCACGGCCTTCTGGATTGCGAAAACGGCCTGGTGATCGACGTGCGCACCTGGGACAATTTCGGCAGCGCCGATGTCGGGCTGCCGATCACGGACGGCGAGCTCGACGAAGACTTCATGTTCGATCCGGGCGGGCGGGGCGACATCGTCGTCGTGCGGGCGTTCTACGAGTGGCCGGTCGTGCTGCCGACCATGAACGCTAATGTCGCCAATCTGAAGAACGGCAGGTTCCTGATTTCGTCGGCCGCGACCTTCCGCAACGAGCCCTTCTGAGCGAGGATCCCGCAATGAACCGCTTCCCTCGTCCACGCCGCCTGCGCGACCTCCTTGCGGATCGCAGCGGCCTGTCGGCGATCGAATTCGCCCTGATCCTGCCGTTCATGGTCACGCTCTATCTGGGCGGGACCGAGCTCAGCCACATGATGACGGTCGACCGCAAGGTGACATCCGCAGCCAGCGCGGTCGGCGACCTGGTCGCCCAGACAGCCGTCGTCAACAGGACCGAAATGGACAATATCTATGATGCCGCCGGGACGATCCTCAATCCCTATGACCCCTCGACGCTGACGATGGTCGTGTCCAGCGTGGAGGTGACGAACCGCGGCGACAAGGTGTTGTGGAGCGACGCGCTCCATACCGCGCCGCGGGCGCGCAACTCGACGGTGGCGCTGCCCGAGGGCGTGCGCATCGAGGGCACCACGCTGATCCTGGCGGAGGTCGAATACACCTATACGCCGACGCTCGGCAGTTCGCTCACGGAGCCCCTGCTGCTGCGCGACACGTTCTACATGCGGCCGCGCATCACCGACGAGGTCTGCTGGGACCGGTGCTGATCGGCGATCCGATCAGCGATCCGATCGGGGCGACCTGTTTCCCCTTCCAACACTGTTCGGTGGAGGGTATCGCGTCGACCGGTATCGCTTCGGCCGGGCGTTTCGGCTATTCGTAGCCGGGACGCTAGAGCGCGCTCTAAACGAAGGTCGGCCAGTTGGATCGCTATCTGGACATCTTGAAACGGGCAATCGCCGCCTCCGGCGCCCGGGACCGTCAATCCCGGCTGGCGGTCTATGTGCGGGTGCGTGCCGAGCTCGACCGCCTCGTCAAGTCGTCCGAGCGCAGCTTCACGGTCAGCGAGCAGATCGCCCAGCAAACGGCCCTCGAACAGGCGATCGCCCGCATCGAGGCGGCCTATGCCGAGGCCGAAACCAACGCCGGCAAGGCGGCATCCGGCAGCGGCGGCGACCGGGGCGGCGACCGGGGCGGCGATCAGGCCGGCCGGCGCAGGCGCAATCCCTTCGCCGCCTTTCGCAACCGGTCCGCCAACCGCAACCGCGACGCCGGGCAGCAGGGCGACCGACAGCCGGCGGCGCTCCCCCCGCAAGCACACCAGGCGCAAGCACACCAGGCACAATCCGGGCAATCGAAACCGGCGCCGGTCCGCCCGCCCGATACCGATCCCTGGGACGATGATGCCGATCGCGCAGGCGCAAAACGGCGCACGACACGGCTCGCCATCGTCTTCGGCGTCGCCATCATCACGGTGACCGCGCTGGGCGCCGGCCTCTGGATCCTGCTGTCCTCGCTGACCGCGCCATCCGCGCCCGCCTTCGGCAAGATCGCCAACCGTCTGGAAAGCAGGGGATCGGCGACGCTGTTCAGCGGGGCGGAACCGGACCGGTTCAAGACCAAGGCGCGCAACACGGTGAGCGGACGCGGCAGCGCATTCCATCAGGGGTCGGTGCACGTTTCCTCGACCCGGAAGACCGCCTCCGACACCGACCCGACCGAGGCGGCCTGGCTGCCGCTGACGGCGCGCATCGGCGAATTGCTCACCGACAAGACCCTGCGCGTGACGGTGGTCGCGCGGGCGGCCGCCGACGATCCGAGCCCGGAAATGGCGCTGGCCATCGTCGACGGCGACAGCGGCACGACGGGATGGCGGCGCTTTGCCGTCGACCGGGCCTTCCGGCCCTATACGGTGGAATACGCCTTTCCGCCGCTGCCCGGCTCACGGCCGATCATCGCGGTCTGGGCCGACACGGACGGCGCCGGACGCGGCATCGAGATCAACGAGGTCAGCCTGCTGGTCGCCCCGAACTGAGCAGACGCGCCTGCTCAGTTCGGGGCGACCGGGCGGATCGACCGGTTTCCTCACCGCACATAGGACAGCATCACCTCGTCGGAAGCCAGCGCCGCCTCGCCGGCGACGGCCGCCTCGCGGCGCATCTCGGCCGACAGCGCTCTCGCGTCGCGCAGCCCGCCCCACCAGGGGCCGAGGGCCGACGGCGCGCGCAGGCCAAGATAGACCGGCAGGGCCAGCTCGAACAGATACCAGCGCCAGCCAAGCCGCCGCCGCATCGCCGGGGTGACGTTCTTCATCCAGATCAGATGGCGGTTTCGAAACAGCCGGCGCTGATAGTCGGGCGGCTTGTCGAGAAATCCGCTCGCCCCGCCGGCCGACGCCGAGCCGACATGCCAGGCCCGCGCGTCCGGGCAATAGAGCGCCGTCCAGCCGCGATGCTGCATGCGGAACCACAGGTCGAGATCCTCGTAGCCGGTGCCGAATCGCTCGTCGTACCAGTAGCCGTGGATCGCGTTCAGATCGTCGAGCATCGCCCGGCGCAGGAGCGGCATGGAGCCGGACACGCCGAAGGCATAGGTATCGGCCGCAGCCGGCACCCAGCGGCCGCGCAACTCGGGCGAGACGAACAGCGCGCCGGCGCTCGGCCTTGCCACATCGGTGCGCACGCCCTCGTCCCAGGCATATTCCGCTCCGCCGACGGCGCCGATATGCGGATCGGCCTCACCCCTAGCAAGCACCGTCCCGACATAGTCGGGCGGCAGGTAGACGTCGTTGCCGAGCGGCATCATCCAGTCGCCGGCGGCGACCGCGAAGCCGGCATTCATGCCCGCCGCGAAACCGCGGTTTTCCGGCAGCCGGATCAGCCGGTCGGGCGCGGCATCCGCCAGGCACATGTCCAGGGAACCGTCTTCCGAGCCGTTATCGACGAGAATCACCTCGATGCCGGGAGCCGACTGCGCACGCGCGGCGCGGTAGCTCTCGACAACCCGTTCGCCGCCGTTCCAGTTCAACAGAACGATGCTGACCGCGGGACCGGATCTCATGGAATCACATTCCCCTTAACCGTGCGAAACACAGTGTGATTTTGCTGCACTGCACAAGCCTCTTTTCTCCGAGGGAAAGCTTCGCTATAAGGCGCGCACTTCCGCGCGTATTGCGCCGAACACCTGTTTCCCCGGGACTTGAAGGGCCGAAGACCGAAGCCGATCGAGCATAGCGTCCGGCACCTTCGCCCCACAACGGTCCCATAACGGTACAGAAGAGACTCATGAACCATCTCGACGAGCTCGAAGCGCAGAGCATCTATATCTTTCGCGAAGCCTTCAACAAGATTGACAACATCGCCATGCTGTGGAGTCTCGGCAAGGACTCCAACGTCATGTTGTGGCTGGCGCGCAAGGCCTTTTTCGGCCATGTGCCGTTTCCGGTGATGCATATCGACACGGGCAAGAAGTTTCCCGAGATGTACGCGTTCCGCGAACGCTATTCCAAGGAGTGGAACCTGAACTTCCTGCGCGAGGAATGCCCGCCGGTCGAGGAGACCGACGAGACGCTGCCGCCCGCCGCCCGCTCGGCCGCCCGCAAGACGCTCGGCCTGAAAGCCGCTGTCGAGAAGCACAAGTTCAACGCGCTGTTCGCCGGCATCCGCCGCGACGAGGAAGCGTTGCGCGCCAAGGAGCGCGTGTTCAGCCCGCGCGGCGAGACCGGCCAGTGGGACTATCGCGACCAGCCGCCGGAATTCTGGGACCAGTACAAGACCGACTTCCCGCCCGGCGTCCATATCCGCGTCCATCCGCTGCTGCACTGGACCGAGATCGACATCTGGCGCTACACCCAGCGCGAGACCATTCCGGTCATCCCGCTCTACTTCTCCAACAACGGCAAGCGCTACCGCTCGCTCGGCGACCAGGACATCACCTTCCCGGTCGATTCGCAGGCAACCACCGTCGAGGAGATCATCGAGGAGCTGACGGTCACCCGGGTGTCCGAACGCTCCGGCCGGGCGATGGATCACGAGGCCGAGGATTCCTTCGAGCGCCTGCGCGCCGAGGGCTACATGTAGGCTTCGAACCGGGGTCCGCACGACCCCGGGCCACACCGCACGCCATTCACCGCAATCCGCATTGTCCCAAAGGTTCCATCATGAACGCTGGTCCCATCCCGGCAACCGCCGCCTCAACCCGCGCCCTCAACCGGCAGCTCCTGCGCATCGTCATCGTCGGCCATGTCGATCACGGCAAGTCGACCCTGGTCGGCCGCCTGTTCAACGACACCGGCTCGCTGCCCGAGGGCAAGCTGGAAGCGATCCGCAAGATGTGCGAGCGGCGCGGCATGCCGTTCGAATGGGCGTTCCTGATGGACGCGATGCAGGCCGAGCGCGACCAGGGCATCACGATCGATACCTCGCAGATCTGGTTCAAGACCGAGAAGCGCGACTACACGATCATCGACGCGCCGGGCCACAAGGAATTCCTGAAGAACATGATCACCGGCGCGGCCCAGTCCGATGCCGCCGTCCTGGTGATCGACGCCACCGAAGGCGTTCAGGAGCAGTCGCGCCGGCACGGCTATCTCCTGCATCTGCTCGGCGTCCGCCAGATCGCGGTCGCCGTCAACAAGATGGACGCGGTCGCCTATCGCGAGGACGTGTTCGCCGAGATCGAGACCGAATACCGCGCCTATCTCGCCTCGATCGGCGTGACGCCGACCTTCGTCATCCCGGTGTCGGCGCGCGAGGGCGACAACATCGCGCTGCCGTCGCAGAACATGGACTGGTATAACGGACCGACCGTCGTCGGCTCGCTGGATTCCTTCAACCTGCCGATGGCCCATCTCGACCGGCCGCTGCGCTTCCCCGTCCAGGACGTCTACAAGTTCGATGATCGCCGCATCATCGCCGGCCGCATCGAATCCGGCCGCCTGCATGTCGGCGACGAACTGATCTTCTCGCCGTCCAACAAGACGGCGCGCGTCAAGTCGATCGAAACCTGGCCGGAGCCGTCCGATCCCGATGGCAAGCCGGAGACGGTCAGCGCCGGGCAGTGCGTCGGCGTCACGCTCGACGAGCAGCTCTTCGTGGAGCGCGGCGACATGGCCTCGCACACCAAGAACCCGCCGGTCGAGACCGAGGTGTTCCGGGCGCGGATCTTCTGGCTCGGCCGCAGCGCGCTTGAGAAGGGCAAGAGCTACAAGATGAAGCTCGCCACCGGCGAGGCGCGGGTCACGGTGCAGGAGATCGAGCATGTGCTCGATACCACCGACCTGTCGTCGAGCACGACGCAGAAGGTCGAGCGCAACCAGGTCGGCGAGGTGGTGCTGCGCTCGCGCCGGCTGCTGGCGCTCGACGAGCACACCCGCAACGGCCGCACCGGCCGCTTCGTGCTGATCGACGGCTACGACATCGCCGGCGGCGGCATCATCTCGATGGAGGGCTACGCGGACCAGCGCTCGCTCGTCACCCAGCGCGCCCAGAACATCACCCGCGTCGAACACGGCGTGCCGACCGACGACCGCGAGCGCCAGAACGGCCACAAGGGCGGCGTGCTGTGGTTCACCGGCCTGTCGGGCGCCGGCAAGTCGACGCTCGCCACCAAGCTGGAGCGGGAACTGTTCGACCGCGGCTACCAGAGCTACGTGCTTGACGGCGACAATATCCGCTTCGGCCTGAACGCCAATCTCGGCTTCTCGCCGGAAGACCGGGCGGAGAACATCCGCCGCGTCGGCGAGGTCGCAGCCCTGTTCTCGCGTGCCGGCATGCTGGCGATCACGGCCTTCATCTCGCCCTACCGCTCCGACCGCGACCGGGCGCGGGTGGCCGCCGGCGAACACTTCCACGAGATCTACATCAAGGCGGATCTGGAAACCTGCGAGCAGCGCGACCCCAAGGGCCTGTACCGCAAGGCCCGCAGCGGCGAGATCAAGGAATTCACCGGCATCTCCGCGCCCTATGAGGCGCCGGAGACCGCCGAGCTCGTCATCGACACCAGCGCGCTTTCCGTCGACGACGCGATTTCCGAGCTGATGGCTTACGTCGACAAGACGTTCCGCAAATAATTTGCTAGCGTTGGCGACGCGTCGTATGACGCGTCGCCTGCTACACCAAGACTGGGGGGCGCCTCGTCCGGCGCGCCGCCAACACCCTTGAAGCCTCGGGCGGCTCCTACCATCGCGGCACGACCCAAGCGGGAACCGTTGTCGTGATCCCGCGGTTTTAAGTCTCGCCCATGGTCTTTTCCTCGATCGCGTTCCTGTTCGTCTTCCTGCCGGCCTCGATCGGGCTTTACTTTCTCGTCCCCCACCGCGCCCGCAACGCCGTCCTGCTGGCCGCCAGCCTGATCTTCTATCTGTGGGGATCGGGCGCGCTGATCGCGATCCTGCTCGTCTCGATCGCCCTGAACTACCTGTGCGGCGCGCTCGTCTGGCGGGCCCGGCTGAGCGCCAGCCGGCCGCTGATGGCGGCGGGGCTTACCGTTGCGATTGCCGGCAACCTGGCGATCCTGGGCTATTTCAAATACGCCAACTTCCTGATCCTGCAGATCAACCAGGCCGGCGAGATGGCCGGCCTCGGCACCATCGCGTGGGACGGGATCATCCTGCCGATCGGCATTTCGTTCTACACCTTCCAGGCGATGTCCTATGTCTTCGACATCGCCAGGGGCGCTGCGCGGCCGGCGCGGGGTCTGTTCGATTTCGCGCTCTACGTCGCGATGTTCCCGCAGCTCGTCGCCGGGCCGATCGTGCGCTATGCGAGCCTTGCCGAGGCGCTTCAGACCCGCACCACCCGGCTCGACGACTTCGCCATCGGCGCCCAGCGCTTCGCGCTCGGGCTCGTCAAGAAAGTCGTTATCGCCGATACGGTGGCGCCGATCGCCGATGCCGCCTTCGACGGCTCTGGCGGCGACCTGACCTTCGCCGGCGCCTGGCTCGGCCTTCTCGCCTACACGATCCAGATCTATTTCGACTTCTCCGGCTATTCCGACATGGCGATCGGGCTTGGCCGCATCCTCGGCTTCCGCTTTCCGGAGAATTTCGACCGGCCCTATTCGGCGCACTCGATCACCGAGTTCTGGCGGCGCTGGCATATCAGCCTGTCGTCCTGGTTCCGCGACTATCTCTACATTCCGCTTGGCGGCAACCGGCTGGGGGCCTTGCGCACCTACGCCAACCTCTGGCTGGTGTTCCTGGTCACCGGCCTGTGGCACGGGGCGAACTGGACCTTCATCCTGTGGGGCGCCTGGCACGGGCTTTTGTTGATCGCGGAGCGGGTGACCGGCTGGCGCGAGCGGCGATTTACCGGACTGCCGGCCGTGATCGGCG
Source organism: Tepidamorphus sp. (assembly GCA_028280885.1). Taxonomy (GTDB): domain Bacteria; phylum Pseudomonadota; class Alphaproteobacteria; order Rhizobiales; family Tepidamorphaceae; genus Microbaculum. Next base: position 9,262 of record JANQKY010000075.1, read on the forward strand.
CGCGGGCGCTGACACTTCTCCTCGTTATGGCGGGCTGGGTGCTGTTCCGGTCCGCGGATCTGGCAAGCGCGGGGGCCTATTTCCAGGCGCTGGCAAGCCCCGACCTTGCACACCTGCCCTTCGAGGTCGCCCGCGCCGCCGACAACCGCGCCCTGATCACCCTGGCGCTCGCCGCGCTGGTCTTCGTGCTGCCGCGATCGCTGCGGATGCCGGCCGTCATGGAAGGCGGCGACCTGCGCGGATTGCTCGCGCGGTGTATGATCCTCGGCGCCGGCTACCCCTATGCGCTGGTCCTGGTCGTCGCCGGGGCCTTCACCGCCTTCATCTATTTCCAGTTCTGACCGGGTCCGGGGACCGAAAACACTGCGCCGCTTCGACCATATCGTGATTGCAATCGTCGTCGCCCTGCCGCTGCTTGCGGGGCTTGCCGCCCTGCCGCTGGTGACGCCGGACACGGACGACCTGAACCGGCCACCGGTGCGCCTGCCCGATCTTGGGTCCGACAGCCTGCTCGATCCGGACACCTATGCCGGGCTCGCCGGCTGGCTCGGCGACCGGATCGTCTTCCGGCGCGATATCCGTGCCGCCGAGGCCTGGATCGACGACAAGATCTTCGACGACGCGGGCAGTGCGACGGTGGTCGCCGGCCGCGACGGCTGGCTCTATCTGGAGCAGGCGCTGGCGCGCGGCGCGGAGCCGGATTTCGATCCACAAAGCGTGCGCGAGGGCATCGTCGCGCTGAAACGCGATGTCGAGGTGGCCGGCAAGACCTTCCTGTTCGTCTATGCGCCGCATAAGCCGACGATCTATCCGGGCAAGCTGTCGCGCCACGACCGGCGGCGTCAGGCCGAGGCGCGCCAGCGCCTCGAGGGTTTCCGCGCGCTGATGCGACAGGCGCCGGTGCCGGGCTTCATCGACGTCTGGGACGACATGGAAGCCGCCGCCGAGGCCGCGCCGGAACCGCTCTACCACGCCCGCGACACCCATTGGACGGCGCTCGGCGCCAGCGTCCTGGCGGGCGCCGTCGTCGACCGGCTCGATCCGGGCTTGTCCGCTTCGCTGGTGGCGACGCCGGAGGGGACCTACAGCAGGGTGTTCGATCTGGCCAAGATGCGCGGCGACAGGCGCAGCGACGAGGCGACCCGCTGGCGCTTCTCGCGGCCCGGCGTCACCGTCGAGGAGGTCGCCGAGGCCAATGGCGAGGACCTGCGCACGCGCCAGTATCGGGCGGTGTCGACGCAGGGCGCGGCGCTGTTGCCGAAAATCGCCGTGGTTGCCGATTCCTACGGCGCCGCCCTGACCGGCCCGTTGAGCCCGTTCTTTTCCGAAACGAGCCTGATCCAGCCGCTGATCGAGCCGCGCAACCTGTCCGGGCCGCGCGATCTTGCCCGAAAGGCGCTTCGCGACGCTGAGATCGTGCTGTTCGTCCGGGTCGAGCGGGCCTTGTGGATTTCCGGGCGCGACGCGCCTTTCGCCAATACGAGCGAGCCGGTGCTCGCCCTGCTCGAAACGCTGAAGGACCAGGACCGGGAACAGGACCGCCGCTCCCGTTTGACGGGCACGCGAGCAGCAGGTAGTGGAAACGCCGGATCCGTCGATCCGCCGCAATGACGGCTCGGCCCGAACATCCGCTTTCAATCACATCCGCCGGACCAGGGGCTGGCCCGGAGGCTCCGGAATCGAGGCATATATGAAAGGCATCATCCTTGCGGGGGGAAGCGGCACGCGCCTGCATCCGCTCACGCTGTCGATGAGCAAGCAGCTCCTGCCGATCTACGACAAGCCGATGATCTACTATCCGCTGTCCGTGCTGATGCTGGCGAATATCAGGGATATCCTGATCATCTCGACGCCGGAGCATGTCGGCCTGTTCAAGGCCCTGCTCGGCGACGGCAGCCAATGGGGCATCTCGCTCACCTACGCGGTCCAGCCGAAGCCTGAGGGCCTTGCGCAGGCCTTCCTGATCGGCGCCGATTTCATCGCCGGCGAGACATGTGCCCTGATCCTCGGCGACAATCTCTATTACGGCCACGGTCTGCAGGAACGCCTCGAGGCGGCCGCCGGCCTTGCGGACGGCGCCGTCGTCTTCGCCTATCAGGTCGCCGATCCGGAACGCTACGGCGTGGTGGCGTTCGACAGCGACGGCACGGCGCATTCGATCGAGGAGAAGCCCAATCAGCCTCAATCGGACTGGGCGGTGACCGGTCTTTACTTCTACGACAAGGACGTCACCGATATCGCCCGGACGGTGAAGCCGTCGGCGCGCGGCGAACTGGAGATCACCACGGTCAACCAGATCTATCTGGAGGCCGGCAAGCTCAGGGTCGAGCAACTCGGACGCGGCTATGCCTGGCTCGACACCGGCACCCACGACGCGCTGCACGAGGCCTCCGCCTATATCCGCACGATCGAACGGCGGCAGGGATTGAAGGTCGCCTGTCCGGAGGAAGTCGCCTTCGTCAAGGGCTTTATCAACCGCGATCAGCTGATGGCGGCCGGCGAGCGGCTTGCGAAAACCGACTATGGCCAGTATCTGCTGCGCATCGGCTCGCACGCCGGTGCCTGAAAACGGGCAGGCGCGCGATCCGAATGGTTCAAGACAGTCAAGAGTAACGACATCGCGCAATGACTGCGCTCCGCACCCTTCAGAAGGTCCAGACCTATATCGATCGCTACGGCTGGCGTAGCGCGGTCCGGCGCGGGCGTGGCGAGATCGGCCGCCTCATCACCGGCAAGGATGCCGCCCGGATCGCCAATCGCGGCCGGGTGATCGAAGCCTACGAGGCGATCCTGGGCCATGACCAGGGCACCGGCGATCCCGACGTGCTCAACGCGGTGCCGCGCGACAGCATCACCTGGCTGGTGCCGGACTTCTCGCCGGGCTCGGGCGGCCATACGACGATCTTCCGCTTCCTGCACGGGCTGGAAAAGCGCGGCTGGCACAACCAGACGGTCGTCGTGCAGAAGCCCTATCGCTGGGCAAATCCGGACGATGCGCTGAACACGATCCGCAAGCATTTCTTCCCCCTTGAGCACACCCGCGTCGTGCTGGGGGCGGAGAACATTCCGCCGAGCCGGTTCCTGTTCGCCACCGGCTGGCAGACGGCGAACTGGGTGGCGAAGTACAAGGACGCGGTGAACCGCTTCTACTTCGTCCAGGATTTCGAGCCGAGCTTCTATGCGATGGGAACCGACCATCTGCTTGCGGAAGCGACCTACCGGCTCGGCCTGAAGGCGATTACCGCCGGCGACTGGCTGAAGGACAAGCTCGCCGCCGATTACGGCATGGAGACGCAGTCGATCTCGTTTTCCTGCGACCACGACATCTACGCGCCCGCCGAACGGCCGGACAGCGGGGCGGAGAAGACGGTGTTCTTCTATGCCCGCCCGGCGACATCGCGCCGCGCCTTCGAACTGGGGCTGTTGGCGCTGAACCGGGTCTGCCAGGCCCGCGGCGGCGTCACCGTGCTGTTCGCCGGCTGGGACCTTGACGGCTACAAGATCCCGTTCCCCCATGTCGATGCGAAAGTCGTGACGCCGGCCGCCCTTGCCGATATGTTCCGGAAAAGCGACGCTGCGCTGGTGCTGTCGACCACCAACCTGTCGCTGATGCCGCTGGAGATCCTGTCGACGGGCTGTCCGCTCATCATCAATCGCGGCGCAAACAACGAATGGCTGATCGACGAGAGCGTCGCGACCGTCTGCGACCTCACCGTGGAGGGCATCGCCGAGGCCACCCTGGCAGCCCTTGCCGGCGGCGCGGAGATTAAGGCGAAGCGGGAGAACGGGCTTGCCTTCAGTCGGAACACCGACTGGGACCGGGAAGCCGAGAAACTGAACGGGTATCTGAACGCGTGCCCTTGAGCATTGGAGCAAGCTCCAGGTGGCACGCGGAGGCATCACGATGAAACTGACTTCCGCCTTTCGAAAGGCCCGCAACCGGTTGATCGCCGGCAACCGCGACGCGCGGCATGTCAACGCGGTCAACAACCCCGCCTACCGGTCGACCGTGGTCGATGCGGCCTCCGGCCGGCGCTCGGTGATGGGGACGGGGCCGAAATCGAGTTCGACGGTGCTGCGGCCGACGCCCTATCCGGCCGGCCGGCCGCGCACCGCGGTGGTGCTGGGGATCGCGCGCGGCGGCACCTCGATGGTCTCCGGCGTGTTGCGCGGGCTCGGCGTCTATATGGGCGACGATCTCGGCTTCAACCACGAGGACTCCAAGGTCCAGCGCATCGTCAACAAGCAGGCGTTCCAGCGCTTCGCCAGGCTTGCCAAGCGGCGCGACAAGGCCCATTCGATCTGGGGCTTCAAGTTCCCCGAAGCCTCGCTGATCATGGACCGCTTCCATCCCGACCTGCGCCGGCCGCACTATCTGTTCGTGCTGCGGCATCCGCTGGCGCGCGGCAACTCCGTCGTCGCGCGCACCGGCGGCACCCTGTCGGCGGCCGTGATCGAGGCGCTTGAGACCTACCAGGCGATCTTCTCCTTCCTGGACAGCGTCGACGCGCCGGTGCTGCTCGTCAATTACGAGCAGGCGACCGCCAATCCGGCCGAGTTCGTCGCAGCCGTCGCCGATTTCCTCGGCATCGAGGCATCACAGGAGCAGCTTGCCCGCGCCGCCGAGATGATCGTTGGCGAGGGCGGCGGCTACGTCAATCTGCCGGAATTCTGGTTCTTCGCCGAGGAGGCGGCCACGGATGACGGCGCCTCCCCGGCGCTGCCCTGCACGCAAGCCTCGCTGAACGACGACGAGATTGCCTACGCGAGCGACCGCGCCTCGGTCTGGACCGGCGAGGCCGGCCCCTTTCCGAAGACATTCCGGCTGCGTTTCACGCTGTCCGGCGGCGGGGCGAAGAGCGGCGAGACCGTGCGCCTCTACTACGACTATGGCGAGGGTTTCCATATCGGCCACCGGCTGCTGCTCGAACTGTCGAGCCGCGAACCGGTGCTCGATGTTCAGAGCACCGGGGCCCTGAAACGGCTCGCGATCGTACCGATCCGCGACGGCGTAACGGTCGACGCGGTGGCATTCTCACGATCCTCAGGCGGCTGACTCCGCCAGCAGATCCGCCACGGCATCGGCCAGGGCGGGGCGCCAGTTCGGCTGGCTGATCCCCCAGACGGTTTCGATCCGGCCGCAGTCGAGCACCGAATTGGCCGGCCGGGCGGCTGGCGTGGGGTAGTCGGCGGTCGTAATCGGCTTTATCTCGGGCGGTGTAATGCCATGCGGTTCGGCCGCCTCGAACACCGCGCGGGCAAAGCCGCACCAGGTCGTCGCCGGCGCGCCCGAATAGTGAAACGTCCCGTAGCCATCGCCGAAGCCTTCCACCAGCCGGTCGGCGATCGCAAGGCAGGCCGATGCGATATCGCGGGCCGCGGTCGGACCGCCATGCTGATCGTCGACGATACCGAGTTCGCGGCGTTCGCGGCCGAGCCGCAGCATGGTGCGGACGAAGTTATGGCCGTGGCCGGCAAACACCCAGGACGTGCGCAGAACGACATGGCGCGGCACGGCAAGCCGCACGCGCGCCTCGCCCTCGGCCTTCGACTGTCCGTAGACGCCGAGCGGCTCGATCGGATCGTCCTCGCGCCAGGGGCGCGTCGCCTGGCCGTTGAACACATAGTCCGTGGACAGATGCACAAGCGGAATATCGGCCCGGTCGCAGGCCTCGGCGAGATGGCCCGGCCCCGCCGCATTGAGGCGGAAGGCGAGATCGGGTTCGGTTTCGGCCTTGTCGACGGCGGTATAGGCGGCCGCGTTGATCACCACGGCGGGCCTGTGTACCCGGATGGCCGCATTGATGCGGTCGGGGTCGGTCAGATCGAGATCGGGCCGGCCGAGCGCGACGACGGGCCTTGACGCCACGCCAGGGCGTGCCAGCGCGCTGGCGACCTGGCCCGACCGGCCGACGACCAGGATCACGCCGGCCTGTTGCGTCCTGTCCGCCATCAGGCACTCAAGCCCTGCTTGTCCAACCCAAGGCGTTCGCCGGCATAGCGGCCGTCGCGGATCGGTCCCCACCAGGCTTCGTTTTCGAGATACCAGCGCACGGTTCGCTCCAGGCCCGTTTCGAAGCTCTCTGCAGGCTGCCAGCCGAGCTCGGATGCGATCTTCGTCGCATCGATCGCATAGCGCAGGTCGTGGCCCGGACGATCGGCGACGAAGGTGATGAGATCGCGCCGCGACGATCCGTCGGCGCGCGGGCGAAGCCCGTCGACGAGATCGCAGATCGACTGCACCACATTAAGATTGGTGCGCTCGGCATTGCCGCCGACATTGTAGGACTGGCCCGGCGCCCCCTTGGTCAGGACGGTGACCAAAGCGTGCGCGTGGTCCTCGACAAAGAGCCAGTCGCGCACGTTCTCGCCCCTGCCGTAGACCGGCAGCGGCTTGTCCTCAAGCGCGTTCAGGATCATCAGCGGAATGAGTTTTTCGGGGAAGTGATAGGGGCCGTAGTTGTTCGAGCAGTTCGACAGGACGACGGGCAGGCCATAGGTATGCCACCAGGCCATGGCGAGATGATCGGAGGCCGCCTTCGAGGCCGAATAGGGCGAGGACGGCGCATAGGCGGTGTCTTCCGAAAACAGGCCCTCGTCGAGCGGCAGCGCGCCGAAGACCTCGTCGGTCGAGACATGGTGGAAGCGGAACGCGCAGCGCCTGTCTTCGGGAAGATCCAGCCAGTAGGCCCGTGTCGCCTCGAGCAGCCGGTAGGTGCCGACGATATTGGTCTGGATGAAGGCCTCCGGCCCGTCGATCGAGCGGTCGACATGGCTTTCGGCGGCAAGATGCATCACCGCGTCGACCTCTTCGCGCCGCAGGATCTCGAGCACGGCATCACGCTCGCAGATATCCTTCTTATAGAACCGGTAGCGCGGATCGCCGGAGACCGAATCGAGCGAGGCGAGATTGGCCGCGTAGGTCAGCTTGTCGAGATTGACGACGCCATGGTCGGTGTGCTCGATCAGATGGCGGCAGACCGCCGATCCGATGAAGCCGGCGCCGCCGGTGATAAGGATCTTCACGGCGTGGTCTCCTTGAAATCGAAATAGGCCGGCAGGTCGGCCAGGGCCGGATGGCACCGGTCCTTGTCCGACAGGACCGCCTTGTCCGCTTTGACCGGCCAGTCGATGCCGAGCGCGGGGTCGTCGAAGGCAAGGCCGTGATCATGGTCCGGCGCGTAGAGGCCGGTCACCTTGTACTGGACTTCCGTGTCGGCCTGAAGCGTGCAGAAGCCGTGCGCGAAGCCGGGCGGCACCCAGAGCTGCTGCCAGTTCTCCGCCGACAGGGTGCGGGCGACGTGCTTTCCAAAGGTTGGCGAGCCAACACGGATGTCGACGGCGACATCGAGGATCGCGCCGCGGGTGACCCGCACGAGCTTGCCCTGTTCATGCGGCGGCGACTGGAAATGCAGGCCGCGGATGACGCCGGTCTCGCCCGACAGGGAGTGGTTGTCCTGAACGAAATTGGCTTGAACGCCCGTCGCCTCGGCGAAGGTCCGGGCGTTCCAGGTCTCCGAGAAGAAGCCGCGCGCGTCGCCGAACCGCTTCGGCGTCAGCAGCAGCACCTCCGGAATTTCGCATGTCTGGCAGTCGAGCACGGCGTGTTCCTCGTCAAGACACCTTGTTGCCCGCCGCCGCTGCGGCGGGCAGGCTGTGTTGAAGCCGCTTGTCGCGCGACAGGCGCAGGCGGACGCTTTCGGGCAGCCGCGCGGCATGGCTTCCCGCCATCTGACCGGTCACGGTGGCGACATTGAGCAGGATCTGCGTGGCCGTCTCGATTGGCGAAATCCGGTTGCGGATCGCGAAAGCGATATCCCGCCTGGAGAGCCAGCCGATCGACAGGAGCGCGCGCAGCGGCCGGGCGTTCAGCCGGTAGCCGAACAGCACGCGGAAGGCGTTCGATTCATCGAAGGCCCGCTGGAATTTCTCGAAAACGCCATAGTCGTGCGAGTGATAGACGGCGGCATCCGGCGCATAGGCCTTGGCATAGCCGGCCTTGATGATTCGGTCCGCCCAGATCTGGTCCTCGGCGAACTCGACATCGGGATAGGGGATTTTTTCCCAGACGCTGCGCCTGAGACAGGAATTGTTGTCGGAGTAAAAATGCAGGCGCTGCCGCCAGCCCTGATCGGTCTCGTAGCGGGCCGCGTCCGTTGCCCGGGAAACGACCGACGGCAGCGCGTCGAAGGCGGCGAAGTGGGCCTCGAGATCGCGCGTGGTGAAGGCGGTCGCTTCCGGATAGGCGACGTGCCGCCCGAAGGCGCCGGCAATGTCGGGGCCGGCCTCGACGGCGGCGACGATGCGCGCCAGCCAGTCGGTGTCGACGGGCAGCGCGTCATGGGTCAGGAAGGCGACGAACTCGCCCGTCGTCAGGCAAACGCCGAGATTGCGGGTGCGGCCGTGGCCGAACTCCTGCGGCTTGATGCGGTGGAGGCGGACGGTGGGGTGGCTTTCGATGACGTCGAGCGTCCCGTCTGTCGAGCCGCTGTCGATGATGAGGATCTCGAACGGCCAGGGACAGGCCTGCGCGATCACCCGGTCCAGCACCGACCGGAAGACCGGGCCCGGATTCTTCGTGGGAATGACGACAGAGGCTTTCATACGCTAAGACGATATCCGTTCCCACCGGCCGAACGGGCCTTTAAGACCGCGACCGGGGTGGCTTTCCTCCTGTCGGGAAGCCCGGCTCCCATAGCGAACCGGACCGGCTCCCGCAAGTGCCACCCGGGCTACGACAGCCCCGCCGCTTTTCTTTCACCGCTTTTCTTTCGCCGCAAACTAGGGCAATAGTCCGCGATCGTCCTCGCGCCCGGACCGGATAACCGCCCGGCGCCGCAATCCCGATCGCCATTTCGCCCTTAAGTCGTGACCCGTCGTTTCTCCCCCGCCCGCCTGACCTCCCGTCTGTTCGCATCCGCAGGCAGCACCGATCCGGCGATCGTCTTCATCCATGTCCCCAAGGCCGGCGGCCAGTCTTTCCGGACGCTGATCGAGGCGAACTATCCCAAGGCCGCATGGATGCCGATCTACCGGACCGGCGGAACGACGATGGACGAGGTCTTCGCGAAGGTGCCGCCGGAGCGGCTTTCCCGCAAGCGCATCGTCTACGGCCACATTCCCCATACGGTCGAACGGTATCTGCCGCGGCCGTGCCGCTATTTCACCATCCTGCGCGAGCCGGTCTCGCGTTCGATCTCGGTCTACAAGTATATCAAATACGATTTCGAGCAGCACGCCCGCCACGAGAGTTTCGCTTCGGGCAAGCGCAGCTTCGCCCGGTTCTGCCGCAAACCGCGCGCGCACGCCAACATCATGACCAAGCTGATCGCCGGCCACGAACAGCGCTCGACCGCCGACGAGGCGATGCTGGACCAGGCGATCGACAATCTGCGCGCCATGGCCGTCGTCGGCCTGTTCGAGGACTACGAAGCCTCCGTGGAGCGGATCTGCAAGACCTTCGGGTGGTCGAACCGCTACGAAACGCGCAATCTCTCCAGCAAGACCAATGACGCGTTTCTGGCGGCGGAGGGCGCCGGGGACAAGGATATCGCCGCCCTGCGCGCGGCCAATGAGTTCGATATCCGGCTCTATGAGGAAGGCAGGCGGCTCTACGCGGCGCGCGCCTGATCCGCCTTCCGGCCGGGTGGCGCACGCGCGTCACGGCATTTTGGAATTTGTGATCGCCGACACACTGCTCTACACCAGCAGGGCATATGTGCTGTCTCCGGTCCTGACCCTGTCGATGTCCCTGCAAACCGCCAATACCGCTTCCGGCCTGACCGGCCATCGCCTCGTCGCACGGCGGACGCGCCGCTATTTCGAGTCGCTGCGCTGGCTGATCGCCTCGGTGTTCCGGTTCAAGCCGCTGACGGCGAGCCTGATCGTCGGGCTGATCGCGGTCGGGCGGTCGCTGCAGGCGGCAGCCTTCACGGCGATCGTCTGGTACTTCCTGGCAATCGAGGAAAACGCGCCGATCACCTATTTCGGCCAGACGATCGAGCCGCGCACCAGCGAGGCGATGACCGGCGCCGTCCTCGGCGTCACCGCGCTTCTGGTGATCGCAAGCGCCATCATCTTCGTCTCGATGCGGATGGCGTTCTACCTGTCGATGGGCTTCGCCGAACGCGTGATCAAGCGCATCCTGACGGAAGACGGCTGCTTTCCGGCCTATCCGACGCTTGAAAAGTCCGGCCTGATCTCCGCCCAGGCGCATATGGTGCTGAAGACCAAGATCCACCTGTTCCGGCCGGTCGACGTGCTTTTGATGCTGCCGCGCTCGCTGCTGCTGGCCTTGCCGGCGATCGTCGGGATGATCTGGATCGCCGGCGAGGTCGTCGCCGTCGTCGCCGTCCTGGCGATCCCGGCGGTCGCCTTCAACTACCTGATCAGCCGTTCCGTCGTCGTCGCGCAGCGCGAACGCAAGATTGCCCAGCGCGCCTATCGCGGCGACGAGAAGGAGGCGATCGGCAAGCTCGGTAACGAGGCGCATGCCCGCAGGGGCCGCGCAAGGATTGCCGACGCGCTGCTTGCCGGCAAGAACAACCGCACCGCGGTGAGGGCCTTTGCGACACGCCTCCTGTCGCCGTCGCGCTCGGAACTCGTCGCCAATGTGCTCGCCTCCGTCGCGGTCGCCTCGATCGGCGTCTATCTTGGCGGCAAGGCGATCAACGGCGAGATGCCGCTGGCACTGGTGGTCGCCTTCTTCGTGCTTTTGCGGCTGGCGGTGAGCGGGCTGACCAGCATCGGCATATCGCTGACCACCTATGCCCGCTTCTACGAGGTCGTCCGCGCGGCGTTTGAATATCTGACGAGCCGCGGCGCCGACGGCGAACCGTTTGCCGGCCGGCCGGCCCTGCATGTGCCCGATCCGCAGGCCGGCGCCGATACGGGTGGGAACGGGAATGGGGGGAACGGGAGCGGGCGCGGCGTGCCGCTGGAGCGCGGGCGCCCGGTCGCCGTCATTTCTCCGGCCCGGATCAATCGCTACACGCAATATTTCTTCGCCACCGCCCTGACCCAGAAACTCAGGCCGCTGGCGCAGCGGCGGTTCAACACGCAGGCCCTGCGCTGCACCGCCGGCCTGATCGAATCGGAGACCCGCGCCGCCCTCGCCCTGCCGCCGCTCGGCCCGGACCTGCTGACGGGCAAGGCGGCGACCGCACCGCTGTCGGAGCTGGCACCGAGCGCGGAAGCGATCGACCGGGCCGCCCGCAAGCCGAACGGCCTCAAACGCGACGACCAGGCCCGGATCGCCCTGTTGAGCGCCTGCCTGTCATCGGCCGATCTGATCGTTGTCGAACCGGAACTGCTGGCAGCGCTGCCGAAGGCCGAGCGGGCGCGCTGGATCGCGGCGCTGTCGGACCGCTACATCGCGATTGCCTATCCGCACGAGTCGTTTTCGGGCTGCATCGCGGGCGAAACCCATGCGATCGTGATGGACTATGAAAGGGCCATCGCGGTTTCGCGGGCGGGCAGCGCGGCGAAAACCCTGAAGAGCGTCGCCGACGCGATCAAGCCGCCGAAGGCGGCCGAGGCCGACGAGGCCGACCTGGAGGCTTAGAGCCTATCCAGTGACTATCGGGCCTCTCCGGCCTGCGAGGCGGGCTTGGCTTCGCCCGACCCGATCTCTGCCGCGCGGCGGCTGTTCCAGGCCGAGCGGCAGGGAATCTTGCTGCGATCGCAGCGGTCGGCATATTTCTGCGCGATCTCGGTAACCTCGCGCAACAGCCCTTCCTGCAGGGTGATCGGCTCGAGCCCGAGCTGCAGGAACCGGTCGTTGCGCACATAGAGGTCGTTCTCGTTGGCCTCGTTGCGCGGATTGGCGACGAAATCGATCGAGGCGCCGGTGATGCCGCAGATCATCTCCGCCAGATCGACGACCCGGTGCGTCTCGGTCATCTGGTTGAGGATGTTGACCCGCTCGCGCGTCTGCGGCGGGTTTTCGACGGCAAGCTGGATGCAGCGCACCGTGTCCTGGATGTTGATGAAGGCGCGGGTCTGGCCGCCGGTGCCGTGCACGGTGAGCGGATAGCCGACGGCGGCCTGCATCAGAAACCGGTTCAGCACCGTGCCGTAGTCGCCGTCATAGTCGAAGCGGTTGATCAGGCGTTCGTCGAGCCGCGTCTCGGCGGTCTGCGTGCCCCAGACGATGCCCTGGTGCAGGTCGGTGACCTTCAGTCCGTCATTCTTGTTGTAGAAGGCGAAGAAGAGCTGATCCTGGGTCTTGGTCATGTGGTAGATCGAGCCGGGATTGGCCGGATACAGGATCTCCTGGTCGACCAGGTCGCCGGCATCGGTCTCCACCTTGATCTTCAGATAGCCTTCCGGGATCTTCATGCCGGCCGAGCCGTAGCCGTAGACGCCCATGGTGCCGAGATGGACGAGATGGACGTCGAGACCGGATTCGACGATCGCCGCGCAGACGTCGTTGGTGGCGCTCAGGTTGTTGCGGACCGTGTAGCGCTTGTGCCAGGCCGACTTCATCGAATAGGGGGCGGCGCGCTGCTCGGCGAAATGGACGATCGCGTCGGGCGTCTCGTCGCGGATCAGGGTCAGCAGGCGATGATAGTGCTCACCGATGGTGAAGCGGTGCACGGGGATGTCCTGGCCGGAGATCTCCTTCCAGGCCGCGACCCGCTCGCTCAAGGACCGGATGGGGGTGAGCGAATCGACTTCCAGCTCGACGTCGATCTTGCGGCGCGACAGGTTGTCGACGATCAAGACCTCATGGCCCAGTTTCGACAGATGCACCGCCGTCGGCCAACCGCAAAATCCGTCGCCACCCAGAACAATCACTTTCATCGAACGATCACTTTCATCACGTCACTTCGTCTCCGATATCGGCGCGTTATGCACCGGTGCAGGCGAGCGAGACAAGGGTTTTCACCAATCCCGCCCGGAGGCTTTCGCCGATCCAGCGGGGGTTTTATCCTGTCCACCGGGGGGTTTTCACCGATCTTGACCAGGCGCAAGGCTCGTGCGAGAGCGTCGTCGCTACGATGCAGCGCACACGCGTTGCCGCCAGGATCAGTTGAGGACCAGATCGAACATGACCCACACGCCGCACGAACTGCACGAAGAATTTCCCGAACACGCGGACCGGATTCACGCGCTGAAGACCGAGAACGCCCACTTCCTCCGCCTGGCGAACGAATATCACACCCTGAACCGCGACATTCACCGCGCCGAGACCGATATCGAGCCCACCTCCGACGACCATCTGGAGGACATGAAGAAACAGCGCCTCAAGCTGAAGGACGAGATCTTCGGCATGCTTGGCGCGTGAGCCTTGCCTGTCCGTCGGTTGGCCGACGGACATGACCCAGGGACCGTGCCCCGTATCATGCACAGGATCATACCATGACCGACCCGAGCTATCCCCGTGACATGATCGGCTACGGCCGCGCCGTGCCGCATGCCGACTGGCCGGCCGGCGCGCGCATCGCCGTGCAGTTCGTCATCAATTACGAGGAGGGGGCTGAGAACACGATCCTGCACGGGGACGCGGCCTCGGAAGCCTTCCTGTCGGAGACCATCGGGGCCGAGCCCTGGCCCGGCAAGCGCAACATGAACATGGAATCGGTCTACGAATACGGCTCGCGGGCCGGCTTCTGGCGGCTGTGGCGCCTGTTCACCGCGCGCTCGGTGCCGGTGACCGTCTATGGCGTGGCGATGGCGCTTGCCCGCAACCCCGACGCGGTCGCGGGCATGCGGGAGGCGGACTGGGAGATCGCCAGCCACGGCTATCGCTGGATCGACTATCGCGACTTCTCCGAAGACGACGAACGCCATCACCTGGCCGAAGCGATCCGCATCCACACGGAGGTGACCGGCGAACGCCCGCTCGGCTGGTATCTTGGCCGCTGCTCGGACAACACCAGAAGGCTGGTCATGGAGGAAGGCGGCTTCCTCTACAATTCCGACACCTATGCCGACGACCTGCCCTATTGGGTCGACGGGCCGAACGGGCCGCACCTGATGATCCCCTATACGCTCGATGCCAACGACATGCGCTTTGCCACCGCGCAGGGCTTCAATTCGGGCGACCAGTTCTTCGCCTACCTGAAGGATTCCTTCGACATGCTTTATGCCGAAGGGGCCGAGCGGCCGAAGATGATGTCGATCGGCCTGCATTGCCGGCTCGTTGGCCGGCCGGGACGGGCCGCGGCCCTTGCCCGCTTCCTCGACTACGTGCTCGAGCACGAGGATGCCTGGGTCTGCCGGCGCATCGATATCGCAAGGCACTGGCACGCGCGGCACAAGCCGGCCGGCTGATTACCGGTCACACCCGCGACGCATGGCGGGCGATTATTTTGTCTAGACAAAAGCGCCGGGGCCGGACTAGGCTTCGGGCGGTGAGAGGGTTTTCAACCGGACAGGACGAGGCACCGACATATGCAGGGGCACATGCAGGTCGACCGCCTTTGGACCAATTGCCGCCTGATGACGATGGCGGATCAGCATCCGGGCTTGGGTGAAATCGACGCCGGCGCGATCGCGGCGAAGGATGGCCGCATCGTCTTCGCCGGCGCGGCCTCCGATCTTCCCGCAGGCCTCGCCCCCCGCGAAACGATCGATCTTGACGGCCGCTGGGTCAGCCCCGGCCTGATCGACTGCCACACCCATATCGTCCATGGCGGCGACCGGGCGAGGGAATTCGAACTGCGGCTTGCCGGTGCAAGCTACGAGGAGATCGCCCGGGCCGGCGGCGGCATCCGCTCGACGGTCGCGGCGACCCGCGCCGCCGACGTGGAGACGCTCGTCGCGACCGCCCTGCCGCGCCTCGACGCGCTGATCGCTGAAGGGATAACGACGGTCGAGGTGAAGTCCGGCTACGGCCTCACCCCCGATACCGAGATCGCCATGCTGCGCGCCGCCCGCGGCCTCGCCGAGGCGCGGCCGGTCTCGGTCGCGACCTCCTTCCTCGGCGCCCATGCGGTGCCGGCGGAATTCGAGGGCGATGCCGACGGCTACATCCATACGGTGGTGCGCGACCAGATGCCCACCGTCGTAGCGGAGGGCCTGGCGGATGCCGTCGACGGCTTCTGCGAGGGGATCGCCTTCTCGCCGGACCAGATGGCGCTGGTTTTCGATGCGGCGGTCAAGGCCGGACTGCCGGTCAAGCTGCATGCCGAGCAGCTCTCCAATCTCGGCGGCGCCAGGCTTGCCGCCCGCTATGGCGCGCTGTCGGCCGATCACCTGGAATATCTCGACGAGGGCGGCGTCGCCGCGATGGCCGAGGCCGGCACCGTCGCGGTCTTGTTGCCGGGTGCGTTCTATTTCCTGCGCGAGACCCAGGCCCCACCGGTCGCTGCGCTGCGGCTTGCCGGCGTGCCGATCGCGGTCGCCACCGATTGCAATCCCGGCTCCTCGCCGCTGACCTCGCTGCTGATGGCCATGAACATGGCGGCGACGCTGTTCCGGCTGACGGTGGCCGAATGCCTGATCGGGGTGACACGCAATGCTGCCCGCGCGCTCGGCCGGCTCGACGAGATCGGCACGCTGGAGCCCGGCAAGGCCTGCGACCTCGCCATCTGGGACATCGAGACGCCCGCCGAACTGGTCTACCGGATCGGCTTCAATCCACTGTACAAACGGGTCTATCGGGGGGCCTGACGGACATGTCGGCCACCGATCTGCACGGCTATACCTTTCTGGATCTGAAACCCGGCGACAGCCCGCTCGTCCTGTCGATACCGCATGGCGGCACCGATATCCCGTCGGATAGTGCCGGCGCATTCAACGAGACCGGGCTGGCGGTTCCCGATACGGACTGGTGGATGGCGCGGCTCTACGGCCTCGCCGACGATCTCAAGCCCACCGTCCTGCAGACCTCGGTTTCGCGCTATGTGATCGACGTCAACCGCGACCCGAGCGGCGTCTCGCTCTATCCCGGCCAGGCGACGACGGCGCTGTGTCCGACGACCACCTTCGACGGCGACCCGATCTATCGTCCAGGTGCGGAACCGGACGCGGCCGAGATCGCACGGCGGCGGGCGCGCTATTTCGACCCCTATCATGCCCTGCTCGCCGAAACGCTTGCCGCCGTGCGGGACCAGCACGGCTATGCGCTGCTCTATGACTGTCATTCGATCCGCTCGGTCGTGCCGCGCCTGTTTGACGGCGTGCTGCCGGTCTTCAATATCGGAACCAACAGCGGCGCCTCCTGCGCGCCGGAGATCGAGGCGGCGGTGGTCGAAGCCTGCGCGGCGGGCGGACGATCGGATGCGTCGGCGCAAATGTCCCTTTCGGAGTCTCCCTCTCCCTCGGCATCCCCGAAGACGCCTTCCCCTTCATCCTCGTCATCCCCGGAAGTGCCTCCCTCGCCCTCAGCATCCCGGAAATCACCCACCTCTCCCTCGTCATCCCGGAAATCGCGCAGCGATTATCCGGGATCGGAGAACCCCAGCACCGGAGGGGGCTCCCCGATCCCGGCTCTCACTGCGTTCGGCCGGGATGACGAGGGAGAGGAAGGGGCCGGCCGGGACGACGAAGAAAGAACTGCGGCCGTCCGGGATGACCAGGGAGAGAAGGGGGCCGGCCGGGACGGCGATCGCATGGCTACGCCATCGCTCGACGAACTGACGTCCCATACCGCGAACGGCCGCTTCAAGGGCGGCTATATCACCCGCCATCACGGCCGGCCGGACCAGGATATCCACGCCGTCCAGATGGAGCTCGCCCTGCGCGCCTATATGCTGGAAGCCCCGCCCTGGACCTATGACCCGGCCAAGGCCACCGACACCGCATCCACCCTGCACGCCGTGCTCAAGGCAATGCTTGCCGCCGGCGCGCGGCTCTATGGAGGCTCGACATGACCAACGACCGCCTGGACAACACGCGGACGATCCGCGCCCCGCACGGAACCGACCTGACGGCAAAGAGCTGGCTGACCGAGGCGCCGCTGCGGATGCTGATGAACAATCTCGATCCGGACGTCGCCGAGAATCCGCACGAACTCGTCGTCTATGGCGGCATCGGCCGGGCCGCCCGCGACTGGCGGTCCTTCGACCGGATCGTCTCGGGCCTGCGCGACCTGAACGACGACGAAAGCCTGCTGATCCAGTCCGGCAAGCCGGTCGGCGTGTTCCGCACCCACGCGGACGCGCCGCGCGTGCTGATCGCCAATTCCAACATCGTCGCGCACTGGGCCGACTGGTCGCATTTCAACGAACTCGACCGGATCGGGTTGATGATGTACGGCCAGATGACGGCCGGCTCGTGGATCTATATCGGCTCGCAGGGCATCGTCCAGGGCACCTACGAGACCTTCGCGGAGATGGGCCGGCAGCATTATGGCGGCGACCTGTCGGGCAAGTGGATCCTGACCGGCGGCCTTGGCGGCATGGGCGGCGCGCAGCCGCTGGCGGCGACCATGGCGGGCGCCTCGATGCTGGCCGTCGAATGCCGGCCCTCGCGCATCGAGATGCGGCTGAAGACCGGCTATCTCGACGTGCAGGCGGCCGATCTCGACGAGGCGCTTGCGATCATCAAGCGCTCCTGCGCGGAGAAGAAGCCGGTCTCCGTCGGCGTTCTCGGCAATGCCGCGCTGGTCTTTCCCGAACTGGTGCGGCGCGGTGTGGTGCCCGACGCGGTCACCGACCAGACCTCGGCGCATGATCCGCTGAACGGCTATCTGCCCGCCGGCTGGACGCTCGAGGAGTGGGAAGACCGCATCAAGTCCGATCCCGACGGCACGATCCATGCCGCCAAGCTATCGATGAAGGATCAGGTCGAGGCGATGCTCTATTTCCATCGCGAAGGCGTGCCGACGCTGGACTACGGCAACAATATCCGCCAGATGGCGAAGGACGAGGGGCTTGACGACGCCTTCGACTTCCCGGGCTTCGTGCCGGCCTATATCCGGCCGCTGTTCTGCCGCGGCGTCGGGCCGTTCCGCTGGGCGGCGCTGTCGGGCGATCCTGAGGATATCTACAAGACCGACGAAAAGGTGAAGGAGCTGATCCCCGACGATCCGCATCTGCACCGCTGGCTCGACATGGCGCGCGAGCGCATTCATTTCCAGGGGCTTCCCGCCCGCATCTGCTGGGTCGGCCTCGGCCAGCGCGACCGGCTGGGCCTCGCCTTCAACGAGATGGTGGCCAGTGGCGAGCTCAAGGCGCCGATCGTGATCGGCCGCGACCACCTTGATTCCGGCTCGGTGGCAAGCCCGAACCGCGAGACCGAGGCGATGCGCGACGGCTCCGACGCGATCGCCGACTGGCCGCTGCTGAATGCGCTTCTGAACTGCGCGTCGGGGGCGACCTGGGTCTCGATCCATCACGGCGGCGGCGTCGGCATCGGCTTTTCCCAGCATGCCGGCATGGTGATCGTCGCCGATGGCAGCGAGGCCGCCGCCAATCGCCTGGCGCGCGTGCTGTGGAACGATCCGGCCTCGGGCGTCATGCGGCACGCCGACGCAGGCTACGACATCGCCATCGACTGCGCCCGCGAACACGGCCTCAATCTGCCCTCGCTCTAGCGGAAAACGGGCCACCAGACCGATCGGACCCAATCTAAGGGATAGTCCGGATGCGACAGTTTGCGCACTGCATAAGTTACATTCGCAACTTTATATGCGATGCAGCTATTGCACCCGCGAAATGGAGTTCCGGACATGCGCACAGCAACCGTTTTCGGCATCCGCCGCTTCGGCGACCGTATCATCGCCGCAAGCCTGTTCATGGTGCTGGTCTCGCCTTTCGTGCTGGCGCGTATCTGACCCTCCGCAGGCCGCGTCCGGCGTATCGCCGGTGCGTGGCTGATTCCCTGCCGCCCCGGCCGGAGCGCTTATTGCCATGAGCGCCGGACCCGGCCCCGGAGGCGGCAATCCGACCGGCCTCGACGCCTACAAGCCGACCGAGATCCTGCGGCTCGTCGAGGCCGCCGGCGTCGGCAAGACCAGGCTTTCGACCCGGCAGGTCATGGCCCTGGCGATCCTGGCCGGCGCCTTCATCGGTTTCGGCGCGGCCTTCTTTACCGTGACAATGAGCGGCACGGAGCCGGGCTTCGGCCCGGCGCGCCTGCTCGGCGGGCTGTCCTTCTGCCTCGGCCTGATCCTCGTCGTGGTCGGCGGCGCGGAACTGTTCACCGGCAACGCGCTGATCGTCATGGCCTGGGTCGACCGGCTGATCTCGACCGGGGCGCTCCTGCGCAACTGGGGGCTCGTGTTCGTCGGCAACATCGTCGGCGCGGTCGCGCTTGCCATCGCCGTCAAGCTGTCCGGCCTGTTGTCCGGCGACATCGCCGCGAGCGCCGCAGGCATCGCCGAGCGCAAGATGGCCCTGCCGTTCGTCGAGGCCTTCATGCGCGGCGTGCTCTGCAACGCGCTTGTCTGCCTGGCGATCTGGCTGACCTTCGCGGCGCGGACGGTGACGGGCAAGATCCTCGCGATCCTCTGGCCGATCACCGCCTTCGTCGCGCTCGGCTTCGAGCACTCGGTGGCGAATTTCTACTTCCTGGCGGCCGGCTTGCTGTCCGGCGCGGATGGCGGTATCGCCGGCATTCTGCGCAACCTCGTCCCGGTCACTCTCGGTAACATCGTCGGCGGGGCCGGCGGCGTCGCCCTGGCCTACTGGACGGCCTATCGCCGATGACCCCCGCAAGCGCTCTTGAGCGCGGGCCCGACATCGCATAGAGGCTGACCGCCCGCCCATCGAACGACCGCCCGACAAGGAGACCTCAATGTCCGCCATCGCCTTCCACGACCTGTCCGCGCTGGACGACGCCGGCCGCGCCGCGCTTCTGACCCGCAGCCAGGCGGATATCTCCGACTTCATCGGCAAGGTCGGGCCGATCATCGAGGCGGTCAAAACGCGCGGCGACGCGGCGGTCGCCGAATTCGGCCAGCGCTTCGACGGCGCGGCCGTCACCGCCGATGCGCTTGCTGCAAACCTTGAGGATTTCGATGCCGCCGAGGCGCGGCTCGATGAAGACCTGAAGGAAGCGATGCGGTTTGCCGCCGAGCGCATCCGCACGTTCCATGCCCGGCAGATGCCCGAGGACATGTGGCTTGAGGAAATGGCGCCGGGCGTGATGGCCGGCGAGCGTTCGCTGCCGATCCCCTCGGTTGCCTGCTACGTGCCGCGCGGCAAGGGGGCGTTTCCCTCCGTCGCGCTGATGACGACGATCCCGGCGATCGTCGCCGGCGTTCCCCGTGTCGTTGTGCTGACGCCGCCGACCGAGGATGGCGGCATCGACGATGCGACGCTCTATGCCTGCCGGCTCGCCGGCGTCTCGGAGATCTACAAATGCGGCGGCGCCCAGGCGGTCGCGGCCGTCGCCCACGGCACCGAGACCATCCCGAAACTCGCCAAGATCGTCGGCCCCGGCTCGCCCTGGCTGGTCGCCGCGATGCGGGTTTTGTCCGACGTCATCGATGTCGGCCCGCCGGCCGGTCCGAGCGAGGCGCTGGTGATCGCCGATTCCACCGCCGACCCGCGCCGCACCGCGCTCGACCTCCTCAACGAGGCCGAGCACGGCCCGGACTCGTCCGCCTTCCTGGTCACCGACGACCGGGCGCTGGCGGACACGGTCGCCGACGAGATCGCCTTCCTGTGGACCCATATGAGCGAGCAGCGGGTCGACTTCACCCGCACCGTGCTGTCGGGCAAGGCCGGCGGCATCGTCATTGCGCCGGACATGGACGCGGCCTGTGATTTCTCCAACGACTTCGCCGCCGAGCACCTGATCGTCGAGAGCGCCGATCCCTGGTCCTACGTGACCAAGCTCACCAATGCCGGCGAGATCCTGCTGGGCGGGCACAGCGCCATTTCGATCGCCAATTTCACGCTCGGGCCGAACCACGTGCTGCCGACATCCGGCTGGGCCAAGACCCGCTCGCCGCTGTCGGTATTCGACTATCTGAAGCGCCAGACCGTCGGCTACGTCACGGCCGAAGGCTATCCGGAACTGGCCAAGCACACCCGCACCTTCGCGACCTATGAGGGCTTCAGCGCCCATGCCAATGCCGTCTCGCGCCTGCGCGACGGCGGCGAGCGGCCTTAGGCTGCCGGGACCTGCTTGTTTAGCGCTGCTTCTCCCGCCAGTCGGGATTGATCCACGGTTCCTGATTGGCGGCCGGCAGCGGCGTCTTGCCGAGGATGAGGTCGGCCGCCTTCTCGCCGACCATGATCGAGGGCGCGTTCAGGTTGCCGTTGGGGATCAGCGGGAAGATCGAGGAATCGACGACCCGCAGCGCCTCCGTGCCGATCACCCGGCAGTCCGGATCGACGACGGCATGCGGATCGTCGGCCGCGCCCATCCGGCAGGTGCCGCAGGGATGGTAGGCGCTCTCGACATGCTCGCGGATGAAATCGTCGATCGCTGCGTCGTCCTGCGCGGCTTCGCCCGGCGCGATCTCGGCGGAAACGAAAGGCCGCATCGACGGCTGCGCCATGATCTCGCGGGTCAGGCGGATGCAGGTGCGGAAATCCGCCCAGTCCTCGGGCACCGACATGTAGTTGAACAGGATGCGCGGATCGGCGGCCGGGTCGGCGCCGCTCAGCGAGACCGTGCCGCGCGACTTCGAGCGCATCGGCCCGACATGGACCTGGAAGCCGTGTCCCGCCGCCGCCGCCTTGCCGTCATAGCGCACGGCGGCCGGCAGGAAGTGATACTGGATGTCGGGATAGGAGACGCCGGCCGCCGAGCGGATGAAGGCGCAGGCCTCGAAATGGTTGGTGATCCCGTGGCCGCGCCGCAGGAACAGCCAGTTGGCGCCGATCCAGGCCTTCGAGAACAGATCGAGACGGGAATTCAGCGTTATCGGCGCCTTCGTGCCGAACTGGACATAGACTTCGAGATGATCCTGCAGATTGGCGCCGACGCCCGGCCGGTCGGCCAATACGTCGATGCCATGGCCCTTGAGGTCGGCGGCCGGGCCGATCCCAGACACCATCAGCAGTTTCGGCGAATTGATCGAGGAGGCGGCGACGATTACCTCCTTTCGGGCCGAAACGGTCTCGCGCCGGCCGCCGCGCGTAATCTCGACGCCGGTCGCGCGGGTCCCTGAAAAGACGATCCGCTGCGCCGATACACCGGTCACCAGCCGGACATTCGGCCGCTTCAGCGCGGGCTTCAGATAGGCATTGGCCGCCGACCAGCGCCGGCCCTTCCAGACCGTCATCTCCATCGCGCCGAAACCCTCCTGGGCCCGGCCGTTATAGTCCACGGTCTCGTTATAGCCGGCTTCCGCGCCGGCCGTGACGAAGGCCGAATAGAGCGGATTGGTCATCGCGCCGCGGGTGACGTGCAGCGGACCGTCGGTGCCGCGCCAGCCGGCCTCGCCGCCATGGCTCGTCTCCATCCGCTTGAAATAGGGAAGCACGTCGGCGAAGCGCCAGCCGGCGGCCCCCATCTCCGCCCAGGTGTCGAAATCGCGGGCATGGCCGCGCACATAGACCATGCCGTTGATCGACGACGAGCCGCCCACCACCTTGCCGCGCGGCACCGCGAGCCGCCGACCGCCCAGATGCGGTTCCGGCTCGGTCCGGTAGCCCCAGTCGTAGCGGGCCATGTTCATCGGGATCGAGAAGGCCGCCGGCATCTGGATGAGCGGGCCGAAATCGGTGCCGCCCTTTTCCAGCACGAGCACCGAATGACGGCCGCTCTCGCTCAACCGATAGGCAAGCGCGCAGCCGGCCGAGCCGGCGCCGACGATGACATAATCCGCTTCTAGGGAATCGCTCATGGTCCCTCACTCCAAGCCGGCGCTCAATGCCGCCGCATGCCAAGGCTCATGTCGACGAAACGCTCGACCATGGCGATCGCCTCGGCCGGGTCGGGCTTGTCGCCGGCCAGCGCATGGCGGATCCACAACCCGTCGATCAGGGCGGCCGCGCCCTCGGCCGTCGCGACTGCCTCGTCGCGCGTCGTCAGGTGGCTCAAGTCGTGGACGAGATTGCTGTTGAGGCGGCGGGCATAGATCCGGTGCAGGCGGCGGGCGGGCGGCGTCGTCTGCGCCTGGACATAGAACGCGAGCCAGGCCGAGATCGTCGCCGGCCTGAACTGGTCGGCGGCGAAATTGCCGGCGATCACCGCCGAAATCCGGTCGCGGGGCGACGTCGCGCGCTTGAGCCGATCGGCGATCGTCCCGCCGAGCGCATCGAGCAGATGGCGCATGGTGGCGGCCAGGAGATCGTCCTTGGAGCCGAAATAGTGATGCGCCAGCGCCGACGACACGCCGGCGCGCCGGGCGATCTGGCCGACCGTGACATTGGAGAAACCGCGATCGTGGATCGTCTCGATCGTCGCCCCGATCAGGGCGCGCCGCCGGATCGGTTCCATTCCTAGCTTGGGCATAGCATCCACCATGGTGCCGGCGCCGTTATCGACTGACGGAACCGGTTTTTGTTGACTGACTGATCAATCAATAAAACTTGCAAAAGCCGGGGTAAAGTGGTTCCATCGCGGCAACTTGGCATTTGCTGGCCGGCGCAATGCCGCTAAGGTTCGCTCTGAGCCAACAGAGGGGTTTAAGCAAAATGAAATCCTGTCTTCGAAGCGTGCTTGGCGGCGCGGCCGCCGTCCTCGCAGTATCGATCGCGTTCACGGGGGCGCTCGCCAAGGATCCGGACTCCTGCAAGGAAATCGTCTTCTCCGATGTCGGCTGGACCGACATCACCGCGACGACCGCGGTGACGACCGAAATCCTTCAGGGGCTGGGCTACGAGACCGATATCAAGGTGCTGTCGGTGCCGGTCACCTACGCCTCGCTGAAGAACGGCGATGTCGACGTCTTCCTCGGCAACTGGATGCCGACCATGGAGGCCGATGTCCGCCCCTATATCGAGGAGCAGGCGATCGAAGTCGTCGGCATCAACCTGGAAGGCGCGAAATACACGCTCGCCGTGCCGAAATACACCTATGACAAGGGCCTGACCGATTTCGCCCATATCGCCGATTTCCGCTCCGATCTCGGCGACAAGATCTACGGCATCGAGGCCGGCAATGACGGCAACCGGCTGATCCTCGACATGATCGACAAGGACGCCTTCAACCTGCACGGCTTCAAGCTGGTCGAATCGTCCGAACAGGGCATGCTGGCCCAGGTCGCCCGCGCGGTCGGGCGCAACGAGGACATCGTCTTCCTGGCCTGGGAACCGCACCCGATGAACGCCAATTTCGACATCGTCTACCTGCCCGGCGGCGACGAATTCTTCGGCGCCGATCTCGGTGGCGCGACCGTCTACACCAACGTCACCGCCGGCTTCCTGGAAGAGTGCCCGAATGTCGGCTCGCTCCTGAAGGGCCAGCAGTTCTCCCTGCAGATGGAAAACGAGATCATGGCCTCGATCCTCGACGACGGCCAGGAGCCGGATGCCGCCGCGATCGCCTGGATGAAGCAGAACCCGCAGATGTGGGAAGCCTGGCTGGAAGAGGTCACGACCTATGAGGGCGGCAACGCCCGCGAAGCCGTGCGCAAGCATATCGGCATGTGATCGGAACGACCCGGCCGGCGCGCGGCAAACGATCGCGCCCGGCCCGGCTCAACCAAAACCGGCACAGAAGCCGGTAGCCTGCCCCCGTTAGCACAACCGGGGCGCACGCTTTTTAGGGGAACGCGGTTTGGAGTGGCTTGAAGACCACAAGATTCCGATCGGCCAGTGGGCCAAGGCCTTCGTCGACTGGCTGACCAACAACGCCGCCTGGCTGTTCGACGCGATCGCCTTCGCGCTGGAACACGTCATCGACGCCATCCTCTGGCTGCTGCAGGCCCCGCACCCCTTCCTCATCGTCGCCCTTGCGGCCGTGCTGGCCTTTCTCGTGCGGCGCACCTGGACCTTCCCGCTCTTCGTCGTCTTCTCGCTCTTGCTGATCATCAACCAGGGCTACTGGATCGAGACGACCGAGACGCTGGCGCTGGTGATCTCCGCCACCATGGTCTGCATGCTGGTCGGCGTGCCCATCGGCGTCGCCGCCGCCCACCGGCCCTGGCTCTACGAGGTGCTTCGACCGATCCTCGACCTGATGCAGACGATCCCGACCTTCGTCTATCTCATCCCGGCGCTGATCCTGTTCGGCCTCGGCATGGTGCCGGGCCTGATCGCCACCGTGATCTTCGCGATCCCCGCGCCGATCCGGCTCACCCAGCTCGGCATTTCCTCAACCCCGCAGGCGCTGATCGAGGCCGGCGAGGCATTCGGCGCGACAAGGCGGCAGCTGTTGTGGAAAGTCGAGCTGCCCTACGCGCTGCCCAACATCATGGCGGGCCTCACCCAGACCATCATGCTGTCGCTGTCGATGGTGGTGATCGCCGCCCTCGTCGGCGCCGACGGGCTCGGCGTGCCGACGCTCAGGGCGCTCAACCAGGTCAATATCGCCCGCGGTTTCGAGGTCGGCGTCGCGATCGTCCTGATCGCCATCGTGCTCGACCGGTTCTTCCGACGCGAGCCCGCGAGCGGGTCCAAGTAGGGGCGTGCCATGACGAAACCGGTCGTCAGCTTCAAGGACGTCGATATCGTCTTCGGCAAGGCGCCCGAGCGGGCGCTGCCGCTGATCGATCAGGGCAAGAGCCGCGAGGAGATCCAGGCCGCGACCGACCAGGTGCTCGGCGCAGCCGGCTGCACGCTCGATGTCGGCGAGGGCGAGATCGTCGTGCTGATGGGCCTGTCCGGCTCCGGCAAGTCGACCCTGCTGCGCGCCGTCAACGGCCTCAACCGCGTCATTCGCGGCGAGATGCTGGTGCGCGACGGCGAGACTTACGTCAACCCGACGACCTGCGGGGCGGAGGCGTTGCGGCACCTGCGCCGCTACCGGATCGCCATGGTGTTCCAGCAGTTCGGCCTCCTGCCCTGGCGCACGGTGGAGGACAATGTCGGCTTCGGCCTGGAGCTTGCCGGCATGCCGGCGGGCGAACGCAGGCAGCGGGTCGCCGACCAGCTCGCCCTCGTCGGCCTGTCGGACTGGGCCGGCAAGCAGGTGCACGAACTGTCCGGCGGCATGCAGCAGCGCGTCGGCCTTGCCCGCGCCTTTGCCACCGAGGCGCCGATCCTGTTGATGGACGAGCCGTTCTCCGCGCTCGATCCGCTGATCCGCTCGCGCCTGCAGGACGAGTTGCTGGAGCTGCAGACCCGCCTGCAGCGCACCATCGTCTTCGTCAGCCACGATCTCGACGAGGCGCTGAAGATCGGCTCGAAGATCGCCATCATGGAGGGCGGCCGGGTCGTCCAGTTCGGCACGCCGCATGACATCGTCCTCAATCCGGCAAACGCGTACGTCGCCGATTTCGTCGCCCACATGAACCCGCTGTCGGTGCTGCGCGCAAGCGAGCTGATGACGCGCATCGAGGACTGCCCGGAAGCAAAGGGCGCTGATGGCGGCTGGCGGCTCAGCGCCGATATCGACCTGTGCCTGACAGCCGACGGCGCGCTGACGCTGGACGGCGTGGCGACGACGCCGGAACGGATCGGCGATGGCGGGGTCGCGACGCCGGGCACGCTCTATGGCTGCGGCGAGGAGGCGTCCGTGCGCGACCTCATGCAGGTGCGGCGGGCAAGCGGGCTGCCGATCGTGGTCATCGAGGACGGCCAGGTGATCGGCCGCGTCGGCGACGCGGAGATCTATGACGGGCTGCTCGGCCGGTAGCCGCCGCCTTCTTTTGCGAGGCTATCCCGCCCGCATGGCCTCGGCGATCAACTCGTCGGCTGCCTCGGCGAGCAGCGTATCGTCGGCTTCGCCATGGACCGGCTCCTTGCCGATATCGAGCAGCACCGGAACGGCGAGCGGCGAGACGCGATCGAGCGCCTTATGGATGATGCGGCCGCGGGTGCGCTTCAATAACCCGCCCACCCGGGCGATATCGAGCAGGCCGGAGGCCGCATCCGCCCGGGTCGCCTGCAGGAGAACGTGATCGGGCTCGTGGCTGCGCAGCACGTCGTAGATCAGGTCGGAGGATACCGTCATCTGCCGGCCGGTCTTCTCCTTGCCGGGATGGCGGCGCTCGATCAGGCCGGAAATGATCGCGCAGGTGCGGAAGGTCCGCTTCATCAGGCTCGATTCGGCAAGCCAGGCCTCCAGATCGTCGCCGAGCATGTCCTCGTCGAACAGCTCGGCGAGCGACAGCCGGTTGAGGCGGATCATCGCCGACAGATCGCCCAGCCCCCAGATGGCGAGCGAATATTCAGACGCGACGAAACCGACCGGACGCGCCCGCATGCGGTCGAGCCGGCGGGTCAGCAGCATGCCGAGCGTCTGGTGGGCGAGCCGGCCCTCGAAGGGATAACAGACGAGATAGAAGCGCGCGCCGCGCGGGAAGGTCTCGACGAGCAGCTGGTCGCGGCGGGGGAGGACGGACCGGACCTTCTGGACCCCGAGCCATTCGCCGACCTCGCCGGGCAGATGCCGCCACTGCCGTTCATCGGCGAGGATCGTCCGGACCCGGTCGGCGAGATAGGTCGACAGCGGAAACTTGCCGCCCTGGAAGGAGGGTACCTTGGCATCCTCGGACACGGCGCGGGACACGTAGACCTCGGTCTCCTGCAGGCCCTCCAGGCGCAGCACCTGGCCGGCGAAGACGAAGGTGTCGCCGGGCGTCATCTGCTCGATGAACCATTCCTCGATCTCGCCGAGCATCCGCCCGCCCGACAGCGCCTTGCGGCGGCCGGGCCGCACCAGCCGCACTTTCAGCATCGGCGCCTCGACGATGGTGCCGACATTGAGCCGGTATTGCTGGGCGACCTGCGGATTGGAGACGCGCCATCTGCCCTCCGGCGTCGGCCGGATGCGGGCATGGCGTTCGTAGGTTCGAAGCGCATAGCCGCCCGTGGCGACGAAATCGACGACCCGGTCGAAGTCACGTCGTGACAGGTCCGCATAGGCAGCGGTGCTCGTGACCTCGGCGAACAGGGCATCGGCGTCGAAGGGTTCGGCGCAGGCCGACCCCAGGACGTGCTGGGCGAGCACGTCGAGGGCGCCCGTGCGCGGCGGCGGGGAATCCTGGGCGCTTTCGCCGAGCGCCTCGATCGCCGCCTCGCATTCCATCACCTCGAAGCGGTTGGCCGGCACCAGCAGCGCCTTCGACGGTTCGTCGAGGCGGTGATTGGCCCGGCCGATGCGCTGCGCCAGCCGGCTTGCCCCCTTCGGCGCGCCGACATTGATGACCAGATCGATATCGCCCCAGTCGATGCCGAGATCGAGCGTCGAGGTGCAGACGACCGCCTTCAGGGAACCCGCCACCATCGCCGCCTCGACCTTGCGGCGCTGGCCGACATCGAGCGAGCCGTGATGCAGCGCGATCGGCAGGGCCTCCTCGTTGATGTGCCAGAGCGCCTGAAAGAGCATCTCCGCCTGGCTGCGCGTGTTGACGAAGACGAGCGTCGTCTCGTGCGCGCGGATCGCCTCGTAGATCGGCTGCAGCGCGTAGCGGGCGGAATGGCCGGACCAGGGCACCCGTTCGGTCGGCGTCAGGATGCCGACATCCGGCTTGACGCCGCTTTCGGCGATCACCAGGTCGGCCGCATTGACCGCGCCGGGCGCCTGCGACACCGGCCAGCGGGCAAGCGCTTGCGGGTCGGCGACCGTCGCCGACAGACCGACGATGCGTAAATCGGGCGCGAAGCTGCGCAGGCGCGCCAGCCCGAGCACCAGCAGATCGCCGCGCTTCGAGGTCACCAGGGCGTGCAGCTCGTCGAGGATGACGGTGTTCAGATCGGCAAACAGCCGCGGCGCCTCGCGGCTTGCGATCAGAAGCGCGATCTGTTCCGGCGTCGTCATCAGCATCTGCGGGGGATCGCGGCGCTGGCGCTGGCGCTTGGCGGACGGCGTGTCGCCGGTGCGGGTCTCGACGCGGATATCAAGCCCCATCTCGGCGACCGGCGTCTCCAGATTGCGGGCGACATCGACGGCAAGCGCCTTCAGCGGCGACACGTAGAGCGTATGCAGGCCGGCCTGTCCGGCGGCGCGCGCCGCGCCCGGTGCGCGCTTCGGCGCGGCGGCAAGATCGATGAGGCTCGGCAGAAAGCCGGCGAGCGTCTTGCCCGCCCCGGTCGGCGCGATCAGCAGGGCCGAGCGGCCGGCCCGCGCCTTGTCCAAAAGCGCGCGCTGGTGTAGCCGCGGCGTCCAGCCGCGCGCGGCAAACCAGCCGGCGAACGGCTCGGGAAGCGGCTCATCGATGGGGTCCGCAAGGCTCACGCTTCGAGAGGTAGCGCCTCAGCGCGCGGCCGTCGAGCGTGATCTACCGCTCACGCGGGCGCGCAGGAGCCGCCGCCGAGCACGCAGAACTTGGCGCAATGAGGGTGGCAGAGCTTGACGGCGCCGTCGTCGAACATGGCGCCGTCGGCCCGCATCGCTTCGGCGAGCGTCGAGCCCATCTCGAAATCGGCGTCGTAGGGCAACAGGGTGCAGGGCAACACCGTCGGTGTTTCCTCGCCGCGGCGCTTGACCACCATCCGGCTCGTCGCGCACATCATCGCGGCTGGCGACAGGCCGAGAATGCCCCAGCACGCCGAGGTGATCTCCGGCACGTCGACGCGGTCGTCCATCTCCGGGAAGATCACCACGCAGGCGGGATCGTCGGCGTCAATCGGCCAGCCGCGCTCGGCGATCAGCCGGGCATAGCCCGAGCGGGCGATCACCTCCGGCTCGCTCCACACGGAGCGGCCGGCGATATCGATCTTGAAGCCGTTTTCGGCAAGCCAGTCGATACCCGCAACCGCCTTGTCGAAGGCGCCCGCGCCGCGTTCGGTGTCATGCAGCTCGGCGGTATAGTGATCGAGGCTGACGCGCAGGGTCAGCCGGTCGCCATAGGCCGCCCGCAGCCGCAGAAGACCCTCGCGCATGCGCGGCCGGCGCATCGGCTGCATGGCATTGGTCAGGACCAGCGCCTGAAAGCCGCGCGACAGGGCGTCTTCGATCAGCTCGATCATCTCCGGATTCATGAACGGCTCGCCGCCGGTGAAGCCGATCTCGCGGGTTTCGAGGCCGAGCGCGGCGATCTCGTCGAGATAGGCGCGTGTCTCGGCGGCGGTGATATAGGCGAGCCGGTCGTTGGTCGGACTTGATTCGATGTAGCAGTTGACGCAGGCGATGTTGCAGAGCGTGCCGGTATTGATCCACAGCGTGTCGAGCCGATCGAGCGCGACCCTGGCGCGTTCCTCGCCCTTGGCGGTCAGGTCCGGATGGCGGAACTTGTCCGGATCCAGGGGCACGAATTTGCCCTCGAAGGTCAGATCGTTCATGTCCGCTCGCTCACTCCTCTCCACACGCCCACTTCGCACACCAAGCCGCGTCCGCCCCGCCTCAAGCCGGTCACCGGCCGGCGTCGCGGCGACCCTAGCAGACCGATCCCGCGTCGAAAGTCACACTGATGGGGAAAACCATTCACATTCGCTTTATTTTTGCTTGTTCGCCCGGCAATCCGCCCGGATCGCCGTTACCGGCGCGCGATTTTCGAACACCAGGCCCATCTGCGCTTGACAGACCCGATGCCGCGCTGCTGTCTTGTCGATCAGGCGGGCGTAGTTCAGTGGTAGAACGTCAGCTTCCCAAGCTGAATGTCGTCGGTTCGATCCCGATCGCCCGCTCCAAAGTCTTTTTCGCGAACAACCGGTTGACGCACTACCGCTGATCTACGCGTTCCCCACGTTCCCCATCTCGTTCCCCATTCCTGTTCACTCGTCGTTCTTCGGTTGGCGATGCGCCTTGCGAAGCTTTGCCACTTTTCGCGATTTTCCGAGCGCGCCGCGGCTGTAGCGGGCTGTCGTCGAGGCCTGCGAATGGCCCACGGCATCGCGGATCTCGTCGAGCCCCGCGCCGGCATCCTCGGCTTCGGTGATAGCGCCGGCTCGCGCGTCCGTATTCCATACGGCGTCTGGGATACCCGCAGCACGGGCCACCTTCCGCCACTCCCGGCCATAGGCCCATTCGGCATACGGACGGCCCTCGTTTTCATCGATGATCATCGGGCCGACTCGATCGTCTGTCGGAATCCGATCAATCAGGTCGAGGACGATCGGACAAAGGGACAAATCAACAGCAATCAACGAACCGGTCTTTGTGGTCGCCTTGCGGATTGTCAGATCGTCACCAATGTCTGACCAGGTGAGGCCATTTCCCCAGCGCCGACCGCGCAGGATAATGCCGCTGGCTTCTGCGTCCGACGGGAGCGGTTCCCACTCACCGATCACATCCCGCTGGCGCATCCCGGTTTCGAACTGGAGCGCCGTGCCGAGCGCCAGAGAGAGACGGCCTGCCTCGATAGCCTTGGGAACGAACATCTCGACGTGAGAGAGCTCAAGGCGCACACGGCGGCGCGCAGGCTGTTTGAACCGTGCTTCATCGAGGATCGCTTTGATACGCGCGCATTCGGGCTGTTCGGTCATGATGCCATAGGACATCAGGATCCGGAGCATCTTAATCAGTCCATGGGCGCGACGGATACGCTCCCTTCCACCTTCCTTGGCCGGCTTCTTCGCCTCATCATACCAGCGGCGAAAATCGGAGTATCCGAGTGCGGACAACGCCCGTTTTCCGAATGCGCGCTCCAGGATGGTTAGCGAAGGATCGTAGTCATTGCGCCGCGTGTTCCATTTAACGGCATGGTAGGGGCTTGCCTGGTCGGTTTGATACAGCCTGATCAGGCTCCCAAGCGTGCCGTCAAACCGCATGTAGTCCTGCTTGTGACCGGCCGCCCAGGCGTGCATTTCAGCTTGCAGACGCCGACACGTTGCGGCTGCCAGTGCTGCCCCTTCCGGAGTGTCACAGTCGTAATGAAGACGCACGGTCTTCGGTGTGTAGCCTCTGCGGACAATCTCCGGATGCGCGGCCCAATAGTACCGTTTGGAGCCGTCCCGGTTCTTGCGAACCTTGAGACCCGGCGCTTTGCTATCCGAGCGCGGCAAGGTCTTCTTCCCCGTCGGGGACGAACGTCTCTACAGCCGTCAACCCGTAGCGTTTCCTCCAGAATGCCACAACAGCCGGCCAACACCGGCCGCCCATGATCGGATCAATCTGCGGCAGACCATACCGTTCGAGAATGATCGCCTTAGCCGCCCAGTCCTGGGGGGACTGAGACAAGCGTCGGGCAATTTCGGCCTCGGAAGGGAAGAGGCCCTGGTCGCGAACCGATTGAATGCGTTTAGCCATTGTCTTCCTTCCGCGTGGCCTTTCCAACGCTCAGTCAGCGAGCTCCCGTTTTGCCATACTCTCGCGAACGCGCTCGCGAACATCCTTCGCGATAACGGAGATCGGCAGAACAAGCGGAAACCCGTCGTCGACGGTTTCACCAATCCGCGCATCACCGCGGACGGCCCGAACGCCCACGACACTGCCGCGATCTTCTTCCAGCCCGGCTTCGAGGAAAACGAGCCAATACCAGTCCTCGGCGCCTTCCTGCAGTTCCGGCAGGTCCGGGAACTGGCTAAGCGCGTCGTCGACATACCCGGCCGGACCGGCCGTAAACGACGTCAAGCGGCGCAGAATCGCGTTCTGCGCCCGCCCGATGGTGAAACCCCGGCGGACCATTGCGCCAATGATACCCGCTTCATAGGCATGCCAAATGCGATACGGGCGCGCCTTGCCCGGCGGCGCAGGATCCGGCTGGACCGCCCACTGCTCCCGATGGTCGATGGTCTGACGGACGCGCTTTGTGAGATATCCGTTGCTCGCAGCCTCGATGTCCTCGGGGCGCAGAATGCGTTTCGACAGATCCATGTTGATCTCCATCGTTCCAATATCATGGAGAGTATACACAGCGCTGCGTTTGGTCAATACGCAGCGCTGCGTTTAGTTAGGTAACGTGCGAACCGTCCTGGCCGTCGGACTGTCGCTCGGCTTCCGCGACGCAGAAAATTCGCGCCTGCGCGCCTCTAAGCACGGTAATCATGGCCTGAAATAAATCTTCAGTTTCACCGGCCCTTTGCATTAACTCCTCTAGTATACCCTCTTGCTCCATTTGATGAACGATTTTAGTTAGTTCTAACTTACTCTTGTGGACGGTGAGCCAACACAGTCGTAGTATAATTAAGTCAGGATTCACCATTTTCACCCATTCGTCATTCGATGGCGGCGACCAGCCCCCCGGCTCGTGGACCCAAGGTTCGAAATCAAGCGATCCAAAATCGAAGTCATCTTCTTCAGGCAAATCGGTAGCGGTCGCCCGCGTGGCGTCGTTCGTCATAGAACTGCTCCTAATGGTGATAAACGCACCATTAACGGTAAAATTATGTATGGTTTGTTGTCAACCACTTTTGGTGATAAAATCACCGAATGAACCCAATTCAATGTCGTATGGGTCGCGCAGCGCTCGGTTGGAGCACGCAGAGACTCGCCAAGGAAGCCGGCATCGGTGCCAACACAGTAAATCGGTTCGAAGCTGGACAAGATTCCCGCGTCAGCAGTGTTGAAAAGATGCGCGCCGTGATGGAGGACGCCGGCGTCGAGTTCATAGCGGAGAACGGGGGAGGGCCGGGGGTGCGGCTACGGAAGCAGTGATTGTTCTCCATCATGGGCCGGATGTTATAGGTACAGTGTCGCGTGCAAACAGGATCCAATCGAATATCTGATCGGCTTGCGGGCCAGCAAGCACACGCATCGCGCAAATTGCGCCAAATATAAACGATAATATTGAAAATGAACCAAATAATACAGCCCACTTTCTGAAGCGATTTGCCTTCTTAAAATACTCATTCGCCTTTAAATCCGCTTTCTTAGCTTCACTGCTGTGCCTTTTCTTCCTATCATCATTCAGACCTGCTGCAGCTACTCTTTCAGAGATTTCTCTTATTCGCCATTCGGTGTTATCGACATAGTATACCTGACAAATATAGGCAAATATTGTGGTAATAGATGAGAATACGAGCCCGAAAACAAATGCAGCAATGGCCCCCAAAGCCGCGTAAATATAATTAAGCATCGAGGCGCTTACGATTTCCGCGAATGCCGGAAATGCGATTAATGCACCTCCATTTAGTAAGTATGTCGTCTGAATTGCGATCTTCGCCAGTCCATAAGCATGCTCCATCGCAATATTTCTAACTTCTTGAGCTGGATGAACAGCATATCTCCATTGTTCGTTATGTATTCTTTGGTTTTCTTGCCCTCGAGAAATGCTTTCAATCAAGGACTTTAAATCGGGCTGTTGTTCAAGATCCATAGGACTCTGGCGCATTTCTGTCATCTACCGAGAGGTATAAAAAACAAAATTCTATCCTAAGTTTTGTTAGGCGTCGCTTTGATTTTGCGAGGCGCCGCCGCCATGACGGTTTCGCGGATCGGCAGGCGGATGCACCATCGGGATCTGGTCGGCTAACTGTTCCGCCGTGTCGAACGCTGCACAGCTCGTCCCATTTGCGCGGCGATCTGCCCTTGCGACCGTTTAAAGCCTGCCACATCCGGCGTGTGGATGTGGAATGTAGTGTTGTTGTTGATGGTCGTCGTCTGCTGACCGCCCGTTGATCCAACACCCAATCGGCCGTGGCGGTCACGCATCAATGGCACGATCGCTTCAGGGCCGCGTTCGCCCGCCAGACCCATACCTCTTTGAAGCGGAAACATGATCGGGCGATCGACAACGCCGCCGCGGGCAAATGGAATCAGGGTCCCGTTGTGGAAGACATTGCCATATGCGGACGGGATCTCAGGCAATGGACCCGGCGCGGGTGGCAGGCCCCCGGGCGGCATTGCTCCGGGAAGTCCGCCGCCGACCAGACCGGATAGCCCGTGCGACAAAGCAGAGAACAGGCCTCCGGCACCGCCGCCGAAGTCGAGCCCGTTCAACGCGGTCTTCAGCTGCTCGGATTGAATAATCGCTTCAATCAGCAGTTGGATCATGCGATCCATGTGCTGGTTGCCGGTATCGATTGCTGAAGCGTAGGCGCTTGCCGTGGCAGACACTGCATCATGCAGCATCCTTTGCTGATCCGCCGTCTCCTGTGTTTGCCGGGCTAGTTCCGCGTTCGCAACCAATTGCCTCTCGATGACATTGGCGTCCTCATGGGATCGATCGATGTCAGCGGCGCGCAATTCGTTGTAAAGCCTTTGCTCCGCTGCCGTCCGCCTCAGTTGCTCGCCCTCGAAGACCAGGCGCTCGATCACGCGATCGATTTGCATCTCGGCGCGTTCCCGCTCGCGATTGGCCTGCTGCAGCACCCTGTCGTAATCGCGCTGCGACTTGACCAGAGCGTCCCGTGCCTGCTCCTCCTGATACAGCTTGGTAACCAATTCCGCGATCGTCGCAGCCTGTTCGGTGCCGGCCAGGATATTGGCCTCGCGCTGTTCGTTCAGGATGCGGTTCTGAAGCTCGCTCCGCCGGCCGGCCTCGATCTCCTCGTTCAGAGCGTCGACGGTCTGCTGAAACTGCGATGGCAGCGTTTGACCGGCCGTTGCCTGCTGATATTGAATATACAGATCGTATGACTCCTGACCGAGCCGCTTGAGCGCTTCGACCATATCAAGGACATCGGCCGTGGCGCCCTCAGCCAGTGCGCTCTGCGAGATCGAATCCCAGAACGCGCGCATGTCCGGAATGGCGCTCTTGGCTTCCTGCCGCAGGCGCTCGATCTCCTTCTCGAACGGCTGAAATTCCGGGAAGAGCTGAAGGTCACCGGTCCCGAAAGGCGAACCGAACAGTTCCGGACTGTTCAGAAACTTGTCGATCTCCGCCTGGAGCCGTTCCTGCGTGCGATTGATGCCCTGGACCACCTCAACATCGAGAACCGCTTGCGTCTTCTTCGCATAGTCGTCAAGGGCATCCGCCGCAGTGCCATACGCCGTTTTCAAATCCCTGACCAGTCGGTCGTGCTTCTCTATTGCCTCGTCCGCATCTGCCGCACCGCCGCCAATCGAACTGAACAGGTGACTGACCGCGCCGGCCGTTGCCGCAACGCCGATCACCGCCAAATTCAACGGGTTCGTCAGATAGGTCACAAGCCCCGTGCCGAGCGCTCTGACGGCGCCGAGCGCTCCGACTCCCGGCCCGAAGGCGCCGGCGATCTGGCTGCCCTGCTGCGCAAGGACCATGAACGGGCTTTGGCCGGACGCCAGCGAAACGCCGATGTCGCTGATTTGGTGCGACAGGTTTTGCATCTGGAATGCGGACAACTCGGTTGCGCTGGCCGCATTGTTGAGAGCGGGTGTCTGACTCATGTAGCGCTCGTTCGCCAGATCCAGAAGTTCGGACTGCCGTTCCAGCGAGACGAGACCCTGCGCGCGCGCCTGCTGCAAAGTGCGCTCGACCTTATCGTATTGCTCCATGGCTCGGATCGTCGGGTCAAGCGACCGTTGCATGCGCTCGTAGGCCTTCTGAACCGAAAGCGTCGCCTTGGTCGTCTTCGGGGCCTTTGCGCCGACTTGTTCGGTCTGGTCGCCGATGCGCTTCAGATCGTCGGCGACTTGTTTCAACCCTTGAGATTCGCCGGTGACCTTCACCGACCTGCGGATTTCGCTAAGCCTGGGCATCTCATTCCTCGCATCGGATACCGCGGCCGGCGCCGATCGGACCGGCCGCGTCCGAATTTTCCAACCCGGCGCTAAAAGGGGCGCCGGACTTCCACGGCTACGATGTCGCGCATTTCAGCAGTTTGATTGCATCGTCGTTGGCGAGACCACCGCCGACCCGGCGATAGGCGTAGAACAGAACGTTGGGCTTGGCGGAGTACGGATCCCGCAAGAGCTTCATGCCCGGCTTCTCGACAATGCAGTAACCCAGCGTGAAGTTGCCGAAGGCGATCGGATAGGCGTCCGCACCGAGATCCGGCATGTCTTCATTGATCTCGACCGGATAGCCGAGAAGCGACGGCGGTACGCCGGCCGTCATGCCGTCGCGCCAAATGTAATCGCCCTGGCTGTTCTTGAACTTGTCGATGGATGAAGCGGTATTGGAGTTCATCTGCCAGACTGCATCGGAGCGATACGGACCCCGCAACGCCCACATGAGCGTCCGGAGAATGTCCGCCGGATTACTTGCCGGAAAGCCGGAGGCATTACCGGTCGGCGCATACTGGATCTTGCCGGCTGCCCGCGTGAAATCATCGTCCGTCGTCGTATCGTAGGCCAGGATCCCGCGGGGTTTCAGCACACCGTCGCCGGAAACGAATGCCGTTCCCTCGGTCCGACCGAACTTGTCGGCGATCTTGCCCTCGATCCAGCCGCCGAGATCGCGAGCCGTATCGTCCAGGAGCCGCTGCGTGACCGGCTGGAGCGCATAAATCTCCTCGACCGGAACGCGCCATTTGCCAAGATTTGGCGTGTCGGTCGCGGGACGGCCTGAGCTTTCGCCTACCCAGGTGGCATCCGGTTCGTCGCGATCGTCGAGCTCTTCGAAGGCATCACCGGCTTCGATCTGCTCGACGCGGCAGATCCGGCGCATCGGTGATTGATCGTAAAGCCGCTGTGTCAACGATCCGGACATGACCGGCAGCACGGTGTAACCGCCGTCGGGGTCCGATCCAACACTCAGGGACTTGAGCTCGGTCTCGTCACCCGAACGGATGAACTTCGCCAGGGCTTTGTGCTCCGGCTCCGCTGATTCCTTCTGGCCTTCGCCGATCCCAGAGCGATTGATCCGGGCCTCCAGGCTTTCGCGCTCGGCTCTTTCGCCCTCCAGGGCGGCCTTAAGTTCGTCGATCGTGCCAGCCAGGCCGGTTACTTCGTCGTGATAGCCTTCAAAGCTCTTCGTAAGCGTTTCGATATCCATCTTTCATTCCTTCATGGATTTGAGTTCCGCCGTTGCCGATTGAATTTTCGCGGCAAGGTCGGAAACGTCGTCTGATCCCGCGAGCGCTGCCCAGCCGGTCGACAGTTTCTTGGCGGCCCCGTTTGCAAAGCCGGCAGATTTCAGGAACCGTTCGAAATCCGGCCGAGACTGCACGGATTTGGCCGATACGATCCGCGCGTTGCGGTTGGCCGGAACGGCGACAACCGAGACTTCCCAGAGCTTCACCGAAACAATGGTGTAGCTGCCATCCGGGTTCCGCCGGCGGCCGCCTCCGCCGACCGAATAGCCGATCGAAAGTCCGGAGATTGCGCCTTGTTTGATGAGCGCCAGGGCTTCCCGGCCACGTTGCGTGTCGAGGTTGATCCGGCCGGATACGCTCAGGCCGGTTTTGTCTTCGTGCATGTCGTCCCAGACGCCGATCGGCTCCGACGTGTGATGCGACCAGAGCATCAGGGGCAGGTTTCCAGACGCCTTGGCATCCGCAAGTGTCTCCTGGAAAGCGCCAGGCGCGATCACATCGCCGTAGCTGTCCGGAGTGCCGCCGAACGTTGCCGCATATCCCGCAATCAGACCGACATCGGCACCGGACGATGCCAGTTTGGCTTCGAACGGCAGTCCGAGCCGCAGTTCCGTGTTTTCATGGCTGGGAAACATGTCACCTCCAGCGCAAGTTCAAGCAGGCTCGCGAGAGCCGGTTAAACCTTGAAACCCTCCGTTGCGGAGGCGCTGTCAAAGGCGACATGGGGGCTCGCCCCCCAGGATGAGGCGACGCAGCAACCGCTGTCGAATCTGACCATAGCGGCGGTAATCTGATACCGCAAGGGCGCATCGATTCATGCATCGAAAACGCCTGCGGCGACCAACCTGGAGGCCTGCGCCAACTGCTCAGCGGTGTGCACTTTGCCGAACCGCTGTTGCGACCAATACAACACATGCGTGAGCAGCCGGTCGATGGCTACATCTTCCGGAATGCCGGCCTCCTGAAGCTCGGCAATCGCACGATCGATGATGTCGCCGGCGATGGCGCGATACTGACGGATTTTCGCATCTCGATCCGAGGCGGTCATTGCACCGCCCCGGTGTTTTTAGCCCTATTCGACCGGATGCACTCCGCCATCTCCTCAAGCACGTCTGCGACATCGAGCAAGCTGTCGCCGGCCGTCAGCATGGCAACCGCCGCGCCCTTCACGGCTCCCTCAAGAATGGCTGTCGGTGTCATGCCACGACTGGCGAACGCAGGAAGCAGGCTCGCAACAGCATCGGTGACTGCTGAGACATTTCGATCGTGGATCGCCAGAAGCTGCTCGTCCGGCACGTCTAGGTGCATCATTTGTCGGTTTCTCCTGATTGGGTGACACGCTCCGCTTGGCGCGAAGCGCGTTGCGTGGATCTCCGCGCGCGGCGGCATTCGTCGGAGCACAATCGCCGGACGCGACCAGCGCACCGTGCTTCCGGCTCGAGGGCAGCGCCGCAATGGAGGCAGGTGACGGACTGAACGCGTTCGCCGCCGGCATTACGCCTACGCCAGGCGCGCATCTGTTGAAGCTTGTGTTCCCTTCGGCAGGGATCGCCACAGAAGGCTGTTGGCCGGCCAGGTGATCCGGCCGCCATCGAGAACGAACGCCCGCAATGCCGGCACTCGGCGGTCCCGCGCGTCACGCTAGGCAGGCCCAGTTCGAGCTGGATCATCGGGGTAGTTTCGGGCAAGTGGAAACTAATAGGGCTGCAAAGTGCGTCCGGCGCTTCCGGGTATAGATGAATCTCGTAACTATATGATTTTATTGAATTTTCTCCAACACCCTCGCGATAATCGGTGTTCAGCACGGTTTTCGCCGTCGTATTGGCCAAAAAATCACGATCCAAAGAAAAAATCTCCGAATGTGCCCCATGCCGGTCCGCGCGCCCCGGGGTCGTAGAGATTTGCACCCCCCGCCCTTGCCGGTTGGCCTTGCTCATCCGGACGCCCTCGCGGCTTCCGCAAGCGCCGGCCCCGCGTCGGCATGCGCCTCGCTGGCCTGGTCAATCCATGCGACCGGAAACCACCAACCCGTCTTGTTACCGTGATCTGGAGACGTCGCCCTAGGCGCACTCGTTTTGCCGTGCTCGCGCTTGAAGCGCTCCTGGAGCGGTCCCCAAAGTTCGCTGTCCGCTGGCACAAACGCCTTCCTGATCCCCCCACGGGCCGTTGCAACTTGCTCCGTGGGGGGATTAAGGGGGGTAATGTTCAAGTAATCTGTTCTATGTCCGGGATCCCGGACATCTAGGCATCCGGAATCCCGGATATCATCGCCAGTTTCGGGTCCGGATTTCCGGACAGCTTTCCGCTTTTGATATCCGGTTTTCCGGACATCAAGCCGACCGGATTTCCGATCATCTTGCCCGGCGAACTCGACAAGATTTTGCACTTCCTGAAGCCGCCCCGGCTGGAACGAATAGGATGGCGATCCACGACCGCGGCGTTGAATAAACCACCCGGACTCGCCGATCAGAGTGGCCAAGGCAGCGGACACGGCCGAACGTTTGCGGCTCACAGCTCGGCAAAGCGCCTCAATCGAAGGATTGCATTGGCCTGTTTTTGAGTTGTGAAATTCGAAGATCAGCACATAGGCGATTAACTTCGCGAGCGGCGAAAGATCCGGATCCGCGTTGATCTTCTTCTGAATCGCAAACTTCTGCGCGAGGCTGGGCTGCATCAATGCGTCCTCGCGCAATCCGCTGAATGAGACGCATGCGTCTCATTGCACAAGTGCTGCTTCCTGCACCGGGTGGCTTTCTTCGGGGCCGCCTCGACTATCGGTTGCCTTGGCGAACAGGTCGCCTCACGAATCGCTACCCGCGCGTCATCGCGATTGGCAAAGCGGCCAAGCTGGACGCTCTGGCCTGACGCGATCGCGACGGCATCACAGCGTCCTTCCGTCTCTCTGATGTAGCCGATACAATCGAGCCCGCGGTAAACGGAAAGCTCAACCATCCGAGATCCTTTCCAATCTCTCGGATGGAGAACGTAGAGGCGCTAGATCAACCGCTTAGCGGTGCTTCCCAAGCTGAATGTCGTCGGTTCGATCCCGATCGCCCGCTCCAATTTTCTTATTCGCGATTCTAGATGTCCCTCGCCAGGAACGCCGCGACCCGGTCGGCGGCGGCGGCCAGATTGCCCTTCCAGGTGGCCGGCGAGCGGCCGCGCGGCTTGAAGTCATGATCACCGTCCTCGAGGAACGACACCGAGACCACAGCCGGCAGGCCAAATCCGGCGATCTCGGCGGCGTTGCCGAACGGATCCCGATCGCCCTGACAGATCAGAACCGGACATCGGGCCTCCCGCGCCGCGTCCTCAAGAGGCGTCAGGCGCAGGGTCTCCGGGCGGCCGGGCGGATGAAAGGGATAGCCCAGGCAGACGACCCCGGCCGGCGCCTCGGCGCCCTCCGACCGGGCCGCCAGCATGGCCGCGACGCGCCCGCCCAGCGACTTGCCGCCGATCGCCACCGGTCCGGGCGCGCTGTCGGCGCAAGCGGTGCGAAAGGCGTCCGCGAACGGCTCGATCAGCTTGTCGGCGCGCGGCGGCGGGCGCTTCGAACCGCCATCGCGACGCGCTGCCATGTAGGGGAATTCGAACCGCGCCACCGAGATGCCCCGATCCGCGAGCAACGCGGCGATCTGCTCCATGAACGGGCTGGTCATGCCGACGCCGGCGCCATGGGCGAGCACCAGGGTCGCGCGGTGATCTTCGGCCCGGCTCCACAGCAGCGCATCCATCCTCAAACACCTCCCGTGGGTCCCGACAGCCCTGTCGCGGGCAGCCCCCATGCCTTGTCGGCAATCGCGCGGCGGCACTATACAGGGGGCGTGATGAAAAGCAGCACCCCCGCGGTCTGAGAGAATCTGGGATCTGATGGAACCTGGGACCTGATGGAAACGATCAGCGCGATCGGCGAATCCAATCTTCGCCTGATCATCTTCGCCTCCGTCTTCGCCGCGATGGCGGCCGCCGAGATCGTCGCGCCGCGGCGCGAGCGGACCTTCGGCCGCCCGCAGCGCTGGTTCACCAATTTCGGCATGCTGGTGATCTCGGCGATCGCCGTGCGGCTCGCCTTCCCGATCGCCTCGGTCGGCTTCGCGCTCTGGGCTGAGGACAACGGCATCGGCCTGTTCAATCTCCTCGCCATTCCCGGCTGGATCGCCGGACTTGTCGCGCTGCTGGTTCTTGATCTCGCAATCTGGTTCCAGCATGTGGTCACCCACAAGATCCCGCTGCTGTGGCGGATCCACCGGGTCCATCACGCCGACCGCGATTTCGACTTCACCACGGCGCTGCGCTTCCACCCGATCGAGATCCTTCTGTCGATGCTGTGGAAGATGGTCGTCATCATCGCGCTCGGCGCGCCGCCGGTCGCGGTCTTCGTGTTCGAGGCGGTGCTGAACGGCATGGCGATGTTCAATCACGCCAATCTGAAGCTGCCCTTTAAGGCAGATCGGATCCTGCGCCTGCTCGTCGTGACCCCGGACATGCACCGGGTGCACCATTCCACCGACATCGCCGAGACGGATTCCAATTACGGCTTCAACCTGTCGCTCTGGGACCGCCTGTTCGGCACCTATGTCGCCCAGCCGGCGCGCGGCCATGACGGCATGATCATCGGTCTTGACGATTACCAGACGGACCGGCCGACATGGCTCGGCTGGTCGCTCCTGTTGCCGTTTTCCCGGCAGAACCGCATCCGGCGGCGCGACCGGCTGTCTGCGGGCAAGGATGCGACTCAGTAGAAGCTGACCGGGAAGTAGCGCAGGAAGATCTCGCGGAACGTGCCGTCCTGCTGGATGCGGGCAAGGGCGAAGTCGAAGGCCTCGCGCAATTCGTCATTGCCGGGCGCCACCGCAATCGCCAGGCCCTCGCCGAAATAGCGGGCCTCGGTGAACGGTCCGCCGGCGAAGCGGCAGCAGTTTCGGGCCGCCGTCCCGTTCAGCCAGATGCTGGTGTTGAGCCCGTCGGCGAACAGCGTGTCGACATGCCCGTCGGCCAGTGCCTTGCGGGTTTCCTCGACCGTCTTGTAGGCGTGGATCACGGATCCGGGAAAGAACGCCCGCAGATAGGCCTCGTGGGCGGTTCCCGCCAGCACCGCGATGCGTTTGCCGGCCAGGCCTTCGGGATAGATCTCCATCTGCGGCGCGTCGCGCTTTACCGCGAAGCGGGCAGGCCGGGTCAGGTAGCGGTTGGAGAAATCGAAGCGGGCGCGACTCTCCGGCGTGATCGCAAACGAGCCGATCACCGCATCGCCCAATCCGGTGTCGATGCCGCCGGGCAGATAGTCCCATTTCAGCGTCTGCACGGTGCAGGGCACGTCCAGTTCCAGGCAGATGGCGCGGGCAAGCTCGATGCTGAAGCCGGTCGGCAGGCCATCGGCGCCGATGAAGGCAAAGGGCGGGTTCTCGGATTCCACCAGGATGCGGATGGCGCGCATCTCCGACAGGTCGGGCTTCTCGATGCGGTGCGAGGGGTCCCAGAAGCTTGGAACCGAAACCTCCGCCGGCATGTCTACGGCGCCGGCGGCGATCGGCGGGAGCACGAGCAGGGCCAATGCCATCAAGCCCGTGCGCAAAGGGTGACGATCAGGCGACATATCCCGCTTTCTCAAGGCCTGGAGCCAATGGTTAACCGCATATTAACGCTCGCGTCCCGTGCTTGCCCGCTTATAATGACGC
This sequence comes from Tepidamorphus sp., assembly GCA_028280885.1. Lineage (GTDB taxonomy): Bacteria > Pseudomonadota > Alphaproteobacteria > Rhizobiales > Tepidamorphaceae > Microbaculum. The sequence goes on from JANQKY010000075.1 coordinate 52,613, forward strand.
AGGGTTGGAATGTCAGTAGGGGCTGGCAGTGGTGGTGCTGAATACCCCAGGGCAGGGTGTCGGAGAGCAGGGTGTCGGAGGACAGGACGCAACCGGAGCGAAACCGGGTGCGGCCTTGCCGGACGATATCGGTTTCCTCCTCGGACGGGTGCCGCAGACCGTTCTGCTGGCGGCAGCCCGGGATGCGGCGCGGCGCGACGCCGAACCCCACGAGATCCTGCTGGCCCGCGGCGCGTTGACGGTTGAGGACTACTACCGGGCGCTCGCCGGGGCGGCCGGTGCGCGCTACGCGCCCTTCGTTCCCATCGACGCCGCCGCCGACCCCCTGGCCGATCACAACCCCGCGGCCGCCGCCCGGGTCGGCATGCTGCGGATTGCCGGGGGAAACGGCCTGCGCATCGCCGCCTCGCCGCGCGGCACCCGTGTCGCCCGGTTCGTCCAGGCCCTGCGCGACCGTCCCGCGGCCGGACGGCGGCTGATCGTCGTGCCGCCACAGGCGCTGACCGACGCGATCGCGGCCTGCGGCAGCGACAGGCTGATCCGCCGCTCGCGCACCGGCCTCGACCGGCTTGCCGACGCGATGTCGGCCAGGACACGTGTCACGGTCTGGCAGGAACGGGCCTTGTGGATCGCGCTTCTGGTCTGCCTCGTCCTGGCGGCCATTCACCCGGCAATGACGCTGGCGCTGATCACCATCATCGTCGCGGTCTTCTTCGTCGGCGTGATCTGCGTGCGGCTTCTGGCGGCGACCTACGGTTTCGGCCTCAAGGCCGGCGAGGCCGATACGCTGCTCGGCGACGCCGCCCTGCCGGTCTATACGGTGCTCGTGCCGCTCTACAGGGAAGCGCGCCAGGTCCCCCGTCTCGTCGAGGGCCTGTGCCGGCTCGACTATCCCGCCCACAAGCTCGACATCAAGATGATCGCCGAGGCCGACGATGCCGAGACCGTCGCGGCCCTCAGGCGCGCCGATCTGCCGGCGCATTTCGAGATCCTCGTCGTGCCGGACGCTAAGCCCAAGACCAAGCCGAAGGCGCTGTGCTACGCGCTCGAATTCGCGCGCGGCGCACTCGTCACGATCTACGACGCGGAGGACCTGCCGGAGCCCGACCAGCTTCGCCGCGCGGCGACGCAGCTTGCCGATGCACCGAAGGATGTCGCCTGCATCCAGGCCCGCCTTGCCTGGTACAACTGGCGGGAAACCTGGATCACCCGCGAAATGGCGATCGAATACGCTTCGCTGTTCGACGTCTTCCTGCCCGTCCTGGCGCGGTTCCGGCTGCCGCTGCCGCTTGGCGGAACCTCCAACCATTTCCGCGCAAGCGCGCTCAGGGCGGTCGGCGCCTGGGATGCCTACAACGTCACCGAGGATGCCGATCTCGGCCTGCGGCTCGCCCGCGCCGGCTATCGCAGCGACGTGCTCGATTCGACCACCTGGGAAGAAGCGCCACTGAAATTCACGCCCTGGCTCAGGCAGCGCACGCGCTGGATCAAGGGCTGGATCCAGACCTATCTCGTCCACATGCGCAACCCGGCCAGGCTGCTTGCCGACCTCGGCCTGCGCCGGTTCATCGCGGTTCAGGCGGTGTTCGGCGGTATCGTCGTGTCGGCCTTTGCCCATCCGATCTTCACCGGCCTCATCGCCTGGCAGATCACGACCGGCCGGTTCTTCGACGCCGGCGCGGGCTGGGTCCACTGGACGCTGATCTGGCTTGGCGTCTTCAGCCTGGCGCTGGGCTATCTCGCCGGCTTCGGCATCGCCATCGCGGCACTCCGGCAGCGGCCGCTGGCCTGGCTCGTTCCGGAACTGGCACTCCTGCCCTTCTACTGGCTGATGATGTCGATCGCCGGCATCCGGGCCCTCTGGCAGATCACGCGGGACCCGTTTCACTGGGAGAAGACGGAGCACGGCGTCTCGCGCATGTCCGCCGACATGCCGCCGCATGTCTCGGATCGCGGCCGGGACAGATGGGGCGCCGCGCCGCAAGCCACAGCGCGGCTCGTGGGAACGCGGCCGGACTATGCCGAACATGGCTGGGCCGAACACAGCCGGGCCGAACACAGCCGGGAAGCGGCGCAAGCGCCAGACGCGCCGGCGGACAGTGCCGCGGATCAGAGCGCGCAGGTTCGATCCGCCCGGCGCTGATCCTGAAACAACGCTGTCGCCGGAACCGGCTGCTTGTCCCCGTTTCGCTAAAAGGTTTCGCTACAAGGTGCGGAAGCGGGCGCGCGCGCCACACTCGATCGCGGCACAGACGAGCGTGTCGAGGCCAAGCCGGTCGCGGATCAATTGCAGCATCCGCAGTTCCTCCTGGCCGACGGTCAGATCGGCGGCGGCGACGTCGACCGCCAGCGCATAGGCGGTGTCGTAGAGCCGGGAGGGCAGCGACCCGGCGATCAGGTCGAGCACCGTGTGCAGGCTGTCGGGCTGGGCCAGCAACTCGCCGCACTCCTCGGTGACCTCGACCAGCCGTTCGGCGTCGAAGTCGCGGAACATCGGCAGACCCTGGACGATCGCGCCGATCCGCTTGAGCTCGCTGTCCGTCATCGTGCGGTCGGCGGCCGACATGGTCACCATCGCGTAAATCAGGGCTTCCTGGGGGCTCACGGTCTTGGCCATCATCTCAAGGTCCTGTCGAAAGGTCGCCCGGCGAGCAAGGAACCGGCGGGCATGGAAAACGGTCGGGGAATCCGGATCCGGACTGGTCTGACGCTGCAATACGGTCTCGCCGCGCGAATTGCAACGATTGACGCAACGCTTCGCTCTCCATAGGGTCCGCCGCGATGCAGGCGCGCCCCTGGGGATGATATCGACGATGCCGCCCCGGCAGGCCGGCCCGCACGCGGATTTCAGGAATTCACGACCATGACTGATGCATTCGACACCGCCGGCACTCAGACCGGAACACAGATCGCTGCCGAAAATCTCGCCGCCCCGCAGCTCGCAGCGATGGGGCGCGACAGCCGCGCCTGGCCGTTCGAGGAAGCGCGCAAACTGATCGAGCGGCTCGACAGGGTCGGTCACGACAAGACGGTGATCTTCGAGACCGGCTACGGCCCGTCCGGCCTGCCGCATATCGGCACGTTCGGCGAGGTGGCGCGCACGACGATGGTGCGCCACGCCTTCCGTATCCTCACCGAGGATCGGGTCAAGACCCGGCTGATCTGTTTTTCCGACGACATGGACGGCCTGCGCAAGGTGCCCGACAACGTGCCCAACCAGGCGCTGCTTGCCGAGCACTTGGAGAAGCCGCTGACCGTGGTGCCCGATCCGTTCGGCACCCATGACAGTTTCGGCGCGCACAACAACGCCATGCTGCGCTCGTTCCTCGACCGGTTCGGCTTCGAGTACGAATTCATGAGCGCGACCGAGTGCTATCGCTCCGGCCGGTTCGACCAGGCGCTGCTGCGGGTGCTGGAACGCTATGACGAGGTGATCGCGGTCATCCTGCCGACGCTGCGCGACGAGCGGCGGGCGACCTACAGCCCGTTCCTGCCGGTCTGCCCGCGCACGGGCAGGGTGTTGCAGGTGCCGATCATCGAGCGCGACCTGTCGACCGGCACCGTGGTCTACAATGATCCCGAGACCGGCGAGGCGGTTCGCGTCGCCGTCACCGGCGGCAAGTGCAAGCTGCAGTGGAAGGCCGACTGGGCGATGCGCTGGTACGCGCTCGGCGTCGACTACGAGATGGCCGGCAAGGACCTGATCGATTCCGTCAAGCTGTCGAGCCGGATCTGCTCGATCCTCGGCGGCCTGCCGCC
>JANQKY010000010.1 GCA_028280885.1 Tepidamorphus sp.
TGGTCGCGTTTTCCACGGCGAACCGGCTTCCACTTCGCCTGAAAACGCTCCGCGTCTCTTTGGTCGCGTTTTCCACGGCGAACCGGCTTCCACTTCGCCTGAAAACGCTCCGCGTCACGGTGTCCACCTTAAGAAATTGGCGATCAGCTTCAGTCCGAGCCGCTGGCTCTTCTCCGGATGGAACTGGGTGCCGGCGACGTTGTCATGCCCGACGATCGCGGTCACCGGCCCGCCATACTCGGCCTCGGCGATGAGATCGGCGCGGTCGGCGACCTTGAGGTGATAGCTGTGCACAAAATAGGCGTGCAGCCCCTCCGGCCCGAGCGCAAGACCGTCGAGCAAAGGATGCCCGCGCGCCGGGTCGAGCGTGTTCCAGCCCATATGGGGAATTTTTAGGGACGGATCGTGCGGCGCGATGCGGTCGACCTCTCCTGCGATCCAGCCCAGCCCGTCCGTCACCTCATATTCGCGGCCGCGATCGGCCATGAGCTGCATGCCGACACAGATGCCGAGAAAGGGCCGGCCTTTGCCCTGCACGGTCTCCTGCAGCGCCTCGGCCATGCCCGGCACCGCGTTGAGACCGCGGCGGCAATCGGCGAACGCGCCGACCCCCGGCAGCACCACCCGATCGGCCCGGCACACGATATCCGGATCGCGCGTGACCAGTATGGGCGCATCATACCCGTTCTCGCGGGCGGCGCGCTCGAACGCCTTTGCGGCCGAATGCAAATTGCCGGAGCCGTAATCGACAATGGCGACGCTCACGCGGGCCCTCCCGGCTGAGGAACGAGCCCGGCGCCTCCCGCCGCCGCGCTCTCCGGCGTCGGCTCGGCGTGGTCGGAGGCGGGCGGCGTTGTCGTCGTGGCTGGACGCTTTGTCGCATCGGCGGCAGCCCAGCCGGCGAAGAAACGTCGCTCGGCCGCTTCCAGATCGTCGGCGACGACGATCCCACGATCGCGCCAGCGCCGGCGCAGCAGCGTCCAGCGCTGCAGGCTGGCCGCTTCGAGGCCGACCAGCAGACCGATCAGCAATCCTGCGATCACGCGTGCGCCATAGGGCGTCTCGGTGAGCCGGAACAGTCCTTCCATGGCGGCGACGATCAGGAGATAACCGAGGAGAATGAGCCATAAACGGCGCCACAATATCCAGAGCGGCCCGAGAAGAAACGCCCACCAGTTGAAACCGTCGCGCACGAAGATCACGCGGTCGGGCGCAGCGCGCCCATTCGCCCCGGAGGGGGGCTCCAGCACCGAATAGACTGCCATTGCCTGTCTCCAGCCTGCTGCCCCTGGGTATACGTCTGCGATCGATTTGCGAGCCCGTGCCCGATAGCGCTTGCAGCGAAACCGATACGCGCCGCTGCGAGGGCGTCACCCGCTAAGCGTTCCCTTGGTCGACGGCACTTCCCCCTTGGCCCTCGGATCGATCGCGACCGCCGCCCGCAGCACCCGCGCCAGTCCCTTAAAGCATGACTCCGACACGTGGTGGTCATTCGTGCCGTACAGCGTCTCGACATGGAGCGTGATGCCGGCATTGACGGTGAAAGCCTGGAACCATTCCCGCACCAGTTCGGTGTCAAAGGTTCCGATCTTGTCGGCGGAAAACGCCGCCTTGAACACCAGAAACGGCCGGCCGGATATGTCGAGCGCAACCCGCGTGAGCGCCTCGTCCATCGGGACATGAGCATCGGCATAGCGGGTAATGCCCGCCATGTCGCCGAGCGCCTGCCTGAACGCCTGGCCGAGCGCGATCCCGACATCCTCGGTCGTGTGGTGATCGTCGATATGCAGATCACCCTTGGCCTTGACGGCAAGATCGATGCGCGAATGGCGTGCCAAGAGGTCGAGCATGTGATCGAGAAAACCGACGCCGGTCGCAATCGTGCCGCGCCCGGTCCCGTCGAGATCGACCGAAACCTCGACATCGGTTTCCTTGGTGGTGCGCTTGACGGTTGCTTTCCGCATGAGGCTTCTCACTAGAGCCCGATCGATTCAGGTTGAACCGATTGCGCTCTCCATCACTTTGTTTGGTCGCACGATCTCGTCCAAAAAAACCGCCAACTTTCCGGGATCATGCACGGGTGGTGCAGCACCAACGCTGCTCAAGCTCGTCTCATCCTATTGGTGGCGCATCAAAGGGAACGGATTGGCGAGTCCGGCGGTCTTTTATCAGGGCATCGTGCCCTTCGCCACTGCAGCATTGGCCTTGTTTCGCGCGAGGGGGGCTACCGCGTTCCTGCAAAACACAAAACGAGTGAGGGACGGCCCCTGCCCGACCCTATGCCGCAAGCGACTTGCAGGTGGGGAGGGAGAGCAAGCATCGGGACCGCCGGATAGGTGGCCGACTAGATCGGCTGACGGGCGTATCACCCGACCGGGGGCGCGAAACGGGCGAATTCCTCCACCACCCGCTGGTAGACAAGCCGCTTGAAGGGGATGATCAGCTTCGGCAGATTGGCGATCGGTTCCCAGCGCCATTCGATGAATTCCGGGTCGTGGCCGCCGGCCGGATGGACGATGTCGATCTCGCTGTCCTTGCCGGTGAATCGTACTGCATACCATTTCTGGGTCTGGCCACGATAGCGCCCGCCCCAAGCCGCGCCGATCAGGTCGGCCGGCAGGTCATAGGGGAGCCACTCGGCGATCTCGCCGAGCTTTTCGACCGAGCGGATATTGGTCTCCTCGTAGAGCTCGCGCAGCGCCGCCTGCCACACGTCCTCCTCGGCATCGACACCGCCCTGCGGCATCTGCCAGACATGGTGTTCGTCGACATGCTCGGGGCCGTTGATGCGCCGCCCGATAAAGGCAAGGCCCTCGCGGTTGAGCACCATCACGCCGACGCAGGGACGGTACGGCAGATTCTCCAGACGGAATGTGTGTTGAGGCATGTCGATCGGCGTCAATAACAGGTCATGGCGTCGATGCGCTGGACGGAGCTTCCCCAAGGCCGGCTCCACCGACCTGGGGGCGGGGACGCGGCGAGCTTATCTATAACGGTGTGTTCGGGCAAACTGCGTGGCGCCACAGCACCAGAGCCCCAAAACCGGATGGCGATGAGAGAGCGAAAGGACAGTATCGAGCCGGATTTCGGGCCCGCCGACGAGGAGGATATGGCGGACCTGCCCGATTCCGGCGCGATCGATCCCGATCCCGGCCCGGCCGCAACGGGCTCGCTCGCCGCCGGGCAAGCGGCCATCGCCCGCGCGGCCGAGCTCGCCCCCGCATCGCCCGGTGTCTATCGCATGGTCGCGGCCGGTGGCGACGTGCTCTATGTCGGCAAGGCGAAAAACATCAAGAAGCGCATCCTCGCCTATATGCGGCCGGCCGGCCATACGATGCGCATCGCCCGCATGATCGCGCAGAC
>JANQKY010000070.1 GCA_028280885.1 Tepidamorphus sp.
CTATGACGGCCGCTACCTGTTCATGAACGACAAGGCCAATACCCGCGTTGCCCGGGTGCGCTGCGATGTCATGAAATGCGACAAGATCATCGAGATCCCGAATGCCAGCGACATCCATGGCCTGCGCCCGCAGAAATTCCCGCGCACCGGCTATGTCTTCGCCAATGGCGAACACCGCATCCCGCTGCCCAATGACGGGATGATCCTCGACGATCCGGAGAAGTATGTCGCGATCTTCACCGCCATCGACGGCGACACGATGGAGATCGCCTGGCAGGTGATCGTCGATGGCAATCTCGACAATTGCGACGCCGACTACCAGGGCCGCTATGCGATCTCGACCTGCTACAATTCCGAGGGCGGCGTGACGCTCGCGGAAATGACCGAGAACGAGACCGACTGGGCGGTCATCTTCAACATCGCCCGGATCGAGGAGGGCGTGAAGAACGGCGACTACAAGGAGTATAACGGCGTCCCGGTGCTCGACGGCCGCAAGGGCTCGAAATACACGGCCTACGTCCCCGTGCCCAACAGCCCGCATGGCTGCAACACCGCGCCGGACGGCAAGCATGTCGTCATCAACGGCAAGCTGTCGCCGACGGTGACCGTGCTCGACGTCGACAAGATCGAAGCCGTGTTTAACGGCGCCGATCCGCGCTCCTGCGTGGTCGCCGAGCCGGAACTGGGGCTCGGCCCGCTCCACACCGCCTTCGACGGCAAGGGCAATTGCTTCACCACCCTGTTCCTCGACAGCCAGATGGCGAAGTGGAACATGGATGCGGCGATCCGCCAGTATGCCGGCGAGGATGTCGATCCGATCCTGGCCAAGACCGATGTGCAGTATCAGCCGGGCCACAACCACGCGACCATGGGCGAGACCAAGGAAGCGGATGGCAAGTGGCTGATTTCGCTGAACAAGTTCTCCAAGGACCGGTTCCTCAATGTCGGTCCGCTGAAGCCGGAGAACGAACAGCTCATCGATATCTCGCTCGACCAGCCCGAGGTCGTCCATGACGGGCCGACCTTCGCCGAGCCGCATGACTGCATCCTGGTGCACCGCTCGAAGGTCAATCCGGCGGCGATCTGGCAGCGCGACGATCCGATGTGGGAGGACGCCCGCAAGCAGGCGGCCGCCGACGGCGTCGATCTCGACTACGACGACACGGTGATCCGCGACGGCAACAAGGTCCGGGTCTACATGACCTCGGTCGCGCCGACCTTCGGCCTGGAGCAGTTCACCGTCAAGCAGGGTGACGAGGTCACCGTCTACGTCACCAATCTGGACGATGTCGACGACCTGACCCACGGCTTCACGCTCGGCAATCACGGCATTGCCTTCGAAGTCGGCCCGCAGGCGACCGCCTCGGTCACCTTCACCGCCGACCGGCCAGGCGTGCACTGGTATTATTGCCAGTGGTTCTGCCATGCGCTGCACATGGAAATGCGCGGCCGCATGATCGTCGAGCCGCGGTCGGCCTAGAGCCGGGGAGGGAGCCATGATCGGCCTTTCCTTCCGGATGGTCCTGTTCGTCGCCGCGCTTGCGGCGGCGGGCATGGCGCAGGCGCGCGAATGGACCGTTCAGGCCGGTCACGGTCGGCTTCAGGACGCGGTCGACGGGGCCGGGCCGGGTGATGTCATCCGGCTCGGTACCGGCATCCATGACGGGCCGGTGGTGCTCGACCGGCCCGTCACCCTGATCGGCGCCGACGGAGCGCGGATCGTCGGGCCGGGCACCGGAACGGTGGTGACCGTCACCGGGACGGACATCACGGTTGAAAATCTCGAGGTGTCCGGATCAGGCGGTTCGCATGAGACGCTCGATTCCGGCATCAAGGTCACCAAGACGGCGCGCAACGCCCGGGTGATCGGCAATACGCTCACCGGCAACCTGGTCGGCATCGACGTTCATGGCGGGCGCGACACGCTGGTTGCCGGCAACACGATTACCGGCCGGCAGGACCACCGGATGAACGCGCGCGGCAACGGCGTCTATATCTGGAACGCGCCGGGGACGATCGTCGAGGACAACGACATCCGCTATGGCCGCGACGGCATCTTCGTCAATACCAGCCGTGACAACATCTTCCGCAACAATCGGTTCCGGGACCTGCGCTTCGCCGTCCACTACATGTACACGAACGGCGGCACGGTGACCGGCAACGTCTCGCGCGACAATCATGTCGGCTACGCGCTGATGTATTCGCGCGACCTCGATGTCGCCGGGAACGTGTCGATCAACGACCGCGACCACGGCATCATGCTGAATTATGCCAACGACGCGGTGGTGCAGGGCAATCTGGTACGCGGCGGCGGCGAGAAATGCCTGTTCATGTACAACGCCAACAAGAACCGGTTGATCGGCAACCGCTTCGAGGCCTGCCCGATCGGCATCCACTTCACCGCCGGCTCCGAGCGCAACGCGATTTCCGGCAACGGCTTCATCGGCAACCGGGTGCAGGTGAAATATGTCGGCTCGCGCTGGCTCGACTGGAGCGCGGAGGGCCAGGGCAACTACTGGAGCGACCATGCCGCGTTTGATCTCAACAGCGACGGCGTCGCCGATGTGCCCTATCGGCCGAACGATCTGATCGACCACATCCTGTGGACGCAGCCAGCCGCCCGCCTGTTGCTCGGCTCTCCGGCGGTGCAGCTCATCCGCTGGGCCCAATCGAAGTTTCCAGCGCTCCTGCCCGGCGGGGTCGTCGATACCCGTCCCTTGATGGTCCCGCCCGATCTCGGCGATCAGACGGCTGAGGGAGGTCCCGCATGAGCATCTCGGCAATCGAACTCTCGCGTATCGAAAAGCGCTTCGGCGCGCTGACGGCGCTCAACGGGGTGACGCTCAGCGTCGCGCCCGGCGAGCGGCTGGCGCTGCTCGGCCATAACGGCGCCGGCAAGACGACGCTGATCCGACTGGTCCTCGGTTTAATCCGCCCGGATGGGGGCACACTGCGTGTGCTCGACGGGGCGGCGGGATCGATGGCGGCGCGGCGGCGGATCGCCTATCTGCCCGAAAACGTCGCCTTCCACGGTGCGCTGACCGGCCGCGAGCAGCTTGCCCTGTTTGCCCGCATGAGGGGCCGGCGCGCGACGATCGTGCCGGGGCTGCTCGATCGTGTTGGGCTCGGCGAGGCGCTCGACCGGCGGATCTCGACCTGGTCGAAGGGCATGCGCCAGCGGCTCGGGCTTGCCCAGATCCTGATCGGCGAACCGGATCTCGTCGTCCTCGACGAGCCGACCTCCGGCCTCGATCCGATCTCGCGCGGCATGTTCTACGATATCGTCGCCGAGCTTGCCGGCCGCGGCGCGGCGGTGCTGCTGTCCTCGCATGCGCTCACCGAGATGGAGGCGCGGGCCGACCGGATCGTCATCCTGAAGAAGGGCGACATCGTCGCGGACGGGCGGCTTGCCGAACTGCGCGCCGGCGCAGCGCTGCCGATCCGGCTGCGTGTCTCGGTCAAGCCCGACGAGGCCGACCGGGTCGCCGAGACCGTTGGCGGATTGAGGATCAATGGCTGCGCGGTCGAGATTTCCTGCAGCGCCGACGACAAGCTCCGCCACCTGGCCGCCGTCACCGCACTCGGCCCGGCGGTGGAGGACATCGAGATCGTGCCGCCGAGCCTTGAGGATCTCTACCGCCATTTCAATCAATCGCGCCCATCCGCGGGAGACCAGCCATGATCGGCCAGATCGCCGCCATAACGGCGACCGAGATGCGCATCGCCCTGCGCAACCGCTGGGTGATCACGGCGACCGCGCTGATGACCGTGTTCGGGCTGATCCTGGCCTTCGCCGGTTCCTCGCCGGCGGGCACGCTTGGCGTCGACCGGCTGACGCTGACGGCCTCGAGCCTTGCGACGCTCAGCGTCTATCTGGTGCCGCTGATCGCGCTGCTGCTCTCCTATGATTCCTTTGCCGGCGAACGCGAGCGCGGCACGCTGGCGCTGCTGTTGACCTATCCGGTGCCGCGCTCGGGCCTGCTGGCCGCGAAATTCGCCGCGCAGCTCGGCGTTCTCGCCGGCGCGATCATTGTCGGCTATGGCGTGGCAACCGTCGTGGTCGCCGGGTTGCACGGGGCGAGCGCGGATGGCCTTGGCCATATCGCCCGGCTGGCCGTCACCGCGATCCTGCTCGGCGCGGTGTTCCTGGCTGTCGGCGACCTGATCAGCGCCTCGGTGCGCCAGCCGGGCACGGCGGCGAGCCTGGCGCTCGGCGTCTGGGTCGTCGCGGTGGTGATGCTGGACGTGGCACTGCTCGGCGCGGTCGTCGCCGATGATGGCGGCGTGTTCACCAAGACGGTGTTCCCGGTGCTGCTGGTGGCGAGCCCGACGGATGCGTTCCGGCTGTTCAACCTGCTCGCGATCGAGGCGGACGCGGCCGTGCCGGGCCTGGCATCCGCGCCGCAGACGCTCACGCTGCCGGCGTTCGCGCCGATCGCTACGCTTGTCGCCTGGCCGCTTCTGCTGCTCGCCGGCGCCCTGGCAACGCTTAGGAGGATCGAGCCATGATCAGGCCGCTGCTGCTGCTCGCCGCGCTGCTGGCACTTGCCGCCTGCAACGAGGAGACATCGGCCGAGCGGCCCGGTCCGGTCGCGCTGACCGCCGAGGCGGCGGGGCACTACTGCCAGATGATCGTGCTCGACCATGCCGGCCCCAAGGCGCAGGTGCATCTGGCCGGCAACCCCCATCCGCTGTGGTTTTCGCAGGTGCGCGACGCGCTCGCCTATGACCGGATGCCGGAGGAGGACGGCGAGATCGTCGCGATCTATGTGAGCGACATGGGCGCGTCCGGCGCGACCTGGTCGGCGCCCGGCGAGGGCAACTGGATCGCGCTCGCCGATGCCGTCTTCGTCGTCGACAGCGATGCGCGCGGCGGTATGGGGGCACCGGAGCTGGTGCCGTTTTCCGATGCCGAGGCCGCTCAGGCCTTTGCCGCCGAGCGGGGCGGGCGGGTCGTCGACCTTGCCGGGATCTCCGATGAGATGGTGCTGTCGCCGGTCGACGTGCTGGCGTTTCCGGGGCAGACGCCGGCCGAGCGCGGAGCGGGCGGATGAGCGGTCTTTCCAGGCGGCGGTTCCTGACGATCACGGCTGCTCTCGGGGCCGCCGGGATCGGCGGGCTCGCATTGCCGGCGCGGTCGGACAGCCGGGTCGTCTGGTCGGGCGTCGCGCTCGGTGCGAAGGCGCGGATTTTCGTCGATACCGGCGACCGTGACGAGGCCTCCGGTCTTGTCGCGGCCTGCGTTGCCGAGATCGACCGTCTGGAAGGCCTGTTCAGCCTGTATCGGCCGGATAGTGAAATAAATCGACTTAATGATAAGGGGCGATACGAAGCGCCCAGTGGTGATTTCCTGCAGATCCTGTCGCTTGCCGGTGCGGTTCACCAGGCAAGCGGCGGTGCGTTCGATCCGACGATCCAGCCGCTCTGGGCGGCTTTGGCGGGCGCGAAAATGGATTGCAGGTCGATCGGCTTCGAGCACGTCCGCTACGGACCACAAGCCGTCTCCTTTGACCGTCCGGGCATGGCGCTGACGCTGAACGGTATCGCGCAGGGCTATGTGACCGACCGGATCGCCACGCTGTTCGCCGCCGCCGGGCTCCGGCATGTCCTGGTCGATATCGGCGAGTTGCGGGCGCTTGGGGGGCGTCGTGACGGAACCGGCTGGCCGGTGCGGATCGCCGGGTCCGACCGGGTCGTTTCGCTCGGCGACCGGGCGCTTGCGACGTCTGCGACGCATGGCACGACGATCGACCGGGCGGGTACCGTTGGCCATATCCTCGATCCGCGAACCGGGCGTCCGGTTGTGGCGGACCGGCAGGTGACCGTCTCCGCGCCGACGGCGGCGCTTGCCGACGCGCTGTCGACGGCGGTCTGCATATTGCCGGGGGATGAGATTGAGGGTCTTGTCGGAGCGTTCGATGGCGCGCGGATTGAGGCGCGCGCCGGCTTTGGCGTGCCGGCTTTGCGGGGGGTAAACAGCGGCAGCCGCTGACGGGCCCTCACCCGGCCCTTCGGGCCGCCCTCTCCCGCCAAGGGGGAGAGGGTAAGAGTCTCGCGGCACCCTCGTTCTCCCCTCTCTCCTTGTGGGAAAGAGGTCGAGTTTGCGGGAAAGGAGCCGCGCGGCACGGACCCTCTCCCCTTGCGGGAGAGGGTGGCCCGAAGGGCCGGGTGAGGGGGCGTCAATCACGCCATACAGTCGGTGAATCGTCGCCACCGGACTTAAACCGGACGGCAGCGCATCTGACACCGAGGCGTCCAACACAAAATCGGCGCACCCGCCTTTCGGATGCGCCGATCAGTATCGTACGGCCGCGACCCGGCTGGGGATCGCGGTTGCGTTTTCACTGGACCGCTCAGGCCAGGTCGAAGCGGTCCGCGTTCATCACCTTGGTCCAGGCGGCGACGAAGTCGGCGACGAATTTCGCCTTGGCGTCGTCGCAGGCATAGACCTCGGCAACGGCCCGCAGTTCCGAATTCGAGCCGAAGATCAGGTCGGCGCGGGTGGCGGTCCACTTGATGTCGCCCGATGCGCGGTCACGCCCCTCGAACACTTCCTCGTCCTCGTCGACCGGCTTCCAGGTGGTCGCCATGTCGAGCAGGTTGACGAAGAAGTCGTTGGAGAGTGTTCCCGGATTATCGGTGAAGACACCGTGCTCGGAACCGTCGAAGTTCGCCCCGAGCATGCGCATGCCGCCGACGAGCACCGTCATCTCCGGCGCGGTCAGCGTCAAAAGCTGTGCCTTGTCGATCAGAAGCTCTTCCGTCGACACGGTGAACTTGGTCTTCAGGTAGTTGCGGAAGCCGTCGGCCTGGGGCTCGAGGACGTCGAAGGATTCGGCGTCGGTCTGCTCCTGGCTGGCATCCATGCGGCCCGGCGTAAAGGGCACGCTCACGGCATGGCCGCCCGCTTGCGCGGCCTGCTCGACCGCCGCGACGCCGCCCAGAACGATAATGTCGGCAAGCGACACCTTCTTCGTTCCGGACTGCGCACCGTTGAAGGTGCTCTGAATGCCTTCCAGCGTGGAGAGGACGCCGGCAAGCTCGCCGGGCTGGTTGACGTCCCAGTCCTTCTGCGGGGCAAGGCGGATGCGAGCGCCGTTGGCGCCGCCGCGCTTGTCGGAGCCGCGGAAGGTCGAGGCCGAGGCCCAGGCGGTCGAGACGAGCTGCGCGGTCGTCAGGCCGGAGGCAAGGATCTTCGCCTTCAGGTCGGCGATATCGGCATCGTCGACCAGATCATGATCGACGGCGGGGATCGGGTCCTGCCAGATCAGGTCCTCGGCCGGAACCTCGTTGCCGAGATAGCGCGCCTTCGGGCCCATGTCGCGATGGGTCAGCTTGAACCAGGCGCGGGCGAAGGCATCGGCGAACTCGTCCGGGTTCTCGTGGAAGTGCCGCGAGATCGGCTCGTAGATCGGGTCCATGCGCATCGCCATGTCGGCGGTGGTCATGAAGATCGGCACGCGCTTGGAAGCGTCTTCCGGATCGGGCGCCATGTCCTTTTCGGCGAGATCCTTCGGCGTCCACTGCCAGGCGCCGGCCGGGCTCTTGACGAGTTCCCACTCATAGCCGAACAGCACGTCGAAATAGCCGTTGTCCCAACTCGTCGGATCGGGCGTCCAGGCGCCTTCGAGGCCGCTGGTGATGGCGTCGCGGCCCTTGGTGCTGCCGTAGCTGCTGATCCAGCCCAGCCCCATCTCCTCGATCGGCGCGCCCTCGGGCTCGGGACCGACATGGGCGGGATCGCCGGCGCCGTGCATCTTGCCGAAGGTGTGGCCGCCGGCCGTCAGCGCGACGGTCTCGTAGTCGTTCATCGCCATCCGCGCGAAGGTCTCGCGGATGTCGCGGCCGGACGCGACCGGGTCGGGCTTGCCGTCCGGGCCTTCCGGGTTGACGTAGATCAGGCCCATCTGGACGGCGGCAAGCGGGCTTTCGAGTTCGCGCTCGCCGGTATAGCGGCTGTTGGCCTGGTCGGAGGTGGCGAGCCATTCGGTCTCGGCGCCCCAGTAGACGTCCTCTTCCGGCTCCCAGATATCGACCCGGCCGCCGCCGAAGCCGAAGGTCTTGCCGCCCATCTCCTCGATCGCGGCATTGCCGGCGAGGATCAGAAGATCGGCCCAGGACAGCGCCTTGCCGTATTTCTGCTTGATCGGCCAGAGCAGCCGGCGGGCCTTGTCGAGATTGCCGTTGTCCGGCCAGGAATTGAGCGGGGCGAAGCGCTGCGAACCGGCGCCTGCGCCGCCGCGGCCATCGGCGGTGCGATAGGTGCCGGCGGCGTGCCAGGCCATGCGGATCATCAGGCCGCCATAGTTGCCGTAGTCGGCCGGCCACCAGTCCTGCGAATCGGTCATCAGGGCATAGAGGTCCTGCTTGACCGCGTTCAGGTCGAGTGCCTTGAACGCCTCGGCGTAGTCGAAGCCCTCGTCCATCGGATCGCACAGGGACGAGTTCTGGCTCAGGATCTTCAGGTTGAGCTGGTTCGGCCACCAGTCCTTGTTGGACCGGATCCCGAAATGCGTGGCGCCGTGCATTACGGGGCATTGGCCCAGTTTATCGTCAGTCTTCGCGTCCATGTCCTTCTCCGTTCGTGGCTCTCAGTGGTGGCGTCTCTTGCGGTAGGGCGTAAACCGTGTTCGCCGGCCCGGTCGGGGCTCCGGATGGCCCGCCGAACCCTATTTTTTAGAATCATACCAAACTTTATGCATCAGGCGAAGTTGAATAAACTGATTTATACGATAAGATATTCTGATGATAAATCTCACCCTAAGACAACTCCGCTATTTCGATGCGCTGGCGACCCATGGCCATTTCGGCCGCGCGGCGGAGGCCTGTTCGATCTCGCAGCCGGCCCTGTCGATGCAGATCAAGGAGATGGAGGACACGCTCGGCGTCATGCTGTTCGATCGCGGCGCGCGGCAGGTCCGGCTGACCCAATTCGGCGAGGCGGCGGTGCAGCGGATCCGCGAGATCCTGCGCTCGGTGGACGAGCTTGGCGACCTGGCGCGGGCGGCGCGGGACCGGCTGGTCGGGCGCCTCAGGATCGGCGTCATTCCGACGATCGCGCCCTATCTTCTGCCGGCCGTCATTTCCGACCTCGCCGCAGCCCATACCGAGCTCGATATCCATGTGCGCGAGACGCTGACGCCGAAGCTGATCGAGGAGCTGACGGACGGCCGGCTCGATACCGCGATCCTCGCCCTGCCGATTTCGGAGCCGACGCTGGCCGAGGTGCCGCTTTACACCGAGCCGTTCGTGCTGGTGCGGCCTGGCGCGGATGCCGACGTGCCGGTTCCAAGCCGCGACGCCTTGCGCGAGATGCGCCTGCTGCTGCTGGAGGAGGGGCATTGCTTCCGCGACCAGGCGCTGTCCTTCTGCAATCTGCAGTCGACGCCGCCGCGCGAATTGCTCGATGCCAGTTCGCTGTCGACGCTGGTGCAGATGGTCGGCGCCGGGATGGGGGTGACGCTGATCCCGGAAATGGCGGTCGCGGTGGAGACCCGGTCGGCCGCCGTTTCGATCGCCCGCTTCGAGGAGCCGCAGCCGGCCCGGACGCTCGGCATGGTCTGGCGCAAGGCGAGCCCGCTCGCCGGACAGCTCTCCGAGATCGCCGAGGTCGTCCGGCGCGCCGCAGAAGGGTTGTGAGGGGGCAGGCGCGGGCCTTACGCCTTCTCGAACTGGCCCGCGTCGATCATCTGCTGGAACATCTCCTCCATCGAGGTCTTCAGCGGCCGGTAGGTCACGCCCAATTCGCGCTTGCCCTTGGAATTGTCGGCCCGCCAGGGGATGTCGACATTGTTGGCGACCGCCTTGCGGGTCAGGCCATCGCTGAGCATCGGCGCCATCAGCCAGGCAAGCCATTTCGGCGCGGCCCGTTTCGGCAGCGGATAGTCCCTGCCATACCGGTCCTGCAGAGTGAGCGCGATTGCCAGCATGTCGGTCTCGTGGCCGGAAATGATGTTGCGGCCATTGGCGTCGGGCCGGAAGCCGGCGGCGAGATGGGCATCGGCGAGGTCGCGGACGTCGACTGTGCCCATGCCCCAGCGCGGCGCGCCGGATTTCAGCGCGCCGCCGCCCATCTGGCGCAGGATGTTGAAGCTCTCCGAGGTCGGCCGGGCCTGCAGCGCCGGGCCGATCACCAGGCTCGGATTGATGACGACCAGCCGCCAGCGGTCCTGCGCCTCGGCAATCTTCCAGGCCTCCCTTTCGGCAAGCGTCTTGGAGTAGAAGTAGGGATTGTGCGCGATCGACGAGGATGTGTTCCAGACGCTCTCGTCGAGCCGGCCGTTCGGCGCGTTGGCGATGTCCGCGTTGTCGCCATAAATCGCCGCGCAGGAGGAGGTTAAGACGACGCGTTTGACGCTGTCGGTCCGGTTCGCAGCTTCGAGCACATTCCGTGTTCCCTTTACCGCCGGATCGATCAGTTCCTTCTGTGGATCCTTAACGTCGACGGTGAAGGGCGATGCGGTGTGGAAGACGACGGCGCAGCCCTGCATCGCCTCGTCATAGGAGCCGTCTTCCAGCAGATCGGCCTTGAAATACCGGATTTCGCCAGGCGCGTTCGCGGCGATATCGCTGAGGTGCTGCAGCTTGGCGGCGTTGCCCGGATCGCGCACCGGCGCGTGGACGGTGCAGCCGGCCTCCAGCAGGCCCTTGACGATCCAGCCGGCGACGTAGCCGGTGGCGCCGGTGACGAGAACCGGCGCGGCGGTATCGATATCGGTCATGTGTGGTTCCTGTGCCTGATGACGGGCTCGTTTTTCAGTCTACGCGCGGCAGGTAACGAAGTGGTGTCGATGGCGGGGCCAGCCCGCGGTATGGCTGGAGTTTGCCCGTTCGATCGGCAAGATCTAAGTCGCCGCGGCCACAGAACAAGGGGCCGCGGTCACGGCAAAGTCGCGTGGAGGGAGAGCGTTATCCGCCGGTATCGCCGCTGCTCAGGGCGCGCAACGCCGTTTTCAGCACCTTGCCGTTGGCGTTGCGGGGCAGCGGGGCCTCCAGGAAGGTGATGAAATCCGGCACCTTGTAGTCGGCGAGCCGCTCGGCGCAGAAGGCGCGCAGGT
The DNA here is from genome assembly GCA_028280885.1 of Tepidamorphus sp. Classification (GTDB taxonomy): domain Bacteria; phylum Pseudomonadota; class Alphaproteobacteria; order Rhizobiales; family Tepidamorphaceae; genus Microbaculum. The sequence continues at coordinate 11,058 of JANQKY010000070.1, forward strand.
CTTCCTCTGCCGGCGCCGGGTCGCACGCGTGCACGAAGACATGGGTCTTTTCGCCGAGCACCGGGTCGGGCCGGGCGACGGCGGCGCATTCGATGACGCCGGGGTGATGGACCAGCGTGTTTTCCAACTCGGCCGAGTAGATGTTGTAGCCGCCGCGGATGATCATGTCCTTCTTGCGGTCGTGCAGCGACAGGAAGCCTTGCGTATCGATCGCGCCGATATCGCCGGACTTCCAGGCGCCGTCGACGAACCCCGCCGCCGTGCGCTCCGGATCCTGCCAGTAGCCCGGCACGACCATCGGTCCGCCGATCAGCACCTCGCCGTCGGTGCCCGGCGGTACGGGGCGGCCATGATCGTCGACGATACGGATATCGCCGCACAGGACGGGCTTGCCGACGCTGTCGGGACGGTCGCCGGTTCCCCCCGGCGGCGAGATGGTCGCCGGCGACGTCACCTCCGTCGAGCCATAGGCGTTCATCAGGATGAGGCCGGGCAGCGCGTCTTTCAGGGCGGCGATCGTCGCCTCGGGCATCGGCGCGCCGCCGAAGCCGCCGATCCGCCAGGCGCTTAAGTCGTAATCGGCGAAATCCGCGCGCAACAGGCAAAGCGTGTATATCGCCGGCACCAGGATCGAGTAGGTCATCCGCTCGCGCGCGGCAAAGCGCAGGAAGGCTTCGGCCTCGAATTGCGGCATGATCAGACTGCAGCCGGCGACCCGGATCATGGTCAGGAGATTGGCGACAAGACCGGTGACGTGCGAGGCAGGCACCGCGAGCACCGAGCGATCGGCTTTGGTCAGCGCCATGCCGAATTCGTAATGCATGACCGAATGGACGATGTTGAAATGGGTCAGCATCGCGCCCTTGGGCCTGCCCGTCGTGCCGGACGTATAGAGGATGACGGCGACGTCCTCCTCGTCGAAATCGCGGGGTGGCGCTGCGGCGACACGCGTTTCGACGAGGGTTTCGAAGGGATCGGCGCCCGGCGCGTTACCGCCGACCGAGAACCGCCGTTCGAGCGCCGGCAGGTCGGCTGCGGCCGGCAGGCGATCGGTCACCTCGGCGCCGTGGACGAGCATCCGCGCGCCGCAATGGTTGAGGATATAGGTGAGCTCCGGGGTCTGCTCGCGGACGTTTACCGGGACAACGATCGCGCCGAGCCGGCTTGCCGCCATCAGCGCGGTCAGGAATTCGGCGCAATTGGGGAGCACCAGCGCGATCCGGTCGCCCTTGCCGAGGCCGGCGCGATTGAGATTGCCGGCGATCCGGTCGACCTCGGCGTCGAGTTCGGCATAGGTCAGGCGGGTGTCGCCGCAGATGAGCGCCTCGCCGTCGCCGTTGCGGGTGACGGCGTCACGCAGCATCTGATCGAGGCTGTGCGGACGCTCGGCGAAGCAGCGGACGCGGCGGTCGCCGAAATGCACCTCCTCGCGGATCGGCGGCAGGGATGGTCGCAGAGGGGTTGGCATGGCGCCTAGCCGCCGGACCGGACGATCTCGCCGCGCTCGATCGTCACCTCGCGGTCGAGCACGGAGACGGCGTGGGTCAGTTCCGACTGGGCGATCAGCGCCGACAGCTTCTCGCCCTTCAGGGTGGCGATCACCTCCGACAGGCGCTGCGCCAGCGCCGGGGCGACGCCCTCGAAGGGCTCGTCGAGCAAGAGCAGTTTCGATCCGGCGAGCAGGGCGCGGCCGAGCGCCACCAGCTTCTGCTGGCCGCCGGACAGGAGCAGGGCCTTGCGGTCGCGCATGGCGGCGAGTTCCGGCATCAGGTCGTAGACGAATGTCAGCCCCGCCTGTTGATCGATCGCATCGTTGACCCAGGCCGGCAGCAGCATGTTCTCCTCAACCGTCAGGTCGGGCACCAGCCGCCTGTCCTCGGGCATGTAGCCGAGCCCCAGCGCCGGGCGGCGATAGGCGTCGAAGGCGGTAACATCCGTTCCACCGATCTCGACCGTTCCGGAGACCGGCCTGATCAGGCCCATGATGGTGCGCATGGTCGTCGTCTTGCCGGCGCCGTTGCGGCCGAGCAGGCCGACGATCTCTCCCTCGGCGATGTCGAGGTCGACGCCGCGCAGGATCGGCACCGACTGGATCTTCACGTCGATCGACTTCAGCGCCAGGATCTTCTGGGACACAGTCATTTCGCCGTCCCCGTCACGTAGCGCTGCACGACCTCGTCGGCGAGGACCTCGTCGGGCGCGTCGTTTGCGACGATCGCGCCGTCATAGAAGGCCAGCACCCGCTCAGAATAGCGGGTGACGATGTCCATGTCGTGCTCGACGAACAGGATCGTCACGTCGGAGGCCGACAGCGCCTCCATCACCAGGTCCATGATCGGGAATTTCTCCTCGGCCGCGACGCCGCTGGTCGGCTCGTCGAGCATCACCACGCGCGGCGTGCCGGAAATCGCCATGGCGATGTCGAGCAGCTTGCGCACGCCGGCCGACAATTCGCCCATCAGCCGGTCGCTGTAGTCGGCGATCTTGAAGCGCTTGAGGATGTCCATCGCGCGCTCGACGTCATCGGCCCCTTGCGCGCCGCGCCAGATCGAGGGCGGCCGCTCGGCGTTGATCGAGCGCGAGACCAGCATGTTCTGCAGGACGGTGAGTTCGGCGTAGAGCTGCGGCATCTGGAACGACCGCCTGATGCCGAGCCGGGTGATCTGGCGCGGCGACAGGCGGGTGATGTCGCGGCCCTGAAACAGGATCCGGCCCCGGTCCGGCTTGATATAGCCGGTCACCATGTTGACGAAGGTGGTCTTGCCGGCGCCGTTCGAGCCGATCAGGCTCCAGATGGCGCCTTTCGGCACCTCAACCGACACCTCGCGGGCCGCCGTGACGGCGCCGAACGTCTTGTTGACGTCCTCGGTGACAAGAATGGCATCGCTCACGACGTCTCCCTCCGGCGCTTGCGCCAGGCGAGCAGCGATCCGAGCCCGTTGGGCAGGAGCAGGATCACCGCCAGCAGGAAGATGCCGAGCGAGAGCTGCCAGGTGTTGGGGAAATAGAGGTTAGAGAAGGACCGCACCACCTCCAGCAGCAGCGAACCGACGAAGACGGCGGGGATCGAAAGATAGCCGCTCAGGATCGCGACGAAGACGAATTCGCCCGACGTCGTCCAATAGGCGGTCTCGGGGTCGACATGACCGATCGCCAGCCCTGAGATGACGCCGCCGATGCCGCCGAGAATACCGGCTGCGACATAGCTGAAGACGATCTCCTTGCGCACCGAGGCGCCGAGATACTCGACCCGCAATTCGTTGTCGCGGATGGCGAGCGCGATCAGGCCGCGTTCGGAATCGAAGAAGGTGCGCACCAGCCCGCCGGCGATGACGACGATCGCGCAGGTATAGACATAGAGCGACAGCCCGAGCGCCCGGCCCTCCGGCGCGTAGCCGAGGAAGGTGGGGGCGGCGACATTGAGGCCGTCGGTGCCGCCGAGCGCCGTCATCTTGGATAGGAACCCATAGAGGATCATCGACAGCGACAGGGTCAGCATGGCGAAGAAGATGCCGCGATAGGTGGCAAGCAGCGGGCCGAAGATCATGCCGGTTATCCCGGAGGCGATGATGCCGAGCGCGGTCAACAGGAAGATGTCGGTGATGCCGGTCCAGTTGGCCATCAGGCCGGCGACATAGGCGCCGATGCAGAAATAGAGGCCCTGGCCGAAGGAGACGAGGCCGGCCCGCATCAGGCAGACGATGCCGAGCGCGACGAGGCCCTTCGCAAAGGCCATTGTGGTCAGGAACATCGCCCATTCGGGCAGCAGCAGGCCGACGACGATCAGGGCCACGAAGCCGATCGCGCAGATGACGGGAAGGGAGCGGGTCGCACTCATATCTTGCGCGCCTCCGTCTTGCTGAACAGGCCCTCGGGCCGGAACACCAGGACGACCGCCATCACCAGATAGATGATGAACAGTTCGGCCTCCGGCAAAAGATGGACGGAGGCCGCGCGGGCGATCCCGACGAACAGCGCGCCGATCGCCGCCCCCTCGATCGAGCCGAGGCCGCCGATGATGACGACGGCAAACGCGATGATGATGACGTTGACGCCGATACCAGGCGAGACGGAGATCATCGGCGCGGTCAGCGCCCCGCCCAGCGCTGCCAGGAAGACGCCGACGGTGAAGCAGACGAGGAAGACCCGGTCGACGTTGACGCCCATGGTCTGGCTCATCTCGCGGTCATGGATGACGGCGAGCACCACCTTGCCGCGCCGCGTGCGGTTCAGGAAGAACCAGACGGCGAGGCCGGACATGATCGCCACCGCGATGACGAGGAAGTCGTAGGCGACATAGAACAGCGGGCCGAGCTCGACATTGCCGAGCAGCGAATAGGGCTCGGAGACGAACAGCGGCGTCACGCCCCAGATCAGCTTCATGACGTCTTCCAGGATCAGGAAGACGCCATAGGTGACCAGCACGACGATGACGTGGTCGCGGTCGTAGAAGTGGCGCAAGAGGCCGCGTTCGAGCAACGGCCCGAGGACAACCGCGACCAGCAGCGCGCCGATCACCATCGCCAGGTAGCTGCCCATCGGAAAGGCGTCACCGCCCAGCGCGAAATAGGCGCCGACCGCGCTCGCCGTCGCATAGGCGCCGATCGCGTAGAGGCTGCCATGGGCGAGGTTCAGGATGTTGAGGACGCCGAAGACCAACGTCAGGCCGACGGAGACGATGAACAGCCAGGCGCCGTAGATCAGTCCGTCGACGAGGATGAATGCGAGAAGCTCCATCGATGCCCTTTATTGGTCGCCGCTTAAGGGGAAGAGCGCCCGCCGTCGACAAACGGCGGGTGCCATGGTCGGAGTGCAGGGCCTCAGGCCCCGTCAGTCGCACTTGGCGCCGGGGAAGCCTTCCTTGATCCACTCGACGGCCTTGACGCCGTCGGGCGGGTTGACGCATTCGGCGGCGTAATACTCGATGTCGACCAGCGTCATCTTGCCCGTCTCGGCGTCCCATTTGGTGGTGCCGATGGCGTTGGGCTGGATCGCCTGGTGGCCGTTGCCGAGCGCCATCTTGATGGTGCCGGAGGGGGCTTCCCATTCCAGGCCCTTCATGGCGGCGGCCAGTTGCTCGGCGGTCGGCTTGGTGCCGCCGTTCTCGGCCATCGCCTTCTCGACCGCGGTCTTCAGGCCGAGAAGCGCCTGCCACATGCGGAACGGCGCCTGGACCGGGAAGGTGTCGTGTTCCTTCTCATAGGCTTCCCAGAGTACGTCGGTCAGTTCCGTCGCCTTGGGCTTCGCCGACAGGCCGTTCATGCCGCGCGCGCCGATGATGACGCCGTCGGGCATCTTGTTGCCGAGCTGCGGGATGACGTGGTCGCCGGCGGCAAGGGCGACCTGGCTGCGCTCGAACAGGCCGCGTGGGCCTGCCTGCAGGACGAAGGCCTGCAGGTCGCCGCCCCAGAGGCTGGAATGGACGACATCGGCATTGTCGCGAATGAGCGCGGAGATCTCCGTGCCGTACTGGCCGGCGAAGATCTTCGGGAACAGGGCGGTGTCGGTCGTCGCGTCCGGCATGATCACCGACATGGAGGCGACGAAGTCGGCCCAGGAGTCCTGGCCCCAGGCATAGTCCTGGTTGATGCCGGCAAAGGTGCCGACCTCGACGCCGCGGGACTTCATGTATTTGGCCAGCGAGATGTTATCCATCGCCGCATGGGCCGCGGTGCGGAACACATAGGCGTATTCGCCCTCCTCGAAGACGCGCGGCGTGCCGCAGTCGTAGAGGATGGTGAAGGCCTTCAATTCGTCGGCGACCGGCGGGATCGCCAGGCAGTCGCCGGAAGAGACATAGCCGACGACGGCGTCGACCTTCTCGCGCTGGACGAGGTTCCGGAATTCCTGCACCTGCTTCGTCGCCCCGCCGGCCTCGTCGACCGGAATGGCCTCGATGGTCATGCCGCCGAAGCCTTTCTTGTCATAGGGCGGGGGCAGGATACCGCCCTCGTTCAGCATCTCAATCATGAGCTTGCCGCCGTGCCAGGCCGGAACGCCGAAGCTTTCTGCCGCGCCACCCGACAGGAATGTGACGACGCCGATCTTGAAGGTGTCCTCCGCCTTGGCGGTTCCCATCCCCAGCATACCGACGGCCGCGACCGCCGCCAGCAGGCGCGACGTCAGCCGCCCCGCGCTGGATTTTCTTACCCTATCGATCATGGCATTTCCTCCCGATTTGGTTCTTTGCGTATTGAAACCAGTCTAGCGGCTTAACGGATACATTGTCATGCCGCGGCAGCATCGTCGTCATGCCTCCCCGGTTGTCCGGCACGCCGAAATCGGCGCATCGAGCGGCAGGCCGGCCAGTTCGAAGCCGCGCTTGAAATCCTCGATGTGCCGGCGCATCCAGGTGCGCGCCGTGTCCGGATCCTGCGCGCGGATGGCGGCGATGATCGCCCGATGCGCGACGATCTGCCGGTCGGCCGCCCCCGGCAGGCGCGGCGCCAGCACCTCCATGCCCGAATAGAGCAGGAAGCCGATCGGTTCGCGGGCAAGCTGCAGGGCCCGGTTGTTGCCGGCGGTCGCCACCTTGTCGTGGAACTCGGTATCGATCGCGACCTGGCTCTGGCCTGCTTCCGTCGCCCGTTCGAGCCGTTCCTGCGTGTCGTCGAGGGCGGCAAGTGCCTCGGGGCCGGCGAAGCGGGCGGCCAGTTCGGCCGAGAGCGGCTCGATTGCCAGCGCGACGTGCCACAATTCGAGAAAGCTGACGTCGAGCATGCGCAGCGCGCGGGTATGGCGCGAGGTGAGATCCTTGGCGCGCGGCAGGCTGACGACGAGCTTGCGCGGCGAGGGGCGGCGCACCAGGCCTTCGCTTTCCAGGAGCCGGATGCCCTCGCGGATCGTCGAGCGGTTGACGCCGAAACTTTCAGCAAGATCGATCTCGCCGGGAAGCTGGTCACCGGGCCGCAGGGTGCCGTCGAGGATCTGCGCCTCGAGCTCGGCGGAGAAGAGCTCATAGGCATGGGCAACCCGAAGCTTCTTCGGCTTCAGCGTCATCGAACGGCATCGCCTCCCATGCGCACCGGCCGGTGCGCGCCAGACTGTCTTTGTCGACAATTATTGTCTGTTTGTCGGACACTAAGTCGATCCATCCCCCCCTGTCAAACCGGCGGAGCCGGGCCGGATGTGCCAGGTAGGTCGTGGTGGGCCGAACGAGCGATGGGCGCGTCAATCGACGCCGGATTGGCCGTCAGGCGCGCGCGGCGAGGATGGCGGAGACGGCATCGCCGATGCCGTCGGCAAGGGCGGTCGGCGGCATGTCGGCCTTTTGCTCATCGCCCGGCCGGTATTTGCCGGTGCGAACCAGATAGGCCGCGGCAACACCGGCCTTCAGCGCGCCGGCGATATCGGCTTCGGCATCGTCACCGATCATTGCGACGTCGCCGATCGCGCAGCCCATGCTGGAGGCTGCGGCTGCGAAGAAGGCCGGGGCCGGTTTGCCCATGACGATCGGCTCGACCCGGCTTGCGTATTGCAGCGCGGCGACGAAGGCGCCGGCATCGATGCTGAGGTCGCCATCGGCATCCTGGAAGACGCGGTTGGTCGCAAGCGCCAGAAACGGCGTGCCGCCGGCGAGTGCGCGGAAGGCCGCGTTCAGGGTGTCGTATGTGAAGAAGCGCCCGGCATCGCCGACGACGACGGCCGTCCGATCCGCCGCCGCGCAGCCGGAGAAATCGACCTCAAGGTCGGGATGGACGAGCAGATGCGGCGTGTATCCGGCCTCGTCAAGCCAGGTGACGGCGGCGATCGCCGGGGTGAAGACATGATCGCGCTCAACGGTCAGCCCGAAGCCGGCAAGCTGGTCGAGGATCGCGGCGCGCGGCTTGCTGGTGGTGTTGGTGACGAAGCGAAAGGGCAGCCCGGCGGCGTTCAGGCGCTTAATCGCCGCCGTCGCGCCGGGCAGCAGCGACGGGCCGGAATAGACCACGCCGGACAGGTCGATCAGGACGCCTTTCACCATGGAAAAACGATGCGGCCACGGGGCGGCGAGGTCAACCGGTAACGCCGCTTTCCCTGGACCGTTTCCGCGTCCAGAATGGCGTGAACCGCATCCGACCGAGAGAGCCATGGCCGGCGACCACAAACTCAATGCCTATATCTATTTCGAGGCGGTCGCCCGCCGCGGCGCGATCAACCGGGCCGCCGAGGAATTGTCGATCTCGCCCTCGGCCGTCAGCCAGCAGATCAAGCTTCTGGAGCAGCAGATGGGCGTCCGGCTGTTCCGCAAGGACGGGCGGCGGCTGAGCCTGACGCTGGAAGGCGAGCAGCTTTTCCAGGCAAGTTCGACGGCGATGCGCATCCTGCGCGATGCGCGCCAGAGCCTCGGCGCATCGAAGACCGCGCGGCGGCTTAACTTACGGGTCGCGCCCAGTTTCGGGGTGCGCTGGCTCGGGCCCAGGCTGTCGGATTTCATCGGCCGCAATCCGGGATGGGACCTCCGCATCGACGCGGCGCCCGATCCGACCAATTTCGATCTGGAGATCATGGATCTCGACATCCGCTACGGCCTCGGCGACTGGACCGGCCTGTTCGCCGCCCCGCTGACCTGCGACTATGTCCTGCCGCTGTGCAGTCCGGACTATCGCGCGCGCATGCTGGAGGGCGACGATATCTGGGCGGAGGCGCGGCTGATCGACAGCGCGCGGGCCCTGTTGCAGTGGGACCCGTGGCTCCTGCGCAACGGGATCGAAGCGCGGAATGACAAGGCGATCCTGATGGACCGCTCGTCGATGGCGATCCAGCTTGCGCTCGACGGGATCGGCGTCGTGCTGGAATCGCTTGCGGTTGCGAGCAAGGCGGTGCTGTCGGGCGGGCTGGTACCACTCACGCCGGCGATCCCGGTCGTTGCCTTCGAGGCCTACTGGCTGATCTGCCCGTCGCGGCATTTGAGCCGCAAGGCGGTTCGCACCTTCCGGGAGTGGCTCGCCGACGCGGTCGAGGCGCATGAGAAGGACGTCGCCGACATCCTCGCCGCCCATCGCATGAGCATCGACCACATCGACGCGCCGGCTGAGCTGGTGGTGCGGATGGCGGGCAAGCGGTGATTGCGATAGCGGCTAAGTTGATGCATCTTCCTTGTTGAAAGGCTTCCAGCCCGCTTGGCACGGCCTTAGCTCTCCCTCCCCCTTGTGGGGGAGGGTCGGGGTGGGGGGCCGCCCGCAAGGGCGGCTTCGGGAGCGCCGGAGGCGATCTCGAACCAGCGGACGGTTCCGCCGGTAAATGAGCCAATCCAAGCCCAGCCGGCCCTAGTAAATCGTCACCGCCGGCACGTAGCTGATCAGCGCCAGCACGATCAGCGAAACGATGTAGAAGGGCAACAGCGCCCGCACCGTCGATCCAATCGAGGTCTTGGCGATCGTCGCGGAGATGAACAGGGTCGTGCCGACGGGTGGCGTGTAGAGGCCGATCGCCAGGTTGATCACCATCATCAGGCCGAGCTGGACCGGATCCATGCCGATGCCGGTGCCGACCCCGATGAACAGGGGGCCGAGCAGCAGCATCGCGGCGGGCAGGTCGAGCACCGTGCCGACGATCAGCAGGATCAGGTTCATCGCCAGGATCACCATCCACGGCTGGTCGAGGCTGCCGATGATCCAGTCGGACAGAAGCTGCGGCACGCGCTCCAGCGTCAGGATCCACTGCACGACCGAGGAGGCCATGATGATCAGCAGGACGGCGCCAGTCATCACGGCGGTCGCGACCATGGCCTTGACGATCACCGACCAGGTCAGGTCGCGGTAGATCAGGCCGCTGACGGCAAGCGCGTAGGCGACCGCCATGACGCTGACCTCGGTGGGGGTCGCGATGCCGAACCGCAGTGTGCCGATCACGAAGACGGGCATCAAAAGGGCCGGCATCGCCCCCAACGCCTGCCCGCGCCACGCCCGGAAACCACCGGGCGAAGGCGACGCGGGAAGGCCACGAAAGAGCGCTGAAAACCAGCAGGCGGACATCAGGCCGAGCCCCAGGATAAGGCCCGGCAGGATGCCGGCGACGAACAGGTCGACGATCGAGGTGGAGGTGACGAGGCCGTAGAGGATCAGCGGGATCGACGGCGGGATCAGTAGCGAGACGGTCGCCGAGGAGGCGTTGATCGCGGCTGCGAAGGCCGGCGGATAGCCCTCCTTCTTCTGCACCGGGATCAGCGCCGAGCCGAGCGCGGTGGCGTCCGCGACGGCGGACCCCGAAACCCCGCCGAACATCACCGAGCCGATGATCGAGACATGGCCCATGCCGCCCCGGAACCGGCCGACGACGAGCTTGGCGAAGCCGACCAGATAATCGCCGAAGCGACCCGACATCATCAGGTTGCCCGCCAGGATGAAGAACGGAATCGCGAGCATCGGGAAGCTCTGGGTCGGCGTGTAGAGCCGCTGCGCCATCACCGCGAGCGGTTTGGCCTCGACCATCAGCGCGATCGCCGCCCCGCCGATGAGCGCGAGCGCGACCGGCATCGAAACGATCAGCAGCGCGAAGAAGACGATGGCGACGATCAGCGACATCAGCTCAGGCTCTGCTCCCTGGCCGCGGCGAGATACGACCCGCCGGCGACAAGCCGCAGGGTTTCGATCAGCGAGACGATGGCGATTGCGGCGAACGCATAGACCAGCGAGGCCATGCCCCAGACCTGCGGAATGCCGGTCTCGGCAAGCCGCATGAACTGCGAGGCCCGGAGCGTCGGCGTCGCGGTGACGAGGACGGTGACGGCGATCGCGGCCGCGGCAAGATAGACGGCGATCCCGATGGCCCGGCGCAGCGGCTCGGGCAGGATCAGGACAAGCAGCGCGATCTGGATGTTGCGGCCGAGCACGGTGGCGACAACGACGGCCGATGCGACCGACCAGGGAAACAGGATCGAGGGGATTTCATAGGCCCAGGCGATCCCCTCGGCGAACAGGTAGCGCAGGACGACGTTGATAAACAGCGCCAGGAACAGGGCGCCGATCGTCGCCATGAAGATCGCCACCGCGCTCCAGTATATCCCCGCCAGCAGCGGGTCGGTCAGACGCCGAACGGGGCCGGCTGGCCCCGTTCGGGTTTCGTCGTCCTGCTGCACGGATCAGTTGCCGCGCAGCTTGTTGACGATGTCGCCGTGCTTCTCGGCGTATTTGTCGTAGACCGGGGCGGTCGCCTTGGCGAAGGCAGCCTGGTCGACATCCATGAACTTGGCGCCCTCGGCCTCCATCTTGGCGCGCAGCGACAGGTTGTCCATGTGGCTGCGGCCGCGCTGGTACCAGCCGGCCTGCTCGACGGCCGACGAAATGCAGTCGCGGTCGGCATCCGATAGGCCCGACCACCAGGCCAGGCCGGCGACGACCGGGGTCGACTCATACTTGTGGCCGGTCATGGTGATGTAGGGCGTGATCTCGTGCAGCTTGGCTGAATGGATGTTGGTGAGCGGGTTTTCCTGGCCCTCGAAGGCGCCCGAGCGCAGCGCGGACGGCAGCTCCGACCAGGCGAGCGGGGCGGGATTGGCGCCCATTTCCTCGAACATGGCAAGCGTCACCTCGTCGGGCGGGGTGCGGATCTTCATGCCTTCGAGATCGGCGGGCGTTGCGACATGCTTGTCGACATGGGTGACGTTGCGGATGCCGTTGTCCCAGAAGCCGACCACCTTCATGCCGGCGTTCTGCGCCTTCTGGTCGATCATGTCGCCGACCTCGCCGTCGAGCACCACCCAGGCGTCCGGCAGGCTCTGAAACAGGAAGGGCAGGCCGAGCATGCCGACTTCCGGAATGATCTGGGACATCGCGCCCTGGCTGTTGGCGGTCATCTGGATGACGCCCGACTGGGCCGAGATCAGCATCTCGGCATCGTCGCCCATGGTCGCCGACGGCGCCACGTTGACGGTGTGGTCGGAACAGGCGCCGACCAGGTCGGCGAACATGTTGGCGGCGTCATAGCGCGGATTGCCGGCGTTTGCGCCGTGGGCGAAGATGATCTCGTCGGCCTGCGCGATCGCGGGCAGTCCCAGCAGCGCCGTTATGGCGGTTGCTTGCAGCAGTTTTTTCATCGGTTTCCTCCCAACTGTGTTGATTTCAGTGGATGAGCGATCCACCGTTCACATCGACCTCCGATCCGGTCACGTAGGCCGACAGGTCGGAGGCCAGAAACAGACAGCAGCCGGCGACGTCCGAGGCTTCCCCCGCCCGCCCCATCGGGATGCCGTCGAGAATGGCTGCCTTCATCTCTTCGGTCAGCTTGCCGGCGGTAATATCGGTCGCGATGAAGCCGGGGCAAACCGCGTTGCAGCGCACGCCGGCGGGCGCGAGTTCGCGGGCCATCGCCTTGGTCAGGCCGAGGATGCCGGCCTTGGCGGCCGAATAATGCGGGCCGCCGAAGATGCCGCCGCCGCGCTGCGCCGAGACCGAGGAAATATTGACGATGCTGCCGCGTCCGCGCGCGCGCATCTGCGGGATCACCGCCTGGCTCATATAGAGCGTGCCGCGCAGGTTCACGTCGAGCACCGCCTCGTAGTTTTCCGGGGCGATGTCCATGATCTTCAGCGGTTGGGTGATGCCGGCATTGTTGACGAGGATATCGACCGGACCGAGGTCATCCTGAACCGATTGCAGCGCGCCGTCGCAGGCCGCCCGGTCGGTGACGTCGCAGGCCAGGCCGATATGGCCCGTGCCAAGATCAGCGGCCGCCACCGCCGCTGCCGCGCCGTCGAGATCGAGGATCGCCACCCTGGCGCCGTGCTCGGCGAAGAGCTGGGCCGTCGCCTTGCCGAGCCCGCGCGCGGAGGCTGCGCCGGTAACAATCGCAATGCGTCCCTCAAGCAGTTTCATTTAACAGCATGTCCTCACAGCCAGGATTTGACGGATGCGGCGACCGCGTCGACGGACAGGCCGTATTGATCGTGCAGCGTCGGCAGGGCGCCGGCGTCGAGAAAGGCGTCGGCCAGGCCGATCTGGCGGAACGGTACATTAACCCCGGCGCGCATCAGGCAGGCGCCGACCGCCTCGCCAAGCCCGCCGATCACGGAGTGGTTCTCCGCCGTGACGACCAGCCGGCCACCGGCGGAGGCCGCCGCGATGATGGTCTGCGTATCGAGCGGCTTGATCGTCGGGCAATGCAGGACGGCGCAGTCGATGCCGTCGGCGGCAAGCCGATCTGCGGCGTCGAGGGCGCGCATGGTCATGAAGCCGGTGGTGACGAACAGCACGTCCTTGCCGCCGCGGATCTCCTTGGCCTTGCCGATCTCGAACTTGTAGCCATAGCGGCTCAGCACGTCCGGCACCTGGCCGCGCAGCAGGCGCATGTAGACGGGGCCCGGATGATCGGCGATCGCCGGCACGGCCTGGGCGATCTCGGTGGCATCGCACGGGTCGATGATGGTCAGGCCCGGCATGCCGCGGAAAATGGCGATGTCCTCGGTCGCCTGATGGCTCGGGCCGTAGCCGGTGGTCAGGCCCGGCAGGGCGCAGACGATCTTGACCGGCAGGTCCTCCTCGGCGATCGCCATGAAGATGAAGTCGTAGGCCCGCCGCGAGGCGAAGACCGCATAGGTCGTCGCGAAGGGCGTGAAGCCCTCGCGGGCGAGACCGGCGGCGGCCGAGATCATCACCTGCTCGGCCATGCCCATCTGGTAGAACCGGTCCGGATAGGCCTTCGCGAAGACGTGCAGGTCGGTGTATTTGGCAAGGTCGGCGGTCAGGCCGACGATGTCCTGGCGGGTCCGGGCGAGGTCGCACAGCGCGTGGCCGAAGGGGGCCGCGACGGTCTTGCGGCCTTCCGCGTCGAGCGAGGCGATCATCGCCGAGGTGGTCAGGCGCTCGCCGGTCTCGCTGACCGGAACGGTGCGGGGAATATGCTTGGCGGGAAGCCGCGACAGCGCTCTGCTCATTACGGCCTCCGCGTGTCGTGATAGTCGAGCGCCTTGCCCCATTCGTCGGGCTCGACGCGGACGAAATGGGTGATCTCGCGCTCTTCCAGGAACGGGATGCCCTTGCACATCTTCGTCTGGCAGATGATGGCGCGCGGCCGCGGCTCGGTCAGCGCGCGGGCGGCATCGAAGGCTGCGACGACCGCATCGATATCATTGCCGTCGACGCGCTGGGTGTGCCAGCCGAAGGCCTCCCACTTGGCCTCGATCGGCTCGGCGCAGAGCGCGTCGGTCGACTTGCCGTCGGCCTGCTGGTCGTTGAAATCGACGATGGCGATCAGGTTGTCGAGCTTGTGCTGGACGCCCGACATCACCGCTTCCCAGGTCGAGCCCTCGCCCAGTTCGCCGTCGGATAAAAGATTGTAGACGAAGGCGGGATTGGCCTTGCGCTTCAGGCCCATCGCCATGCCGACCGCGATGCCGAGTCCGTGGCCGAGCGAGCCGCCGGTGATCTCCATGCCGGGCGTATAGGCGGCCATGCCGGACATCGGCATGCGGCTTAAATCCATGCCATAGGTGCCGATCTCGTCGTCGGGCAGGATGCCGGCCTCGATCAGGGCGGCATAAAGCGCGATCGCGTAGTGGCCGATCGACAGGAGGAAACGGTCGCGGCCTTCCCACTCGGGATTGTCAGCCTTGTAGGTCAGCGCGTGGAAATAGCTGACCGCAAGGACGTCGGCGACGCCGAGCGCCTGGCCGATATAGCCTTGGCCCTGCACCTCGCCCATGAGCAGGGCGTTGCGCCGGATCTGCCAGGCGCGCTGGGCAAGACTGACATTGGAGGGGTGAGGCCCCGAAGAGCGGGCCTCCATTGGGGTCGCGTTGCCTGACACGCGTCGGTATCCTCCCGGTCTCGGCGAGGTTGCATCTCGCTCTCACGGGTCGATACCAGCATCGTGATCCATCATATACAATCGAATTTTTATAATCATATACTTAGAAAAACTTAATTGTTAAATTCCTTGCGAGCGGATTTTTCCGGCGTCGATGGGCCCGCCCAATCTTGACGGAACCAAAGGAACCGCGCGACGTTGCGATACCGTCTTTAAGAAGCGCAGAAGGGCAGGCAGATGGCCGAAACCGATCCCGATAGTCCCGCGCCGCTGTCGGCGGATCGCCTGTGTCCGACCTGCGCGATCGACAGTGTCGCGTCGGCGATCGCATCGCTGCCGGAGGATCCTGCAGAGGACCACGACAGTTTCCTCGGTCAGGATCGGGCGCAGCGGGCGCTTGATCTGGGCACCCGGATTGCCCATCGCGGCTTCAACATCTTCGTGCTCGGCCCGGAAGGCGCCGGGCGCCATTCGCTTGCCCTGAAGGTCGCGAAGGACGCCGCCGCCAAGGCGCCGGCGCCGGATGACTGGATCTATGTGCATGACTTCAAGACCGAATGGGTGCCCAAGGCGTTGCGTCTGCCCAGCGGCACCGCGGTGCGGTTCCAGAAGACGGTGCAGTTCCTGATCGACCGGCTGCGCCGGGAAGTGCCGGCGATGTTCGAAACCGATGCCTATCGGGAACGGCGGCGGCGGATCGACGAGGACCAGACGCAGAAGACAGAGGGCGAGTTCGAGGCGATCAGCAAGCGCGCCGGCGAACAGGGCATCGGCATCATGCGCACCCCGATGGGCTTTGCGATGGCGCCGGTCAAGGACGGCGAGGTGGTCAAGCCGGAGGCCTTCGCGCAACTGCCGCAGGCGGAGCAGGAGGCCTATCAGCAGAAGATCGCCGCGCTGCAGGAGGAAATGGCCGCCCTTTTGCGCGAGGTGCCGGAGCGGGAACAGAAGCATCGCGCCGAGATCCGCGCACTGAACGCCGAAATGGCGGCGACTGTCATCGACGCCGCGATCGCCCACGCGCGCCAGGGCTTCGAGGGGCTGGACGTGGCGCTTGAGCGCCTCGATGAAATCCGCGCCGACCTGCTCGACAAGGTCGAATTGTTCGTCATGCAAGAGGGCAAGGGCGGCGCGTTTCCCGAGGCGATGGTGCCGATCACCGAGGATCGGCGGTTCCGCCGCTATCTCGTCAACGTGGTCGTCGGCCGCGAACCCGGCGAGGGCAATGGCGCGCCGGTACTCTACGAGGACCATCCGACGCTTGCCCGGCTGGTCGGGCGGATCGAGTATCTGGCCCGGATGGGCGCGCTGGAGACGGATTTCAACATGATCCGTCCGGGCGCCCTGCACCGGGCCAATGGCGGTTTCCTGGTCGTCGATGCCAACCGGCTGATCCGCGAGCCGTTTGCCTGGGAGGCGCTGAAGCGGGCCTTGCGCGCCCAGACGATCACGATCGCCTCGCCGGGTCAGGACATGAACATGCTGAGCACGGTATCGCTGGAGCCGCAGCCGATCCCGCTTGACCTCAGGGTGGTGCTCGTCGGCGAGCGGCGGCTCTACTATCTGCTGGTCGAGCTCGATCCGGAATTCGGCGAATTGTTCAAGGTGCAGGCCGATTTCGAGGACGACCTGCCGTTGAACGCCGATGCGATCGCCGACTATGCCAGGCTGTTGCGCCGGGTCGCGGCGAAAACCGGCCTCAAGGCGCCCGAGCCGGCGGCGATCGCCGCCTTCATCGACGAGGCGGCGCGGATGGCCGGCGACAGCGAGCGGCTGTCGCTTCGGGTCGGCGATCTCACCGACCTGATGCGCGAGGCCGACTACTGGGCCGGCGAAAGCGGTCGCGAGGCGATTGCCGGCGACGATGTCCGGCGCAGCATCGAGGAGCGCACCTACCGGGCCGACCGGTTGCGCGAACGCTGGCACGAGCGGATCGGCCGGGAAACGGTGCTGATCGACACGGACGGCAGTAAGGTCGGCCAGATCAACGGCCTGTCGGTGATGCAGGTCGGCGGTTTCGCCTTCGGCAGCCCGACCCGGATCACGGCGCGGGTCCGGATGGGATCGGGCCGCGTCATCGATATCGAGCGCGAGAGCAAGCTCGGCGGGCCGCTGCATTCAAAGGGCGTGCTTATCCTGTCGGCCTATCTGCTCGCCAATTACGCAACCGACGTGCCCGTATCGCTCTGGGCCTCGCTGGTCTTCGAGCAGTCCTATGGCGGGGTGGAGGGGGACAGCGCCTCCTCGGCTGAACTCTACGCGCTCCTGTCGGCCCTGTCGGGCATCCCGATCCGCCAGGATCTCGCCGTCACCGGCTCGGTCAACCAGCTTGGCGAGGTCCAGGCGATCGGCGGCGTCAACGAGAAGGTCGAGGGCTTCTTCGACATCTGCGCCGGGCGCGGTCTGAGCGGAACGCAGGGCGTGCTGATCCCGCAGTCGAACGTCAAGCACCTTGTGCTGCGGCCCCGCGTCGTCGAGGCGGTGCGGGCCGGCGACTTCGCGATCTGGCCGATCGCCACGATCGATGAGGGCATCGCGCTGCTGACCGGGACGCCCGCGGGCCGGCGCGGGTCCGACGGGGCGTTCGAGGCGGGCAGCGTCAACGCCGCCGTCGAGGCCCGGCTTGCCGGCTTCGCCGAAACCCGCAAGGCGTTTTCGGCGAAAGACAACGGGTCCGACGCTGAAACCGGGGGGCGGAGCGATGACGACGGCTGATCCGGTCCGGTCCTTCCGCTGGCAATCGGTCTCCCGGGTGATCGTTGCGATGTCGGGGACGCAGCGCTCCGGCCCGCTTCTGCGGGCAAGCATTGTGGCGGCGCGGGCGCTCGACGTCGAACTACATGGCGTCTATGTGCGCGATACGGCGATCGGGGATCTGGCCGGCCTGCCCAATGCGGCGATCCTGGGGTTCAGCGGCGGCGGAACCCGTCCGCTCAGCCGGGCCGATCTCGACCGGGCCTGGGCGCGGGAGGAGGAAACGGTTCAGGCGACGCTGTCGGCGACGGCGGCCGGTGCTGTGCGACGCTGGAGCTTCGAAAGCGCGTCGGGACAGCTTGGCCGGGTGCTGGCCGACCGGCTGTCCGGATCGCCGCTGGTGGCGATCGAGGCGGGCGAAACCTGGGCGGTCGAGCAGGCCTGGGCGCTGATCGGCCGTTTGTCGGCGGCGGCGGGCGCGCTGCTGGTCGTCCCTCCTGGTGCTGTCGACAGCACGGACGGCGGGGGAAATGGGCCGGTGCTGGCGCTCTATGATGTCGCGGAGACGGGGGCGGCAGGAACAGGTACGGCGAAGACAGGGGCGGGGGAGCGGATGGCCGACGGGGCGGAAATCATCGCGCTTGCCGACCGCATCGCGATTGCCGGCAACCGGCCGCTGACGATCCTCGCCCTGTCGACACCGGCGCATGCCAGGCACATTGCCGACCGCATCCACAAGGATCCGCATGTGCATCAGCATCGCGTCCTGAGCTGGCCGGACTGGCGCGCAACCGATCTCGCCGAGCCGATCGCCCATGTCGCGCCCTCGATCGTGGTGGCGAGCCTGGCAAGCCGGGTGTTCGCCGAGCCTGCCGCGGCGCTGCGGCTGTTGCGGCGGGCGACCGCGCCGCTGCTGCTGATCCCGCCGGTCTGACCGCAGACAAGCAGAATGCAGCTGATGTATCGACCGATGCTCTGATGCCCGCACATTACCAAATCTTCATCTTCAGGTTGTGGTGGGGCGCGGTGGCCTGATGTAATTTGCCGGCGCTTTCTGGATTCGCACGCCAGACTTCGGTATGTGGCGGCGACGAATGAGGCCGTATCGAACCGGTTGTCGCATGTTCAGGGCAATTTCCCGTGTTGTCAGGCGCCCGTCGCCATCCGCGCTCGTGCCGCGGGACCCGACCTTCATCTGCATCGGCAGCCAGAAGGCGGGCACCGCGACGATGTACGATATGCTGGAGGGGCATCGCGAAACCTGGATGCCGCCGATCAAGGAACTGCACTTCCTGACCGGTCCCCTCCGGCCCAGCCGGTTCAAGTCGGTCATCCGCAAAAGGGATGCCCTGGAGAGCCGGGACAAGAAAGGGCGGTTGCGCGATCGCCGGGACCTGGAATTCATCCACCGCTATCTCGAGGCGATGGACGCCGGCGACCTGTCGATCGAATGCTACCGGTCGCTGTTCGCCTTTGCGGAAACGGATGTCACCGGCGACATCACGCCGGCCTATGCGACGATCGAGGAAGACCGGGTCCGGTCGCTCGCCGAAAGATTGCCGACGACGAAGATCCTCTACACGCTGCGCGATCCGATATCGCGGGTCTGGTCGCATGCACGAATGCGGCAGCAGCGAAGGCCCAGGCAGGCCGCCACGATCCTCTTCGATCCCGCCGTCTTCCAGGCCTTTCTGAACGAGGACAACGTCCTGGTGCGTTCGCTGCAGTCGCATATCGTCGAGCGTTGGCGCGCGGTCTTCGGGGATCGGTTCAAAGTCATGTTCTTCGACGATCTGGCCAAGACGCCGGACCGGTTCTTCGCCGATCTGTGCCAATTTATCGGCGTTGATCCCGACCCGGCCGCGACGTCCTTCGAAATGGGGGGGAACCGGAAGGCGGGAGCCTCCCAGCCGATGCCGGACGATCTGCGCGCGATGACGTTCGACCGCCTGTCCGGGGAGTATGACCGCCTCGCCGAGCTGGTCGGCGGCCATGCGATCGAATGGCGCGACAAGGTCCGGTCGGCCCCGTAGAAGCGAGGGCCGTCCGGCCGGTCGCGCAGGTTTGATAGGGCAGGGGCTGGAATTCTCCTGTTCACCTTCGCTATCCCCCGGTACTAAACCTCAGTCTTCCTCTTCTCCCACGCAAGGAATTCCCCATGGCCGATACCTACACACCGCCGAAAGTCTGGACCTGGGACCAGGACAACGGTGGCAACTGGTCGAAGATCAACCGGCCGATCGCCGGCGCGACCCATGAAAAGGACCTGCCGGTCGGGCGCCATCCCCTGCAGCTCTATTCGCTGGGCACGCCGAATGGCGTCAAGGTGACCATCATGCTCGAGGAACTGCTGGCGCTCGGCCATGAGGGGGCCGAATACAACGCCCATCTGATCAGGATCGGCGACGGCGATCAGTTCGGCAGCGGCTTCGTTGCCGCCAATCCGAACTCGAAGATCCCGGCGCTGGTCGACCGCAGCGGCCCGGAGCCGGTCCGGGTGTTCGAATCCGGTGCGATCCTGCTCTATCTCGCCGAGAAATTCGGGGAATTCCTGCCGTCCGACCCGGCGGCGCGGGCCGAGACCTATTCCTGGCTGTTCTGGCAGATGGGCAGCGCGCCCTATCTCGGCGGCGGCTTCGGCCATTTCTACGCCTACGCGCCGGAGAAATTCGAATATCCGATCAACCGCTTCGCCATGGAAGTGAAACGCCAGCTCGACGTGCTCGACCGTCAACTCGCTGACAACGCGTTTATCGTCGGCGACAGCTACACGATCGCCGACATGGCGATCCTGCCCTGGTACGGCGCGCTGAATGCCGGGGCGATCTACGATGCGGGCGAGTTCCTCGACGTTCAGTCCTACGAGAACGTCACCCGCTGGCGCAAGATGCTGCTGGAGCGGCCGGCGGTGCAGCGCGGCCGCATGGTCAACCGGACCTTCGGCGACCCGGCGCACCAGCTGCACGAACGCCACGAGGCGAGCGACTTCGACACGAAGACGCAGGACAAGCTGGACGCGGCCGAATAGGGGGCGAAAGCCCTCGCCCTTCAGCGACGGCCCGCCAGGGCCTTGCTCAGGGCCCTCAGATCGAACCCGGTCTCTTCAAGGTGCCGGCGGGTGATTTCGCCGCCGGCGCCGAGGACCTTGCGGGCGGCCATATGCCCGGCGGGGACGTTCACCGTTTCCAGGCCGATGAACCGGTCGCCGGAGAAGCAGAACACGCTTAAGCCCCCGGTTTCGTGCTCCTTGACGACGTGATCGTCGGCGCCGGCGGTGAGGCCCGCGATCTGCAGTTTCTGATCGCCCTGATCGCTCCAGAACCAGGGCAGTGCGTCATAAGGGGCGCTGTCGCCGGCAAGGCGGGCAGCGACGCATTTCGCCTGGTCGACGGCGTTCTGGACGGATTCGAGCCGGATCCGGGTACCGGTCCGCGCGGCGACGAAGGAGGCGCAGTCGCCGATCGCCGAGATCGCCTGATCGTCGGTCGAAAGCACGCTGTCGACGGCAATGCCGTTGTCGACCGCCAGACCGGCATCGGTGGCAAGCTCGACATTGGGGACGGCGCCCGCGGCGATCAGCACCAGGTCGCCGAGGATCGTCTCGCCGTCGGCGAGCTCGACGCCGGTCGCGCGGCGGCGGTCGTCGGACAGGATGCGAGAGACGGCGGTGCCGAGCCGAACCGTCGCGCCGGCGGCGCGGTGGGCCTCGAGGAAGTGCCGTGAGGTGTCTTCGCCGATGGCCCGGCCCATCAGCCGCGGCGCGGCCTCCAGCACCGTCACCTCGCAGCCATGGGCGCCGGCGACGCTTGCGAATTCCAGCCCGATGAAGCCGCCGCCGATGACGATCGCATGCGAGGCCTTCTGCAGGCCCTCGCGCAGCCGGTCGGCGTGGGCCATGGTCCGCAATTCGACGACATTGGCGAGGTCGTGGCCCTCGATCGGCAGCCGGCGATTGCGGGCGCCGACGCACAGGACGAGATGCTCATAGGCGTAGTCCGAGCCGTTTTCGAGGGTCACGGATCTGGCGCGCCGGTCGATCCGGGCGATCCGGGCCGCATCCATCAGCGCGATATCATTGTCGTGGAAGAACGCCTCGGCGCGCAGCAGGAGCCGCTCCGCATCGCCTTCCTTCAGATAGGCCTTCGACAGGGGCGGGCGCTGATAGGGCAGGCCCGGTTCGTCGCCGATCATCAGGACCGGGCCGTCATAGCCGCCCTGGCGCAGGCTGGCCGCGACCTGGAGGCCGGCCTGTCCGGTGCCGGCGATGATGATCGGATCGGTGGGCATGGGTGTCCTTTTTATGAGGTCGTTTGCGGGTTGAGCCGAGCCGGCGCACCATAGACGCTGCCGGCATCGCCGCTCAATCCCCCCAGGGCGCGTGTTTCGCCTGTCGGAGTCAGGCCCGTTCCAGGCCGCACCATTCGGCGATGAACAGGGCGATCGCGCCGGTGATGCGCTTGACTGAACTCAGGCTCACCCGTTCGTCGAAGCCGTGGATGTTCTCCGAATAGGGGCCGTAGACGAGGCAGGGGCAGTCGCCATAGAGCATGAAGACGCGGCCGTCGAGATAGCCGGGCGTGACGAAGCTTTCCAGCGGCTTGTCATAGGCTGCGAAATGGGCGCGGCCGAGCGTCTTTTCGGCCTCCGTGCCTTCCTCCAGGACATAGCCCTCTGCGAGGAAGCCGTTCCATTCGATCTCGGGCGGATTGTTGGCGAGATAGGCGTTCTTGCGGGCGGCGGCGGCAAGATGGGCCTCGATTTCCCTGGCCTTCTCCGCCGCGTTCCAGCCCGGGAAGATGGCGATGCGGCAATCGAACGTGCACCAGGCTGGCACCGACGAGGCCCAGTCGCCGCCCTCGATCTTGCCGACATTGAAGTTGATCGGGTGGTCGAGGTCCTCGAAATAGCGCCGTCCGGCCTTCTCCGCGTTCCATTGCGCTTCCAGGTCGCGCAGGGCGGCGATCAGCGGGAACGTGGCCTCGATGGCGTTGGCGCCGGCGCCGGCCTCGCGCACATGCACCGGCGTGCCGCGCACATTAACGCGAAACCACAACACGCCGGTATTGGCGCGCACCAGCTTGTCGTCCTCGGGTTCGGGAATGATCGCCGCGTCCGCCTTGTAGCCGCGCACCAGGCAGGACAGCGCGCCGTTGCCGGTGCATTCCTCTTCCGTCACCGACTGCACATGGACACGCGCGGCGGGCTGGTACCCGAGCCGGCGCAGCGCGTCGAGCGCGTGGATATTGGCGGCGATCCCCGCCTTCATGTCGGCAGCACCGCGGCCATACATCCAGTCGCCGTCGACATGCGGCTCGAAGGGCGGGCGCGACCACATCGACAGCGGCCCCTCCGGCACGACGTCGATATGGCCGTTCAGGATCAGCGAGCGGCCCGTCTCCTCGCGTGGCCGGTGGGTGCCGACGACATTGATGGCGTTCGAATAGTCGACCTTGACGGGCGAGAAGCCCGGATGGTTTTCGATCTCGGAGACATCGACCGCCCAGCGGTCCATCGCCAGGCCGCGCGATTTCAGGCAGTCGAAGACGAAGTCCTGCGCGGTGTGTTCCCGGCCGCGCAGGGAGGGGAAGCGGACGAGGTCCTGGGTCAGCGCGATCTGATCGTCAAAACCGGCATCGACGGCAGCAAGGATTTCGCTGCCGAGCGTCTTGTCTAGCATTGTGTCTCCGGGCATTCAGCGGCGGTGGGCGGCAAGCGGCAACCCTACCGCACCGCGCCGCGCCGCTCCAGAGGCATCGCTTGCGGATATGCTCAGTCCGGTGTCCCCCAGCCGCCGCCCGAGGGCGTCTGCATGACGAAGGTATCGCCGGGATGGACGTCGACCTGATCGTTGCCCTTGAGCTTGACGATCTCGCCATCGGCCCGCTCGACCCATTCACGGCCGCATTCGCCGGGTGATCCGCCGTCGACGCCGAAGGGCGGGACGCGGCGATGCGAGCACAGCGTCGTGCAGGTCATCTCTTCGAGGAACAGCATGCGCCGTGTGATGCCGTCGCCGCCGGTATGGGCGCCCCGGCCGCCGGAGCCGCGCCGGATCGCGTATTCCTCCAGCCGCACGGGGAAGCGGAATTCCAGCATCTCCGGATCGGTCGAGCGGGTGTTGGTCATGTGCGTCTGGATCGCCGAGCAGCCGTCGAAGTCCGGCCCCGCGCCGGTGCCGCCACAGATCGTCTCGTAGTTCTGGATCCGCTCGTTGCCCCAGACATAGTTGTTCATCGTCGCCTGGCTGCCGGCCATCACATGCAGGGCGCCGATCAGGGCGTTGCACATCAATTGGCTCACTTCGGTGTTGCCGGCGATGACGGCGGCGGGATACTGCGCGTTGATCATCGAGCCCTCCGGCGCGATGATCCTCAGCGGTACGAAACAGCCCTCGTTGAGCGGGATGTCGGCGCCGACCAGGGTGCGGAACACGTACAGCACCACCGCCTTGCAGACGGCAAACGGCGCGTTGTAGTTGAACGGGTTCTTGTCGGCCGTACCGGTGAAGTCGATCTCGGCGGAGCGGTTTTGCGTATCGACGCGGACGGTCACCCGGATGAACTCGCCATTGTCGAGCTCGTAGTCGAAATGGCCGTCGGTCAGCGCCGTGATCACCCTTCGGACGGACTCCTCGGCATTGTCCTGGACGTGACCCATATAGGCGTGCACGACCTTAAGGCCGAACTGCCGGATCATCTTCTGGACCTCGCGCAGGCCCGTTTCGTTGGCCGCGACCTGGGCTGCGAGGTCGGCCATGTTCTCGTCGACATTGCGGCAGGGATAGGGGCCGGATGACAGGAGGTCCCGGGTCTCGGCCTCGCGGAAGCGGCCGCCGTCGATCATCTTGAAATTGTCGATCAGCACGCCTTCCTCCTCGATCCGGGTGGAATCGGGCGGGGCGGAGCCCGGCGTCTTGCCGCCGACATCGGCGTGGTGGCCGCGCGAGGCGACGTAGAATAAGACGTCGGTGCCGGCCTCGTCGAAGACGGGGGTGACGACGGTCACGTCGGGCAGGTGGGTGCCGCCGTTGAACGGCGCGTTCAGAACGAAGACGTCGCCCGGCTTCATGTCCGGGTTGAGCCGGATCACGGTGCGGATCGATTCCGACATCGAGCCGAGATGGACCGGGACATGCGGGGCATTGGCGACGAGCCCGCCTTGCGGATCGAACAGGGCGCAGGAGAAGTCGAGGCGCTCCTTGATGTTGACCGAATAGGCGGTGTTGGCGAGCGTCACGCCCATCTGCTCGGCGATCGACATGAACAGGTTGTTGAACACTTCGAGCATCACCGGATCGGCGTTCGTGCCGATCGCCTCGGAGCGTTCGAGCGGCACGACGCGCTTGAGGATCAGGTGGCCATAGGCGTTGATCTCGGCCCGCCAGCCGGGCTCGATGACATTGGTGCCGGTCGGCTCCTTGATGATCGCCGGACCGTCGACGCCCTGGCCCGGCAGCATCGCCTCGCGATCGTAGAGCGGCGCATCGAGAGGCGCTCCGCCGCTGACGATCGACAGGCGGTCGACGGCTTGCGGAACCCCATCGCTCGACGGGCTGGTGCGGTCGGCCACTTCCGAGGCGCCGCCGATTGCCTCAACGGCAAGCGATTCGATGATCAGTTCGCGTTCGCCGGCGGTGAAGCCGAAGCGGGCCTTGTGGGCCTCGTCGAAGCGGTCGTGCAATTCGGCTTCCGACCCGAAATCGACCTCGAGTGCCTGATGCGAGCCGCGATAGCGGATATGGGCGCGCCGTTCCAGGCGGATGGAGGCCGGATCGACGCCCTGGTCGCGCACCGCGTCGATCGCGGCCTGGGACAGATCCTCCAGCATCGCCTGCGCGCCGGCCATCTCCGCGACGGGCTTCTCGTATTGATGCTCGCGCAGCGCCCGGATCTCGGCAAGGCCCATGCCATAGGCCGACAGCACACCGGCATAAGGGTGGACGAACACGGTTTCCATGCCGAGCGCGTCGGCGACGAGACAGGCATGCTGGCCGCCGGCGCCGCCGAAGCATTGCAGGGTGTAGGCGGTAACGTCATAGCCGCGCTGGACGCTGATCTTCTTGATGGCATTCGCCATGTTTTCCACCGCGATGCGCAGGAAGCCCTCGGCGGTCTCTTCGGGGCTGCGCGGGGCCTCGCCCGTGGCCGCGGCGATCTCGGCTGCCATCGCCTCGAATTTCTCGCGGACGATACCGGCGTCGAGCGGCTCGTCGGCATTGGGGCCGAACACGGCGGGGAAGTGGTCGGGCGACAATTTGCCGAGCATGACGTTGCAGTCGGTCACGGTGAGCGGGCCGCCGCGCCGGTAGCAGGCCGGCCCCGGATTGGCACCCGCGCTTTCCGGGCCGACCTGGAAGCGCCCGTCCCGGAAGGTCAGGATCGAGCCGCCGCCGGCCGCCACCGTGTGGATGTTCATCATAGGCGCGCGCATCCGAACGCCCGCGACCTCGGTCTCGAAGGAGCGCTCATAGGCGCCGGCATAGTGGCAAACATCCGTCGAGGTGCCACCCATGTCGAAGCCGATCAGGCGGTCGTAGCCTGCGAGTTCGCCAGTCTTGACCATGCCGACGACACCACCGGCCGGACCCGACAGGATCGCGTCCTTGCCCTGGAACAAGCGCGCATCGGTGAGGCCGCCATTCGACTGCATGAACATCAGCCGTGTTCCGGTGTCGGTTCCCGCCTCGTCCGTTCCCAGTTCCTGGGCGACCTGGTTGACGTAGCGCCGCAGGATCGGGCTGAGATAGGCGTCGACGACGGTGGTATCGCCGCGCGACACGAGCTTCATCAGCGGCGAGGTCTGGTGGCTGGTGGAAATCTGGCCGAAGCCGATCTCCGCTGCGATCGCCGCGATGCGGGCCTCATGCTCCGGGTTGAGATAGGCATGCATCAGGGCGATCGCGACGCCGTCGATGCCGTCGTCCTTTGCCGCCTGCAGCGCTTCGCGGACGGCCTGTTCGTCAAGCGGCGTGATGACGTTGCCCTTGGCATTGAGGCGTTCGGGCACCTCGGCGACGCGTTCGTAGAGCAGTTCGGGCAGCTCGATTTCGAGCGCGAACAGCTTCGGCCGGTTCTGGTAGCCGATCCGCAACAGGTCGCCGAAGCCCTTGGTGATCATCAGCAGGGTCCGGTCGCCCTTGCGCTCGAGCAGGGCGTTGGTGGCGACGGTGGTACCCATCTTCACCGCCTCGATGGTGCCCGGCGGGATCGGCGCGCCTTTCTTCAGGCCGAGCAGGTCGCGGATGCCCTGAACGGCTGCGTCGCGATACTGTTCCGGGTTTTCGCTCAACAGCTTGTGCGTGATGATCGCGCCGTCCGGCCGGCGTCCGACGATATCGGTGAACGTGCCGCCGCGATCCACCCAGAATTGCCACATGGTCATAGTCTCCTTGCCGCCGGCTTGCCCGGCGTCCTTGTCCTTGGCGTTGGTATCCGATTCGTCTCAGTAGACCAGTGAGGGGAGCCACAGGGCTATGGACGGGAAGAGGAGCAGAAGCGCGATCATCGCGAACATGGCGACGACGAAAGGCGCCGCGCCGATCATCGCGTCGGTGATGTCGCCGCGGCCGCGCACGGCCTGGACGACATAGAGATTGATGCCGATCGGCGGGGTGATCAGCGCCGTTTCGAGCAGCACCATCAGAAGAATGCCGAACCAGACCGGATCGTAGCCGAGCGCGATGACGATCGGCGCGATCAGCGGCGCCGTCGTCAAGAGCATCGACAGTGTCTCCATGAAGCAGCCGAGCAGGATCAGCACAACGATCAGCAGCAGCATGGTCTGGGTCGGCGTCAGGCCGAGGCCGGTGACGAAGTCGGCGAGCGCCTGGGTCAGGCCGATGATCGACAAGACGAAGTTCAGGAACACGGCGGCCATGATGATCAGCATGATCATCGAGGTGGTGCGCATCGTACCCTCGATCGCGCCGCGCAGCATCTGGATCGATAGCGAGCCGTTGAACCAGGCAAGCGCCAGCGCCGCCATGACGCCGAGCGCGGCGGCCTCCGTCGGCGTGGCGATGCCGGCATAGATCGAGCCGACGACGACCAGGAAGATGCCGATCGGCGGGACGAGATCGGGCAGGGCGGCGATGCGTTCGGCCCAGCTTGCCCTGACCCGTTCGCCACCCCAGCCGGGCCTTGCGAGGCACAGGATGATGACGGTCACCATGAACAGGGCGGCGAGCAGGAAGCCCGGCAGGAAGCCCGCGAGATAGAGTTCGGGAACGGAGGTGTCGGTCAGCAGGCCGTAGAGGATCAGGTTGATGGAGGGCGGGATCAGGATGCCGAGCGTGCCGCCGGCCGCGACTGTCCCTAAGAACAGCCGTTCGTTGTAGCCGCGGATGCGGATCTGCGGGATCGCGACCGTGCCGATGGTCGCGGCCGTTGCGACGGACGAGCCCGAGGTCGCCGCGAACAGGGCCGACGAGCCGGTATTGGCGTGCATCAGGCCGCCGGGCAGCCAGCCGAGCCACTTGACGATGCCTTCATACATCTTCGCCGCGATGCCGGCGCGCAACAGGATCTCGCCGAGCAGGATGAACATCGGGATCGCAACCAGCAGGAAGTCGATGCCGGTCTGCCAGACCATGTCGCCGAGCGCGCGATGGAGCGGCATCGGGCTTTCGAGATACTGCATCGTCAGGCCGACCCAGCCGAGCGTGGCCGCGACCGGAACCGCCAGCGCGATCAGCGCCAGCAGGATGAGGAGCGTCTTGGCGAGCATGGGCTTAGGCCGTCTCGTCTTCGATCTGCTCGCCGAGCGATTTCAGGCCGATCAGGCGATGCGCCTCCTCGTCGCGGCCGCTGAGCGTCGCCGCAAGCGAGGCTATTCCGAGAAGAACGCCGCAATAGACGAAGAAGATCCAGCCGGCGAGCCACGGAATTTGCGGGATGGCGAGCGGCGTGCGCATCGGCGTGATCGAGCGCGAGCCATGGGTGAGCGTGTCGGCGACGAGGCCCCAGGCCGTCCAGGTGACGACGCCGGCAAAGCCGACCAGCAGGACGAGGCCGAGCAGATTGATCCAGGCCTGCAGCTTGCGGGGAAAGCGCAGCACTAGTGCGTCGACGCGGATATGGGCGCGTTCGAACAGGGCATAGGCGAAGCCAAGCGTGGTCGCGACGCCGAAGGCGTAGCCGGAGATCTCGTCGGCGCCGCCAATCGAGATATTGAACAGCTTGCGCATGAAGACTTCGGCGGTGACGAGGGCGGCCGAGAACAGGATCAGCACGCCGCCGATCCACACCAGCAGATGGCTCAGGCGTTGCGATTGGAGGATCAGGACGCGCAGCATCGGTTCGGCTCCCCTTTTTATGAAGCCGGCCGCTGATGCGGCCGGTGATACTGTGTAGCAGAGGTGATCGGGCGGATCAGTTGGCCTTGGCGGTCAGGCCGAGGATCTTGCCGACCGTATCGTTCCAGTTGGCCGCGCAGTCTTCGCCGCAGCGCTCGGCCCAGCGGGCCAGCACGACGTCGGTTGCGATCTGGTCGCGGGCGGTCAGGTCGGCCTCGGAGGGCTCGACCAGCGTCATGCCGCCCTGCTCGCCGATCTCGCAATCGCCGCCGGTGATGCAGCTGATGGCAACCTCGTCCTCGCTCGCCGTCTCCGCCCACATGCGGTCTTCGAGCGCCCCGATCTCCTTCATCAGAACCGCCTGCTGGTCGGCCGACATGGCGTTCCACTTGTCCATGTTCATGGCGCCGAAGGCGAGGCCCCAGCCGACCCGCAGCGTATAGGCATGGGTCGCGGCCTGGTGCCACTTGGCCTTGTAGGCCGACATGGTGCCGGTGATGCCGCAATCGACGACGCCGCGTTCGAGCGCCGGGATTACCTCGGCGAACGGCACCGTCACCGAGGTGCCGCCGGCGCCCTCGACGAAATCGCCGAGCGTCGTGGCGTAGACGCGGATCTTCTTGTCCTTCAGGTCCCCGATACCGCCGATCTCGGTGTTGCACCAAAGCGTCTGGCTGGGGAAGGGATAGAGCATCAAGAGCTTGGCGTTGTAGATCTCGGCGAAGGCCTTTTCCAGGATCGGGAAATAGGCGTCGGCGACCTTGCGCTGGGTGTCGATGTCCTGGGTGAGCGACGACAGGTCGGCGCCCTCGAAGACGGCGTTCTCGGCGGCGACATAGCCGGGCAGGCCGAAGGCGAAATCGAAGACGCCGTTCTTGACCAGGCGCATGATCTCGAAGCCCTTGAGGCCGAGTTCGGTCTGCGGCTTGATCTCGCCGATGATCTGGCCGTCGGAGGCCTCGGCGATCACCTCGTTCCAGAACGGGCCCTCATGCTTCTGGTAGTTGGTCAGGTTGCCCCAGGTGCCGACGGCCTTGACGACCACCGGTCCCTCGGCGGCGGCCGCCGTCGCCGTGCCGAGCACGAGCGCGGCGGACAGAAATGTACGAAGTCCCCTCATTTTTCAGTCTCCCTTGGTTGGGTTCGATTGTGCCGGGACGCCAACGAACGGCTGGTCGGCGCGCTCGTCGACATCGGTGATCAGCATCCGCCCGGGCGTATGGGTGATGCAGATCGGCGGCCGGGCGAGCCGCAAGGCGTTTTGCGGCGTCACACCGCAGGCCCAGAAAACGGGTACGGCATCGTCGATGCCCGCCGGGGCGATCGGCGGGTCGCCCCAATCCGGAGCCGCCAGGTCGGCAATGCCGATCGCCTGCGGGTCGCCGACATGGACGGGCGCGCCGTGCGCCCAGGGATAGGCCGCCGAGATGCGGATCGCATCGTCGACCCGGTCGGGCGCGATCAGCCGCATCGACACGACGGTGCCGCCGCCGAAGGGGCCGGCCTTGCGGGTCTCGATGCTCGAACGATACATCGCAACGGTCGCGTTGGCGGCAATATGCGGCATCGCAATGCCCGCCTCCTGAAGGGCCCGCTCGAAGGTGAACGAGCAGCCGAGCGCGAAGGCGACGAAATCATCCCGCCACAGATCCGTGATGCCGTCGACCGTGCCGGCGAGCGCGCCGTCGCGGTAGATGTTGTAGGAGGGCACGTCGGTGCGGATGTCGACGTCGCCGGCCGTTCGCATCATCGGATCGCCGGTATCGGTGACGGCGACCAGCGGGCAGGGCTTCGGGTTGCGCTGGCAATAGCGCATGAAGTCGAGGGCGTGGGAGGCCGGCAGGATCGCGATATTGGCCTGCAGCCTGCCGGGGGCAAGGCCGGCGGTCTGGCCATTGAAGCGACGCTTGCGGATCGCCGCGCGGACCCGTTGCACGGGCGCGGCTTTCAGCGAATCGTAGCTGTCGCCTGCGGCCGTGCGGCCTTGATCCGAGGTGTGTGCATCGGGGGAGTGTGTCTCGGCCATTCCGGTTCCGCCGCTCCGACAGGGTTTAGTGAACGCGGAGGTCAGGAGACCACGGCGTTGGCGATTAATTCAAATCAAAAGAAAATATCTATTTCGATAAAAGGGATTTATCGTATTCCAGCGCCGTCTCCAGTGCCAGGGCCGCGGCATGGGCGCTGACGGCCGAATCCGGCTCGCGCAGGAAGGACGCGGTGAAGGTGAGCGGATCGGGCTGCCAGCCCGGATCGAAGGTCCTGACTTCGCCGGAGCGCAGGTAGTCGGCGGCGAGCGCGACGGGCAAGGCGCCGATGCCGAGCCCGGCGCCGACCATGCGGAACGCAGCCGACATCGACGAGGATCCGAACAGCAGCGCGCCGGGCCCGTAGCGCTCCAGCATCACGGTCTTGAGAACCCGGTAGGGGCGCGTGCCGCGGGCGAAGGTGACGAGCGGGTGGTCGCGCAACAGGTCCTCGGGGTCGTCGGGGATCGCAACATGTCCGGCGCGGAACCAGGTCAGCGGAAATTGCGGCAGGTCGATATTGTCGACGCGGTAGTCGGAGACCGGACCCATCAGCAGGGCGAGATCGATCGCGTTGCGCAACAGGTCCTCGCGCAGGTTGATGGAAATGTCGACGCCGATCTCCACCTGGAGGTTGGGATAGGCGGTGCGCAGCCGGGCGATGAAGGCGGGCAGCCAGGCCTGCATGATGGTCTCGGAGACGCCGATGCGCAGATTGGAGGCGATCGCGTCGGGCACCGCCACGTCGCGCAGGATCAGTTCGTTGAGTTGCAGATACTGCTCGGCATAGCGGATCAGCGCCTCGCCGCGCTTGGTCGGCGCCATGCCGGCCGATCGATCGAACAGGGTGACGCCGAGCGCCGTCTCCAGCGCCTTGATGCGGGTCGAGACGGCCGGCTGCGTGACATTCATCCGTTCCGCGGCGCGGCGCACGCCGCCGGCCCTGACGACGGCGAGGAAGGTTCGAAGCTGTTCGATGTTCAGGCGCATGGACATGTCATAACGCGCGCTTGTCCCGGTTTGCACGCCTCAAAGCGCGAGCCCTCCCTTTGGGCTGTCCCGGCGCGGCCTCCAAGCGGGCGCGAAACGGCTTCGAAAGGCGGCCGAGTGTAGCGGCTCGCGCTGCCGTTTTCGATTTCCTGCGTAGACCTGTGTCTCATCGGTGCCCGGGCCTCGAATCGCGACAAAGAGATTTGCCGAATGAAAGTGCGCTGTCTCAATTTCGCAACATGTTTTGTCGACGACATAATGAGATAGAAATCATAAAAATCCAATAAAAACAACATTTTATATCCTGATCACAACTTTTAATAGCTGCATCAATAAAATGTGGCTAAAGGTTGACTTAGCGTGAATGGGTTTGCTACCAATGCGATTGTCAATTCCATTTTGCAACCTATTTTCAAGGAGTAAAGACATGTACGGGGCATTGACAGAAACAGTTCTGCGAAAGGGGCTGCCGTTCGCTTTTGCAGGTGCCGTTGCCCTCTCGGCCAATACTGCGGCGAATGCGTCGGAGTTCCACATGATCAATCCCGAAGACCTGAATATGTCGGTCATCACGTTCAACGCGGGATGCGATCTGGAACAGCCGATTCCTTACGTGATCAAGTGCATCTATGAACGTATCGAGCCCCCCCGTGACGGGCCTGGCCCTAGCGGACGCGGCGACTGGCCCCCGGATAGCCTGATCGGCCTTTATGCGCTCTATGAAGACGCCGAGATTCCGTGGGAAGGCGGCGGTGCGCTCGCCCTGGCCTGTGGCCACGCCTCGATCAAGCTTCCGCAGGGCGCGGAGTTGGAAAAGATCCGGCTGTCGCTCAACAACGACGAATACGCCTACTACGATGTCAAGATCTGGCAGGTAAGCGGCAAGCGGAACGACAACACGTTGCTATTTGCCGAGGACTTCGGTTCCGCTCCGATTACGCCGGATGCGCCGGCCGACAATTTCAAGATCGAGAATGTGCATAAGCCACTTTCCGGCACGATCAACAACAAGAAGTATTCCTACACGATGCAGATCTGTGGTCTGGGAATCTTCTATCAGGCGCGGATCAAGTACGAGCCCGCCAGCTGATACTCCGCAACCGAGATTGCCTTGCGCCGACAATCAAACTGTCGGCGCAAGGAATAAAGAGATTTTCAGTCAAATACTCTAGGTTCTTTGTCTGTATCTCGATTCCAAGCGGAAAGGGGGGATTGTTTCTGTAGTTGTTTGCCCTGCTTGCCCCGGCGATTTCGCCGGGGTCTTTTTGTGCGCAGGGGGCTTTTTACTCACAGAGGTCGTTTTGCTCACAGATCGGGCAGTGCAGGAGGGTGCCGGTCGCCGGCCGGTTCGGTAGGCGATCGACCGGTCGCAGGCCATCGCCAGTTCGACGAGGCGGGCCGGCGTTCCCTTCTCGTGATCGAGGTCGTCGAGATCGGCATCGGTGACGCCGCGTGCCGCGCAGGAGGCTTTCGACACGACGAGCCGGCCGCCGGCGCCGGCAATGGAGACCTTCCTGCGGGCGGCCGGTCGGTTCGCCTGGCCGGGATGAACCGTATGGAATTTTCAAACGTCAGGGCGCGCCGCCGGCGATGCGATCGGCGACGGAAGCCGACAGGGCGTTGAGGTCGCGCCAGTTCTCATGGGCCAGGCAGGCATTGATCAGCCACAGATTGTCACGGCCCTGGCTGTTCAGCACAGTGTGATAGAGACCGTCGCGGACCGCCCCGTCGGTGAAGTGCGTGTTGTAGTTGGCAAAGGTCATCACATGTTCCACCGACTGCAAGTCGGCGCCTTCCCGTTCGGTACAGGCGCGGAGGATCGCCTCGGGATCGGCTTTGGACCGATCCGTCACAGACGCGTAGCAGACATAGGTGGCGACACCGTCGACGAGCGGCGACACGCGTCTGGACCCGGCGACCTTGTCGTGAAAGTCGGCCGTTTCCAGATGGACACCGCGATCCTGCCCGTACCAGTTTCGGATGCGGGCCGCGACGGACATGTAGTGCCCGTGCGCGATGCCGGAAGACAGGGCATCTCGCCGCTCCGGTTCGAATATTCCAAGCACGACCGGTGTGTCGGGCTGGCAGGCGATGACGAGATGCCGCGCGGATATCGAGCCGCCGCCGGCGTCGATGTGCCAGGTCGTCGTGCCGTGGTCGAAGCGCGCGCCGGTGACCGGCGTTTCGGTCTCCGCGCCGACCCGCTCGCCAAGCCGGATGATCGCGTCCTCGAAGGTATGGAGCCGCCAGTACTGCTTGCGGATCCCGGCGAACAGGACCGAGGGTGTGAAGAACCGCAGAGGATAGATCGCCGGGATCTTGTCGACCGGGCCATATCCGTAGGTGTCGCAGAATGTCGCAATCAGGGGGTGCAGACCGGACAGGCCGTGTTCCGACAGCCAGTCCGCGAGCGGGCGTGACAGGCTTGTCCTGGCGTCCGGCTCGCCGGCGTCGAAGCGCGTGACCGCATCGCGCCAGATATCGCGATACCTGAGAATGGCGCCCGTATTCTTCAGAATATATACGAATCCGTGGAGCGGCGTTTTGTAAAAATCCCTGGCGATACTGTAGTCCGAGACGTATGTGCTCGGTGCAAAGGTCGATCTTCGCACGCCAAGGGTATCGGTGATTTCGAAGACCGGATTGTAGTCATTCGATGCCGAGCAGGTGCACATGTCGATGGCGGTTTGGTCGACATGTTCGGTTTTGGTTTTTTCGGCAAGCCGGTCGTTTCGTTCCAGAACGAGGCTGGAGATACCGTGTTGCTCGAGATAGTGCGCCGCGTTCAATCCGGAAAAACCGCCGCCGACGATGCAGACGTCTGTCGATTTGTGCATGTGGATCTACACTTAAAACGTGAGTGTCGACTATAAAGTCGATCGAATTTGAAATTCGACTTTTACAAGCAATAACAAGGTCGAAATCATAGCTGTCGATCGGCCGAAGATCAAGAATTGGTCGGGGCCGGGTCTTTCGGGTGGTCGGCGGAATTTGGACCTGGCGTCGATGCGGCTGCGGACGCTTCGTCGTATGCTTATCCGGATGCTTGCATCGTGGGATGCAGCGCCTCGACCCCCGGCGCGCGTCCGCCGGGCGAGGCCGTCCGCCGGGCGATCCGCGTCGCGACCGCGTGCGACAGGCCGCTCAGGTCGCGCCAGTTTTCCTGGGCCAGGCAGGAGTTGACGATCCAGAGATTGTTGCGGCCCTGGCCGTTCCAGACGGTGTGATAGAGGCCCGCGCGGATCGCCTCGCCGGTGAAGTGGGCATTGTAGACAGGATGGATGGCGATCTCTTCGATCGCTTGCAACTCCGCGCCGTCGCGGGCGACGCCGGTCCGGATGATCTCCTCGGGATCGATCCGGTCGGCATCCGACAGCGGCGCGAAGGCGACATAGGTCGCAACGCCATCGACGACCGGCGTGTCGCGCCGGCTGGCGCAGATCCGGTCTTTCTGGCCGACCTCGCCGATCTGCATGTAACGATCGAAGGGGAACCAGTTCCGCACCCGAAGCGCCGCGCTCATATAGGCGCCGTGCGTGACACCGTTTGCGATGGCGTCGCGCCGGGCGGGCTCGAAGGTCGCGGAAATCGACGGGTCGTGCGGCGGGCAGGCGATCACGACATGGTCGGCGAGAATCGGTTCGCCGCCGGCGTCGACCCGCCATCTACCTGTCTCCGGATCAAATGCGGCGTCGGTCACGAGCCTGTTCGTCTCCGCGCCGACCCGCTCGTCGAGCCGGCTGATGACATCGGCGAAGGACAGAAGCCGCCAATAGCGTTTCGTGAGCACCGATCGCAGCATTCCCGGTGACACGAAGCGCATCGGATAGATGGCGGGAACCGTGTCGATCGGGCCATAGCCGTAACTGTCGCCTAGAACGCTGAACATCGGCTGCAAGCCCTGAAGCCCGTTCGCGCCGAGCCAGTCGTTCAGGGGTACCGAGAGCGTTTCGGCGATCTTGCGATCGTTTTCGTTGAAACGGGCGACGAGACGGTTCCACTCGCGTAAATATTTGCGTATTCCAAGAATATTTCGAGCAAAAAACAAAGCGGCTTTGCGTTTTGACGAATAAAAATCCGATACTATACTGTATTCGGCGGCGGATGTCCGTCTTCCCATCTGTTCGCGCCGAACACCGAGGTCCTCGGCCAGACGAAACACGCGATCGTAGTCGAAAGAGGTAAAGCAGGTTCCCAGTTCGACCGGATGCCCGTCGCTGTAGAGGGTTCTTGTCTTGCTGGCCAGCGTGGCGTTGCGTTCCAGCGTGAGGGTGGCGATATTTTGTTTCTGCAAATAGTAGGCTGTCGACAGGCCGGCGAAGCCGCCTCCGACAATGCAGACGTCTGTTGTTCTGGCCACTACTTTAGCCCCGTTGTCAAAAATTTGTCCCCAAGAGAAAAAGTAAAACTACGTGCAAATAGGCAAAAAGATCTCAGCGAGAGACGGGCGCCGGGGACAAGAGTATCATGAACAGCGGATTTGGCGCCACTGTGTGAGGCGCGGTTGTATCGGGCGGCTCTATCGGAGGGGGGATGTCAGGACGGCCTTAAGGTCTGATCCGACCTCCAGCCCCAATCGAGCGGCAGCCCGGTTGCATCGGCTGATCCTGCCGGTTTGTAGCGCCGACAGGGCGTCGCCGATGCGGGCGCTCAGATGGGAGACCGTCACCGCGGCGACGCCGGTTCGGTCGAGTGCCGGCAGGCGGGTGGTGCCCGCGTCGTCCTTGCCGATGCCGGCATCGTTGAAGACGGCGAGGCGGGCCGCAGCCTTCAGCGCGCGCGCCGGATCGCCGCCGATCAAACCGCCATGCGACCCGGTCACGATGATGCGGTCGCGATCCTCCGGCTTAACCAGCGAGGCGGAATCGACGCACAGGACGGTGACGCCGTCCGCAGGGTGCTCGAACCGGCTTTCCGCGATCGCATCGAGCCGGGCGCGCGGCGGCTCGGCGGCCATGAGCAGGCGCGCGGCCTCGGCGACCGGCAGCCCCGGTTCGAGGCCGAGCGACCGGGCCGGCGCGTTGACGGTACTGATCACGCCCGTCGCCATCATGTCCTCGGCCGAGCCGATGCGGCAGGTCATGCAATCAGCGGCCGCGGCCGCCATGCCGGCATCGCCGAGCGCCAGCACACCGGCGACGCCGGCCTGCTCGCATCCGATCCCGGCATCGTTGAAGAGGACGGCGCGCAGTCCGGCCCGCGAGGCGAGCGTCGCCGGATAGCGGCCGCCATGCGAGCCGCAGACCGCGACGCCGCCGGCCATGTCGGCGGTGACGTCGGTGATCGAGCCAAGAAGACGGGGCGCATCCATGCCATGCTCGATAGATCGGTTGACACGTATACACAAGTAATTCCTATAATGAAGGATAATTGTTCCGATAATCGGAATTCAGTGGGAGGGACTGGTGACAGCCGATGTGTCGACAACGGGATCGATCGCGCGCGCGGCGGCGATCCTGACGGCGTTGTCGGACGCACCGGACGGCGAGACGCTGACCGTACTGGTCAGCCGCACCGGCTTCACCAAGACGACGACGCACCGGGTCCTGGCCTCGCTGCAGGCCGTGGACTTCGTCTTTCAGGATCCGCTCAGCCGGCGCTATCGGCTTGGCGGCAGGCTGGCCGAGATCGGCTGGCGGGCGGAGGGGCTCGACCTTGCCGCGATGGCCGAGCGCGGCATGAAGCGGCTCGCGGCGCTGACCGAGGACACGGTGTTCCTGTCGATGCCCGAAGGCAGCGCCTCGATCTGCGTGGCGCGCGAGGTCGGCGCCTTTCCCATCAAGACGCTGACGCTGGAACGCGGCGACCGGCGGCCGCTCGGGGTGGGTGCCGGCGCGCTGGCGCTCTATTCGGCGATGCCGGACGCGCGGCGGATCGCCACCAACAAGGCCAATCGCCACTGGCTTGCCGAATACAGAGCCGACAAGTACCGGCTCGAGACATTGCGCGACGATGCGCTGAAGCGCGGCTACGCGCTCAATCGCGGCGGCATCGTGCGCGGCATGAACGCTATCGGCCTGCCGGTCATAACGAAGGACGGCCGGTTGGTCGCGGCGCTTGCGATCGGCGCGATCGAGGACCGGACGACGCCGGAGCGGATCGAAACGCTCCTGCTGCCGGCCTTGCGGGAGGAGGCGGCACGGCTTTCGGACAGCCTGAGCGCCTTCAGGGACACGAACAGGACTGGAAAAGACGTCAGCAACGGGGAGACGCAGGCTTGAAAGAGGATAATCACGGCCGGGCCAATCTGGATCGGGAGCAGGGCCTGTCCATGCTCGTGATGATGGAGCGCATCCGCGCCTTCGAGGAGCAGGCCGAACTGGCCGCGACCCGGGACGGGCTGGTGCTCGGCGCGATCCATCTGTCGATCGGCCAGGAGGCGATCCCCGCAGGCCTGATGCCGCATCTGCGCCGCGACGACCTGCTTCTGTCGACCCATCGCGGCCACGGCCATACACTTGCCAAGGGCGCCGATCCAACCGCGATGATGAAGGAGCTGCTCGGCCGCGAAGGGGGCTGCTGCGGCGGCAAGGGCGGGTCGATGCATATCGCCGATTTCGATGTCGGCATGCTCGGCGCCAATGGTGTCGTCGGCGCCAATATCACGATCGCCGCCGGCGCCGCCCACGGCATCAAACTGTTGGGGGACGATCGCATCGTCGTCGACATTTTTGGCGACGGGGCGATCAATCGCGGGCCCTTCCTGGAAGGCATCAACTGGGCCGGCGTGTTCGATCTGCCGATCCTGTTCATCTGCGAGGACAACCAGTATTCGGCCTCGACCAGGACCGGCGACATGACCTCCGGCCCGGGCCCGGCGGAGCGGGCGCGGTCGCTTGGCCTGCGCACCAGCGAGGTCGACGGCAACGACGTGCAGGCGGTCCACGCGGTCGCCGCTGAAATCGTGTCGCGCATCCGCGAGACCCGGCGGCCGGAATTCCTGCACGCCAGGACCTATCGGCTGCACGGGCATACCTATTTCGATCCGGCGACCTACCGGCCGCAGGGCGAGGCCGACCGGATGCGCGAGACGAGCGATCCGATCACGCGGCAGCGGGCGCTGCTTGCCGCAGCCGGGGTCAGGGCCAGCGAACTCGACGCGCTACGCCATGCCGCGCAGGAGGAGATGGCCACAGCGCTTGCGAATGCGACCGCTGCGCCATGGCCGGCCGACGAGACCGTGTTCGACGATGTCCAGGACATCGGCTCGCCGGTTCGGGAGGCGTTCTGATGGCGGTGATGACCTATGGCGAGGCGGCAAAGCTTGCCATTGCCGATGCGATGCGCGCCGATCCGGCGGTGTGGTGCGTTGGCGAGGATCTCGGGCGCGGCGGCGTCTTCCAGCAATATAAAGGCCTGCGCGAGGAATTCGGGGCCGACCGGATCTCGGATGCGCCGATCTCGGAGGCCGCGATCATGGGGGCGGCCTTCGGCGCGGCGATGGTCGGCACGCGGCCGATCGTCGAGATGCGGTTTGCCGATTTCGCCCTGTGCGCGACCGACGAACTGGTCAACCAGATCGCCAAGGCGCGCTTCATGTTCGGCGGCCAGTCGCGCGCGCCGATGGTGATCCGCAAGCCGATGGGGCTGTGGCGGTCGTCGGCCGCGCAGCATTCCCAGTCGCTGGAAGGTTGGTACGTCCACATTCCCGGCCTCGTGGTCGTCTGCCCGGCGACGCCGCAGGACAATTATTCGATGATGCGCGCTGCGATCGCCTGCGATGACCCGGTCGTCTATCTGGAGCACAAGAACATCTGGGGGATGGAAGGCGCGGTCGATACCGGGCTCGAGGTGCCGTTCGGCTCGGCGCGACAGCGGCGTGAGGGATCAGACCTGACGATCGTCAGCTGGTCGGACTGCGCCAACCGGGCCGAGCAGGCAGCCGAGGATCTGGCGGGCTCAGGCGTTGAGGCCGACGTGATCGACCTGCGCAGCCTGTGGCCCTGGGACAAGGCCGCAGTCCTTGCAAGCGTGCGCAGGACCGGGCGGCTGATCGTCGCCCATGAATCGGTCGCGGTCGGCGGTTTCGGCGCCGAGGTCTCGGCAACCGTCGCTGAGCAGGCCGGTGACGCCTTGAAAGCACCGGTCAGGCGGATCGGCGCGCCGCGGGCCCTCGTGCCCTACGCTCCCAATCTCGAGGACAAGTTGCGGGTGACGGCGGACATGATCGCCGAGGCCGGCCGTGCCGTGTGCCAGCAGGAAGTTGCGGAATGACGACGAATGAAATGAAGGCGAATGAAATGACCGGCGGCGAAGCGCTGGTGCGGATGCTGCTTGCCTTCAAGGCCGGGCCAATGTTCGGCATGGGCGGCTTCCAGCTCCTGCCCTTCTATGACGCGGCGCGGCGGCTCGGGCTCAATCACAACCTGATCAATGACGAGCGTTGCGCGGTCTTTTCAGCCGACGCCTACGCCAAGGTCTCCGGCCGGGTCGGGCTGGTCGACGCGACGCTGGGACCAGGCGCGACCAATCTCGTCACCGGGCTCGTCGAGGCGCTGAATGCCGGCTCGCCGATCGTCGCGATTGTCGGTGACGCCCAGCGCGACCATGCCGGCAAGAACATGACGCAGGAGACCGATCAGGTGTCGATCCTGCGGCCGGCCTGCAAGGAGATCCTGCGCATCGAGGCCGTGCAGCGGATTCCGGAGATCATGCGACGCGCGTTCGCGATGGCGACGTCCGGCCGCCCCGGTCCGGTCGTCGTCGACGTGCCGGAGGATATCGCGCATGGCACCTGGGGCTTCGAGGAAAGGGATTTCGACGTCGATCCGGCCCATGAGCGCGCGCCGGCATTGCGCTGCCGGCCCGACGCGGAGGTTGCCCGGCGGGCAGCCGCGATGATTGCCGAGGCGAAACGGCCGATCATGCTGTGCGGCGGCGGCGTGCATATTTCCGATGCGACATCTGAGGCGACGGCGCTGGCGGAGGCCTGCGGTATCCCCGTTGCCCATACGCTCACCGGCAAGGGCGCGATCGCCTGTTCGTCGCCGCTCAATGCCGGGTTGTTCGGTCGCTATGACCGGATCGCCAATGCGCTGATCGAGGCCTCCGACTGCCTGCTGGTGGTCGGCTGCAAGCTCGGCGAGATCGCCACCAAGCGCTTCACCATCCCCGGTCCGGGCCGGCCGGTCATCCATCTCGATATCGTCGCCGAGGAAATGGGTCGGACCTACGAACCGGAGATCAAGCTCTGGGGCGATGCCAAGGCCGGGCTTGCCGATCTTCATGCCCTGCTCGCCGACGGCGCCGCGGCGCAGCGTACCGCAAGGGCCGAGTATCTAGCCGAGGTGCCAAAGCGGATGGCGGCGTGGCGGGAGGAGGTGTCCGACCGGCTCAATTCGGACGAGAGCCCGGTCCACATGGCCCGCCTGATCACCGAGATCCAAAGGCTTCTGCCGGCCGATGGCTATCTGATCGCCGATGGCGGCTTCGCGGCGCACTGGGGCGGGCTATTGTTCGACACCAAGCAGGCCGGCCGCGGCTTCGTGCCCGATCGCGGCTTTGCCTCGATCGGCTACGGCCTGCCCGGCGCGATGGGCGCCCAACTCGCCCGGCCCGAGGCGACCGTCGTCGGGCTGACCGGCGACGGCGGCTTCAACATGGTGCTCGGCGAGCTCGAGACCGCCCGGCGGATGGGGCTTGGCTGCACGGTGATCGTCGTCAACAATGCCGCCTCCGGCTACGTCAAGGCGCTGCAGCATCTGATGTATGGCGCAGGGGCCTATCAGTCCTCCGACCTTGCCGAGACCGACTATGCGGCGATCGCCGAGGCGATGGGCTGTCACGGTGTGCGGGTCGAGCGGCCCGATCAACTGGAGGCTGCGTTGCGCTCCGCCTTCGCCGAGCGGGCCCGGCCGAGCGTCATCGACGTGATGGTGACCCGCGATCCGGCACGGATGCTGCCGGCCGTCGACAACCGGGCGGTGCAGGTCAAAAAGGGAGACCGGGTGGCATGAGCGAGAAGGCAGCCATCGTCACCGGCGGGGCGGGGACGATCGGACTGGCAATCGCCCGGGCGCTGCGTTCAGCCGACTGGCCTGTTGTGCTGTTCGACTTAGGCGAGACCGTGCACGACGCGGCCGATGAGATCGGCGCGACGGGCGTCGTCTGCGACATCACCGATGCCGGCGATCGCCAAAGGGCGCTTTCCGGGCTCGGGCCGATCGGGGCTCTGGTCAATTGCGCCGGCCTCGGCGATATGACGCCGATCTTCGACATCGACGAGGCGCACTGGAGGCGGATCATGGCGGTCAATGTCGATGCGCCGTTCTTTCTGAGCCAGGACGTCGCGCGGCTGATGGCGGAAACCGGCGGTGGGGCGATCGTCAACATTGCTTCCGTCTCCGGCGTCCGGGCAGGCTTCGGCCGGGCCGCCTATGGCGTTTCGAAGGCGGCGATCATCCAGATGTCGATGCAGCTGGCGGTCGAACTCGCGCCGCTGTCGATCCGCTGCAACACGGTCGCGCCGGGACCGATCAAGGGGCCGATGGTCAGCATGCATCCCCCCAGCCAGGTCGCCGATTTCGAGGAGAAGATCCCGCAAGGGCGCTATGGCGAGCCCGAGGAAATCGCGTCGCTCGTCGCGTTTCTCTTATCTCCCGGCGCCTCTTTCATTACCGGACAATGCGTCGCCGCCGATGGCGGCTTCCTGTCGGCCGGCGTCGGCGTGCGCGATGCGCAGACGCATTTCGACACGACCAGATAGCCGGCGGCGCGCTGGCGCCGCTCCGCGTTTGTCGATTCGGGCCACCGCTCGGCCGGTCCGGCCGAACAGCGCCCGATGCGTATCCTCAAAATGACAGGAAGTTGCTGATACCGCACGATTTCCGCCCGGATCGTGCGGCGATGTCGCAATACGACTATTGGATAAGTTTAGAAACCGGCTAAAATAGCGCATGGGTTTATCGAATCCCTGACTTGGACCGCATTCGGTCCGTCCGCAATCAGGCAGGAGATTCACCTCGCGGCAACCGAGCATTCATACAGGGAAATGTTCAAGGCTTGCCAAAGCAGGGGCGAACGGATGATATTTGATAATTCTGGAAGAACATAACGAGAGGGTCAAAAGTACAGCACCGACCGAGACGTATCGTTCCTTGTTGTCGGGGTGCATGTCTACTGCGCTGATGCAGTTTATGTCGCCGCCGGCGAGATCGTCGCGGCAAACCGGTTGTCGAGACGGTGTTCGTCCGCTGTTTGTACGGGAAGTATATGCGTCTTGTAGTCAGTATTCGCGCCCACGGTCGCAGTTTTGAATTCGTGAGGCCAGGTCATGTCGTGTAGAGGTCCTTCACCGGCAACCAAGCCGGCGTCAGCGATCGGCCGCGTGGCGGCGCGGTCGCATTTCGGGCCGGATAAGCCCGCCCCGCCCTATCGGATGCTCGTTGTCGGCGATTTCGGGTTCACGCAAACCGGCGAGCATCACCGGCTCGTCGACGGCAATTTCGCGGATATTCTCGGCGAGACCGGCGGCATATTCGTTTCGGTCGACAATCTGCTCGGATCGTTTCCGACGACCGTTTCGGATACGGTACGTCTCAGCCGGCCCGGCGACCTGAAGCCGCACAACCTGCTTGGCCAGTTCAGTCACCATGCCGTCGCCTCCCAGGCGATCGCAACGGGCGACTTTCAGCCCATCGAGGCCGCCGGGCAGCTTTACGACCGGTTCCGCCCCGACGATCGATTTCGCCCGGCGCCGGACCGGAGCGCCCCTTTCCGGCA
Organism: Tepidamorphus sp.; assembly: GCA_028280885.1. GTDB lineage: Bacteria > Pseudomonadota > Alphaproteobacteria > Rhizobiales > Tepidamorphaceae > Microbaculum. The sequence goes on from JANQKY010000070.1 coordinate 54,504, forward strand.
GCGATCGATGGCGCTGCAACCGGGACCCAGGCACGATCGCGACACCGAACTGGAGGCGCTGTTCAACCTGGTCGAAACGCGGCCCAATCCCACACCGACCGCACCGCAGCCAAGCGACCGGGTCGCGGAGATACTCATGGATCTCGTGTCGGCCGCCGGATCCGGGAGCGGACCGGCGAACAGACGGGCGAACAGACGGGCGAACAGACGGGGGAGCGATCCGGAAAATCGGGCACGCCCGGCGCCGCCGGCCAGTGCCGAGTCGCAATTCGCCACGCTGCTCGACCAGCAGGCCAGGCTGTTTCTGTCGAACCGGCGGTTGCGCACTATCGTCGAAAACTGGCAGGGCGTTCGCCTGCTGTGTGACAACATGGCCGGTGACTACCGGGTCGAGGTGACACTGGTGCAATTCGCCGCGCAGGAAAGCGCCGCCTCCATACGCGATGTGCTGGTCGGCGACGGCGCCGTCCTGCGTAACAATCTGTTCGACGTCATCGTGTTCGCCAACCGGAAGGACGCGCAAGGCTGCGACGTGCGCAAGCTGAAGGCGATCGCGGAAACCGCCGGCGTCTTCGATTCGCTTGCGCTTGCGACCCTGCGGGCGGAATTCGCCGAACGGCCGGCCGACGATCTTGCCCGCCTCGAGGACCCGGACCAGGTGCTGCGCGGGCCGGTATTCGACGACTTTCGCAGCCTCGCGACGGCGCCGGACAGCGAGCGCCTTGCCCTGTTCTGGAACGACGTCCTGGTGTCGGTGGCAACGCGCACCGCTCCGGCCTATTTCATTCCGGCCGCGCTTGTCGCCGCGGCCATGCTCGTGCGCAATGTTGCGGTGTCGGGCTGGCCGGGCCTGATGGCTTCGGCGCGCAACCGGCTGTCCGGATTTCCGGTCGCTCCACGCACGGGGCTCCCGGCGCTTTCGGACCCCCCGGCGCTTTCGGACCCCCCGGCGCTTTCGGACCCGGAAACCTGCGGCGGGGGATATTCGACCGCGACGCGGGTGGACCTCAGCGACGAGGCCATCCGCGGCCTTGGTAAATTGGGTATCGCGACGCTGAACGGCATACGCGACCGGGACAGCGTGCAGCTGATGTCCGCTCCCCTGATCGCGGCCGCGTCGGCTGAGCCCGCCTATGTGCCGAAGCTCAACGATCAACTGGTCGTCGTTCGCCTTCAGCAGCTGTTTCAGGATCTGCTGCCCGAGGTTTTCGGCGGCGCCGGCAATGCCCTGGACAAGGCGCGCCGGCTCGTCGCCCTGTCGGAGGATCTCTGCCAGTCACTGTCCAATACCCTGACATTCGCGGCAAGCCCGGCCAAGGACGACAGCGGCGCCTCGGTGCTCGATGTGACCGTCATGGTCTCGGAGGGCATCGCGGCGAGCGATCGCTTCAATTTCGAGATACCCTGCTGAGCGGGCTAGGCCGAACGGGACCGGTTCTGGAACTTCCTGTTGCGATGAAGAGTTGTGCGGATTGCCGATTCCATGGATCAATACCGTAGCGGCAGCGGCGATGTCGGTCTGCCGCCGCATCGGTCACGGGCGGTCATGGATTTAGGACCGGTTGCATAGTCGGAACGTTTACAGTGTCGGAACGGTTGCAAGACCGGTATTTTTACAAAGTCATCGGGGGTTTTCACCATCATGCTCGATATCACGGAAACAAAGGAACTTGGCATCACGATCCTGCATCCGTCGGGCAAGCTCGATACGCTGACGGCGAATTCGTTCGAGGCCCATATGACCATTCATATCGAGAACGGGGCGGGGGATCTCCTCGTCAATATGGAGGAGGTCGACTATGTCAGCAGTTTCGGGCTGCGCTCCATCCTGATCGTTGCCAAGAAGCTTGCCCCGCTCAACCGCAAATTCGTGCTGTTTTCTCCCAATCCCTCCGTTTATGAGGCATTGCGTTATTCGGGCTTCCTGAACATCCTGACGGTGATGGACAGCAAGCAGGATGCCTTGGCCGTGGTGGCGCCGGAGGCCGACGGGGGCGGTTGAGCGGTGCATGGCGTCGGAGCCTGCCGACGCAGCGGAGACGTGACCCGTATGAACGACGCCACCCAGGTTTTCGAGGTCGAGAACACGATCGAGGCGCTTGGCTGCCTGACGGAGGATCTGGCCCGGTTCGCGCGAACCAGCGGCCTCGACGACATGACCCGCCGGACCCTGATGATGGTGGTGGAGGAGCTGTTCACCAATACGGTGCATTACGGCTATGAGGAGGGCGCCGTCGATACGATCAGCATATCGGTCGAACGTGTCGGCGACCGGGTCGACCTCGTCATTCGCGACAAGGCCAGGGCTTTCGACGTGGCCCGCTGTCCGCCATACCCGGACCGCCCGCCGAAACTGGAGGATATCGAGGTCGGCGGGCTCGGCCTTCTGCTCGTTCACAACTTCGCCCGCTCGGTGGCAAGCCGCCGCGACGGGGCGACGAACGTTACCGAAGTGGTGCTGCCGGTCTGAGCGCTGATCCAAACCACCGCCCGGCAGGTCATCGGAGCCTGGCCCCCCTTGACCCTGTCCCCCGACCCTGTCCCCCGAACCTGTCCGTGGGGCCTGCCCACCATGATCGTTTCACCGTGCCGTCTGCGCAGATCCCTTCGAACGATCGCCGAAAGGCCGCAAGTCTTATCACCGCAACCTGTTTTTGCTACTGTTACGTCACCTGCTTCAACAAGGATGGAAAAAATGCCGGGGGCTGCCACATCGTTCGGATCACTTGTTCGGGATCGGTTTCGGGGGCTGGTCCCTGCACCGGCCCTTGCGCTGATCGCGGTTCTCCTGGCCGTGATGGTCGCCGTTCAACCCGGCATGGCGCAGGAGGCCGAGCCGGTCAGCGGCGATGCCGAGCAGGTTGCCAGCGAACTGGCCCCGCTGTCGGCGACCGACCGGTCGGCGCTGATCGGGCGGCTGACCGACGAGCAGGCCCGCGACCTGCTGCTCTTCTATCTGGACGAGACGGCCCCGGCCGCGGGTGCCGCCGGCGATGTGACGACGGCGGCCCTGTCGATCGCGACCCTGCAGGCGCAGGGAACGGCGATCCGCGCCAATCTCGACGCCGTGCTCGGGCAGTTCGGCAACCTGTTCCCCGAATACGCGCGGAAGATGGACGAGCGGCTGGGCATCGGCATCGGCCAGGGCGGCCTTTTGATGGTCATCGGCTATCTGCTGCTGATGTCGGCCGTCGGCCTGGCGGCGGAATATGGCTTTCGCCATCTCACCCGGGGCATCATCGCGCGCAACGAGGCCCGTTCGGCCGAAACGGTCCGGGAGAAGCTTACGGGCGCCGGCGTCCAGTTTCTGCATGACCTGCTGGCGGTCGCGGCCTTCGGCGTCGGCTTCGTCGTGATCTTCTTCGCCCTTTGGGAGGGGGATACCGCGCGGCGCGATTTCGTCATCGTGGTGCTGATGGCGATCCTGATTACCCGGGTGACGGTCGCCATCGTGCGCTTCATCTACATGCCCCGCCATCCCGCCTGGCGCATCATGCCGGCCGACGACGAGGCGGCGGCGCATTTCGTCCGCGGCACGCGGCGGCAGATCATCGTCGGCGTCGTGCTGCTGTTGTTCGGCACGCTCGGGGCGATGTGGGGCGTCGACGAGGATACCTGGCGCCTGGGCGCGCTGCTCAGCGGCATCGTGTTCACCCTGACCGTCTCGGTGTTCCTGTGGCGCTATCGCCGCTACATGATCCGCGGCGTCGAGGCGGCGATCGTCGACGGCGACGTGCCGGCCTGGGCGGAGGCCGCCGCCGGCTGGGGCTGGTATGTCCTGGCGGTGTGCTACGTGGTCCTGTCCTTTATTCTCGGCACCTATGCCTTGCTGCTCGGCAACAGCTTCGATCCGACGGCGGCGGTGCTGGGCTTCTTCGTCCTGTTCGTCTTCAACCCCTTCATCACCGCGATCGCGACGGGTCTCTTCGTTCCCGATCCCTCCGAGGTCGTCGATCATTCGGCGCAGCGGCGGGTCTATGTCACCGATCCCGATGACGGGGTTTCGGTTCCCGCCAAGCTCGAGCCCGAGCCTTCCCAGAGCGAGGAGGCCGACGTCGAGGCGGCGATCGAACACGCGCCGGCGGTCGTGCAGGACCGGCGCATGCTGCGGCGGGTGATTTCGGTGACGGTTCTCGTCCTGTCGCTTGCCGCCTTCGCGATGGTGGTCGGGATCGATATCTTCTCCAAGACCGCCGAGTATCCGATTGCCCAGTTCCTGATCCGCGTCCTGTTGAATGTCGGCGTCATCGCCCTGCTCGGCTATGTCGGCTGGTCGTTCATCGCCCGCTGGATCGACCGCAAGCTTGCCGAGGAGCAGGCCAAGTCGCCGATCGCCCAGGAGGTCGAGGAAGGCCCGATGCAGGCGAGCGGGACGCGGCTTCAGACGATCCTGCCGATCATTCGCAAGTTCATTCAGATCTCGATCGCGGTGATCGCGCTGATGGTCATCCTGGCCTCGATGGGCGTCAACATCGCGCCGCTGATCGCCGGTGCCGGCGTCATCGGACTTGCCATCGGCTTCGGGGCGCAGACGCTGGTGAAGGACCTGATCTCCGGACTGTTCTTCCTGATGGACGATGCCTTCCGGATCGGCGAGTTCATCGAATCCGGCCCGGTATCGGGCACGGTCGAGCGCTTCAACGCGCGCTCGCTCGTGCTGCGCGGCTATCTTGGCGCGGTCTACACGGTGCCCTATGGCGATCTCGGCATGGTCACCAATTACAGCCGCGACTGGGTCATCATGAAGCTGCGCTTCCGGGTGCCCTACGACACCGACATCGACATGGTGCGCAAGATCTTCAAGAAGATCGGCCAGGAGATGCTGGAGGACGAGGAACTGGGGCCCAACTTCCTGCAGCCGTTCAAGTCGCAGGGCGTCATCAAGATGGACGATTCCGCCTTTATCGTGTCGGGCAAGTTCATGACCAAGCCCAACAAGCAGTGGGGCGTGCGCAAGGCGGTCTACGAGCGGGTGCAGGCGGCCTTCAAGCATTACGGCATCAAGTTCGCGCCCAAGCGCGTCATCGTCGATGTGCCGAACGCCGCCGACATGGAGGACGAGGACGACGCGCCGCAGACGCCCGCGCAGAAGCAGGCCGAGAAGACCGCGGTCGCCGCGGCGGCGGCTTCGCAGACGGGTTAGGTCCGGCGTTCAGCCCCCGGCGCTCAACCATAGAGATCGGCGATCCGGCGCGATGGTCCGACATCGAGCCGGAAGACGCCTGTCTCGTCCGCTCCCGCGATCTTCGGAAACAGATCGCAGACCAGCGGATCATGGCCCGGCACGACCAGATCGACGGAGCTGGCAAGCTGCTTGATCGTCTTAAAGCCGTCGAGCTTGCGGGCCACGTCAACGACGATCGGGAAGACCTTTCCGGTGAGGAAATTCTCGTAGAAGTGGGAGGCGTCGGAGGCGACGACCAGATAGCCGCTGGCCGTCTTGACCCGCACCGATTGCAGGCCGAGCGAATGGCCGCCGATCGCGTGGACCGTGACGCCGGGCGCGACCTCAGCGTCGCCGTCATGGAAGATCACCTTGCCCGAATAGATCTTGCGGACCATGTCGCAGACATGATCGGCGGTGAACGGCGCGCGCAGGTGATCGTGGCACATGCACGGGCCGGTCGCATAGGCCACCTCTGTTGCCTGGAGATGGAACACGGCATTGGGAAAGGCGTTCAGGGTGCCGGCGTGATCGTAGTGCAGATGGGTTATGATCACCGTCTCGACGGTCTCTGGGTCGATGCCGAAATCGGCAAGGCAGCGCGCCGGCGACTGGAACACCGGCCGGTCCCGGCGGCGTCCCTCGGCTTCGTCGTAGCCGGTATCGACGACGATCGTGCGGTCGGCGCTGCGGATCACCCAGATGAAATAGTCGATCGGATGGGGACTTGCGTGATCGTCGTCCATGATGAAGGAGTCGGCGCGGGTGCGGCCGCTGCGCGTGCCGTATCGCAAGGCAAAGGCTTCATAGATGTCGCTCAACCGCCGGTCCTCCCAAGACGCGTTCTGAAGATTTTTGGAACGGTAGCGTGTCGCCGGCGGTCGCGCCAAGAGTGTTTTGATGGAGCCTCGATCAAAGTGTGCTGCTGCCCGGTTTGCGTCCGGTGGCGCGGCTGACGGGCCCTCACCCGGCTCGCTGACGCTCGCCGCCCTCTCCCGCGTAGGGGAGAGGGTCCGTGCCACTTGGGCCGGTTTCCCGCAAACTTGAACCTCTTTCCCATAAGGAGAGAGGGGAGAATGACTGCGCCGCGGGGCTCTTACCCTCTCCCCCTTGGCGGGAGAGGGCGGCCCGAAGGGCCGGGTGAGGGGTGAGGCACGGTCCGCGCAAGCGGACGAAATGCATCGCATTCCGAGTGCCGAACGCGCGAGGCCCAAGCCGAGCGCCGGGAAGCGCCTGCCATCGGTCACCGCCCTCGAAGAGACCTGCCCCCCGAAATCCGCCGACGTCACCCCTCGCCGCTCTTGCGCCGTTCGATCGCGCCCAGGACCGAATGCTTCAGGCCTTTAAGCTGCGCGAGCAGCAGTTCCTGGTCGGTCTCGTCAAGCTCGGCGAAGAAGGCGCCGATCCAGTCGGCGTGTTCGGCGGCCATCACCGCGAAGTCGCGCCGGCCCTTGGCGGTCAGCCTGACGCGGACGGCACGGCGGTCGCGCTCGCTTGCGATGCGCTCGATATGACCGGACTGGACGAGCCGCTCGACGAGGCCGGTGACATTGCCGTTGGAGACCATCATGCGGCGCGACAACTCGCCGAGCATCAGGCCGTCCTCGGTCCGTTCCAGCTGCGCCATCAGGTCGAAGCGCGGCAGGGTGGTGTCGAAGCGCTCGCGCAGCCGCTGGCGGATTTCCACCTCGATCAGATTGGCGCAGGCCAGCATCCGCAGCCACAGCCGCAATTC
>JANQKY010000094.1 GCA_028280885.1 Tepidamorphus sp.
CTCGACCGTATCGACGGATACGCCCTTCGCGACTAAGCTTGGCCCTGACGCAAATCCACTCCGTCAGAATGCACCTGATGTATCGACCGATGCTCTAGACGGCTTGTGGCGGTATGCGGACGCCATGCGTGTCGCCGTCGCCGAACGCCGCAACATCCTTGTCGCGGGCGGCACGTCAACCGGCGCTGCACCTCAGCCGGGCGGGCGCGGGGATCGAGGAGTTCCTTGATCTGCGCGACGCGTTCATCGTCCTCATCCGACACCATATGCGCCGAAACCGCTGCATCCTCCCGTCTCGGAAAGTTGGCACCGCCGCTTTCCAAAACGGACTGGCGCGACGGACGCCATAGCGCCGCAGGGTTCGGTGCCTGTTTGGTCTGGATGAACCTGAGGCAGGACGTCTCGTTTGAACGATCGGTTCGCGCGAGTTCCTATGCAGCGTGCCGCCCATTGGTCGGCGGGACGGGGCCGGTGCGATGATCAGTGGAACCGCGGTCGGCATGGATACGCGTTCCGGTGATCAGCCGGGCGCCGCGCTCGAAGCTGGCATAGGACCAAAGCCATTGTGTCGCGACGATCAGCCGGTTGCGCAGGCTGATCAGGAAGTAGATGTGGGCGATGCCCCACAGCCACCAGGCAAGCCATCCCTTAAGTCGCAGGCGCCCCAACGCGATGACCGCCGCCTTGCGGCCGATCGTGGCAAGCTGGCCCCGATCGCGATATCTGAACGGTGCCAGCGCAGTCTTGCCGGCAATCCGCGCCTTGATCGCATCGGCGACGTAGGCGCCCTGCTGCTTGGCGACGGGCGCGATGCCCGGGAGCGGCCGGCCGGCCGCGTCATGCGCGAGCGCCGTATCGCCGATCACAAAGATATCGTCCGTACCCGCTGGTCTCAGGTCCGAACCGACAGGCACACGTCCGGCCCGATCGCCTTCGAGCCCCAGCCAGGACGCCGCCGGCGAGGCTTTCACGCCCGCGGCCCAGATGATCGTTTTGGCCCCCACCTGTTCTTCGCCCAGCGCCACGCCATCGGCGTCGCACGCGGTCACGGCCTTGCCCAGCCGCACGTCGACACCAAGGCGGGCGAGCGCATCGGCGGCGTAATCTGAAAGGTGTTCCGGAAACCCCGGAAGCACGCGAGGCCCCGCTTCGACCAGCACCACCTGCGCCTGACCAGGGTCGACGTCACGAAAATCAGCGGCCAATGCCTTGCGTGCGAGTTCGACGACGGCGCCGGCCATCTCGACCCCGGTCGGTCCGCCGCCGACAATCACGATGGTCAGCAGTTGGCGGCGTCGCTCCGCGTCGCGCTCCATCTCCGCCCGCTCGAAAGCGAGCAGAAGCCGACGACGGATTTTGGTGGCATCATCGATCGCCTTGAGACCCGGCGCATGAGCGGCCCAGTCATCATTGCCGAAGTAGCCATGCGTCGCTCCGGTCGCGAGCACGAGAACGTCATAGCCGATGTCATGCTCTGCGAGGCGAACCCGCCGTCGCGCCTTGTCGACGCCGGTAATCTCGCCCAGGAGGACGCGCGTATTTGGCTGCGACCGGACCAATCGGCGGATGGGCCAGGCGATCTCTGCCGGCGATAGTCCGGCTGTCGCCACCTGATAGAGCAACGGCTGAAACAGGTGGTGGTTCTCGCGGTCGATCAGCGTGATGTCAACCGGCGCTTTCGCGAGCTTCCTGGCAACCGTGAGCCCCCCGAAGCCCGCACCGACAATGACGATGCGAGGACGGGCGCGCGGCTGCCGGCTTTCATCGGAAAGATCAGACGCAAGACGCAGAAGAGGCTTCATACCCGATGCCGAAACATTGACCGTCATGCGGCGTTCCCCGTTTCAGGACCGTCATACACACTCCAAAACGCGATTGTCGCAACGAGCATCGCACGGTAGGACGCCGCCGCGTCCGGTCCCGACGGGTCGCCGTCAAAACGCCCCAGGTCCCGGGCAATGTCGAAAAAGCCGGACGCCGGCAATCCGCCCCGGGCGCGGCTGATGACGAGCGCCGCTATGAAGGGATGGTCATTGGCTGCGTCTTCCCGCATCAGCCATTCAAGCGCTTCCGTGACCTGATGAATGGTGTTCGGCGGCTCAAGCTCCAGGGCTTCAGCAAGCGCCTTGTACGTAATCGGCTCTCCCTGGAACGCAATCCGCTGAAGGTAAGTCCGGGCACGTCCGGCCAGCGCTTGCGTCGTCGGCGCGGCGTTTTTAGGCCTGACTGTCATGATGCGCCCTTCGCGAGGTCGAAGAGACTGAACGCATCATTCGCAGGCTTGCCTGCGGCGACCGGCAGCGGGTCGTCGAACAGGGTACCATCAGCTTCGACCACGACGCGCCAGACCCGCGCTCCATGGCGAAACGTGAGACGGGTACGGCCCGCGTCTTCATCCTGGCCGGTTTCGGCGACGCCCACGACCAAGCCTTTGGCCATGTTCTCTTTCAGAGCCTCAACGGCGAGGCCAAGATTGGACGCCAATGCCTCGGCGTCGACGGTAATGTCGCCGTCATCAATGCAGATGACCGCTGAGGAAAGCGAAGTCATCGTCAGGCTGCCCCAATGCGCGCTGGCCCGGATTTGCCGGCTTCGAAGTTGATGCAGAGCTGCTCCAACTCGCCGGCCGTGAGAGGCTCGTTCACAAAACCGCATTCATAAGGGCTCATGCCTTCCTGGCAGCAGCCATCGCCTTCAAAATGAACGCAGGTCTCGCACGTGCCGAAAAGCGGCTTGCCCGCCTCCGCAGCCACTCTGCCGAGCAAGCGTTGAAGCACAGCGGAAAAACTGCCACGGACACCCGGGGGGAGAGCGCCCGCTGCCCGAACCAGGGCTTCGAGAGGGTCGTCCTTGAGGAGCGTCCTGGCTTTCCTCGTGAGATCGAGCTTCACACTTCGGCCATCGGTCTTTGAGCGGCTTTGTTTCAGATAGCCGTCGGCGACAAGGCCTTTGATGGTTTGAGACGCTGTGCCGCGCGTTGTGCCGTGAAACGACGCAAACGCCGAAGGCGTACGCGAAAAACGATTGGCCCGCGCGAAGTACCTCAATCCGGCCCACTGAACTGGCGTTAACCCGCCCACGAGCCCGTCGCCTGACGCGACGCGCCCGAGATGCACCATCAATTCGGCAATAACGCGGCTTTCCATATCGAAGCCTTTCTCACAGGGGTCCCGGCGTTAATATATGATAGCGATTCCAAACTACCTTGCCAAGCATATGATTTCGATTCGATGCTAAAATAGTGCGGTTTCAAAGCTACCTGGCCGGATTGCTGGCGGAGGGTATAGGGACGATGAAGTGACCCTGGTTTTCCGGACAGTTCGGCGGCCCGGCCAAGGGCCGTGTCGGTCAACATTCTCCCTCCCCGGTCGATCAACGAAACAGGGAGAGTCGCCGAAAGGTCCGTCACGCGATCCGTCATTCACAACGAATGCGCAACGATAGTCCGCGATCGTATCGGCGGCATTTTATCATAAAAATCAGACTGTTATGGAGGCATCCCCAAAAGTCGCCGATCGTCTCCGGCGCTTGCGGATCATTCCCACTCGATCGTGCCGGGCGGCTTGGAGGTCACGTCGTAGACGACGCGGTTGATGCCGTTGACCTCGTTGATGATCCGGGTGGCGGCGCGGCCGAGAAAGGCCATGTCGTAGGGGTAGAAATCCGCCGTCATGCCGTCGACCGAAGTGACCGCCCGCAGCGCACAGACGAAATCGTAGGTCCGGCCGTCGCCCATGACGCCGACCGTCTGGACCGGCAGCAGCACCGCGAAGGCCTGCCAGATCGCGTCGTAGAGGCCAGCCTTGCGGATCTCGTCGAGATAGACCGCGTCGGCCTTGCGCAGGATCTCCAGCTTGTCGCGGGTTATGCCGCCCGGGCAGCGGATTGCGAGGCCCGGCCCCGGAAACGGATGCCGGCCGACGAAACTGTCGGGCAGGCCGAGCTCGCGGCCGAGCGCGCGGACCTCGTCCTTGAACAATTCACGTAGAGGCTCGACCAGTTCGAGATCCATCCGCTCCGGCAGGCCGCCGACATTGTGGTGCGACTTGATCGTCACCGAGGGGCCGCCGGTGAACGAGACGGATTCGATGACGTCGGGATAGAGCGTGCCCTGGGCCAGGAACCGCGCGCCGCCGACCTTGCCGGCCTCCGCCTCGAAGACGTCGATGAACAGGCCGCCGATGATCTTGCGTTTGGCCTCCGGATCGCTGACGCCCTCAAGCGCCGAAATGAAGGTATCGGCGGCATCGACCAGCACCAGCGGGATGTTGTAGTGCTCGCGGAACATGTCGACGACCTCGGCCGCCTCGTTCATCCGCATCAGGCCGTGATCGACCAGGATGCAGGTGAGCTGATCGCCGATCGCCTCGTGGATCAGCACGGCGGCAACGGCGGAATCGACGCCGCCCGACAGCCCGCAGATCACCTTGCCGTCGCCGACCTGGGCGCGGATGCGGGCGATCGCCTCGTCGCGATAGGCCGCCATCGTCCAATCGGCCCGGCAGCCGCAGATATCGACAACGAACCGCCTGAGCAGTTTTGCCCCGTCCGGCGTGTGATAGACCTCCGGGTGGAACATGGTGGTGTAGATGCGCCGGTCCTCGTCGGTCGCGATCGCAAACGGTGCGTTTTCGGATGTCGCCCGCACCGCGAAGCCGTCCGGCAGGCGGGTCACCCGGTCGCCATGGCTCATCCAGACCTGATGGCGCTCGCCGACCGTCCAGATCCCGTCATAGAGTGCTGACGGTTCGTCGATCTCGACATAGGCGCGGCCGAATTCCGCCGCATGGCCGCCCTCGACCGCGCCGCCAAGCTGCTTCGCCGTGGTCTGCTGGCCATAGCAGATACCCAGTATCGGCAGGCCGGCCCCGAAGACGGCCGGCGGCGCCGACGGCGCGGCCTCGTCATGGACGGAAGCCGGCCCGCCGGAGAGGATGACGCCCTTGGGCTGAAGACGCTCGAAGGCCAAGGCGGCGGACTGGAAGGGGTGGATTTCGCAATAGACCCCGGCCTCGCGCACCCGGCGCGCGATCAACTGCGTCACCTGGCTGCCGAAGTCGATGATGAGGATGCGGTCGTGGAGCGGTTCCGTCATGGCGGGCTCATAATGTGCAAGACGAGTCGAGTCCAGCCGCTCACGGCGTGTTGTTTCAGGATTTCTTCACGCCCCCTCCCGCAGAAGGGGGTTAGCCACCATATTAGGGCCTAGATGAGTACCGGTGGACCGGATGGAGTTCAGTATGCAGTCCCTTTCCAAGCGTTTCGTCCTTGCAACCCTTGCCCTCGGCCTGGCGCTGGCCGCCATTCCCGGCGCAGGCACCTCGTTTGCCGACCATCCCGCGCTTAAACAAAGCGTCATCGAGCAATCACCATCGGCGCCCGGCTGCATGCGCAATCCGCCGCCGTCACAATGCAAGACCGTGCCGGGCCCGTCGGACGGGCTCTGATCCGGCACCACCGCTCGCCGACCACGCCGGGGCCATACCGCCGGCGTGATCTAGCGGGACGGGAGTTTCGTTTAATCAGGTCTGATTTCAATTTCAGGAGTTGATCATGCGGTTCATTCCAATCGCTTTTTTCGGCGCGGTTTTCGCCGCCACCCTTGGCGCCATCCCCGCCATCGCGCCCGCGACAGGTCCGGCCCATGCGGCGTTCCTCGCCAGCGATTTCGTCGCCCCGGCGGGGCCCTCCCATCAGTCCGGCCGCTTCCTGCAGGGTGCGGAAATCGCCCACGGTCCGGGGATCGGCTGCGACCGCAATCCGCCGCCGTCGCAGTGCTGATCGGCGACCAGGATCGATCCGAAGTCGTACTTAACAAACTGATTCGCGTTTGACGTCAGTCATTTGCGCCGGCTCGCTGATATCTTGAATCGACTGGCTCATGTATTGAATCCGGTCGTTCACGCGGTGAGTCCGGTCCTTGAGACGGGACTTGAACGTTAGCCGCGTTGCGTGAAATCCGATCCCCCGACGTCTCAGGCGGCCCTGGCCATGGCGGCGACATAGAACCCGTCCGTGCCGGTGCGATGCGGCGAGAGCTGCACGCCGTGGCGGGTGGCAAGGTTTGCGTCTCCCAGCGCAGCGCGGGCACTCTCGGAGAGCGGGGCCCCGGCGATCAGGTCACTTGTCGGGACCGCGTTCCACTGCGTGTTACCGGCCAGGAAGGCATCGACCTGGCCGTCGTTTTCCGCCGCCAGCATCGAGCAGGTGACGTAGACGATCCGGCCGCCGGGCTTCACGAGCGGCACCGCCAGCGCGAGCGCCTCGGCCTGCTGCCCGACACGGTCGGCGAGCGCCTTTTCACCGACCCGCCACTTGGCATCCGGCCGGCGGCGCCAGGTGCCCGATCCGGTGCAGGGGGCATCGACCAGCACCATGTCCATCCGGCCCGCAAGCGGCTTAAGGGCCTCGCGATTGCCCGCCTCCAGCACCTGGGCGTTGCGGACGCCGGCACGCTGCAGGCGCTCGTGGCTGCCGGCCAGGCGATGGCGGTCGACATCGAAGGCATAGACCTGGCCCGTGTTGGCCATCTGGGCGGCGAGCGCCAGCGTCTTGCCGCCGGCCCCGGCGCACAGATCGGCGACCTGATCTCCGGGAGCCGCGCCGGACAGGAGGGCTGCGAGCTGGGACCCCTCGTCCTGCAATTCGAACCAGCCCTTGCGGTAACCCGCCTCGGATTCCACATGCGGCGCGCGCGCCGGGCCCGACCGCGGCGCAAGACGAATGCCGACCGGCGAGAGCGGCGCAGCTTCGGCCTCGAAGCGCGACAGCGCCGAGAGGACCTTGTCCGGCTTCGCCTTCAGCGTATTGACGCGCAGGTCGACCGGGGCGCGGGCGGCGAGAGCGGCGCCTTCGGCCGTCGCCTCATCGCCATAGGCATCGGTAAAAGGCTGGCTCAGCCATTCGGGATAGTCGCCGCGCACCCAGTCGGGCGCCGTGTCCAGGCCGGCGGTCCGGATCGCGACCTTCTCGCTGTCGGTCAGCGGCTGCGGCGAATGCCGGTCGGCGGCAAACGCGATCTCGATGCGTTCAACCGTTGCGCCCCAGACCAGCCCGTAGGCGCCGAGCGCCAGGGCGCGCGGCGTGTCGGTGCCCATCCGCCAGGCGATCGAGGCGCGATGACGCAGCGCGTCGAAGACGAGATTGCCGATCGCCGCGCGGTCGCCCGAACCGGCGAAGCGGTGCGCCCGTCCCCAATCCTTGAGCGCCTCGGCGGCCGGCCGGTGATGGTCCGCCATGTCGCCGAGCACGTCGATTGCGGCAGCAACGATACCGCCATGCTTCATAGGAAAGCTTCCCCAATTACGATGATCAGGCCGTGCAGCGCGATCAGCGCCACCGCGGTCATGCCGATCGCGAAGACGGGCGTGCGCAGCGCCGTATCGTCCCGGCCAACATGGGCGATATGGTGCGCAATCCGCGAAACCACAAATACCCAGGCGATGACGACGTCGAACATCGTTACCCGATTGACGGCAACCAGCATCAGCACGACGGCGTAGAACAGCACGGGCAGTTCGAACTGGTTTGCCAGATTGCGGGTGGCGCGGGCCTGGGCGCGCGGTTCGCCTTCGACCAGAACGTATTGCTCGCGCGACACCTGCTTGTCGCTAACGGCGGCGAAACGGCCGCGGATCATGTGGAAATAGACGTAGAAGGTCAGGAAAACCTGCGCGATCAGGGCGAGCAGGATCAGGGCAGTGTTGAGCGGCATGGCTGGGCCTCCGGATGACGAGACGGGAAGACGGACCGAGACGATAGCTGGAGCGCGGCCGGCCGCAAACAGGACCGGGTGTGTCTGTCCGATACGACGGACAAGCGCGTAAAGATCTTACCGGTGACGGAACGGCCGGATCAGCCCGCCGGGCTCCGCCGAAAACGGCGCCCGCGGCCTTGTCGCGCTATCGGTCCGTCAGTCGCCGCCTTCGCTCATCCTCACGCACATGCCCACCGCGAGCGGGCTCGGCGTCAAACACCCGCGCTGTCCTATGCGCCGCCCGGATAATTCGGGCTTTCCCGGGTGATCGTCACGTCATGGGCATGGCTCTCGCGCAGGGCGGAGGGCGAGATCCGCTGGAACGCGGCACGCTGGTGGAACTCCGGGATCGTCGCGGCTCCCGTATAGCCCATCGCCGCGCGCAGGCCGCCAACGAGCTGGTGCAACACGCTGCCCAGCGGGCCACGATAGGGCACCTGACCCTCGACCCCTTCCGGCACCAGCTTGAGCGAATCCTTGACCTCCTGCTGGAAGTAACGGTCCGCCGAGCCGCGCGCCATGGCGCCGACCGAGCCCATGCCGCGATAGGATTTGTAGCTGCGGCCCTGATACAGGAACACCTCGCCGGGGCTTTCGTCGGTGCCGGCAAACAGCGAGCCGATCATGGCGCATTCGGCGCCGGCGGCGATCGCCTTGGCGAGATCGCCGGAATACTTGATGCCGCCATCGGCGATCACCGGAATGTCGGACTTGCGCGCCACCTCGACGGCTTCGAGGATCGCGGTGAGCTGCGGCACGCCGACGCCGGCGACGATCCGGGTGGTGCAGATCGAGCCCGGGCCGATGCCGACCTTGATCGCGTCGGCACCGGCATCGAGCAGCGCCCGCGTCCCTTCCGCCGTCGCGACGTTGCCGGCGATCACCTGGACGGCGTTCGACAGGCGCTTGATGCGGTCGACGGCGTCGAGCACCTTCTGGGAATGGCCGTGGGCTGTGTCGACCACGACGACGTCGACGCCGGCGTCGATCAGCCGTTCGGAGCGCTCGTAGCCGTCATCGCCGACCGAGGTGGCGGCCGCGACCCGCAGCCGGCCCTGCTCGTCCTTGACGGCATGGGGGTTGAGCCGCGCCTTCTCGATATCCTTCACCGTGACGAGCCCGACGCAGCGATAGTCCTCGTCGACGACCAAAAGCTTCTCGATGCGGTGCTGATGGAGGAGCCGCTTCGCCTCCTCCTGGTTGACGGTGTCGCGGACGGTGACGAGATCGTCGCGGGTCATCAGTTCCGCGACCGGCTGGCGCTTGTCGGTGGCAAAGCGCACGTCGCGATTGGTGAGGATGCCGACCAGCCGGCGCTGATCGCCATTGTCCTCGCGCTCGACCACCGGAATGCCGGAGATGCCGTAGTGCTTCATAAGCTGAAGCGCCTCGTTGAGGCTCGCGTCGGGGGTGATGGTGACCGGGTTGACCACCATGCCTGATTCGAACTTCTTGACCTGGCGGACCTCCTCGGCCTGCTGGTCGGGATCGAGGTTGCGGTGGACGACGCCGATGCCGCCGGCCTGGGCCATGGCGATCGCAAGGCGGGACTCGGTCACCGTATCCATCGCGGATGAGAGGATCGGAATGTTGAGCCAGATCGACCGGGTCAGCCGGGTCCCGGTGTCAACCTCGCCGGGCATCACGTTGGAGTGGCCCGGACGCAGCAGCACGTCGTCGAAGGTGAGCGCGATATCGCCCGGAGGCGAAGCCACGGCCAGAGGGTCCGTCATTGCCAACTCCTGATATCAACGCCCGAAGGCGGATGAACGAAAGCGCCGCCGGCGGGATCTTCCTCCCCGGCGAATCGCGATCGGTCAGTTGAGATTGGCGCGTGTCATTACCACGCGGATGACAGATAGGAAAGCGGCTATCGGCAGTGCTGATATGCAGTGAAGATCAGGGCGCCAGCACCACCCTCCCCGTCACCTGCCGGCCACGCAGGTCGTCGAGCGCCGAATTGGCCCCGGTCATCGGCCGCTCCTCGACGGGGATCGGCGCGACCTTGCCGGCCTTGACCAGATCGAGCACCTCGCGGGTCTCCTCAAGCGAGCCGACGAAGGAGCCGGCAATCGAGATCGCCCGGATCGGGATCATCGGCAGCGGCATCGTCAGCGCGCCGCCGAGCAGCCCGACGACGACGATCCTGCCGCCCTTGCGGACCGCGCGATTGGCGAAGGCGAAGGAGGATTCGGAACCGACGAAGTCGATCGCCGCGTAGACGCCGCCACCGGTCTCCGCCAGAAGCGCCTTGACCGATTCCTTCTGCGAACTGTCGTAAGCCGCGTGAGCCCCCATCTGCCGGGCCGCCTCGAGCTTGCCTTCATCGATATCGGCGACCAGCGGCGCGGTGCCGAACAGGGCGCGGGCGAATTGCAGGCCCATCATGCCGACGCCGCCGAGCCCGACGATCAGGATCTGGTCGCCCTCGCCCGGCGTGCCGATCTTCTTCAGCGCGCTGTAGGCGGTGAGGCCCGAGCACATATAGGTGCCGGCGAGGCCGGCGGGAATGCCGGAATAGTCGAGCAGATAGCGCGGATGCGGCACCATCACGTGATCGGCAAAGCCGCCATCGACGGTGACGCCGAGGACATGCGCGCCCTTCTCGCTGCACAGATGTTCCTCGCCGCGCCCGCAGGTCGCACAGTCCGCGCAGCCGATCCAGGGATAGGCGACGACCTTGTCGCCGATTGAGACGCCATCGGCGTCGGGGCCGGCGGCGACCACCTCGCCCTCGATCTCGTGGCCGAGCGTGAACGGCAGTTCGCGCCCGCCGGTGACGTCGAGCTTCTTGTCGCCGCCCAACTCGAAATAGCCGTCCTGCAGGTGCAGGTCGGAGTGGCAGACGCCGCAATGGGTGATCTTCAGGAGAACCTGCGTCCCCGTCGGCACCGGCGCCTCGCGGGTCGTCTCGGCAAGCGGCTCCCCATAGGCGACAAGGCTCTGGCTCTTCATGATCGGCGCTCCCCGGTTCGGCTACAGATCCTAGGTCGTGGTGAGGATTTAACCATTGTGCCGGCGTGGCGCATTTCGTTCCTGGCTAGCTGGGAAATGCGCCGCAGTGCAGGCCACTTCAAGCATTTCACTGCGACGTCCAGGGGCGAAATGCGCCGCGTCCCGAAGGGATTTGCCCGGATTTGCCCAGGATCGGCCCATTCGTCGTCGAATATGCACCAGCATGTCCTTCCTCCTCATGCACCAATCCTGAACAAATCCAGACAAACCGGCGCAACGGTTAAATCCTCACCACGACCTAGCGCCGATCATAGGCAAGCCGACCGGCAAGGCAATCAGGTCTTCAGCCGATACCCGGTCTTGAAGATCCACCAGGTGATCGCAAGGCAGATGCCGAGAAACAAAAGGGTCATCGCCAGGCTCAGATAGACGTTGACGTCGGCCTGACCGTAGAAGCTCCAGCGGAAGCCGCTGACCAGGTAGACGACCGGGTTGAACAGCGACACCGTCTGCCAGAACGGCGGCAGCATGGTGATCGAGTAGAAGGAGCCGCCGAGAAAGGTCAGCGGCGTGACGACCAGGAGCGGCACGAATTGCAGTTGCTCGAAGTTGTCCGCCCAGATGCCGATGATGAAACCGAGCAGGCTGAACGTCACCGATGTCAGGACCAGGAACAGGATCATGAACAGCGGGTGCTCGATGCGGATCGGTACGAACAGCGTCGCGGTGGCCAGGATGATCAGCCCGAGCACGATCGACTTGGTCGCCGCCGCCCCGACATAGGCGATGACGATCTCCAGGAAGGAGACCGGCGCCGACAGCACCTCGAAGATCGTTCCCAGAAAGCGCGGAAAGTAGATGCCGAAGGAGGCGTTCGACACCGACTGGGTGAGCAGGGTCAGCATGATCAGGCCGGGCACGATGAAGGCGCCGAAGCTCACTCCCTCGATCTGAGGGATGCGCGAGCCGATCGCCGCGCCGAACACGACGAAATAGAGCGCCGTCGACAACACCGGCGACACGACGCTCTGCATCAGCGAGCGCAGGGTCCGGCGCATTTCGAACGCATAGATTGTCGATACGGCGGTCAGGTTCATGGGCGCTCGCTCACCAGGCTGACGAAGATATCTTCCAGCGTACTCTTTTGCGTCTGCAGATCGTGGAATCGGATGCCGGCTTCGGACAGGTCGGTCAGAAGCGCGGTTATCCCCGTGCGGTCGGCGTTGGTGTCATAGGTGTAGATCAGTTCGCAGCCGTCCTGGGCGAGTTCGAGGTCGTGTTTCATCAATGCCGGCGGCACCGCGTCGAGCCGCTGATTGAGATGCAGCGAAACCTGCTTCTTGCCCAGCTTGTGCATCAGTTCGGCCTTGTCCTCGACCAGGATCAGTTCGCCCTTGCGGATGACGCCGACCCGGTCGGCCATCTGCTCGGCCTCCTCGATATAGTGGGTCGTCAGGATGATGGTGACACCGGTATCGCGCAGGCCGCGGACGAGATCCCACATGTCGCGGCGCAACTCGACATCGACGCCGGCGGTCGGCTCGTCGAGAAACAGGACGCGCGGCTCGTGCGCCAGCGCCTTGGCGATCATCAGGCGCCGCTTCATGCCGCCCGACAGGGTGACCGTCTTGGCGCCCTTCTTGTCCCACAGGGAGAGCTGGCGCAGGATCGTCTCGATCTTCTCAGGATCGGGCTTCAGTCCGAACAGGCCACGGCTCAGGCGCATCGCGGCGATCACGGTCTCGAAGGGTTCGGTGGTCAGTTCCTGCGGCACCAGTCCGACCAGCTGGCGGGCCTTGCGATAGGCCTTGATGATATCATTGCCGCCGATGCTGACGGAACCCGCGGTGGCGGTGACGAGGCCGCAGACGATGCTGATCAGGGTCGTCTTGCCGGCGCCGTTGGGACCGAGCAGGGCGAAGATCTCGCCCGGCCGGATATCGAGGTCGACGCCCTTCAGCGCCTCGAAGCCCGACGCGTAGGTCTTGGACAGGTTCGCTATGGAGACGATCGGCTGCATGATGGCGGTCTACCGGAAAGGCGGGGCCAAGTCACCGGGCAGTCGACTGCAGGCAGCGATCCATTGCTCCTGACGTTACGGCTTCCAGGCGATGAACCGCCCGCCGCCGAGCGAGCCGTCGCTGATGCGGTCGACGAAAAATTCGTAGTTGCGGATATAGGTGTCGAACCGGTCCTGGCCGAATCGCGCCACCGTCTCGGCCTCCAGGGACCGGAACATCGCAAGCCGCTCGACGAGGATCGTCCGCCACGGCTCGGACAGGTCGGTCACCGCGATGTCGGAAAAGCCGGCATCGGCCAGCAGGGCGCAGTATTCCTCAAAGCCGACAAGGCGGGCGGCGGCGAAGGTTTTGGCAAAGAAGGCCCGCGCCTCGTCTGTCAGCCGATCGGTCGCGATCCAGTCGGTGAAACCCAGCCCACCGCCGGGTTTCAGAACCCTGTGGCAGCCGGCGAAGATGCCTTCGCGGTCGGGGACGTGCAGGAAGGATTCCTGGCTGACCGCGCGATCGAAGGCGCCATCGGCCAGGTCGAGCCGAGACGCATCGCCGCGCTGAAACGAGACCCGGTCCTGCAGCCCGACCCGCTCGGTCAGCCGGCGCGCGCCGATAACCCGCGATTGCGTCAGATCGACGCCGACCACCTCGGCGCCGAAGCGGTAGGCGAGATAGCGGCTCGTTCCGCCCATGCCCGAACAGATGTCGAGAACCCGCGTCTGCGGCCCGATCGACAGGGCCTCGGCGAGCGCATCGGTGGCGGCCGTGCCGCCATAGTGATCCTGGTCATAGCGCGTCAGGTCATCGGGTCGCAGCGCCTCGATATCGACACCGTCGCCGGCGAGCTTCTCCAGGATTTCGGTCTCGTTGATCGGGTGCTCGTCATAGAAGGTCTGAAGGTCGATCACGTTTCCTCTCCCATTCCGGTCCTCTCCCATTCCGGCTGCCTGGCGATCGAGGCGGCGCGCCGGGATCGTCGTCCTCACCCCTCCCCGGCCGCGAACAGCCGGATCGGCTCGGCGACGCCGCGAAGCGTATGGGCGCCGAGGTCGTCGAGCGGCGCGGCGATATGGGACGCGACCGGCCCGGTCAGCAGTAGCGGCCGACCCAGCATCTTGCTCATCGCCTCGACCCGGGCAGCGGCATTGACGGCCGGGCCGATCACGGTGAAATCGAGCCGCTCCGGCGCGCCGACATTGCCAAAGAAGACCTCGCCGGCATGCAGCGCGATGCCCGTCTTGAGCGGCTGCCAGCCCGCGACGTCGGCGAGGCCGGCCGGCGGCTTGGCGTTCATCTCATCAAGGTCGGCCAGCGCCCGGCGGGCGGCGGCGAGCGAGGCTTCGGCGGCTGCCTGCTCGGTCCCGTAGCGGTCGAACGGGAAGACGGCGAGCAGCCCGTCGCCGATGAATTTCAGGACCTCGCCGCCCTCCGCCAGCACGGCGCCGGCCATGCGCTCGAAATAGGCGTTGAGCAGGACGATCATGTCGGCGGCGGCAAGGCGGTCGGTGAGATCAGTGAAGCCGCGCAGGTCGGAGGCCCAGATCACCGCGCGGATCGCCTCGCCGGCACCGCGCCGGATCGAGCCTTCCAGCACACGCGTCCCGGCGGCGGCGCCGAGATAGGTGTCGAGCACGTTGGTCGCGATCCTCAGCGCGATATGCCGGGCGACATGCAGGGCAAGCAGCGCCAGCACCCGTTCCAGCACCGCGTACTGATCGGCGCCGAAGCCGCCGGGCTGGCGCGTGGCGAGCGTCACCGCGTTGTGATAGGCGCCGCCGCCGAGCGGCATGGCGACATAGTCGGTGATCCCCTGCCCGGCGAGATCGGCGACCAGCGGAAACCTGTCGCGCGCCGCCGGATCGGCGGTGTCGACGCGGACGGTCTCGCCATGCTCGATCACCCGGAACAGCGGATTGCGGCGGTAGGCGTCGGTCTTCAGCGAGGCCCCGTCGACGCGGATCTCGTCGCACAGCCCGTCGGCGCGCGCCCAGTTCCAGGCAAAGCCGATCATCTGGGGATGCAACGTGCCGACATGCAGGCTCGCCCGGTCGAGCGGCAGGCCGGCGGCCACCAGCCGCCAGGCGAGACCCTCGAACAGGGCGAGCGTATCGGTCTCGCCGATCGCGCCGGTGGTCAGCCAGTCGAGCACGGCGTCCGGCGTCGTCCCCGCCGCCGCCTCGCCGGCCACAGGCGCGCTGCGGTCCGATCGCCGCAGCAGATAGACCGAGGCGGCGTAGGTTCGCGGTGCCGGATCAAGCGGCCGCATGGCCATGGCGCACGCTCCTTTAAGCGGCCCCTCAGACCTGTTCGTTCAGAGAGATCTCGACCATCAGATCGCTGGCGAGATCCTCAAGGTCACTGCGCAGGCGCTCGATATCGAGATCCTCGGGCAGGATGACACGAGCCTTGGCGGAAAACAGATGTTCGCCGGACATGCTGCCGGGAAAGACCCGGGTCTCGAGATCCTCGATCGAGACCCCGACGCCGGCAAGCGTTGCGGAGATATCGCGGACGATGCCGGGATGGTCGCCGCCGGTCAGGTCGAGCAGCGCCAGCACGCCGGGCTGCGATCCGGCGTCGTGCGACTGGCGCATGACCACGGTGATACCGTCGGCGTCGAGCGACTGGAGCGCGGCCTGCAGCCCCGTCAGCGCCGAAGGCGGCACGTCGACCCGGACGATCCCGGCGAACTCGCCGGCCAGCCGCGCCATCGAGCTGTCGACCCAGTTGCCGCCATGGTCGGCGACCACCTCGGCCAGGCGCTGCACCAGGCCGGGCCGATCCGTCGCAAGGACACTGAGCACCACTCCAACCGGCATCGCTTTCCTCCCAGAAGGCATCGCAGAGGGTCCCGCGAGGCGCAGCGCCCCGATCCCTCGAAATGCTCTTATAGGATATTCGCCGGTCGCGACGCGACAAAGAACCGTCGGAGACGGCACGTGCTCACTGCTGTCCGGTTCAACAGGGTTGGCTTTTGTTTTCAGCTTGGCCACCTCCTCGGCTGTCATGCCCGGACTTGTTCCGGGCATCCATGACCACCGCCCTCAGAATGGACGCAAGCGACTGTGTTCATGGATTGCCGGGACAAGCCCGGCAATGACAGCGGAGGCGGCGGCGGAACATCAACCTCTCGCTCGTCATCCCGGAATTCGCATAAGCGAATATCCGGGATCAGGGAACCGAGGCGATTGGGAGCTTTCTCGGCCTCGATATCCAACACCGACATGGGCTCCCCGATCCCGGCTCGGCCTGACGGCCGTCCGGGATGACGAGGAAGAGGTGGCGCTCCACACGCTGCCCATGTCATAGCCGGACTTGAACCGGACAGCAGTCGCATATGCCAAAGGACTACCCCTCCGGCAGCGGAATGAACTCGGTTTCCTCGGGGACCGGCTTGAACCGGCCGCGCTTCCAGTCCTCCTTGGCCTGCTCGATGCGCTCGCGGCGCGAGGAGACGAAGTTCCACCAGATGTGGCGCGGCCCCTCCAGCGCCGTCCCGCCGAGCATCATCAGGCGGGCGGGGCTGACGGCCGTGACGGTGATGCGGTCGCCGGGCCGGAAGATCAGAAGCCGCGGGCCCTCGAAGCGGTCACCGGCGATGTCGACCGTGCCCTCGGCGACATAGATCGCGCGTTCCTCGTAATCGGGATCGAGCGGTGCCGATGCGCCGCCGGACAGCATCACCTCGGTATAGAACCAGTCCGACAGCATGCCGACCGGCGCGCGCTTGCCGAAGGCTTCGCCCGCGATCACCCGCGCCGTCACGCCCTTGTCCTCGATCACCGGCAGGTCCGATGCCGGGAAGTGCTGGAAGGACGGGTCGGTCTCCTCGTCGGCTTCCGGCAACGCGATCCAGCTTTGAATGCCGTACATGGTGCCGCCGTCGCGCTCGGCACCCGGCGTGCGCTCGGAATGGGCGATGCCGGCCCCCGCGGTCATCAGGTTCATCGCGCCCGGCTCGATCTCAAGCGCATTGCCCTCGCTGTCGCGATGCATCACCCGGCCCTTGAACAGATAGGTAATGGTGGCCAGGCCGATATGGGGATGCGGCCGCACATCCATGCCGTTGCCGTCAAGAAACTGCGCCGGGCCCATCTGGTCGAAAAAGATGAAGGGGCCGACCATGCGCCGCCGCCCGTGCGGCAGGGCGCGGCGCACCTCGAAACCGCCGAGATCGCGGGCCCGCGGCACGATCATCAGCTCGAGCGCGTCACAGGAGTTTTCATCGCCCAGGACAGGATCGCGGGATTGGTGCCAGCTCATCGATCGCCTCTCAGTTATGCGTTGCCGCAACAAATACGCCGCATGGGCCGAAACGGATGATCCTCAACAGGAAGGGCCCGTCCGCTGCACTCCGCCGATTCCGGTTACAAGCCGGCTTAAGCATTGCGGATGCGCCCGCGTTCGGCAAGACTGCGCCATACGCTCCTTATGGACCCCGCCAGCATCCCCGGGAGGACGCACATGAAGCGGATTCTCTGCGCCGTTCTAACCCTTTTCACACTGTCGGCCACAGCCGATGCCGCCTCCGGCAAGGGCGGACTTGCCGGCGTCGACCAGGACGGAACGCTCGTCCGCGACGTCAATGTCAGGAAGGTCAAGAAGCTCGGCCCCGGTTTCTACAAGGTCACGTTCAGGCGCCGTGTCGCCGACTGCTACTATCTCGCAAGCCCGACGAACTTCGACCCGCAGGGCGGCGTGGACATCTCCGTCACCGCGACCGTCTATCCGATCGGCAGCAACGGCAAGTCCCTCATCGTCACCACTTGGTCCGGGGTGCTGGCGGACTCCATCGATTACGGCTTCATGCTCAAGGCCGAGTGCGGATGAGCGCAAAGATAGGGAACCCGACGAAATTTAGTAAGTATGGGAGATTTGAATGTATCGCATTTTGGCTACGATCCTGATCCTCGTCCTTGCCGCGCTGCCCGCGCACGCCGCTGGCCCCAACAAGGGCGGTTACGCCGCCGTCGACAGTGAGGGAAAACTCAAATACGGCCACAACATCCGTAAGGTCGAAATGGGTGGCGAGGGGCGCTTCGACGTCAAATTCAAGAAATCCCTCGCCGGATGCTTTCTGCAGGCGACCAGCGCGAACCACACCCCGCAATCAAAAAGCACCTCGATTTCCATTACCGTTACGGTCTTCGTGAATGCGCTCAATCCTAAAGTGGCCCGCGTGCTGACCTATTCGAACCACAACGACGCGCTCCAAAGCTGGGACTTCTTTCTCGAAGCCAAGTGCCTGTAGGCCGACCCGCCGCGACCGGGCAGGCGGGTTCATAGTCGGGCGGGCGAAGTCCTACTCGATCTTCTCCACCTGCGCGGCCTGATCGGGCACCAGCCTGACACGGTAGACCGCGTTGTCGCAGACGACGAGCCAGGCCTGGTTGCCCGGATCGGAGTCGTCGGGATCGCGCTCAGCCTTGTGCGGATCATCGCAGCGATAGCCCTGGGCCCGCAATTGCGTCCCGACGATATTGGCCGCGACCGTGTTGTCCGGATCGTTCGGGTCGTCCCCGGTGTCGGTCTGCGCCGACGCGATCGCCGAAAAGCCCAAAGCTGCAAAACCCAGAACCGTTGCCGGAACAAGCGCCTTCATCGTCCACCGCATCGCCATCCACTCCCGTTCGCCGACCGGCGATACGCCGATCCTCTCAAATCCCGGTGTTGACCGGTTCGGCAATCACCCTACGAAAGAGATATGCAACAGACCAGATCAATCGAGGCCGGATCCTCCATTCGCGCGCGACTGTGGATCGAATTCGGCCTTCTCTTCATCATAACACCGCTGGTGATGGCCTTCCTGCTGTCGCCCGCCGCCATCTGGGCCGGGATAGCGGCGATGCTGGCGGTGGCGATCGCGCTGCTCTGGCTGACGCCGTCCTTTCGCTGGCGATCGCTGCTGGCGCGCCCCATCGTGCCGCATTGGGGCCTGTTCGCCGGCTTTGTCCTGCTGACCTCGATCAGCGCGATCGGGCTGGTGCTGTGGCTTCGTCCCGGCGCCCTGTTCTTCCTGCCGCGCCACAATCAGGACCTGTGGCTGCTGATCCTGTGCTTCTATCCGTTCGCCTCCGCGCTGCCGCAGGAACTGATCTTCCGCGCGCTGTTCTTCGAGCGCTACGGTGAGCTGTTTACCGACCCGCGCGTGGCGGTCGCCGTCAATGCGGGCGTCTTTTCGCTTGCCCATCTGTTCTTCTGGAACTGGCCGGCGGTGCTGCTGACCGCGCTCGGCGGGGTGGTGTTCGCCTGGGCCTATCGCGGCGGGGGCGCGTTGGGGACAGGCTCGTTCGGCTTCGCCTTCCTGCTGCATGCGCTGGCCGGCCAGATCCTGTTCACCACCGGCCTTGGTATCTTCTTCTATCATGGCGCGGTATAGGAGGGCTGCCCCCTCATCGCGCCGTCCTTGTCGGTAAAGCCGGACACCCATTCCGATTCGCATGAAATCGCGGACCCTCACCCTTCTCGTCGTCGCCTGCGCCCTGTTCATGGAGAATCTCGACGCGACCGTGCTGTCGACGGCGCTGCCGGCGATCGCGGCGGATTTCGGCGAGGACCCGATCCGGCTGAAGCTGGCGCTGACCTCCTATCTGATCAGCCTCGCCGTGTTCATTCCCGCAAGCGGCTGGCTCGCCGACACCTATGGCGCGCGGCTGGTGTTCCGAATGGCGATCCTGGTGTTCACCACCGGCTCGATCGCCTGCGGATTGTCCGACACGATCCCGCAGATCGTCGCAGCGCGCGTCTTGCAGGGCATGGGCGGCGCCATGATGGTGCCGGTCGGGCGGCTCGTCGTGATGCGGACGATCCCGAAATCCGAACTGATCGGCGCGATGGCCTGGCTGACCGTGCCGGCGCTTACCGGCCC
The DNA here is from genome assembly GCA_028280885.1 of Tepidamorphus sp. GTDB lineage: Bacteria > Pseudomonadota > Alphaproteobacteria > Rhizobiales > Tepidamorphaceae > Microbaculum. Next base: position 19,592 of record JANQKY010000094.1, read on the forward strand.
GATGCTCGGCCCGCCGCTCGGCGGCTTCATCACGACCTACTTTTCCTGGCGCTGGATCTTCTGGGTCAATGTGCCGATCGGCGTGATCGGCCTCGTGTTCGCGACGATGGTCATTCCCGACGTGCGCGGCGAGGTGCGCCGGCGCTTCGACGCGCTCGGCTTCGTCCTGTCGGGGGCGGGGCTGGCGCTGGTCGTCTCCGGCGGCACCAATCTCGGCCTCGGCGTGATCCCGCAATGGGCGATCCTGACCATGCTGGCAAGCGGCACGGTGCTGCTTGTCGCCTACTATCTGCACGCCAGGCGGACCGAGGCGCCGATCTTGGACCTGTCGCTGTTTGCGATCCCGACCTACCGGCTGGCGATCCTCGGGGCGGCGCTGTTTAGGGTCGGCGTCGGCGCGACGCCCTTCCTGATCCCGCTGATGCTGCAGATTGTCTACGGTCTGACGCCGTTTGCCTCCGGCCTCACCACCTTTGCGGCGGCCGCCGGCGCGATCACCATGAAATTCTTCGCCCCGCCGATCGTGCGGCGGCTCGGCTTCCGGTCGATCCTGATCGTCAACAGCCTGATCTGCGCGGCCTTCATCGGCGCACCGGCCGCCTTCACGCTGGCAACGCCGATCATCGCCTTCACGCTGGTCCTGCTGTTCGGCGGGTTCTTCCGCTCGCTGCAGTTCACCAGCGCCAACAGCCTGTCGATCGCCGACGTTGATTCGCCACGCATGAGTGGCGCGACCTCGATGTCGAGCGTGATCCAGCAGCTTTCCGTCTCGGTCGGCATCTCGCTGGCCGCCATGTCGCTGGAACTGAGCCGCCTGACGCGCGGCAGCCACGATCTCGCCGTCGCAGATTTCTCGGTCGCCTTCCTGGTCGTCGGCATCGCGACGGCTGCCGCCGTCATTCCCTTTATCCTTTTGCCGAAGGATGCCGGCCAGGAGGTCTCCGGCCACCGCAGACGCCTGGCACCGGACCCGGTGACGGCGGCGCGCGAGCGGTAGAGAGCGCCAGAATGATATATTGACGCTGCGGCACTCTTCTCGCCACTATACAACCCAGAGCTTTATTCACGGGGTGAGACAATGGCGACGGACGGCGACAGGGAACCGACTTTCTACGTAAGTCCCGACGGAAACCCGCGGTGGTACAAGAAGGAGGAGCGCAAGGCATTGCGCTTCCAGGAGGCAATCGACAGGGCGAAGCCCGGCGACACGATCGAACTCTTGCCCGGCGTCTACGAGGACACCGTGGTGATCGACGGCATCGAGGCGGCCGGGAAGCCGATCACGATCCGGGGCAGCAGCCGCACGACGCTGGACGGACGCCGCAACCCGGTGCGCCCGCCCGGCATTCCCAATGCCGACCGCTACGCGTTCTTCAAGATCCAGAATTCAAGCGGCATCGTCCTGGAGAACATGACGATACAGAATGCCTGGCCGACGGCGATCTATATCGAGAACAGCCAGCACATCGTGGTGCGCCAGCTCAGCCTGAACGGCGCGACCTACGGCATCGTGGCGCGCGGCGAGACAACCGAGCATCTGCTCGTCGAACGCTGCTCCTGGATCCAGGACGAACGGATCTGGCAGGACGTCAACTGGTACGACATCCACGAAGAGCCGATGCCGCGCAAGGAACTCGACGGCGACTTCTTCCGCGCCTTCGAGATCAGGGGCCATGTGGTGATCCGCTACAACTTCATCGCGCAGGCCTTCAACGGCGTGCATTTCTTCGCCTGCCCGCCGAAACTGAATAAAATCAAGAAAACCGACGGCATGAGCGATGAGGCGTGGAAGAAAGCGCAGCTTGCCGAGATCGAACGCGCAAAAGATGCGGTGAAGCAGTTCAGCCGAAACGTCTGGATCTACCGCAACACCTTCACCTTCATTCGCGACAACGCGGTCGAGGCCGAATACGCCGCGACCAACTGGTGGGTCTTCGAAAACCGCATCTACAACTGCCACAAATGGTTCGCGTTCGAACGCAGCGCCGGCGGCTATATCTATATCTTCGCCAATCGCGGCTGGTTCGACCGGCTGCCCGGACCGCCGGGCGACTGCCATACCGGCGGCGCGGTGTTCAAGGCGACCAAGGCGAAGAACGACTTCCAAAGGGCCGAGCGGCTGCCCGACCATCCCACCTATGTCTTCCACAACAGCTGGTATCTGCGATCCGCCTACATAAAGAAGGGCGCGCTCAGGCATTTCCATCACTTCAACAATGCAATCGAATATGCCCGCGTCGCCTATCATCCGCCGGGCGTCGTCCAGCCCGACAGGAAGATGATCGGCGTCGGCCGGCCCGACCCGCAATGCGACGGTCCGGCCGATCCGCAGGAGCCGTTCACCACGGAGTGGGAGCGGCTCGATATCGCGTTCGACAACGATGTCTGCCTTCACCCGGACTATCCACAGGCGCTTAACCGGCAAGGTTATCCGGTGCGGGGGCTCGGTGATTCGCCGATGTTCCCCGACGCGCGGATTGGCTATTTCGAAATGACCCAAGACAGCCCTTGCATCGGCCGGGGACGCTCATTTGAGATCGAATTGATGTCGGGCAGGCGTTGGTGTGTTCCGGACAATCTCGACATCGGCGCAATGTGGACCTCAGACGAGGGCGAAAGCTGGTCTGTCTACACGCCGAAAAAGCTGGGCTGTCCGGAAGAGGAAATTCCAGACAAAGAACTGGAAAATCGCGAACCCTTCGACCGCAAGGAATGCGCCGGCCGCTAGAGTTTTTATCCGGCCTCGTCGGTCCCGCCGCGGTATCCCGTCGCCAGCACGTAGAGCTCGGCGGAATCGGCGCGGCTGGCCGGCGGCTTGACGTGGCGCACGGTGGTGAAATCGCGCTTCATGTCGGCGAGCAGCTGGCTTTCCGTGCCGCCGCGAAACACCTTGGCCAGAAACGCGCCGCCGGGCTTCAGCACCTGGCGGGCGAAATCCAGCGCCACCTCGCACAGGCCCATGATGCGCAGGTGATCGGTCTGCCTGTGGCCGGTGGTCGGCGGCGCCATGTCGGACATCACCAGATCCGCCGGCCCTCCCAGAGCCGCCCGCAGGCGCTCCGGCGCGCTGTCGTCGAGGAAATCGAGTTGCAGGACCTCGACGCCGGGGACCGGATCCATTTCCAGAATGTCGATCGCGACCACCTTGCCGCCACCGCGTTTTCCGGATGTCGATCCGACCCGGTCGGCCGCGACCTGGGCCCAGCCGCCGGGGGCGGCGCCCAGGTC
>JANQKY010000046.1 GCA_028280885.1 Tepidamorphus sp.
GATGCATGGAACAGGCTGATCGCACAACCGCAGACAATCAAATCGATCGGAAAACGCGAATGGGCCCACGTCGGTCAATGCAAATGACCGATGTTATAAGGGAGGCAGATCAAATTCAGCACGTGCCGTTCCGTTGTCGCCCCCTCCCCGCTTTTGGGGGAGGGGGCGAAAGCTGCGCGGCGTGAGGTTAAACTGATACGCCTTGCTGTTTGCGAGGCGTTTGAGCCAAACGGCACGGCGGCGGCACTCCCTCTCCCCTCGCGGGAGAGGGTCGGGGTGAGGGGGCGCCGTCCGTAAGGACGGCTTCGAGAGCGCCGCAGGCGCTATCGAACCAGCGGACACCCCAGACGCATGCTCAGGTCTCGCTTTGCGCCGGCGTCATCCAGCCGACCGGAGCACCGGAAGGGTCCTCGATGATCGCGATGCGGCCGACGCCGGGCACGTCGAAGGGCGGATTCGTCACCTTGCCGCCATTGGCCTCGACACCCGCGATCCGCGCATCGATATCGTCGACGGCGATATAGGCGAACCAGCGCGACGTATCGCCGCCCGGCATGGAGGCATCCATCGGAATGATGCCGCCGACCGGCTTACCGCCGGACATGGCGACCAGGTAGGTGCCGCCGTTCGGCATCTCCATCTCATCGAAGGTCCAGCCGAGCGTTGCCTCGTAGAACCGCCTGGCCGCGTCGACCTTCTCCGACAGCAGCTCGTTCCAGAAGAAAACCCCGTGCCCGCTCATCGCCCGTCTCCTCTCATGCGTCCTGTATCAAGACTTACAGGCATAGAATAACAACACGGTGTCGCCATGACACGCCCCGGGGCACGCCCAAGGGCACGCGCGGGAGTGCGAGCGGGCGCCGATACGCTTTTGTCCGTCAGGCGGTCTTGTCGACGCCCGATCCCCGCGGTTCGGAGCCGGCCTGCGCGGACGCATCCGACTGACCCGGCCCGGTGCCGGCGGATTTCGGTCCGCCCTTGGCAACCCCGACCATCGCCGGGCGCAGGCAGCGCTCGCCGATCTGATAGCCGACCTGCACGACCTGGACGACCGTGCCCGAGGCAACGGACGGGTCCGGCACCTCGAACATCGCCTGGTGGAAATTCGGATCGAACTTCTCGCCCATCGGATCGATCCGTTTGACGCCATGCTTGTCGAGCGCCTTGGTGAGCTCGCGCTCGGTCATCTCGACGCCGTCGAGCAGGCCGGTCAGCGCCTGGTCGGCGGCGGACCGGGCATCGGCCGTGACCGTATCGAGCGCGCGGCGCATGTTGTCGCCGACGCCGAGCAGATCGTGGGCAAAGCGGGAGATGGCGTATTGCGAGGCGTCGCGCTTCTCGCGCTCGGCCCGCTTGCGCAGGTTCTCGGTCTCGGCGACGGCGCGCAGCAGGCGCTCGCGCAGATCCGCGTTCTCCGCCTTCAGGGCCTCGATCGGATCGGCGGCGGACTGTGCGGGGGCCGGCGCGGGGGCTTCCGGCGCCGCGGCCTCGGGGGATGGCGCCTGAGGGGTCTCGTGCGACGCCGCGTTGTCGTTTGTCGCCCCGGGTGTCGTCGCGCCGGGAGTCGAACCATGGGTCGCCCCGGGATTTGCTGCGGGGGTTTTTCTTTCTTCGCTCATGCGGTCCTCGGACAGAACGGCCGGATGGCCGAATAAGAATGATCAACCGTCGATATCAGGGGTCGCGGGCAAAAAATCAAGATTTGCAAGGCGTAAACCGCCCGCGTCCGGCAGAAACAGGCACCGGTCAGTCCAGAATACGGCTGACGAGCTGCGCGGTATAGTCGACCACCGGCACGATCCGGGCATAGTTCAGCCGCGTCGGCCCGATGACGCCGAGCACGCCGACGATGTTCTCGTCGGCATCGCGGTAGGGCGCGGCGACGACGGATGATCCCGATAGCGAAAACAGCTTGTTTTCCGAGCCGATGAAGATGCGCACGCCCTCCGCGCGTTCGGCATGGCCGAGCAGGTCGATGATGTCGCTCTGCTTTTCCAGATCGTCGAACAAGACGCGGATGCGTTCGAGATCCTCCAGCGCGTGCAGGTCCTCGAGCAGGTTGGCCTGGCCGCGCACGATCAGGGTGCGCGGCCGGTCGTCGCTGACATCGGCCCAGGTGGCAAGGCCGGCATCGACGACGCGGCGGCTCAGAACGTCGAGCTCGGCCTCGATCACCGCGCGCGAGCGGGCGATCTCCTCACGGACCACGGCGAGCGTGCGGCCCTGCAGGCGGGCATTGAGGTAATTCGCCGCCTCCACCAGCGCCGAGGGCGGAATGTCCTCATCAAGCGTGAACACACGGTTCTCCACCGAACCGTCGTCGCCGACGAGGACGACAAGGGCCCGGCGCGGCTCGAGCCGGACGAATTCGATGTGGCGGATGCGCACATCGGCCTTGCTGGCGAGCACGAGGCCGGCGCCCCGCGACAGGCCCGACAGCAGGGCGGAGGCCTGGTCGAGAACCGCCTCGACCGACTGGTCGCGGCTTTCCGGGGTAAAGCGTTCCTCGATCGACCGGCGCTCGCGCGGCGACAGGTCGCCGACCTCCAGAAGCGCGTCGACGAAGAAGCGCAGGCCGAGTTCGGTCGGCATGCGGCCGGCGCTGGTGTGCGGCGCGTAGATCAGCCCGAGCGTTTCCAGATCGCTCATGACGTTGCGCACCGAGGCCGGCGACAGGGCGATCGGCAGGGCGCGCGAGATGTTGCGCGAGCCGATCGGTTCGCCCGTATCGAGATAGGACTCGACGATCTGCCGGAAGATCTCGCGGGACCGCGCATCGAGGTCGGCGAGACCCGACGACGGCGCGCCACCCGTGGCAGTCCGGTCGGCCATGAGGCTTGTCCTTGCGCGAAACTCGTTCATGCCCACCATTATGTGCGCTCGCCGACGCGACGCGTCAACCGGACGTGCCGGGCAGCCATGCCGCCCAGCCTGTCACCAGTCTGAAACCAGCCTGGAAGAGGCGGAACACCGGCAAAAATAGAGCGGGCAAATGGGCCCGTCAGGGTGGCGAAGCAGGCGGGAAGCGGCTAGAAACCGCCAACCATATCAACCGTGCGACGACCCCGAACCGCACGACCACACCGGAGAACCTCATGCGCCCGTCCAAACGCGCTGCATCCGATCTGCGCCCGGTCCGCTTCGAGCGGGCCGTGTCGCGCCACGCCGAGGGCTCCTGCCTAGTGCGCTTCGGCGACACCGAGGTGATGTGCACGGCGAGCCTGGAGGACCGGGTGCCGGGCTGGCTGCGCGGCGGCGGCAAGGGCTGGGTGACGGCCGAATACGGCATGCTGCCGCGCTCGACCACCGAGCGCATGCGCCGCGAGGCCTCGGCCGGCAAGCCGTCGGGCCGCACCCAGGAGATCCAGCGCCTGATCGGCCGCAGCCTGCGCGCCGTGGTCGATATGCACAAGCTCGGCGAGCGGCAGATCACCATCGATTGTGACGTGCTGCAGGCCGATGGCGGCACGCGCACCGCCTCGATCACCGGCGCCTGGGTGGCGCTGCACGACTGCGTCCGCTGGATGCAGGCCCGCGACATGGTGAGCGAGGATCCGCTGATCGACCACGTCGCCGCCGTCTCCTGCGGCGTCTATGGCGGCGAGACCGTGCTGGACCTCGACTATCTGGAGGATTCGGACGCGGAGACCGACGCCAATTTCGTCATGACCGGATCGGGCAACCTGGTCGAGGTGCAGGCAAGCGCCGAGGGCGAGCCGTTCACGCAGGACCAGCTCATCGAGATGCTCGATCTGGCCCGCGCCGGCATCGGCCAGCTCGTCGACCTGCAGAAGATGACGATCGGCTGAGCCCGGAGTGGTCGACATGAGGGAGGGGGCGACATGAGAAAGCTCGAACCGGGACGGCTGGTCGTTGCGACGCATAATGCCGGCAAGCTTGCCGAGATGGTCGACCTGCTCGCCCCGCACGGCTTCTCGCTGTCGTCGGCGGCCGAGCTTGGCCTGCCCGAGCCGGAGGAAACCGGCGAGACCTTCGAGGCAAACGCGATCCTGAAGGCCGTCGCCGCGGCCGGGGCCGCCGGCATTCCCGCGCTCGCCGATGATTCCGGCCTCGCCGTCGATGCGCTCGACGGCAAGCCCGGCATTCATTCGGCCCGCTGGGCCGGGTCGGACCGGGATTTCGCCCGCGCCATGCGCAATGTCGAGGAACTGCTGCAGCAGACAGGCGCGAAGACGCCGCAGGCGCGGACCGCGCGCTTCGTCTCGGTGCTGGCGATCGCCTGGCCGGACGGGCATACCGAAACCGTGCGCGGCGAGGTCGAGGGCACGCTCGTGTGGCCGCCGCGCGGCGAGCAGGGCTTCGGCTACGATCCGATGTTCCTGCCCGAGGGCCACAGCCGCACCTTCGGCGAGATGAGCGCGGCGGAGAAACATGGCGGCAGGCCGGGCACCGACGCGCCGCCGCTGTCGCACCGCTCGCGTGCGTTTGCGACGCTGGTGGAGACCTGCCTTGCCCGGTAGCCTGGAGGGCACGCTCCGGCTGTTGCGCGCCGAGGGGCCGGAGGACGCCGAGCGCGCCGACGACCCGGGCTTCGGCGTCTATGTGCATTGGCCGTTCTGCGCGGCCAAGTGCCCCTATTGCGATTTCAACTCCCATGTCCGCCGCGACACCGACCAGCTGCGCTACGCGGCGGCGCTCGCCCGCGAGCTCGACTACATGGCGGCGCTCGCGCCGGGCCGGACCGTGCGATCGGTGTTCTTCGGCGGCGGCACGCCGTCGCTGATGGAGCCGGTGGTTGTCGAGACGGTGCTCGATGCGATTGCCCGCAACTGGCCGGTCGCGGACGATGTCGAGGTGACGCTGGAGGCCAACCCGACCAGCGTCGAGGCGGACCGCTTCGCGGGCTACCGGACCGCCGGCGTCAACCGGGTCTCGCTCGGCATCCAGGCGCTGAACGATACCGACCTGCGCTTCCTGGGACGGCTGCACACTCGCGCCGAGGCGCTGGGCGCGCTGAAACTCGCCCGGTCCGTGTTCGATCGCATCTCCTTCGATCTGATCTATGCCCGGCCCGGCCAGACGCCGCAGGCCTGGCGGCGCGAACTGGAAGAGGCCTGCGGGTATGCCGCCGATCACCTGTCGCTCTATCAGCTGACGATCGAGCCCGACACGCCGTTTGCGGCGCTGCATGCGCGCGGCCGGCTGATCGTGCCCGATGACGATTCCGCCCGCGACCTCTACGACGTGACGCTGGAGGTAACCGGGCAGCACGGCCTGCCGGCCTACGAGATCTCCAACCATGCCCGCCCCGGCGAGGCCTGCCGGCATAATCTTGTCTACTGGCGCGGCGGCGAATGGGCCGCTGTCGGGCCGGGCGCGCATGGCCGGCTCGACATCCTCGGCGAGCGCACGGCGCTGTCGACGATCAAGGCGCCGGAGACCTGGCTTGCCGCCGTCGAGGCCGGCGGCCAGGGGATTACCGAGCGGCTGGTGCTGAGCGAGGCCGAGGTCGCCGACGAGTTTCTGGTGATGGGCTTGCGGCTTGCCGACGGGATCGACCCGCACCGCTATGAAAGCCTGTCGGGCCGGCGGCTCAAGGATGCGCGCATTTCCGATCTCGTCGGCTACGGGCTGATCGAACGGCTCGACAGCGGCTGCCTGCGCGCGACGCCGTCGGGCTTTGCCGTTTTGAATGCGGTCGTCGCCGATCTGGCGGCCTAGGCGCACTCAGATCTCGCCGGCCCGCGCCGCCTTGCGAACGGGACTACCGATCCAATAGATGGCGATCGCGCTGAAGCCGAGCGCGGAAAACCCGACGGCGAGCGGCATCGCCCGGTGGTCGAACAGGTTGAAGTCCAGCAGCGCGGCAACGGCGATCCCGACCAGGGCGGCCGAGACCATCTGGCAGACCCCCATAAGCGAGGACGCGGCACCAGCGGAGCCCGGAAACGGCATCAGCGTGCCGGCCATCGCCTGCGGCAGCGAGCTGCCATTGCCGGCGAAGAAGATCGCCGAGGCGGCGATAACGGCGTAGACACCGCCGAAATCGGCCTGAACGGCGACGATCATCAGGAAACCGCCGGCCGCCATCAGTATGATCCCCAGCGCGATCCCGGCATCGATGCCGAGGCGGCCGGCAACCCGCCGCCCGGCGATCGTTCCCAGGATATAGGCGAAGCTGCAGAACCCGAAGGCCGCGCCGAACAGCATCGGCGTCAGCCCGTACACCCCCTGCAGGATGAAGGAGGAGACGGAGATGAAGGTGAAGATACCGCTGTAGCTCATACACACGAGCGCCGTGTAGACGAGGAACACGCGGTCGCGAATGAGCCGCGCGAAGACGCGCAGCATGCCCAGCGGCGTCGACGGCGCGTCGCTGTCGGGGCGGGTTTCGGGCAGGCGCAGCGCCACCATGACGATCAGCACGACGCCGAGGCCGGCACTTGCGACGAAGGTGCCGCGCCATCCGAACCACAGCGCGATCAGGGCGCCGGCCAGCGGCGCGACCATCGGGACAAGCCCCATGATGGTCGCCATCCGCGCCAGTTCCTGACCCGCCCGGCGGCCGGAATAGAGATCCCGCGCGACGGCCCGGGCCAGCACGATCGGGCCGGAGGCGCCGATCGCCTGCAACACCCGCGCGGCGATCAGAACGGGCAGCGACGGGGCGAACGCGCATAACAGGCTGCCGATCGCGAAGACGACCAGCCCGGCCAGCAGCATGACCTTGCGGCCATAGCGGTCGGACAGGGGGCCGTAGAAGATCTGGGTCGAGGCGAAGCCGACCAGGAAGGCCGACAGGGTGAGCTGGCCCTGCGCCGGCGTCGCGCCGAAGCCTTCGGTGAGCGCCGGCAGCGAGGGCAGATACATGTCGGTCGCCAGCGGCCCGAGCGCGGTCAGGACGCCGAGCAGAACCGTCAAGGCAAGCGTTTCGGGCCTGAATGTCATGGATCTCGCGGTGAACGGTTGTGGCGGGCGGGCGCGACCCTAATTGAAACCGGGCGCAAGCGCCAACGCGTCTTTTCCCCTCCTTCACGCGACGAAACGTCATGCAAATACGCTCGGGACGCGTTAGTCTGACGCCAACGCGAGGGAGATCCCGACATGACCGATCAATCGACAGCCGAAAGCTGGGACAAGCTCACCGAACAGCTTGCGCAACTGCGCAAGGATCTCGGCAACGTCAACGCGGCGGCGGCCGATCTTGCCAGGGCGGGCGCGCAGGATGGCCGCGAAAAGGTGCTCTCGGAGATCGAGGCGCTGACCCGGCAGGCCGGCTCGATCGCCGAGGACCTGTCCGAGGCGGGCCACCGGGCCGGCCACAAGGCGGCCGAAACCGCCGGCGCGCTCGGCCATGAGATCGAGGGCGCGGTCAACCGCAACCCCCTCGCCGCCGTCCTGATCGCCGCCGGCCTCGGCCTGCTGATCGGCCTTGCCACCCGCCGCAGCTGACGGCCGCGCTCATTCCGGTGCCTTCATGATCAAGTCGCTCGCCGCCGCCATTTCCGCGACGGTCGCCCACAAGGCGGAAGCCGCCGCCCGCGACGCGGCGCGGCGGATCTTTCTCGTTCTGCTCGCCGCGCTGTTGATGACGGTGGTGTTCGTCTTCGTCGAACTGGCGTTGTTCCTGTGGCTGCGCACGCAGATGCCATCCTACCTGGCCGCGCTCGTCGTTGCGCTGGTCGCCCTCGTCTGCGCCTTTGTCGCGCTCCTTGCCGCCTCCCGAGGCGGATCGGCATCACGCGGCGGATCGGGCGCGGGGGCGCCACCGCGCAACACCGACGCGAGCGGGTCGCAAGACGGCGCCGATCAGGCGTCCGAGACGCTTCAGCGCCTCGTTGAGGATGCGGAAGCGGTCGGCAAGACCTTCGCCAAGGACGCCGGTCCCACGCAGCTTGTCCTCAGCGCCTTTCTGGTCGGCATGCTGCTCGGCCGGGGCCGGTAGCACGCTCCAGTCCGTCCTCTACAGTCCGTCCTCTACAGGGCGAACTCGATGTGGCGCGCCGCCTTTTGCAGCGCCGGCAGGTAGCGGCTTTCCATCTCCTCGGTCGAGACACGCGCGGCGTGGGCGGCGATGTTGATGGCGATGCCGGTGCGCTGGTCGGGGTTGGGCACGGCGACGGAGACCGAGCGCAGGCCGATCTCGAGTTCCTCGGAGACCAGCGCATAGCCCTGCCGGCGGACCCGGTCGAGCCGGTCGCGCAGGCCGGCCCGCGTCGTGATCGTGTGCGGGGTCAGCGCGGTAAGGTCGGCGGTCGAGAAATAGCGCTCCAGCTCGCGCGGCGTCATCAGCGCCAGCAGCGCCTGGCCCATCGAGGTCGCATGGGCGGGAAGCCGCGTGCCCAGCCCAAGGCCGATCGTCATGATCCGGTGACGCGAGGGCGCGCGGGCGACATAGATGATGTCGGTGCCGTCCATCATCGCCGCCGAGGCGGATTCATCGAATTCCTGCGACACGCTGCGCAACACCGACTGGACAACCTCCAGCTCCGTTGCCGAGGAGACATAGGCCTGCGACAGTTCCAGGATCGCCGGGGTCAGTTCGTAATGCTTCCCGTCGGTACGGGCCAGACCGATGTCGCACAGGGTAATCAGGAAGCGGCGGGCGGCCGCCCGCGTCAGGCCGGTCGCGCCGGCAACGTCGGTAATGGTCTGGCGCCGCTGGCCGGCGCCGAAGCTGCGGATAACGGTCATGCCGCGAACGAGCGACTGAACCGATTCGTCCCGGTGCGCCACGATCCTCTCCGTGCGAACTGCGAACAAACTATCGTAATACGCACTAATGGTTGACGCAATGGGCCTTTACGGCACAAATGCGGTGCGACGCGAAAAGGACTTACTCTGGAGGACCGGTCGGTGGCTGAAATCTGCTCACTTGAGGAGGCAATCGCGGATTGCGTCCGGGACGGCGACCGGGTCGCGATGGAGGGGTTTACCCACCTCATCCCCTATGCCGCCGGGCACGAGGCCATTCGCCAGGGCCGCAAGCACCTGACCGTCTACCGGATGACGCCGGACCTGCTCTACGACCAGATGATCGGCATGGGCTGTGTCGACAGGATCGTGTTTTCCTGGGGCGGCAATCCCGGCGTCGGATCGCTGCACCGGCTGCGCGACGCGGTCGAGAACGGCTGGCCCAACGCAATCGAGATCGAGGAGCACAGCCACGCGGCGATGGCGAACGCCTATGACGCCGGCGCGGCCAACCTGCCATTCGCCTATTTTCGCGGCTATATCGGCGCCGACCTGCCGACGGTGAACCCGAACATCAAAGAGGTGACCTGTCCGTTCACCGGCGAGACCTTCGCCGCCGTTCCGGCGATCCGGCCGGACGTGACGATCATCCACGCGCTGAAGGCCGACCGAGCCGGCAACGTGCTGCTGGAGGGCATTCTCGGCGTTCAGAAGGAGGCGGTGCTGGCGGCCAAGAAGGCGGTCGTGACGGTCGAGGAGATCGTCGACGAGATCGATACCGCCTCGCCGAACACGGTGATCCTGCCGGCCTGGACCGTGACCGCGATCGCCGAGGTGCCGGGCGGCGCCCACCCCTCCTACGCGCAGGGCTACTATGGCCGCGACAACGCCTACTACATCGCCTGGGACCCGATCGGCCGCGATCGCGACACGTTCCTCGCCTGGATGAAGGAAAACGTGCTGGAGCAAGGGCCCGAGGCCTTTGCCACCCATGGCAGGAAGCACGGCAAGGCTTGAGGAGGCGATCATGGACTTCACCCCGACCGAAATGATGACGATTGCCGCGGCGCGGCCCTTGCGCAGCGATTTCGTCTGCTTCGTGGGCATCGGCCAGCCGTCGGCGGCCTGCAATCTCGCCCGCCTGACGCATGCCCCTGATATCACGCTGATCTACGAATCCGGCACGATCCGCACACGGCCCGACGTGCTGCCGCTGTCGATCGGCGATGGCGAACTCTGCGACACGGCGCTGACCACCGTCTCTGTGCCGGAAATGTTCCGCTACTGGCTGCAGGGCGGCCGCATCACGCTGGGGTTCCTGGGGGGTGCCCAGATCGACCGCTTCGCCAACCTGAACACGACCGTCGTCGGCCCCTATGACGCGCCGAAGGTCCGGCTGCCCGGCGGCGGCGGCGCGCCGGAGATCGCGGCCCATTGCGGCGAGATCTTCATCACCATGAAGCTCAGCCCGCGCGGCTTCGTCGACCGGCTCGATTTCTTCACCTCGATGGGCCATGGCGAGGGCGGCGACCATAGGGCGCGGCTTGGCCTGGGGACCAAGGGTCCGACCAGGGTGATCACCGATCTGTGCGTGATGGAACCGGACGCGCAGACCAAGGAACTGGCGGTGACCTCGATCCATCCGGGCGTTACGCGGGAGCAGATCACGGCCGCCTGCGGCTGGCCGCTCAAGTTCGCCGCAAACGTCGCCGAGACGCCGGCGCCGAGCGACGAGGAACTGACCGTCCTGCGCGCCCTGCACGAGCGAACGCGACTGGCGCACTCTTAGAGTGGGCGCACCCGTAGACCGGGACTCTCCGGCACGGAAGCAAGCCGCGCCAGATTACAGCAGACGATTCGACATCGCGTGGCTTACTCGATGCGCGCTCTGCCGCGCCGCCGGGAAATTCCAGATCGCCCTGCCCCATTTGCGCCACTTTGCACCTCCATATACTTTGCAATACAGAGTGATTGGAGATAGCAGGGTGCGAGACCTTGACCGGGCACTGTCCGACATCGAAGACATTCGCGGCCGCCTGGCCGAGGCCACCGCGTTCCGCGGTTTCGGCCCGGGCACGATGGCGGCGACCGGGATCCTGGCGGTGATCACGGCGTTTGCCCAATCGGCCGTCATGGGCGCGGACGGCTATGCGCCGATCGTCTATTTCGGCGGCTGGATCGTGATCGCGGTCATCAGTTGCGCGCTGATCGGCATCGAGACCGTGATCCGTTCGCGCCGGATCCATTCGGGCCTTGCCGACGAGATGATCCAGGCGGCGATCCTCGCCTTCCTGCCGGCCGGCGCGGCCGGTCTGTTTCTGACCATCGGCGTGTTCCGCTTCGCGCCCGAGGCCCACTGGATGCTGCCGGGGCTGTGGCAGGTGCTCGTCGCCATCGGCATCTTTTCGGCCGCGCGCACCCTGCCGCCAGGCGTCCGGCTCGTCGGGGCCTGGTATTTCGTCGCCGGCTTTGCCGTCTTCGCGCTGGCCAGCGACAGCGGCATCCGGATGGACTGGCCAGCACCCGCCACCGTGCCATCGCTTTCGCCCTGGCTGATGGGCGTGCCCTTTGCCGTTGGCCAGATCGCGATGGCGATCGTGCTCTATCGTGCCGCGCAGGAGGCGAAGCCCGATGCCTGAACCCGATACCGCCCCGTTCGCCTATGACGGGCTCGATCGCGTCATCCACGAAAAGGCGCGGCTTGGCATCCTCACCTCGCTGATCGGCCACCCGAAGGGCCTCGCCTTTTCTGACCTGAAAAGATTGTGCGGGCTGACCGACGGCAACCTGAGCCGGCATCTGCAGATCCTGCAGGAGGCCGGCCTCGTCGACATCGAGAAGGGCTACAGGCGCAACCGGCCGCTGACCACCTGCCGGATCACGGCCGAGGGCCGGACGCGCTTTCTCGACTATGTCGCCGTCCTCGAACAGGTCGTCGCTGATGCCGCCAACGCGGCGCAAAGGCAGGATAGCGCGGGCGACGGCGATCCGGACGCGCAGCCGCACAGTCTGAAACCGCAAACCGGCTGATTTCGGGCAACGGGGCTCGCCGAAGGCGCCCGATCGCGCCTTCCCACACCGCACTGGAGACCGCGTATGACTATTAACTTTGGATTGCAAAGTACACTGCAGCGAAAACTGCATGTCGCCATCATCATGGACGGCAACCGGCGCTGGGCGACGAACCGCAACCTGCCCAAGAGCGTCGGGCATGATGCCGGCGTGCTGGCGGTGCGCCGGACCGTCTGGGCCGCGCCGGACTACGGCATCGGCACGCTGACGCTCTATGCCTTCTCCACCGAGAACTGGAACCGGCCGAAACATGAAGTCGCGGCCCTGATGCGGATGCTGCGACGGTTTCTGGTCAGCCATACGAGGGATCTCGTCCGCCATGGCATCAGGTTGACGGTGATCGGCCGGCGCGACCGGTTGCCCGCCGATGTCGTCGAGGCGGTCGACCTGGTGGAGGCCGAGACGGCCGGCGGCACGGCGCTGCATGTCCGCGTCGCGCTCGACTATTCCGGCCGCGACGCCATTCTCGAGGCGGCTAGGCGGGCAACGGGTCCGTCCGACTTCACCGCCGACGGGTTTTCCCGGCTGCTGACCGGCCTGACAGCCGAGCAGGATGTCGACCTGATGATCCGCACCAGCGGCGAGAAGCGCCTCAGCGACTTCCTGCTGTGGGAAAGCGCCTATGCCGAACTGTTCTTCCTCGACAAGAACTGGCCGGATTTCGAGGAAGGCGACCTGGCCGCCGCGCTGAGGTTCTTCTACGAGAGCCGCCGGCGGGCCGGGCGGCTGCCGGAGAAGACGGCGGCTTAGGGTGAGCCGGGACCACGACGGAGGGGGTGGTATCGGGTGCCCGCACACTCTGCTGTCATTGCCGGGCTTGTCCCACTACTGTCTGGTTCAATCTCGGGACGTCGATTAACCGATTGCCTCGCATGATGTTTTCGGCAAAAGACGGTGGCGGGACATGGACCCACTCAACTGCCAACTCAGCCATCATCAACTCTGTTTTCCTCAACGAAAGCGGTGTCTGGCATCGCTCGCCATTCCTCCTCCGTGTCATTGCCGGGCTTGTCCCGGCAATCCATGAACACAGGCGCCAGCGCCCATTCTAACGGCGGTGTTCATGGATCCTCGGAACAAGTCCGAGGATGACAGCCGAGGGGGTGGCCGGGCTGAAAACCAAAGCCCCGTCGCCGCTGAACCGGACAGTAGTGGGCTTGTCCCGGCAATCCAGGAACACCTCCGCTGGCCACTGTGTTCATGGATGCCCGGAACAAGTCCGGGCATGACATCCGAGCGGGTGGCTAGGCTGAAAACCAAAGCCCGCCGCCGCTGAACCGGACAGTAGTAGGACAAGCCCGGCAATGACAGCGTGGTGGGGGAGGCAGGGCACCATCCTCTCCCTCGTCATCCCGGACGGCCGTCAGGCCAAGCCGGGATTGGAGAGCCCGTGTCGGTGCCGGTGGGACTTTGGGCCGCCACGGTTCTCCGATCCCGGATATTCGCTATCGCGAATTCCGGGATGACGAGGGAGAGGATGGTGTCCTGCCCGAAACCCGCCCTAAACGTCCAGGTTCGCCACGCTCAGCGCGTTGTCCTGGATGAAGCGCTTGCGCGGCTCGACGACGTCGCCCATCAGCTCGGTAAAGATCTCCTCGGCGTCGGTGGCGTCCTTTACCCGGACCTGCAGAAGCGAGCGGGCGTCGACGTCGAGCGTCGTCTCCCAGAGCTGGTCCGGGTTCATCTCGCCCAGACCCTTGTAGCGCTGCAGGGTGAGGCCGCGCGAGCCGGCCGCCATCACCGCCCTGAACAGGGCGCTGGGGCCGCGGATCTCCGTCTCGGTCTCCTTGCGGCGGAACAGCGCCGCCTTGCCGTAGACCTCCTGGAGGTGGACGGCATGCGTGTCGAGCTTGCGGGCATCGGCGGAATGCATCAGCGCCCGGTCGATGAAGGCGGCCTCCTTGACGCCGCGCACCTCGCGCTCGAAGCGGAAGCCGACATCCTCGGTCGGGATGCCGGTCCAGCCGCGCTCGGTCTCCTCGGAGAGCAGGTCGAGCCGGCGCGCCACATAGGCCGCCGCCGCATCGCGCTCCTCGCGCGACTGGGCCGCGTCGGCATTGAGCACGCCGGCGATCGCCGCCTGCTCGACGGCGGTGCGGTGATAGCGGCCGTGCAGGCCGTCGATCGTCTTTGCGATCGACCGGGCCTCCTCGACGACGGCGCGCAGGTCGGCGCCGAGCCGCACCTCGCCGTTCGCCAGCGTCAGCGAGGCATCGTCGAGGCCGCCGCTGATCAGATAGTCCTCCAGCGCCGGCTCGTTCTTCAGATACTGCTCCGACTGGCCGCGCTTGACCTTGTAGAGCGGCGGCTGGGCGATGAACAGGTGGCCGCCCTCGATCAGGTCGCGCATCTGCCGGTAGAAGAAGGTCAGGAGCAGCGTGCGGATATGGGCGCCGTCGACATCGGCGTCCGTCATGATGATGATCTTGTGATAGCGCAGCTTCTTGAGGTTGAACTCCTCGCCGATGCCGGTGCCAAGCGCGGTGATCAGCATGCCGATCTGGTCCGACGACAGCATCTTGTCGAAGCGGGCGCGCTCGACATTGAGGATCTTGCCGCGCAAGGGGAGCACCGCCTGGAAGGCGCGGTCGCGGCCCTGCTTGGCCGAACCGCCGGCCGAATCGCCCTCGACGATGAACAGTTCGGACTTGGCCGGATCGCGCTCCTGGCAGTCGGCGAGCTTGCCGGGCAGGTTGGCGATTTCCAGCGCGCCCTTGCGGCGGGTCAGTTCGCGCGCCTTGCGGGCGGCCTCGCGGGCGGCCGCCGCCTCGACCACCTTGGAGACGATCGCCTTGGCCTCGGCGGGATGCTCCTCGAACCAGGTGCTCAGGCCCTCGTTGACGATGCTCTCGACCACCGGGCGGACTTCCGAGGAGACGAGCTTGTCCTTGGTCTGGCTGGAGAATTTCGGGTCGGGCACCTTGACCGACAAGACGCAGGTCAGCCCCTCGCGGCAATCGTCGCCGGACAGCGAGACCTTTTCCTTGCGCATCAGGCCCGACGAATCGGCATAGCCGCCGACCTGGCGCGTCAGCGCGGCCCTGAGGCCGGCCAGATGCGTGCCGCCGTCGCGCTGGGGGATGTTGTTGGTGAAGCAGAGCACGTTCTCGTGGTAGCTGTCGTTCCACCACAGGGCGACCTCGGCGACGACGCCGTCGCGCTCGCCGCGGATCATGACCGGCTGCTGCAACAGCGCCGACTTGGCCCGGTCGAGCCACTGCACGAAGGCCTCGATGCCGCCCTCGTAATGCATCTCCTCGACCTTCGGCTCGACGCCGCGATCGTCGGTCAGCACGATGGTGACGCCGGAATTGAGGAAGGCGAGCTCGCGCAGGCGATGTTCCAGCGTCGACCAGTCGAACTCCGTCATCGTGAAGGTTTCGGTCGACGGCAGGAAGGTCACCTCCGTGCCGGTCTGGCCGCCGGCATCGCCGGTGACGGAGAGCGGCGAGGCGGCGACGCCGTCGTTGAACACCATCTCGTGGACCGAGCCGCCGCGCCAGATGCGCAGGGTCAGTTCGGACGACAGCGCGTTGACGACGGAGACGCCGACGCCGTGCAGGCCGCCGGAGACCTTGTAGGAGTTCTGGTCGAACTTTCCGCCGGCATGCAGCTGGGTCATGATGACCTCGGCCGCCGAGACGCCCTCCTCGTGCATTTCGGTGGGAATGCCGCGACCGTTGTCGGTCACGGTCACCGAGCCGTCGGGGTTGAGCGTCACGGTCACCCGGTCGCAATGGCCGGCCAGCGCCTCGTCGATGGCGTTGTCGACCACCTCGTAGATCATGTGATGCAGGCCGGAGCCGTCGTCGGTGTCGCCGATATACATGCCCGGGCGTTTGCGCACCGCATCCAAGCCCTTGAGAACCTTGATCGATTCGGCACCGTAGTCGGCCCCGTTGTCGACACCTTGAGGGGCCGGCTGCTGATCGTCGTTCGTCGTCAGTGTCGTTCTCCCGATCCGGGGTTTTCGCGCCGCGCCGCCGGGCCCGTCTTGGCGAGCCGCTCGGCGGGGCGAAGCCTGTTGAGAATCAATGACATCTTAGCATTTCGGGCGACCGTTTGCCGAGCCCGAAGAGGGGAAATGGCGCGCCATCCCGCGAGCCATCGCCAGTGTCGTTCATATGGGGATTTCAGCCGCCTTTTACAAAGCCGGTTTCGCTGCTCCTATCCGCGCGTCGCGATCGCGCCGGCCGCGCCCAGCATCGCCGTTCCGGCGATGCGGTTGAGGGTTCGTTTCGCCCGCGACGAGGTGAAGATCAGCCGGGCCCGCGCGGCGAGCGCCGCATAGAGGCCGATCACCACCGCAAGCACCAGGGCGACGATGCCGGAGAGCTCGACGAAACCGACGAGCGACACGCTGCCCAGGTCGATGATGGTCGGCAGGAGGGCGAGATAGAACAGGATCACCTTGGGATTGCCGAGCGTCACGAGCAGGCCGGCAAGGAAGGTCGACCGGCCGTTGTCCTGCGGCCGGACATCCTGCTGCCCGGGCCTGGCCGTGAACAGGCGGATCGCCAGATAGATCAGATAGGCGACGCCGAGCCAGCGGATGACGATGAAGACCGTGCCGAAGGAGGCGGCGATGACGCCGAGCCCGAAGGCGGCCGCCGACAGATAGACGATGTCGCCGGCGATCAGGCCGAGGATCATCGGCGTGGTGCTGCGGAAGCCGCTCGACAGGGCGCGCGCCACCACCGCCGCGATCCCGGGTCCGGGCGTCGCGGCGCCGAGCGTCAGCGCGGCGGCAAAGGCGATCAGGCTGGTCCAGTCCATGAGAAGAGGTTTTAGCGGCTGGCGCTGCCGGCGTACAGGCCGGCGGGCGCGGGGCTGGGCTGCAGGCCTGGTCAGACCGGCCTCACCGCGCCCTCCGAGACCTCGAAGCCCTGCGCATCGGCGGCGATATCGGCGAACAGCGCGCGGTCCGTGCCGGTCATCCAGGCCTGGGCGCCGAGCGCCAGGATCTCGGCGAACAGGGCCGAGCGGCGCATGTCGTCGAGATGGGCGGCGACCTCGTCGAGCAGCAGGAGCGGCGCCATGCCGCCCGACGCCGCCGTCACGAGACGGGCATGGGCGAGGATCAGGGCGATCAGCAATCCCTTCTGCTCGCCGGTCGAGCCAAGCGCTGCCGGCAGGTCGCGGGCGGCGTGGATCACCTCAAGGTCGGAGCGATGGGGGCCCGTCAGGGTGCGGCCGGCGGCGGCATCGCGGGGCCGCGTGGCGGCGAGCCGGTCGCGATAATCAGCTTCCACGTCGACCGCGGGACGGCCGTCGCGGAGCATCTCCTCGAAATCGCCCGTCATCGCCACGCGCGGCACCGGGAAGACGCCGCTGCCGCGCGCCTCCAGCAGCGCCTGCAGCCGCGCCACCGCATCCGCCCGGGCAAGCGCAACCGCAACCGCGCGCTCCGC
Source organism: Tepidamorphus sp. (assembly GCA_028280885.1). Classification (GTDB taxonomy): domain Bacteria; phylum Pseudomonadota; class Alphaproteobacteria; order Rhizobiales; family Tepidamorphaceae; genus Microbaculum. Next base: position 17,139 of record JANQKY010000046.1, read on the forward strand.
CATGGTCTGCTCGATCCCGTCGAGCCAGCGGCCGTCGGGACGCGGCTCCTCCAGCACCCGGTTGCGCTGGCGCATCGCCTTTTCGAAGTCGCCGACCCGGCCCGCATGGCCCGGATCGAGGGTGAGCACAAGCCGATCGAGAAAGCGGCGGCGGTCGGAGGCGGGGCCGGTGAACAACCCGTCCATCGACGGCGTCAGCCACAGCGCCCGGACGATCTCGCCAAGCGCGCCGACCGACGGGGCCGGCTGGCGGTCAATCCGCACCGTCCGCCCTGTCTCGCCCTGGCGGTGGCCGGTGCCGAGATCCGTCGTATCACCGGACCGCGCAATGGTCGCGGCGACGGCGAAGGCGTCGGCACCGATGCGGATCACCGCGTCGAGGCCAGCGCCGCGCAGGCCGCGGCCGGGGGTGAGATAGGACAGCGCCTCGAGCAGGTTGGTCTTGCCCGCCCCGTTCGCCCCGGTCAGCACCACCGGGCGCGGATCCAGGTCGAGGCGCAGGCTTGAATAATTGCGGAAATCGGTCAGGACGAGCCGCGTGACGGCGATGGCGCCGCCCGGCCGATCGGTCCCCTCGTCGATCTGGAAGTCGTGGTCCGGCAGGGCCTCGGCCCTCCGCTTGGGATGCCGCCCCGCGCTGCTAGACGCGCATCGGCATCAGCACGTAGAGCGAGGCCCGCTCGCCCTCGTCGCAGATCAGCGTCGGCGAACCGGGATCGGCCAGCTCGAAGCGCGCCTCGCCGGTCTGGAGCTGGTCGACGATGTCGAGGAGATAGCGGGCGTTGAAGCCGATCTCCAGCGCGTCCGCCCCGTAGCCGACCGCGATCTCCTCCGTCGCGCTGCCCGAATCCGGGTTGTTGACGGTCAGCACCAGCTTGTCGTCATCCATGGCGAGCTTGACCGCCCGGCCGCGCTCGCTGGAGACGGTGGACACGAGATCGACGGAACGGCGGAAGGATTCCCGGTCGACCGTCATCACCTTGTCGTTGCCGGTCGGGATCACCCGGCCGTAATCGGGGAAGGTGCCGTCGATCAGCTTGGAGGTCAGCACGACCTGGCCGATGGTGAAGCGGATCTTGTTGGTCGACAATTCGATGCCGACGCTCTCTTCCGGATCTTCGAGCAGCCGCTGCAATTCCTGCACCGCCTTGCGCGGCACGATCACGCCGGGCATGCCCAGCGACCCGTCCGGCGCCTCGATCTCGACGCGGGCGAGCCGGTGGCCGTCGGTGGCGACCGCCCTGAGCACCGGCGGATCGGCATCGTCGACGGTGTGGATGTAGATGCCGTTCAGATAGTAGCGGGTCTCCTCCTGGGAGATCGCAAACTGGGTCTTGTCAATGAGCCGCTTCAGATCCTCGGCGGGCAGCACGAAACGATGGGTGAACTCGCCGGCGGTGATGTCGGGGAAGTCGGATTCCGGCAGCGTCTGCAGCGAGAAGCGGGCGCGGCCGGCGGTCAGCACGATGGTGCTCGCGTCGGGCCCGGATTCAAGCTGCACCTGGGCACCGTCCGGCAATTTGCGGACGATGTCGTAGATGACATGGGCCGGCACCGTCGTCGCGCCGTCCTGGGCGACATCGGCGGGGACCGCCTCGACGACCTCGATGTCGAGATCGGTCGCCTTCAGTTGCAGCGCGCTGCCGTCGCCGCGGATCAGCACGTTCGACAGGATCGGGATCGTGTTGCGCCGTTCGACGACGCGATGCACATGACCGAGCGATTTCAACAATGCGGCGCGTTCAAGCGTGACACGCATGGTGGGGAATCCTGTCCTGACCGTCGGCGGCAGACGCTTGCGCCGATCCCTATTCCTTCGTCATCCGCCCCGCGGGAGAGACGGGTGACCCCGTCGCGCGCGCCTTTCCGAAGCGGCGAGGACGGAGAACTTGCCCAGAATACGACGGTTTTGCAAGTGCACAACGATCCTGGCGAATCTGGCCGCCCGGTCTGTGCAAAAAGGGCAGGAGAAAGCCGCCGGAACAGGTCCCGGCGGCCGCAGGTGCGTCGTGGGTCGGGCAGGAGACCGGCTTCCCCGGCGCCAGGGCAAGCCCCACCCGGACAGATCGTCCTCGAGCCTGCTCAGGGGAGGCCTTCGTTGCTGTCCGGCTCAAATGTGCTTATACCGCCTAAATTGTTGCCTGCCATGGCGTTTTCGGCACGCTGCGGTCGCGGGATACGTACCCCATCCACCAACTCAGCCGTCATGCCCGGACTTGTTCCGGGCATCCATGACCACAGTCGCTGGCGCAGGTGCGCATGGATTGCCGGAACAAGCCCGGCAATGACAGCAGAGTGTGGGGCCAGGCTGAAACCCAAAGCCCCTTCCCGCTAAACCGGACAGTGGCGGGAGGCCGCTCAGGCCTCCCCCTTTTCCTCAGTCGATTCAGGGGAGGCCGCTCAGGCCTCCCCGTCCTCGATCCGCCGCTTGAGTGCCTCGATATCGCGGGCCAGCCCCTTGTCGTCGCCCACCAGCTTCTCGATCTTGCGGACCGCGTGCAGAACCGTGGTGTGATCGCGATTGCCGAAGCGGCGGCCGATTTCCGGCAGCGAGCGGGGCGTCAGGGTCTTGGCCAGGAACATGGCGATCTGCCGGGGCACGACGATCGCCCGGGTGCGCCGGCTGGATACGAGATCAGCGCGGGAGACGTGATAGTGGCCGGCGACGACCCGCTGGATGTCCTCGATGCGGATCTGCGGGCGCTCCTGGGCGTCGACGAGATCGCGGATCACCCGCTCGGCAAGCTCCACGGTGATCGGCATGCCGGCGTAGCAGCAATAGGCGGCGAGCCGGTTGAGCGCGCCCTCCAGTTCGCGGCCGCTCGAGGCGACGCTGCGGGCGACATAGTCGAGCACGTCGCCGGGCAGGTCGATCTTCTGGCCGCGGCGGGCCAGTTCGACAACGCGGGCCTCGAGGATCTGGCGGCGCAGGGCCAGTTCCTGGGTGCCGATGGCGGCGACCAGGCCGCCGGCGAGCCTCGACCGGGTGCGCTCGTCGAAGCCGTCGAGTTCGCAGGGCGGCCGGTCGGCGACGATCACCACCTGCCGGCAGCCCTCGATCATCGCGTTCATCGTGTGGCTGAACTCGCGATGGGTCGCCTTGCCCTGCAGGAACTGCAGGTCGTCGATCAGCAGGAGGTCGATCGACCGCAGCGCCTCCTTGAAGGCGATCGCCGAACCGTTGCGCAGGGCGGCGACGAAGCGGAACACGAACTGGTCCGCCGACATGTAGAGGATCTTCTTGCCCGGATTGGCGCGGGCCGCCTCCCAGGCGATCGCATGCAGGAGGTGGGTCTTGCCGCGACCGACGCCGCCGTGAATGAACAGCGGGTTGAACATCGTGCCGTCCGATCCGCTGCGCGCCACCGCCATCGCCGTTTCGTGGGCGATCTTGTTGGAGGCGCCGACGGCGAAGGACTCAAACCGGTGGCGCGGGTCGAGCGGTGCGCTTTCCAGCGCCCCGTCGGCTCCTCCGCGCGCCTTGGACGCAGCCGCGCCCGGCCCGGCCGGCTGGGTCGCGTCGTCCGAACCGGCCCGCCGGGACGAACGAAGCGCGGCATCGGAGGCCTGTGCGCCCGGTGTCTGTCCCGGACGCGCCTGTCCCCCGCGCATCTGTCCGTTGCGTGCCTGTCCATTGCGTGTCGGGGCGCCGCGGCCGGCATGGGCCGCCGTCTCGACGCCGCGGACGCGGATATCGAGCCGTTCGGCGGCAACCTCCTCCGCCCGCCACAGAGCCAGCAGCCGGGCGCCGTAATTGGTCCGGATCCACATCCGCAGGAACTGGGTGGGCACCGACAGGACGATCGTCATGTCCGATATCTCGACGAAGGCGAGCCCCTTGAACCAGCTCTTGTAGATATCCTCGCCGTATTCGGCCCGCAGCCGCGTCACGATCCTGGCCCAGATCGCCGCGTGGTCGCCGGCTTGCGCCTGGCCTGTCGTCACCTGATCTATCGGGGCCGGGTCACCGGCGCGCGCGCCCTTTGAACAGGGGCGCGTCTGCTTGGGAGACGTCTGCCCCGGGGCCTTCTGCGCGGCAGACTTCGCGGCCGTCCCACTGGCCCCCGCATTGGCCCCCGCATTGGCCATTGCGCCCGCAACCGCGTTGACCACCTCGCCGGCCAACACATCCGCACGCTCGATTTCTCCAGTCCTCTCAATCCACTCAGATCCGCCGCTCTCTCGTAGTTCCATTTCCCATCCTTTCCACAAACCGCGTCGTTTGAAGGATCTGCCCCCTTGTCAGGCCCCTGCTATGTCTGACGCCACGGTAAATCCGCCGCCTTCCATCCATTCGATCTGCCGCGATGCCGCTCGGAATCCAGCGATCCCTCGAACCCATCGGACACGTTCACGCAATACCTGAAACCGGCGGCCGTCATGGCCGCCGCTGCCGCCGCACTCCTGGCGCCGGACCGGCACAGGAAGTAAAGCGGCGTCTCGCTGCCCGCGCCGCGCTCGGCAAGCGCTGAGCGCAACTGGTCGACAAAATCGGCGTTCGGCTCCATTCCGGGAAACCGTTGCCATTCGAGCAGGACCGGTTCCCTGCCGATCGGCGAGAGATCCGGAACGCCTACAAAGGTCCACTCGGCCCGGCTGCGGACATCGACCAGAACAGCCTGCGGATCGGCCTTCAAGGCCGGCCAGACCGCCACGGAAGCGACATCCGCCCGATACGCACGCCCAGGTGCGCTACGCGACTCAGACACAATTATCCCCCGCCCCGGCGCTTTCCCGCGCCGGCAAAAGTGCGCTAACGATTTTGGCTAAACGGCGTGTCAGCCGGTGGCTAAAACGCCTCTGCTAGGTGATGTACTCGGCAACTAAGGGGGCGCTATTTCGATGGTCCTTTACTTGTTCTCTATTGTTTTTGACCATCATATAGCTTCCCTGTTGCTTGTTTTACAAGCTTTTAACGTGTCGCCTTTAGTGTTGGGTATCGACGACCCTGTCGATGACTTGAAGATACACATCGGCCCCGATCGATTCAATAGAAACCGCCGGGCGGAGCGTTAAAAAAGAGTCGTCTTTGTGTCAGAAATCGCCGCGGCCGATTGGCAACCGCTTGACGAGTCTACACAATCACGGGGTCGTGAAACACTGAAAATCGGCACTGATTCGGCCGAAGAAATCCGCGCCGGGACGCCCGGAAAGCAGGCTCCGGCGGCCCCGTCCGGCACCGCAATCGCAACCGCCTCTCAAACCCTTGATCCTACGCGGCTTTTTTTGCGACTTTTTTGCCGCGCGCTTTCAACGTTCGATGACGGAATGACGACAACCACCAGTAAACGATTGAAAAGCCTCAGACTTTATTGTGTCAGCTAAGCAAAAAGCCCGGCCGGAGGCCAGGCTGAAATTCCCGCGCAGGCCCGGTTTGCGGACCAGCCGACAGGCTCTCGTGTTGTATCGTTCGGGCCGGCAGCCGGGCTGCAACCTCAGGCTGTGCGCGCCCGGCGATCGTAACGCCCGGGCGATGACCAGGCCCGACGATCAAGGGGCGGGCGACCGGGTCGGTCAGCGCCGGATGCGCCCGCGACCAGGCCCCGCTTCCTCGGGGCCCGCCAGCTCAGGCCGACAGTGCCTTGACCCGTGCGGAGAGCCGCGAGACCTTGCGCGAGGCGGTGTTGGCGTGGAAGACGCCCTTCTGGGCAGCGCGCATCAGTTCCGGTTCCGCAATGCGCAGGGCAGCCTTGGCCGCGTCGCCGTCGCCGGCCTCGAGCGCTTCCTCGACCTTCTTCACATAGGTGCGCACCCGGCTCTTGCGGGTCTTGTTGACGGCCGTCCGTCGCGCGATCTTGCGCGTCGCCTTCTTGGCCGACGGGGTATTCGCCATGATAGCTCTCCGAAAAAAGGCCGGCGGGCCGCTCCGTTGCGTTCTCGCGAGCGGTCTTCGCTGGCCGTCGTCTCAATGCCAAAGGCGGCAGACACGGATGCCCGCCGCTTCGTTGGCGGTGGTGTAGCGCCTCGTCATGAAGGCGTCAACCGCCAGCGCAGCCAATATAAGACCGCCGGATCGGGATACAAGCCGCCCAGGCCCGGACCTTACCCGAGCGTTGGGCGGCGCCCATCATCCTTCTCTGGTCATCCTTCTCTGGGCCAACCCTCTCTGGGCCAACCCTCAGCTATGGCGGAAGTTCGGACTGCGCTTTTCGATGAAGGCCTGCATGCCCTCCGCCTGGTCCTCGGTGCCGAAGGTGGAGTGGAACAGCCGCCGCTCGAACCGCACGCCCTCGGCGAGCGTCGTCTCGTAGGCGCGGTTGACCGATTCCTTGACCATCATCACCGCCGGCAGCGACATCGAGGCGATCTTGGCGGCAACCTCCAGCGCGGTGTCGACCAGCTCTCCGGCCGGCACGACGCGGCTGACCAGCCCTGAGCGCTCGGCCTCCTCGGCATCCATCATCCGGCCGGTCAGGCACATGTCCATCGCCTTCGACTTACCCACGAAGCGGGTCAGCCGCTGGGTGCCGCCGGCGCCGGGCATGGTGCCCAGATTGATCTCCGGCTGGCCGAACCTGGCGGTGTCGGCGGCGATGATGAAATCGCACATCATGGCAAGCTCGCAGCCGCCGCCGAGCGCATAGCCGGCGACCGCGGCGATGATCGGCTTGCGGGTTTGCGAGACCCGTTCCCAGGGGGTGATCAGGTCGGTCATGTAGGCGGTGACAGAGGAATGCGGCTGCATTTCCTTGATGTCGGCGCCGGCGGCGAAGGCCTTGGCGCTGCCGGTCAGCACCGTGCAGCGGATCTCTTCATTTGCCTCGATCTCGTCGAGCGCCCGGTTGAGATCCTCAAACAGGCCGGAACTGAGCGCGTTCAGCGCCTTCGGCCGGTCGAGCGTGATCAGCGCCACATGCCCCCGCGTTTCGACCTGTATATAAGAATAGCCCATGCGTCCGCTCCCTGTGACGACAATCCCTGTGACGACAACCCGTTCGCTGCCCAGATCACTACGGGAGTGACACCGCGACCGCAAGCCGGCGGGGCCGGCCGGCAAAAGTTGACTTAGGGTCGGGGCCGGTCTGTGGCTACCCCGGTATGCGGCTATCGCTGGCAGACGGGGCAGAAGAAGGTCGAGCGGCCCGACTGGACGATGCGCGAGACGATGCCGCGGCAGCCTTGCGTCGGGCAGGGCTCGCCCTCGCGGTCATAGACGCGGAAGCGGTGCTGGAAGTAGCCGAGCGAGCCGTCGGCCCGGGTATAGTCGCGCAGGCTCGAGCCGCCCGCCTCGATCGCCTCGGCGATCACATCGCGAACCGCCGTCACCAGCCGCTCGGCCCGGACGCTAGCCCGGCCCCTCGCCGTGACGATCGTGCCGGCCTCGCGGCGCGGCGACAGGCGGGCGCGGTTGAGCGCCTCGCAGACATAGATATTGCCGAGCCCGGCGATGATCTTCTGGTCGAGCAGCGCGGCTTTGAGCGGCATGAACCGGCCTTCCAGGGCTTCGGCCAGATAGGCGGCGTCGAGCCGGTTGCCGACCGGTTCGACGCCGAGGTCCCGGAAGAACCGGTGGTCCTCGAGCTCGGCGCGCGGGATCAGCGTCATGAAGCCGAAGCGGCGCGGGTCGTTATAGGTCACCGTCGCGCCGCCCGACAGGTGCAGGACGACATGATCGTGAGCCGCCGCCTTGGAGCGCGCGTGGTGAAAGGCGCCCGGCATCCGGACCTCGTCTTCCGTTTCAACGCGGAAGGCACCCGACATGCCCAGATGCATCACCAGAACGGCGCCGTCATCGAGATCGGCAAGCAGGTATTTCGCCCGGCGCGACAGGCCGGTCACCGTGCGGCCTTCGAGCCGCGACGCGAAGCGGTCGGGAAAGGGGAAGCGCAGGTCGGCGCGCCTGACTTCGGCGGCCTTAATGCGCACGCCGGCCATTGCCGGTTCCAGGCCACGGCGCACGGTTTCGACTTCGGGCAGTTCGGGCATTCGGGATCCATGACGAACGAGATCGCGCGGCTATGCCGCAGGTGGGGCGGTAACCGAACCAGCCGGCAACCGCGCCGTGACGATAGCGCGGGGCTGAGCCTTGCGCTATGGTCCCGGCCATGATCAGCAGCAGTTCAGATACGGGCGAGACGCATTTCGGCTTCGAAACGGTCGCCGAGCCCGAAAAGCAGGGCCGGGTCGACCAGGTGTTCGACCGGGTGGCGCGGCGCTACGACCTGATGAACGACCTGATGTCCGGCGGCCTGCACCGGCTGTGGAAGGATGCGATGATCGCCTGGCTCAGCCCGCCGCGGACGGCGGGAACACGCGGCACGGGCTATTCGGTGCTGGATGTCGCCGGCGGCACCGGCGATATCGCCTTCCGGATCGCCGAAGCCTCGCCCGGCGCCGATATCACGGTGCTCGACATCAATCCGAACATGCTGGCAGTGGGCGAGGCGCGGGCGGAAAAGCGCGACCTCACCGATCAGCTCACCTTCGTTGAAGGCAATGCCGAGGCGACCGGCCTGCCGGACCGCGCCTTCGACGCCTATACGATCGCCTTCGGCATCCGCAACGTCACCCATATCGACCGTGCACTCGCCGATGCCTACCGGGTGCTGAAGCCCGGCGGCCGGTTCCTGTGCCTGGAATTCAGCCAGGTCGAGATGCCGATGCTCGACCGGATCTACGACATCTATTCGTTCAATGCCATTCCGACGATGGGCCGGGTCGTCGCCGGCGACGCGGAGTCCTATCGCTATCTGGTCGAATCGATCCGGCGCTTTCCCGACCGCGAGACCTTCGCCGATATGATCCGCGATGCCGGCTTCTCGCGGGTCAAGTGGCGGGCGCTGTCGGGCGGGATCGCCGTCCTGCATTCGGGCTGGCGGACCTGACGCGGTCTTTAGGATCAAGAGCAAGCGTACTGAAGAGCAGGGGCGCGAACCGGTGCTGCAGTCCATCGTCCATCTGAGCCGGCTCGCCAGGGCGGGCTGGGCGCTGACCCGCGAGGGCGCGTTCGCGCTGATGGACCCGACCGACCTGCCGGGCCCGCCGGCCTTCGCGGTCCGGACCGGAAAGCTGCTCGGCAGGGTCTTCGGCCGCCGCAACCCGAAGGACGCCCGGCTGGCCGCGGCGTTTGCCCGGCTCGGCCCGAGCTGGATCAAGCTCGGCCAGTTCCTGGCCACGCGTCGCGACGTGGTCGGTGATGAAATCGCCGAGGATCTGTCGCAGCTTCAGGACAAGCTGCCGCCCTTTGCCGAAACCAGGGCCCGCCAGGCGATCGAAGCCGCCCTCGGCCGGCCGGTCGAGGCGGTCTTCGAGACGCTTGGACCGCCGGTCGCGGCCGCCTCGATCGCCCAGGTCCACAAGGCGCGTGCCGACGGCGCGGATCTCGCCGTCAAGGTGCTGCGCCCGGATGTCGACCGGCGGTTCCGGCGTGATCTGGAAACCTTCTTCTTCGCCGCCCGCAAGCTCGAGCAGGTCGACCCGCAGGCCCGGCGCCTGCGGCCGGTCGACACGGTGGCGACGCTCGCCCGCTCGGTCGCAATCGAGATGGACCTGCGGATGGAGGCGGCGGCGATTTCCGAGATCGCCGAGAACACGGCGGAGGATCCGCAGTTCCGGGTGCCGCGCGTCGACTGGAACCGCAGCGCCAAGCGGGTGCTGACGCTGGAGTGGATCGACGGCACCCCGATCGCCGACCGCGCCGCGCTGATCGAAGCCGGCCATGACCTGAAAGCCCTCGGCGCGCTGGTCATCCAGTCCTTCCTGCGCCAGGCGCTGCGCGACGGCTTCTTCCACGCCGACATGCATCAGGGCAACCTGTTCGTCGATGCAGGCGGCAATCTGGTCGCGGTCGATTTCGGCATCATGGGACGGCTCGGCCAGAAGGAACGGCGGTTCCTGGCCGAAATCCTGTGGGGCTTCATCCGCCGCGACTACCGGCGCACGGCGGAGGTGCATTTCGAGGCGGGCTACGTGCCCGCCCACCACGCGGTCGAGGATTTCGCCCAGGCGCTGCGCGCCATCGGCGAGCCGCTGCGCGACAAGACGGCGCGCGACATCTCGATGGGCCGGCTTCTGACCCAGCTTCTCGAGGTCACCGAGCTGTTCGACATGAAGACACGGCCGGAGCTGATCCTGTTGCAGAAGACGATGGTGGTGGTGGAGGGCGTCGGCCGCAATCTCGATCCCGAGCTCGACATGTGGACGACCGCCGAGCCGGTGGTCGGCGACTGGATCAAGCGCAATCTCGGGCCGCAGGGGGTGCTGACATCGGCGGCGGAAGGCGCCAGCAATCTCGGCCGGCTGATGGTGATGGCGCCGGAACTTTTAACCCGCGGCGAACGGATCGCCGCCGGGCTTGCCGACATGGCCCGCGACGGGCTGCATCTCGACACGGCGTCGGTCGAGGCGATCGCCCGCGAGGAAGCGCGGCAGAGCCGGTCGGGCCGGATCGCGCTGTGGGTCGCGGCGATCGCGCTTGCCGCGATCGCGGTCGCGGTCTGGTGGTAAGCATGCCAGCCGGTCGGCCATGGATCGCAGCTGCTGGAACCACTACAGTGCGCCGGGACGCCTGTTCGGGCGCATTCGGGCGAACACGACCATGACCAAACGCATCCTGCTGATCGTCGGCGGCGGCATCGCGGCCTATAAATGCCTGGACCTGGTGCGGCGGGCCCGCGACCGGGGCATCGCCGTGCGCTGCGTCATGACCAGGGCGGCAACCGAATTCGTGACACCGCTGTCCTTTGCCAGCCTGTCGGCCGATACGGTCTATAGGGACCTGTTCTCACTCAACGAGGAGACCGAGATCGGCCATATCCGGCTGTCGCGGGAGGCCGATCTTGTCGTCGTCGCCCCGGCGACCGCCGACCTGATGGGCAAGGCGGCGAACGGGCTTGCCGACGACCTGGCGAGCGCCGTGCTGCTGGCAACCGACAAGCCGGCCCTGATGGCCCCGGCGATGAACCCGTACATGTGGGCGCATCCGGCAACGAAGCGCAACGCAGCCCGACTGGTCGCCGACGGCGTCACGCTGATCGGTCCGGAGCGCGGCGAGATGGCGGAGGCAAACGAGGCCGGCGAGGGGCGGATGGCCGAGCCGCTTGCGATCCTCGAACGGATCGAGGCGATGCTCGGCGGAAACGACCGGCCGCTTGCCGGCATCCGGCTGCTGATCACCTCCGGCCCGACCCATGAGCCGATCGATCCGGTGCGCTATCTCGCCAACCGCTCCTCGGGCAAGCAGGGCCACGCGATCGCGGCCGCGGCAGCCCGTGCCGGCGCCGACGTAACGCTGGTGAGCGGCCCGGTGGCGCTTGCCGATCCGGCCGACGTGACGACCGTCCATGTCGAGACCGCCCGCGAGATGCTGGCCGCCGCCGAGGCCGCGCTGCCGGCCGATATCGCGATCTGCGCGGCCGCCGTCGCCGACTGGCGGCCGGACCGGCAGGCCGATCAGAAGATGAAGAAGGACGGCAGCAGCGCGCCGCCCGGTCTGGCGCTTGCCGAAAATCCCGACATCCTCAAGACGATCAGCACCCATGCCACGCACCGGCCGGGCCTCGTCGTCGGCTTTGCCGCCGAGACCGAGACCGTCGTCGACCACGCCAAGGCGAAGCTTGCCCGTAAGGGCTGCGACCTGATCGTCGCAAACGACGTGTCCGAGGCATCGGGCGTGATGGGCGGCGATCACAACCGGGTGCATCTGGTGACCGCCGATGGCGTCGAAAGCTGGTCGGAAATGAGCAAGGACGCCGTCGCCGAGGCGCTCGTCACCGATATCGCCAAACGGCTCGGCAAGCCGGCATGAACGTTACCGTCAAGACCGTCCGGCTGCCGCATGGCCGCGATCTGCCGCTGCCGGCCTACGAGACCGAGGGCGCCGCCGGGCTCGACCTGCGCGCGGCGATCGACGCGCCGATTACGCTGGCGCCGGGACAGCGCGCGCTCGTCCCGACCGGGCTGGTCTTCGAGCTGCCCCCAGGCCACGAGGCGCAGGTGCGGCCGCGCTCGGGCCTTGCCGCCAAGCAGGGCGTCACCGTGCTCAACACGCCCGGCACCATCGATAGCGACTATCGCGGCGAGGTGAAGGTGATCCTCATCAATCTCGGCGATAAGGCCTTTGAGATCGAACCGGCGGCGCGGATCGCCCAGATGGTCATCGCGCCGGTGACCCGGGCAACGCTTGTCGCCGCCGACACGGTTAAAGAGAGCGATCGCGGCAGCGGCGGCTTCGGCTCGACCGGCCGGTCCTGAACGACGCGCAGCGGAGAAAGCCGATACCATTTGACACAAATTGTAACGGGCCGGTTTAGCCTTCATTCACCTAAATCCTGATTTTCCGGTGCCAATAGGGCTCTACGAGGGCCTGCCGGGCCCGGCAGGCGGCACGCTCCGGCCTTTACGCACGGGAATTGCCGTATAAGACTGTTGGCGATGAGAGAGGGCATACGGGTTGGGACGCCATGCGAGTTGAGATGCGCCTGATTGCCGGCCGGCTCGTCGCCGCGGCGCTGATGCTGGCCGGTCTTTCCGCCACCCTGCCGCCGGCACCGGCCGCCGCCGGCAATATCGCCGAACGGCGCATCCTCGGCTTTTCGCCGGACAAGAGCGTGTTCGCCTTCGAAACCTTCGGCATCCAGGACGGGTCCGGCTTTCCCTTCGCCACGATCTACGTGATCGACACGACGACGGATTCCTGGCTCGCCGGAACGCCGTTCCGGGTCCGCATCGAGGACGACACCGCGACGGTGGCCGATGCGCGCGCGCAGGTGCGCCAGCAGGCCGCCCCGGTGTTCAGCGCGATCGAACTGTCCGACAACTACAAGACGCTGGCCGCCAATCCGCTCGGGCAGATCGGCACCGACCCGCTCAGGCTCCGGTTCGGCGAGCCGCTGCCGGCAAATCCGCTGGCGGCGATGGCACCGCGCTATGCGGCGACGCTGGATGTCTACGCCACCGACGCGCCGGGGCGCGACTGTTCGATCCTCACCGACGGACCGCCCAAGGGCTTTCGGCTGTCGCTGCGCAACGCCGAGACGGATGCGGTCGCGGTCTTCCATGCCGATCAGGAAATCCCGCAGTCGCGCGGCTGCCCGATCGGCTACCGGATCGACAGCGTCATCGTTCCCGACGGCTATCCCGCGTCCAAGGCGGTCGTGCTGCTGAGCGTCTTCACGCCGGGTTTCGAGGGGCCGGACCGGACATTTCTGGCGGTTTCCGGTAGTTTGCCGCAGTAAACGGTCCTATTTTAGGCTTATAGGAATGCGGTCGGGACATCGGTCCGACCGGTAAACGGGAGTGCGGCCCGCTGGCGGGGCCGTCTGTTGCAATGATCCTGAGCGACGAGGAACTGGAGCGCTACGCCCGGCATATCGTGCTGCCGGAGGTCGGCGGGCCGGGCCAGCAGCGGCTTAAATCCGCCCGCGTGCTGGTGATCGGCGCCGGCGGCCTCGGCGCGCCCCTCCTGCACTATCTCGCCGCGGCGGGGGTGGGAACGCTCGGCATCGTCGACGACGACACCGTCTCGCTGTCCAACCTGCAGCGCCAGGTCATCCACGACACCGAGGCCGTCGGGACGCTGAAGGTCGACAGCGCCGCGGCCGCGCTCAAGCGCATCAACCCGCATGTCGCGGTCGAACGCTATTCCGTCCGGCTGACGGCGGAGAACGCGCCGGGCCTGGTCTGTGGCTTCGACGTGGTGGCCGACGGATCGGACAATTTCGCGACCCGTTATGCCGCCGCCGATGCCTGTGCCATCTGGCGCCGGCCGCTGGTCAGCGCCGCGGTCGGCCGTTTCGACGGCTCGATCACCACGCTGAAGCCCTACGAGACGGGCGCGGACGGTCGTCCCAATCCCTCCTACCGGGACCTCTTCCCCGATCCGCCGCCCGACGGCACCCTGCCGACCTGCGCGGAGGCCGGCATCCTGGGCGCGCTGACCGGCGTTCTCGGCACGATGATGGCGCTGGAGACGATCAAGCTGATCACCGGCGTCGGCGATCCGCTGATCGGCCGGCTGATGCTGTTCGACGGCCTGGCGATGCGCGTCGAGACGATCGGCTATGCCGGCGACCGGTAGGCCGGTCGCCGGCCGCTATCGATCAGCAGGCCAAAGAAGCCTATCCCTGCCAGCCGGGCGGGCACTCGACGACGACCCGGTTGCCGTACTGGTCATAGGCGTGACAGTAGCCCGGCCGGTTGGCGACCGCGCCGATGATCGAGCCGGCCGCACCGCCGACGGCGGCGCCGACAAGCGCGCCCTCGACCGACCCGCCGGCGATCGCGCCGACCACGGCTCCGGTTCCCGCGCCGATCGCGCCGCCGGTCAGGGCGCCGCGCTGCTGCTGGGAATTGCAGGCGCTTAACAGCATCAGGGAGGCGAGAGACATCGCGACGACAGCAAGTTTCCGCATGAAACGATCTCCTGGCTGCGCGCGCGCCAACAGCGGTGCGACTTAAGGGGTCAAACGCAACCGATCGATGATCAGTAGCAAAACCGGTTAATTCTTGGCAAGCCGCGGGCTATCGCACCGGTAAACGGTTGGTTTCGCCCCTCATCGCGACAGCCGTTGCGCGATGCCGAGATTGTAGTCGCGGATCCAGCCCGGAATGAGGAAGGCGTCTATTACCCACCATATGGCCCAGACCGCCAGGAAGGCCCAGCCGATCAGGATATAGACCGTGACCGTGCCGATGCCCCACACGGCGAGCATGATCAGGCCGGAGAGGACGCGGCCGGCATACATCCGGTGGGCGCCGAGAAAGCCCAGAAAGAACCAGAGGATATAGGTGAGCACCGGCGACTTCGACATCGCGTCGTATTCCATCAGACGCTGGGACTCCGGTGTCTCGCTCATCGTCGCCTCTGTGGTGTCGGGTGCGGTGAACTGCGGCAGGCACGCTTGCCGCCAAGATATGTGGTCGGCGTGACCGGCCCGCAAGGCCGCGAGACCATCGCGCCTACAGCATCGACGGCAGCACCCGGTCGGGCGGGCGGTGGCCGTCGGCGAAGGTCTTGATGTTGATGATCACCTTCTCGCCCATGTCGATCCGGCTCTCGATGGTCGAGGAGCCCATATGCGGCAGCAGCACGACCTGATCGGACTTGGCGAGCTTCGGATTGACCGAAGGCTCGTGCTCGAACACGTCGAGCCCGGCGCCGGCCAGCTCGCCGGCTTCCAGCATCCGGGCGAGCGCGTTCTCGTCGATCACCTCGCCGCGCGCGGTGTTGACCACATAGGCCTCCGGACGCAGCAGCTTCAGCCGACGCGCCGACAGCAGGTGGTAGGTCGCGGGCGTGTGCGGGCAGTGAACCGAGATGACGTCCATGCGCGCCAGCATCTGGTCGAGGCTGTCCCAATAGGTCGCCTCCAGCGCGTCCTCGACGTCACCGGGCACGCGGCGGCGGTTGTGATAGTGGATCTGCATGCCGAAGGCCTTGGCGCGCCGCGCGACCGCCTGGCCGATCCGGCCCATGCCGATGATGCCCAGCCGCTTGCCGTTGATGCGGTGGCCGAGCATCCAGGTCGGCGACCAGCCCTTCCAGCTGCCCTCGTCCATGACATGCACGCCCTCGGCGAGACGGCGCGGCACGGCGAGCATCAGCGCCATCGTCATGTCGGCGGTGTCCTCGGTCAGCACGCCCGGCGTGTTGGTGACCGCGATGCCGCGGGTCGTCGCCGTATCGACGTCGATATTGTCGACGCCGTTGCCGTAATTGGCGATCAGCCTCAGATTGGGACCGGCCTGGCTGAGGATCGAGGAATCGATCCGGTCGGTCACCGTCGGCACCAGCACGTCGGCCTCGCGGACGGCGGCGACCAGGCCGGCATGGTCGAGCGGTCGATCCTCGATATTGAGGCGCGTGTCGAACAATTCGCGCATTCGGGTTTCGACCACGTCGGGCAGTTTGCGCGTGACGATCACGAGCGGTCGCGACTTGGGCATTGCCGGGTTTCCCCTCGTCTGGTGGCGCCATCCCGTATCCGGCCGGATTCACGCGTCATTTACCATGGCCGTGATAGAGGTCGGTTCAAGCGGCGCGGGCCTGAATTTCCGCTTTCTCTAGCAGACGGATTTTAGAAACACAAAGCGGATCGGTGCGTCCTTCGGTATGGTTGACAGGAAAACCGCGAAGCGGCTTAACGTTGCGCCGAACCCAACGGATCGCTTCGGAACGAATATGATCGAGACGACTTGGAGAGCGGGGCTTGCGACAACGCTGCTGTCGGCCCTGCTGCTCATGCTTGCCGGCGCGGCGACGATTCCCGCCCAGGTCGCCGCCAAAACGGACGACCCGGCTGCGGCCGCGCGAAAGACCGGACCCAGCGGCCTGCCGCTGCCGCGCTTCGTCAGCCTGAAGTCGGACCGCATCAATGTCCGCGCCGGACCGGGGCAGGACCATCGCATCGCCTGGATCTTCGCCAAGGCCGGCCTGCCCGTCGAGATCATCGCCGAATATGACAACTGGCGGCGCATCCGCGACAGCGAGGGCGCGGAAGGCTGGGTGTTTCATTCGCTGCTGTCGGGCCGGCGCACCGCGCTGGTGGCGCCCTGGGCGACCGGCAAGACGGTGGGCATGCGCCGCGAACCCTCCAAGGAGGGCCCGCTGGCGGCCAAGGTCGAGCCTTATGTGCTCGTCGACGTCAGCGAATGCGATGGGGCCTGGTGTCGGGTCTCGGTGGAGAATGTCAGCGGCTGGATCCAGCAGAACATGCTGTGGGGCGTCTATCCGAAAGAGGCGCTGGATTAGGGCATCGGACCGGGTGGCGGCCGATCGACGGTTGCACTTGCAGTTCGAGGTGGATTGGCCCCCCGGGAAAAGCCCGGCGATGACCTCGGTGGGAAGAGACGAGGCGAAAACCCCTCCCTCGTCATCCCGGAAGCCGCTTGCGGCTATCCGGGATCGGGGAACCCGGGCGTTTCGGAGACCCGTCGGCCTCGATGTCCGCACGCTCAGGGGCTCCCCGATCCCGGCTCTCCACTTCGTTTCGGCCGGGATGACGATTGAGAGGAGGGTGTACTTTCTCTTCTGCTGTCATGCCCGGACGTGTTCCACTACTGTCCGGCTTAGCGAGGACGGGGCTTTTTGTTTTCAGCCTGACCACCCTCTCGGAGGTCATCCCCGGACTTGTTCCGGGGATCCATGACCACCGCCGTTAGAATAATCGCTGGCGACTGTGTTCATGGATTGCCGGGACAAGCCCGGCAATGACGTCAGAACGGATGGGATACAGAGTGTGCGAAGACCCGACACCACCCTCTCAATCGCCATCCCGGAATTCGCGAAAGCGAATATCCGGGATCGGAGAGCCCGGGCGGTGAGGCGTTCCCTTGGTGGTGAAACCGGTGTCAACGTTTGAAAGGCCGCGGTTTGCCGGCGCCACCCCCGCGCGCCCCCGGAACAGTGCGCGTCAGCGCTTGCTGCGGCGGACCCGGACCACCACGTCGATATGGGTGATCTCCATGCCTTCCGGCGCGCGCGGCAGGCCGCTGACGACCAGGCCGCCGTCTTCGATATCGACGAGCCGCTGCTCGTCCTCGACATAGAAATGATGATGGTCCGACGTGTTGGTGTCGAAATAGGACTTCGCCCCGTCGACCGCGACTTCCCGCAACAGGCCGGCCTGGGTGAACTGATGCAGCGTGTTGTAGACGGTTGCCAGCGACACCGGGACCGATTCCCTGACCGCCTGCTCGTGCAGCATCTCGGCGGTGACGTGCCGGTCGTTGCCGTCGAACAGCAGCGCCCCCAGAGACAGACGCTGGCGCGTCGGACGCAGACCCGCGGACCGCAGCCGTTCCGTGATATCCGGCTGTCCGGTTCCACGCGAATGAGCGGCCTGCCCTTCAGCGCCGGCGCTTGATCCCGATCGGATAGTATCCATGACGTCTGCCTAGGAATTGTTGCGATCAGAACCAATATACGGCCCGGATCGCACTTCGGCAAGAACCTGTGGAGGGGCGGAAGCGCCAAATATGCCCCACTTTCGAGGGGCGGAAAGCTATGATAGGTAGGCGTAGGACAGCACCGGATCGGCCGGGAGCCTTGGAATTGCGCGACGCTTGCGCGACGATCGGGTCCCGACCGCGAAGTCCGGCTGATACGAACAAATGACGAGCGATGCGAATGACCGAACGGCGGTCCAGGTTTGACTTCGAGGATCTGCTGGCTTGCGCCCGCGGCGAACTGTTCGGCCCCGGCAATGCGCAGCTGCCGCTGCCGCCGATGCTGATGTTCGACCGGATTTCGAGCATATCGGAAGAAGGCGGCGAGCATGGCAAGGGCCAGATCCGCGCCGAATTGGATGTGCGCCCGGATCTCTGGTTCTTTCCCTGCCACTTCAAGGGCGATCCGGTCATGCCGGGCTGCCTGCAGCTCGACGCCCTGTGGCAGATGCTCGGGTTCTTTCTGGGCTGGTCGGGCGGCGAGGGCCGCGGCCGCGCCCTGTCGGCGGGTCAGATCAAGATCTCGGACATGATCCTGCCGACCGCGAAGGTGATCGAATACGGTGTCGACCTGAAACGGGTGATCCGCCGCAAGCTGACGCTGGGCATCGGCGACGGCTGGCTGAAGGTCGACGGCGAGCCCGTCTTCCAGGCGCTCGACCTGCGCGTCGGCCTGTTCACGAGCGAACCGGCGGCCGAGTCGTCCTGACCAAGTCGTCCTAACGGGCGCCCATTGGCTGCGATGGCCCCCGAATGGGGCCGCGACGAGGCCAATGGAGGCGTGATCGCGATCGGGGACAGGGGCCGGCGATCGGGGACCACAAGGGGATTTCGATGAAGCGCGTTGTAGTGACCGGCATGGGAATCGTGTCGAGCATCGGCAACTCCACCCAGGAGGTGGTGGCGTCGCTGCGCGAGGCGCGGTCGGGTATCAGCACCGCCGAGGACTACACCAGGATCGGCTTCCGCTCGCAGGTGCACGGATCGCCGGATCTCGACGCCAGCGAGCTGGTCGACCGGCGGGCGATGCGGTTTCACGGCCGCGGCACCGCCTGGAACCATGTCGCCATGGATCAGGCGATCCGCGATTCCGGGCTTGAGCAAAGCGACATCAGCAACGAGCGGACCGGCCTGATCATGGGCTCCGGCGGCACCTCGACCAGGACGATCGTCGAGGCCGCCCGCACGGCCGAGGACCGGGGGCCGAAGCGCATCGGGCCGTTCGCGGTGCCCAAGGCGATGTCGTCGACGGCCTCGGCGACGCTGTCGACCTGGTTCAAGATCAAGGGCGTCAACTATTCGATCTCGTCGGCCTGCGCGACGTCGTCGCACTGTATCGGCAATGCCGCCCAGATGATCCAGTGGGGCAATCAGGACGTGATGTTCGCCGGCGGCTGCGAGGATCTCGACTGGACCCTGTCCGTCCTGTTCGACGCGATGGGCGCGATGTCGTCGAAATACAACGACACGCCGGAAAAGGCCTCGCGGGCCTATGACGCCGACCGCGACGGCTTCGTCATCGCCGGCGGCGCGGGCGTGCTGGTGCTGGAGGAGCTCGAACACGCCAAGGCACGCGGCGCGCGCATCTATGGCGAGCTTGCCGGCTATGGCGTCACCTCGGACGGCGCCGACATGGTCGCCCCCTCCGGCGAGGGCGGCGAGCGCTGCATGCGCATGGCCCTGTCGACGGTGAAGCAGCCGGTCGACTACATCAATCCGCACGCCACCTCGACGCCGGTCGGCGACGGGCCGGAAATCACCGCCATCCGCAACGTCTTCGGTTCGGGCGATAAATGCCCGCCGATCTCGGCGACCAAATCGCTGACCGGCCATTCGCAAGGGGCGGCCGGCGTGCAGGAAGCGATCTATTCCCTTTTGATGATGAATAACGGTTTTCTTTGCGAATCGGCGAATATCGAAACACTCGATCCGGAATTCGCCGATATGCCGATCCTGCGGGAACGGCGTGATAGTCAGGACATTAATTGCGTGCTGTCGAACAGTTTCGGCTTTGGCGGCACGAATGCGACTTTGGTGTTCAGCCGCCATGACGGCTGATGATTTTTCAAGACGGGCGGCCCCCCGCCCGACGATAGATGCCGGAAAGGCGGGAATCACGAATGGGTAAGTCTCTGATGGCCGGCAAGCGCGGCCTGATCATGGGTGTTGCAAACGATCATTCGATCGCCTGGGGCATCGCCAAGGCACTCGCCGCGCAGGGCGCCGAGCTTGCCTTCACCTATCAGGGCGACGCGTTCGGACGGCGGGTGCGGCCGCTTGCCGAATCGCTCGGCGCCGACCAGGTCTATCCTTGCGACGTCGAGGAGGCCGGCACGGTCGACGCGGTCTTCGAGGGACTGACGCAGCGCTGGGGAACGATCGACTTCCTCGTCCATGCGGTCGCGTTTTCCGAGAAATCGGAGCTGAAGGGGCGCTACGCCGACACCAGCCGCGACAATTTCACGCGGACGATGCTGATCTCCTGCTTCTCCTTCACCGAGATCGCCAAACGCGCCTCGCAGGTGATGAATGGCGGCGGCAGCCTGCTGACGCTGACCTATGCGGGCTCCACGCGGGTGATGCCGAACTACAACGTGATGGGCGTCGCCAAGGCGGCGCTGGAGGCGAGCGTGCGCTATCTCGCCGCCGATTACGGGCCTGAAGGCATCCGGGTCAACGCGATTTCGGCGGGCCCGGTGCGGACGCTTGCCGGCTCGGGCATTTCGGACGCCCGCCGCATGTATAATTTCCACGCCAGCCATTCGCCGCTGCGCCGGGCGACCAATCTCGACGATGTCGGCGGGTCGGCGCTCTATCTCCTCTCCGACCTGTCGTCGGGGGTGACCGGCGAGGTGCATTTCGTCGATTCCGGCTATCACGTCGTGTCGATGCCGCATCCCGACGACATGAAGGCGGAAAACGGCGGATAGCGCCGTTCCGGTCCCCCTCTCGCGTCAGACGTCTTCGGCCTTCGGCAGCGGCCCGGTCGAGAAGATCAGCGGCTCGTCGCTGTCGTCGGGATCGCTCCAGGCCTCGACCCGGTTGCGACCGTTGTTCTTGGCCGTGTAGAGCGCCATGTCGGCGCGATGCAGGATGGCCTCGAAGTCGCGGTCGCCGGCGGCGAAGACGGTGACGCCGAAGCTTGCCGTGGCATGGTCGCCGCCCAGCGCCGGCATCGGCAGGCCGGCAATGGCGCCGCGCAGGCGTTCGGCGATCGACAATCCGTCCACCAGGTCCGTCCGCGGCGCGATGACGGCGAATTCCTCGCCGCCCAGCCGCGCGAAGGGGGTGTCGGCGCGCAGGTTGCGCTCGACGACGCCGGCGACCGTGCGCAGCACCGCATCGCCGGCGGCGTGTCCGTGGGTGTCGTTGATGCGCTTGAAGTGGTCGAGGTCGATGACGATCACCACGAAGGGCGGCCCGCTACGCCGCGCGTCGCTGATCAGCCGCTCGCCGATCCGCATCAGGGTGCGCCGGTTGGCGATACCGGTCAGCGCGTCCGTTTCGGCGGTTCGGGCGAGATCGGCCTTGGCCGATTCGGCCAGCATCAGGGCGCTGCGGATCTCGCGCATCAGCCGGCCGGCCTCGTCGTCATAGCCGGCGGGCAGGTCGGGGATGCGTCGTGTCGCGCGATAGGCGCTGAGCGCGGCGATCGACATCTGCAAGGGCTGCAGGGCGCCGCGCAGCGCGATCAGCATCAGGCCGATGCCGATCAGGTCGGCGCCGAGGATCAGGGCGACCATCAGCGGCGAGAGGCCGACCACGCCGCCGGTGGCAAGGCCCGCCGCCAGTAGAACCAGGATCAGCGGCGCGCAGGCGGCAAGCGAGCAGACCAGCATCAGCCGGCCGAGATAGCTCGCCGGCCAGGGCAGGCGGTTCAGCCAGTCATAAAACCGCAGCGATCCGGTCCCGGGACCGCCCGCGCTCTCCATTCCGGCGGGATGATGCATCTGCATGGTGCCGTTCCAGGTCAATCCGCCAATCCACACGGCCGTACTGCGCCGATCGGATACCATTGGACGCCACGCCGCTTTCCGCCCGGTTTAGGCAAAGGCTACAATTTCACTCAGATCGCTAAGGCGTTGAACGCGCGCGAAAAGAAGGTCCGCACAAACAAACGGCCCCGCGGTTTCCCGCGGGGCCGATGTTGTCGTGCAATCAATTGAGCCGATCAGGCCGCCTCGTCTTCCTCGCCGGTTTCCTGGTCGACGACCTTCATCGACAGGCGCACCTTGCCGCGGTCGTCGAGGCCGACGAGCTTGACATAGACCTCGTCGCCTTCCTTGACCACGTCTGTGACCTTCTCAGGCCGCCCCTTGGACAGCTGCGAGATGTGGACGAGGCCGTCGCGCGGGCCGAAGAAGTTCACGAAGGCGCCGAAATCGACGACCTTGACGACCTTGCCGCGATAGATCGCGCCAACCTCCGGCTCGGCGACGATGCCCTTGATCCAGTCGAGCGCCGCCTTGATCGCCTTGCCGTCGGCGGAGGCGACCTTGATGGTGCCGTCGTCCTCGACATTGATCTTGGCGCCGGTCTTCTCGACGATCTCGCGGATCACCTTGCCGCCCGAGCCGATCACGTCGCGGATCTTGTCGGTGGGGATGGTGATGACCTCGATGCGCGGGGCGTGCTCGCCCAGTTCCGGGCGGGCCTGGGTGATCGCCTTGGCCATCTCGCCGAGGATATGCATGCGGCCGCCCTTGGCCTGGTCGAGGGCGACCTGCATGATCTCCTCGGTGATGCCGGCGATCTTGATGTCCATCTGCAGCGAGGTGATGCCCGCATCCGTGCCGGCCACCTTGAAGTCCATGTCGCCGAGATGGTCCTCGTCGCCGAGAATGTCGGAGAGCACCGCGTAGCGGCCGTCTTCCTGCAGGATCAGGCCCATGGCGATGCCGGCGACCGGCCGCTTCAGCGGCACGCCCGCATCCATCAGCGACAGCGAGGTGCCGCAGACGGTCGCCATCGAGGACGAGCCGTTGGACTCGGTGATCTCGGAGACCACGCGCAGCGTGTAGGGGAACTCGGTGTGCTCGGGCAGGATCGGATGGATCGCCCGCCAGGCGAGCTTGCCGTGGCCGATCTCGCGCCGGCCGGCGCCACCCATGCGGCCCGTCTCGCCGACCGAATAGGGCGGGAAGTTGTAGTGCAGCAGGAAGCGCTCCTTGTAGGTGCCTTCCAGCGAATCGATGAACTGCTCGTCCTCGCCGGTGCCGAGCGTGGCAACAACCAGCGCCTGCGTCTCGCCGCGGGTGAACAGGGCCGAGCCGTGGGCGCGCGGCAGGATGCCGACTTCCGCCTCGATCGGCCGGACCGTCTTCAGGTCACGGCCGTCGATGCGGTGGCCGGTCTCGATGATCGAGCCGCGGACGATCTTCTTCTCGAGCTTCTTGAAGCAGTCGGCGACCTGCTGCTTGTCATGGCCCTCGCCCTCCTCGGGGCAAAGCGTCTCCATGACGGCGGTCTTGACCGCGGCGACCGCGTCCTGGCGCTCGGTCTTGGCGGCGATCTTGTAGGCGTCGGCAAGGCCCGCCTCGCCGATCTCGCCGACCTTGGCGGCGATATCGGAGGTATCGGGCAGGACGACGTCGCGCGGCTCCTTGGCGGCGCGCTCGGCCAGCCGGATGATCGCGTCGATGACCGGCTGGAAGCCCTTGTGGCCGAAGGTGACGGCACCGAGCATGATATCCTCGGAGAGTTCGTCGGCCTCGGACTCAACCATCAGCACGGCGTTGTCGGTGCCGGCGACGATGAGGTCGAGATCGGAATCCTCCATCTCGTCGACCTGCGGGTTGAGCACGTATTCGCCGTCGATGAAGCCGACGCGGGCGCCGCCGATCGGGCCCATGAACGGCGCGCCCGAAAGCGTCAGCGCCGCCGAGGTGGCGACCATCGCGACGACGTCGGGATCGTTTTCCAGGTCATGCGACAGAACCGTCGCGATCACCTGGGTGTCACAGCGGAAACCCTCGACGAAAAGCGGCCGGATCGGGCGGTCGATCAGGCGGGAAACCAGGGTTTCCTTCTCGGTCGGGCGGCCTTCGCGCTTGAAATAGCCGCCCGGGATCTTGCCGGCGGCGTAGTATTTTTCCTGGTAGTGGACCGTCAGCGGCAGGAAATCGATGCCGGGCTTGGGATCCCTGGCGGCGACCACGGTGGCGAGCACGGTGGTGTCGCCATATTTGGCGAGAACGGCGCCATCGGCCTGGCGGGCGATCTTGCCCGTCTCAAGCACGAGCGTGCGACCGCCCCATTCCAGTTCTTCACGGTGTATATCGAACATTACGTCTTGCCTCTTGGCGAAATGCGGGCGCCAGAGGCCATGGGCAAGATGGCAGGAGACTTCCGCTAGGTCAGAAGTGGCCTGCTATCCTCCCCATGGCCGACAGGCGCCCCGTCATGGAAGGCGGCGGACCATACCGCCGCCTGAAAAGGCCCTCTAGCGGCGGATGCCGAGACGGCCGATGAGATCCCGATAGCGCGCCTCGTCCTTTGCCTTGACGTAGTCAAGCAGGCGGCGGCGCTGCGAAACGAGCTTTAAAAGCCCGCGCCGGGAGTGGTTGTCTTTCTTGTGGGACTTGAAATGCTCGGTGAGATTGACGATCCGTTCGGTGAGGATCGCGACCTGCACCTCGGGCGAACCGGTATCGCTGTCGCCCTTGGCATATTCCTTGATCAGTTCCTGTTTGCGCTCTGCGGTAATCGACATAGCGACATCGTCTCCAAACTGTTGTCCGGTTTGTCCGGGGTCTCCGGGATCTATCCGGGGAGGTTGAACACACGCCTGGGGTGCAATGCTCCCCGGTCCGCCTCGGCGAGGGCGACAAGCTTTCCCTGCGTCGTCGCGTAAACCAGACCGGTGAGCACGGGCGCATCCCGTCCGCGCAGCAGCACCGGCTGTCCATTCTGCAGCCGGGCCGCGTCCGACCGGTTGACGGCCAGCGCCGGGATGTCGTCCAGCGCGGTCTCGACCGGTCGAATGGTGGAAGCCAGGTCACCCGAAGCCGGATCCTGGCCGGTGGCTTCATTGCACACCTCTTCGAGATTTTCCAGCGAAATCATATCCTCTTCGCCGAACGGCCCGACCGAGGTGCGGCGCAGCGCGACGATATGGCCGCGCGTGCCGAGCAGGCGCCCCAGGTCCCGCGCGATGGCCCTTACATAGGTGCCCTTGCCGCATTCGCAATCAAATTCGGTTTCGCCCCCGCCCTCTCGACCGACCGTCGGCCCGGTGCGCTCCAGCGACAGGATCTCGACGATGCGGGCCTTGAGCTGCACGTCCTCGCCGTCGCGGGCGAGATCATAGGCGCGCTCGCCGTCGATCTTGACCGCCGAATAGGCCGGCGGCACCTGCTCGACCGCGCCGATGAAGGCGCCGAGGCCTTCGTCGATTTCATCGTCGGAGGGGATTTTGTCCGATGTCGCGACGGGTTTGCCTTCCGAGTCGTCCGTATCCGTCTCGATGCCCCATTTGACGGTGAAGCGGTAGGATTTCTCGCCGTCGACGACGAAGGGCACGGTCTTGGTCGCTTCTCCAAACGCTACGGGCAGGCAGCCCGAGGCGAGCGGGTCGAGCGTGCCGGCGTGGCCCGCCTTGCGCGAGCCGAACAGGCGTTTCAGCCGTCCGACGGCCTGCGTCGAGGTGAGCCCCGAGGGCTTGTCGAGGATCAGCCAGCCATGCACCGGCGATTCGCGCTTGCGGCGGCCCATCAGCTGGGCTCCTCACCATCGGTGTCGGAAAGGTCCCGCGCGACCTCCGGTCGCCGCAGCAGTTCGTCGATCCTGTCGGCGGTGTCGAATGAGCGGTCGATCTCGAATTTCAGGTCCGGCATGTATTTCAGCGTGACCCGGTGGGCCAATTCGCCGCGCAGGAACTTGCGGTTCCGGTTGAGCGCGTCGATCACCTCGTCCGCCTTCAGGCCGCCGAGCGGCATGACGTAGACGGTGGCGTGGCGCAGGTCGGGCGAGCAGCGCACTTCCGGCACGGTGACGACGGTCGTCTCGAGGACCGGATCCGACACGTCGCCGCGCTGCAGGATCTCGGCCAGCGCATGGCGCAGCATCTCGCCGACGCGGAGCTGGCGCTGCGAGGGGCCGGATGCGGATGAATGATGCTTCGGGGCGCGGCGGCTCATCGGAGGCCTCCCTCATACCAGGAGGCAAACGGGAAAAAGACCGGCTTAACGGGCCGGTCGGGGAAACCAGTCATTTCTATATACCTTCAACCTGTGCGACGCGGGATTGGACCGCGCCGAACCAGTCCTCTTTTTAAATTCCGGAAGCGGCTACCGCTACTGGGCGGCAACCTATCGTTCGTCATCCCGGCCAAGCGCAAGCGCGGAGCCGGGATCGGGGAGCCCCTCCCCATCGGAAGAACTCCCCTCGCATGCACCCCGGTTCACCGATCCCGGCTCAGCCTTCGGCTGTCCGGGATGACGATGGCGAAGTGGTGCGTTGCTGCGCAGCCGCCTCACCATGAGGCTCGGGTATTCTGCGGCATCCACCGCCTCATCCTGAGGAGCGGGCGCAAGCCCGCCTCTCGAAGGATGGGCGTTCCGATACAGTGGTCCCTAATACAGCGGTCCCTAAAGCGTCCGCTGCACCGTCTCGACATTGTAGCATTCGATCACGTCGCCGGGACGCATGTCCTGGTAGTTCTCGAACGCCATGCCGCATTCCTGGCCGGCATTGACCTCGCGCACCTCGTCCTTGAAGCGCTTGAGCGTCGACAGCTTGCCCTCGTGGATCACCACGCTGTCGCGGATCAGGCGGACATGGGCGCCGCGCTGGACGACGCCGTCGGTGACGCGGCAGCCGGCGACCTTGCCGACCTTGGTGATGTTGAAGATCTCCAGGATCTCCGCGTTGCCGAGCATGGTCTCGCGCAGATCCGGCGAGAGCAGGCCGGACATCGCCGCCTTCACGTCGTCGACGAGATCGTAGATGACGTTGTAGTAGCGGATCTCGACGCCGTCGCGCTCCGCCGCCTCGCGGGCCTGCTTGTTGGCGCGGACGTTGAAGCCGATGATTATGGCCTCGGAGGCCTGGGCCAGCGTCACGTCGGATTCGGTGATGCCGCCGACGCCGATCGACAGGATGCGGGCGGCGACCTCGTCGGTGCCCATCTTTTCGAGCGCCGCGGCGATCGCCTCGGCGGAGCCCTGCACGTCGGCCTTCAGAACGAGCGGGAACTCGGCCCGGCCCTGCTCTTTCAGCTGCGACATCATCTGCTCGAGCGACGTCTTGGCGCCGAGGCCGACGGCCTGGCTGTGCTCGCGCTTCTTGCGCTGGCGATAGTCGCCGATCTCGCGGGCGCGCGCCTCGGAATCAACGACGGCGAACTGGTCGCCGGCCTCCGGCGTGCCGTCGAGGCCGAGCACCTCGACGGGAACGGCGGGACCCGCCTCCTTGACCTGCTTGCCGTGATCGTCGACGAGCGCGCGGACGCGGCCGGATTCGGCGCCGCAGACGAGGATGTCGCCGACTTTCAGCGTGCCGCGCTGGACGAGCACGGTGGCCACGGGGCCACGGCCGCGATCGAGCTTGGCCTCGATGACGACGCCCTCGGCGGGGCGGTCCGGGTTGGCCTTCAGTTCGAGCAGTTCGGCCTGCAGCTGGATCGCCTCGAGCAGTTTGTCGAGGTTGATGTGCTTCAAGGCCGAGACCTCGACCTCGAGCGTGTCGCCGCCCATCGATTCAACGACGATCTCATGGCGCAGAAGATCGTTGCGGACCTTGGTGGGATCGGCGTCGGGCTTGTCGATCTTGTTGACGGCGACGATGATCGGCACCTCGGCGGCGCGGGCATGGTCGATCGCCTCCGCCGTCTGCGGCATGACGCCGTCATCGGCGGCCACCACGAGGATGACGATGTCGGTGACCTTGGCGCCGCGCGCGCGCATCGAGGTGAAGGCCGCGTGGCCCGGCGTGTCGATGAAGGTGATGACCTGGCCGTCCGGCGCCTTGGCCTGATAGGCGCCGATATGCTGGGTGATGCCGCCGGCCTCGCCGGAGACGACATTGGCCTTGCGGATCGCATCGAGCAGCGACGTCTTGCCGTGGTCGACATGGCCCATGATGGTGACGACCGGCGGACGGGGCTTGAGATCGCCCTCCGCATCGGGTTCACCGACCAGGCCTTCCTCGACATCGGCCTCCGACACGCGCTTGACCGTGTGGCCCAGTTCGCTGGCGATCAGTTCGGCGGTATCGGCATCGATCACGTCGTTGATCTTCAGCATCTGGCCCTGCTGCATCAGGAGCTTGATCACATCGACGGCGCGCTCTGCCATGCGGTTGGCGAGCTCCTGGATGGTGATCACCTCCGGCAGCGTCACTTCGCGGACGATCTTCTCGCCGGGCTCGCGCGGTCCGGCGGCGCGCTTCTCGCGTTCGCGTCTGCGCCGCATCGCCGCCAGCGAGCGGTTGCGCTCGTTCTCATCGAGCGCGTTGGAAATGGTCAGCCGGCCGCGCCGCCGCTCCTCGCCGCGCCGCACGGGCTTCTGTTCCGGCGTCTGCTGCTTGCGCTTGGAACGATTGGCATCGGTATCGTCGGGCCGCGCACCGGCCGGTTTGGCGGTCGCGGGCCTAGCGGCTGTCGACTTCGCGGCGGCAGGCCTGGCAGCCGCCGATTTCGCGGTTGTCGGGCGCGGTGCATCGGATTTGGCGGCCGGTGCGTCCGGTTTGGCATCCGCCGCGACACCGGCTTCCGCCTCGGCCTTGGCGCGCGCGGCTTCCTCCTGCGTGGCGCGCTCCTCTTCTTCCTGGCGCTGGCGCTCGGCCTCCTCGCGCTCGAGGGCGAGACGGGCCTCTTCCTCGGCGCGCAGCTTGGCCTGGCGTTCGGCCGCCGCGCGTTCCTCGCGGTCGCGCACACGCGCCTCGGCGAGCGCGATCGCGCGCGCGTCCTTTTCCTCGTTGGTCAGCGTGCGCAGAACGGCGCCGCGCTGCGGCTTCTGCTGCGGCTTGGCGGCGGGCGCCTTCTGCGGGCCGGGCTTTTGCGGCGCGCGCGCGGGCTTCTCAGCCTTCGTCTCGACCGGCTCGGGCTTGGCCGCGGGCGGGGCCTCGGCCTCGGCGGGGCCGGCGATGGTCCGCCGCTTCTTCTTCTCCACCAGGACGGGCTTCGACCGGCCGCGCGGGAAGTTCTGGCGTACCGTACCGGACTCGACGGTCCTGCGCAGGCTGAGCGTCTTGCGCCCGCCGAGCGAAAGCGTCTTGTCTTCCGGCTGCTTCGTGTCGGTCATTCGGTCCTTCCTGCACTTCCGCCCGGTCGAGACTCACGTCCGGAGTCTCCGGCCGGCTCCATTTTCCTGGCCGTCACATCGCGATCCGCCGTCTCGGCCGGTCCCATATACCGGTCGAGCCGTCGGCAACTCGCGATGACCGCATCACTGGCGCCGCCCCGTTGAAGAGCAGCATGTATCACATTCCCGCGCCCTAAAGCCAAACCCAATTCAGCCGTGGTGAACGCGCGGCACGCATAAGGCGTCCGCCTACCCGAATGGTCCCCCGCATGGCCACCGGCATGGGCAGCCTGGCCGATCTTGCGGACACCGTCTTCCGCCGCGTCGATCGCCGTTACGAGTAGCACGCAATCGCCCGAGCGCAACAGCCGGTCGACCTCGGTAAATCCGAGCCGCAGGCGTCCGGCCTTGCGTTCCAGCCCGAGCCGGTCGAGCACGGACCGGCGCAGCAGCGCGCCGACCTGGTCGGCAAGATCGTCCGGCGCCCTGGCATCCGCCTTGAAGGCGCGGCCGAACAGCTTCCTGCGCTGGGCTTCAACCACCAGCCGCCGCTCCGCACCGATCCAGACGCCACGGCCGGGCAGCCGCCGGCGCAGATCCGGCACGACTGTACCATCGGGCGTACGGACAAAGCGAATCAGGTCGTCGACCGGCCGGGAGACGCGCGTGACGATGCAGCGCCGCTGCGGCGACCGGTCGCCCGGCCCCTTATCCAACGGCCCTTTATCCGGCGACCCTCCATCCGGCGGACCCGAATCGCGGGACCCCGCCTCCGGTGGCTCGGAGGCGGCTAGGCCGGCATCGGGTTCGCGGCCGGTAACCGGCGCGCCGTTTCCGGGATATGGCTCATTCGGGTGCGACAGGAGCGGTCTCCCCCTCTTCGCCATCCCCGGCGTTTGCCATTTCGCCCGCCATTTCGTCTGGCATTTCGCCTTCTTCACCGGCCTCGGCCGCCTCGGCTTCCGCAGCGGCCTGGGCGGCGAGATCCTCCTCGGTGACCCAGCCGGCCTTGAGCCGCGCGGCCATGACGATCGCCTCGGCCTCCTCGCGCGACAGGTCGAACCCGTCCAGGAAACCCGCGAAATGCTTGGTCTCGCCATCGACGCGCTCGTACCAGCCGATCAGGTCGTCGCTGGCGCAGCCGGCGAGATCCTCGAGCGTCTTCACCTCGTTCTCACCCAGCGCCACCATCATCGCCGCGGTGATGCCGGGAACTTCGGCAAGCGCGTCCTCGACGCCGAGCTCGCGGCGCCGGGCCTGCATTTCTTCCTCGACCCGCTGCAGATGCTCGCGGGCGCGCAACTGGATCTCCTCGGCGGTTTCCTCGTCGAAGCCCTCGATGCCGGCGATCTCGTCGATCACCACATAGGCGACCTCCTCGACGCTGGAAAACCCTTCCGAGGTCAGCAGCTGGCCGACCACCTCGTCGACATCGAGCGCTTCCATGAACATCTCGGTGCGCTCGAGGAACTCCTTCTGGCGGCGCTCGGATTCCTCCTGCTCGGTGAGGATGTCGATGTCCCAGCCGGTGAGCTGCGAGGCGAGCCGGACGTTCTGGCCGCGCCGGCCGATGGCCAGCGACAGCTGGTCGTCGGGCACCACCACCTCGATGCGCTCGGCGTCCTCGTCGAGGACGACCTTGACCACCTCGGCGGGCTGCAGGGCGTTGACGATGAAGCTCGCCGCATCCGGCGACCACGGAATGATGTCGATCTTCTCGCCCTGGAGCTCGTTGACCACCGCCTGGACGCGGCTGCCGCGCATGCCGACGCAGGCGCCGACCGGATCGATCGCCGAATCGCTGGAGATCACCGCGATCTTGGCGCGCGAGCCCGGATCACGCGCGACCGACTTGATCTCGATGATGCCGTCATAGATTTCCGGCACCTCCTGGGCGAACAGCTTGGCCATGAATTGCGGATTGGTGCGCGACAGGAAGATCTGCGGACCGCGCTGCTCGGAGCGCACGTCATAGACATAGGCGCGCACCCGGTCGCCGGGCCGGTACATCTCGCGCGGGATCAGCTCGTCGCGGCGGATGACCGATTCGGCGCGGCCGAGATCGACCACCACATTGCCGTATTCGACGCGCTTGACGACGCCGTTGACGACATCGCCGATGCGATCCTTGAATTCCTCGTACTGGCGCTCGCGCTCGGCCTCGCGGGCCTTCTGGACGGTCACCTGCTTGGCCGACTGGGCGGCGATGCGGCCGAAATCGAGGGGGGGAAGCGGCTCGGAGATGAAATCGCCGAGGCCGGCATCCGGATTGCGCTCGCGGGCCTCCTCGACGGTGATCTCGGCGGCGGGGGTCTCGATCGTCTCGACGACCTCGCGCAGCCGCGCCAGGCGGATCTCGCCGGTCTTCGGATTGATCTCGGCCTTGATATTGGTCTCGCTGCCGTAGCGCGAGCGGGCCGCCTTCTGGATGGCGTCCTCCATCGCGGCGATGACGATCTGCCGATCGATCACCTTCTCGCGCGCCACAGCGTCCGCGATCTGCAGAAGCTCGAGCCTGTTTGCACTGACAGCCGTCGCCATTTCGATCTCCGTTTCTACGCCCGATCCGGCGTAACATCTCCCGGCGTGACGTCTTCCGGATCGTCGCCCGGTATGTCGTCGCCGGTTTCCAGATCCCTGATGCGCGCCTTGCCGGATTTCAGCGCCGCCTCGACCAGTTCGTCGGTCAGCACGAGCCGCGCCTCGGCGATATCCTCAAGCGCGATGCGCGCCTTGTCGTTCGACCCGTCCATCAAGGCGATGTCGACGCTCGCCTCGTCAAGGCCGGTGATGCGGCCACGGAAACGCTTGCGTCCATCCATCGCGACGGCCAGCTCGATCTTCGCCTCATGGCCGGCCCAGCGCTCGAAATCGCGCCGGCGCACCAGCGGCCGGTCGATGCCCGGCGAGGACACTTCGAGCGTATAGGCCGTCTCGATCGGGTCCTCGACATCGAGCGCCGGCGACAGGGCGCGCGAGAACTCGGCGCAGTCGTCGATGGTCATCTCGCCGTCGGGACGCTCGGCCATGATCTGGACCGTGCAGCCGTCACGGCCGGTGACGCGCACACGGACCAGATCGAAGCCGAGATCGGCGGCAACCGGCCCGGCGATCGCCGCGATCCGCGCGGCAAGGCCGGTTTCGCGCACGATGCGGCTGTCCGCGCCGGCGCTGTCCGATATCCCGTTTTGACGTTTAAGCGGCGTGTCTGCCTGCATGCCCGTTCCGGGTGTCCATAAAAGCGACGCCGGTAACACCAAACGGAGCGGGCCCCGGGGGACCCACTCTCAATCCGTCACTGACATCATGAGAAGGAATTACAGGCTAGATATACGCCGGGCGGCGCCGGCGCAAGCCCAAAGCGTGAATTTCGAGACCCGCCGGGCCGGTCACAGGCGCCGAAAGGTCAGATAGCAGGGGCTCCGGCCGGCCCGGATCGCCTTTTGCTCGTAGCGCGTCGCCTGCCAGGGCTGCCAGGGCCGGCGCCAGTCGTCGGCCACCCTGGCGGTCCAGGCGAAATCCGTGCGCTGCGCGATCAGGCGCAGGCTGCGGTCGGCATAGTCGGCGATATCGGTGGCAAAGCACAGATCGGCGCCCGGTTTCATGATCCGCGCAAGCGCATCGAGCGTCTCGCCCGACAGGAACCGGCGCTTGCGATGCCGCCGCTTCGGCCAGGGGTCGGGATAGAGCAGAAAGACCCGGTCGAGGCAGCCGGCCGGCAGCCGGTCGATCACGTCGCGGGCATCATCGTCGTGGATGCGGATATTGGTCAGCCCCTGCCGGTCGATCTCGGCGAGCAGCTTGGCGACGCCGTTGACGAAGGGCTCGCAGCCGATGAAACCGATGCGCGGATCCCGGGCCGCGCGAAAGGCCAGGTGCTCGCCGCCGCCGAAGCCGATTTCCAGATGCAGGCCGGCGAGCGGTTCCGGCCGATCGGCAAACAGCGCGGCCGGATCGTCCAGGCGCCAGTCGTCCTTTTCGGATTGCCTCAGGCGCAGCCGGGGCAGCAGGGTGCGGACAAGCTCGGCTTGTCCGGCGCGCAGCTTGTGGCCCTTGTTGCGGCCATAGAGCAGCCGCCCGTCCTGTGTCGCCCTGTCCTGTGTCGCCCTGTCCTGTGTCGCCCTGTCCTGTGTCATCGGGCGTTCAGGCAAGTCGTCGGTGTGCACCATTTAAAAAACGCCTCCGGCGCCGGAACCCGTGGTGCCGGCGGGGAGGCGTTTTGGCAGTCGGGACCGGACCCGTCAAGCAGCGCCGATCGGCCTGTCCAATCTGCCTTGCGGTGAGGGCGCCCTCAAACGTGCGACTGAGGGCGCGGACGCAATCCGGATCGCTTCAGTTCAAGCTGTCGGACATCGCCTGGACGAGTTCGACCACCTTGCGGCGGACCCGCGCGTCGGAAATGCGCAGGAACGCCTTGTTGAGCTGAAGCCCCTCGGCACTCGAGATGAAGTCGACGACGTAGCGTTCGGATTGGGTTTCCTGAAAGCCGTTATCGCCCGCGATCTGGCCTGGAATATCCTCGAAGAAGAAGGAGACCGGAACGCCGAGGATCTGAGAGATCCGATAAAGCCGGCTGGAGCCGACCCGGTTTGTGCCCTTTTCGTATTTCTGCACTTGCTGGAAGGTAATGCCGAGCTGTTCGCCCAGTTTTTCCTGACTCATGCCGACCAGAACCCGCCGCAGGCGAATTCTGCTCCCGACATGAATATCGATTGGATTGGGTGCCTTGCGATTCATTTCAATCTTGTCGTTGAGACAGGACGGCCAGTGCCGCCTCGGTCCTAAGGGTGGATAAATGCCGCCATTCGTTGGGCGACCACGATGCGGCACAGGCGACTTTACGGAATTAAGGCGTCGCTCGAAACCGCTTTTACCGAGAGTCCCGGCCAAAAGGGCCGAAAAATCAGGCGTAAGTTGTATAGACCCTACTTCCCCTCTTTGTTAGCCGAATACCTAAAAAATCCGCCAACGGCCAGCGCCAGCAACAGCCCCGACAGCAACAGACCGCCACTCTTACGGAAGCGTGTCGTCGGCAGATTGCCCGGCAGAGTGGAATCAATGACGCCGCGTACGTCAAGACCAAGCCGGGAAACAATTCGGCCATAGGGATCGACGACCGCGGATATGCCGTTATTGGCCGCGCGCACCAGCGGCAGCCCCTCTTCCACCGCCCGCAGCCGGGCCTGCCTGAGATGCTGCCAGGGGCCGGGACTGTCGCCGAACCAGGCGTCGTTGGTGACGTTGAGGATCCAGTCGGGCCGTGTGTCCATGTCGATGAAGGCGCCGGTGAAGATCGCCTCGTAGCAGACGAGCGGCGCGAATGGCGCGATCGTCCCGGTCGACAGGCTCTTGGGGCCCGGTCCGGCGGAAAAGCCGCCGATGACATTCGTCAGCTGGCGCAGGCCGACGGATTCCAGCAGCGACTGGAAGGGCAGGAATTCACCGAAGGGCACCAGCCAGGCCTTGTCGTAGATGTCCAGGATGGCGCCCTGGTGATCGATGAGCATCACCGAATTGTAGATCCGCGCGACGCCCTCCCCCGCTTGCGACTTCTCGTCTTGCGGGTCGGTCGCGTCGCGCTCGAGCCGCTGCATGCCGGTGATCAGGGTGGTTTCCGGCGGCAGCAGGGCGGCGATGGCGGGCAGGGCGCCGGGTTCGAAATCGAACAGGAACGGCAGCGCCGATTCCGGCCAGATCAGCATGTCGACACCGCCGATCCCGGCGGTCTCCGGCGAGGACGAGGTATCGCTGAGCGTCAGGTAATCGGCGAAGATGCGATTGCGGTTTTCCGGCTGCCACTTCTCCGCCTGAGGGATCGCCGGCTGCACGATGCGCAGGGTGAGGCCGGTGCCGGCAACCCGTTCAGTGACCGGTCCAGCCTGGGACAGGCGCAGTGCGCCGTAGCCGGCGACAGCCACAAACAGCACGAGGCCGAGCGCGGGAACGCAGAGCCGGGCGCGCCGGCTGCCGCCGCCCGACAGCGCCGCGGGGCTTGCGAAGATGAACAGGGTCAGGACGGTCAGCCCGTTGATGCCGAACAGCGAGGCCGATTGCATCAGCACCGGCGACCCGGTGAGCGCGTAGCCGAAGGCATTCCAGGGAAAGCCGGTCAGCACCGCGCCGCGCGCCAGTTCGCCTAAGCTCAGGAACAGGGCGAGGATGAAGATGCGCTGCGGGCCGTTGCGCCAGACCAGCCGCGCGAGCCCGGCGGCCAGGGCCGGAAACAGCGCCAGGCCGCCCGGCAGGACGACGATCGCGATCGGCAGCATCCAGCCGAACACGTCGGCCTCGACCAGGAAGGCCGCGCCGATCCACCACAATCCGGCCAGGAAATAGCCGAAGCCGAAGGCCCAGCCGACGGCGATCGCGGCACCGATCCGGGAGCGGCGCTGCGGACCGACCGTCCCGTCGATCAGCCAGACCAGGACCGGCAGGGTGATCAGCAGGACCGGAAACAGGTCGTAGGGCGGCATGGCCAGCGCCGAGGCCGCGCCGGCAAGGAAGGCGAGCAGCAGTCGCCGCCATCCCCACAGGACGATGATGCGGCTTGCGACGGCGTCAATCACGAGCAGTAATCACGAGCAGTCCGGCGCCAAGGATCCCTCCCGCGGGCTCAATCCCGTTCGCAGGGCCGCGGCCGATCGGGCGACCGCGGGCCTGCGGCGCGAATCGCCTTTTTTCGCGCGCCTGTCCTTTTGCCCTGTCGGCCGACCGCCCGCAAGTCGGGGCCGTTCGGCCCGCCGTGTCGGACCATGCGTCAGGTCAGCGTGTCGGGCCAGTTCGCCGGGGTGCTTCGTGGTCAGGCCGCGTCGGTGCGGTTTCCCGATGGCTTGGGGTCGGATTTCGCCGCCGGCGGCGCCTTCGAATCGGTCGTCTCGCCCGCCTTGGCCGTCACCGGCCGGACGATCCTGGGCTTGGCGGCATCCGTCGCGCCAGGGGTCGGGGATGGGGCTGCGGCGGGGCTTGCGGCCGGGGCCGCCTCCGGCCGCGCGGCCTCGGTCCGGTCGCGACGGACACCGCGCTGCGGGGCGGCGCCGCGCCTGTGAATGCGGACCCGCTTGATGCGGCGCGGATCGGCATCGAGGATCTCGAACTCGTAGCCGCCCGGGAAGGGGATCAGCTCGCCGCGCACGGGCACATGGCCGGCGCGGTTGAACACCAGGCCGCCGAGCGTGTCGATTTCCTCGACGAGATCGCCGATCTCGAGTTCCGCGCCGAGGACTGCGCCCACTTCCTCGATCGGCGCGCGGGCATCGGCGATGAAGCCGCCATCGCCGCTCGGCACGATCATCGGGGCGGACGCCTCGTCGTGCTCGTCCTCGATCTCGCCGACGATCTCCTCGACCAGGTCCTCGATCGAGGCGAGCCCGTCGGTGCCGCCATATTCGTCGACGATGATCGCCATGTGGATGCGGGTCGCCTGCATCTTCACGAGCAGGTCGACCGCCGGCATCGAGGGCGGCACATAGAGCACCTCGCGCACCAGGCCGGCCTCCTCGAGCGTCATCTTGAGCGGCACGCCGCGCAGGTCGAGGCGGCCCGGCGGCTTGGCGCGGCGGCGCTTCATTTCCTCGTCGGTGAGCAGCGAGTTCTCGGTCATCCAGCCGAGCAGGTCCTTGATGTGGACCATGCCGGCGGGCTCGTCGAGCGTGTCGCGATAGACCGGCAGGCGCGAATGGCCGGCGGCGCGGAACTCCTTGATCAGATCGGCGATGCCGACATTGATCTCGACCGCGTCGATATCGGCGCGCGGCACCATGACGTCGTCGACGCGCAGGTCGCGCAAGCCGAGCACGTTGCGCAGCATCGAGCGTTCCTTGGCCGAGAACGGGTCGGCCGTGACCTCCACGTCCTCGTCAAGGGCGCCCTCCAGGCTTTCGCGCAACGACGAGGACGGCCGGCCGGTGAAGGCCGCGCGCAGGCGGGCGAGCAGGGACCCGTTGCCGTTCGATCGTCCGTTTCGCGCAGCCGGTTCGGATTGGGATTGCGGGTCGTCGGTCATGTCAGGGTTTGAGACAGGCCAGTGGCGGACGGGCAGTGGCGGACGGGGCAGTGGCGGCCTCGCCGGCCGGCCGATAGGGATCGTCGATGCCCAAATCCGCCAGAATATCGATTTCCAATCGCTCCATATGCTGGGCTTCACTATCCGATATATGGTCGTATCCAAGCAAATGAAGGATACCGTGAATGGTGAGATGGTTAAAATGGTCGCCTGGCGCCTTGCCATCCCGCGCCGCTTCCGCCCGCAGCGTCCCGGCCGCCAGGATCACGTCCCCGAGATAGGCGCCTGCCTTTGCGTCCGGGTCCGGGTCTCCGGACGGGAAGGATAGCACATTCGTCGGCTTGTCCTGATTGCGGAACCGGCCGTTCAAACCGCGCACGAAGGCGTCATCGGCAAGTACCAGCGTCAGCGTTCCGGCAACCTCCGGCAGCCGCGCCGACAGCGCCGCTGCGATCGCCGGCAGCCGTCCGGCCGGATCGATCGCGCCCCAGTCGCCGGCCTCCTCGACGAGATCGATCATGATCGCACGGTCGGGTGCCATCGCGCTTAAATCCCGTCCTTCGCGCCGCCCGGCCCCGGCGCCGCCTCGGCCGCCTCATAGGCCCTGACGATGCGCTGGACGAGCGGATTGCGGACGACGTCCGCCTCGCCAAAGGCGACCTGGGCGATGCCCTCGACATCGCTTAGAAGCCGTGTCGCCTCGCTCAGGCCCGATTTCTGGCCGGGCGGCAGGTCGACCTGGCTCGGGTCGCCGGTGATGATCATCTTCGAGCCGTCGCCGAGCCGCGTCAGGAACATCTTCATCTGCATCGGCGTGCAGTTCTGCGCCTCGTCGAGAATGACGGCGGAATGGGCCAGCGTGCGGCCGCGCATGAAGGCGAGCGGGGCGATCTCGAACACGCCGGTCTGCAGGCCTTTCTCGACCCGTTCGGCCGGCATCATGTCGTAGAGCGCATCATAGAGCGGGCGCAGATAGGGATCGACCTTCTCGCGCATGTCGCCGGGCAGGAAGCCGAGCCGCTCGCCGGCCTCGACGGCGGGCCGCGACAGGATCACCCGGTCGACCTGGCCGCGCTCGAGCAGGGAGGCGGCAAAGGCGACCGCCAGATAGGTCTTGCCGGTGCCGGCCGGACCGATCGCGAAAACCAGGTCGTTGTCGGCGAGCGCCCGCATGTAGCGGTCCTGGCGCGGCGTGCGCGCGGTTACCGTACGCTTGCGGGTGGAGACCTGGGCGAGCGCCGACAGGCCGGGCAGGTTGTCCTGATAGTCCGGCGGCGTGGTCGCCACCCGGATCGCGCCGTCGACATCGCCGAGCGTGATCTGCTGGCCACGGACGAGCCGCTGATAGAGGCTTTCGAGCACCTCGGCGGCGTCCTCGCAGGCCTGGGCCGTGCCGCGCAGCGTCACGTGGTTGCCGCGCGCGCTCGCCTCGACGCCGAGCCGCTGCTCGATCAGCGCCAGGTTCTGGTCGTACTGGCCGTAGAGATCGCTGGCGAGCCGGTTGTCCTCAAACGACAGGACGCGCGCGCCGGCCGCGTCGCGGCCTGCCGATCCGGCCCCGGATCCTGTCTTGGCCGAACCGGCGATGTCGGCCGGAGCATCCGTCAAAAGGCTGCCTCCAGCGGCTGGGCTGCCGGCTCATCCCGGTCTCGTCCGCCGACCATCCCGGTCAGGCTGTTCGGGCCCGCATTGGTGATCGTCACCGTGACGATGTCGCCACGACTTTCCGTCGGCAGGTCGACGATGACGGACTGGAGATAGGGCGAGCGGCCGACCATCTGGCCGGGCTTGCGGCCGGGCTTCTCGATCAGGATATCGACGTCACGGCCGACCATCGCCGTGTTGAAGGCCTGCTGGCCGTCATTGATCGCCGCCTGCAGGGCGGCGAGCCGCTCCTTCTTGACGTCTTCGGGCACCTGCTCGTCCATCGTCGCGGCGGGCGTGCCGGGGCGCGGGCTGTATTTGAACGAGAAGGCCTGGGCGTAGCCGGCCTCCTCGACGATCCGCAGCGTATCGGCGAAATCGGCGTCCGTCTCGCCTGGAAAGCCGACGATGAAATCGCCCGACAGGGCGATGTCCGGCCGCGCGGCGCGGATTTTCTCGATCAGCCTCAAATAGCTGTCGCGCGTGTGGCGCCGGTTCATCGCCTTGAGGATGCGGTCCGAGCCCGACTGCACCGGCAGATGCAGATAGGGCATCAGCGCGGGGATATCGCGATGGGCGGCGATCAGGGCATCGTCCATGTCGCGGGGATGGGACGTGGTGTAGCGGATCCGGTCGAGCCCGGTGATCGCGGCGAGCCGTTCGATCAGGCCGGCAAGCCCGACGGTCGCGCCATCGGTATCGGCCCCATGGTAGGCATTGACGTTCTGGCCAAGCAGCGTCACCTCGCGCACGCCGGCGGCGGCGAGATCGCCGGCCTCGGCGATAAGGGCCGCCACCGGGCGCGAGACTTCCGCGCCGCGCGTATAGGGCACCACGCAGAAGGTGCAGAACTTGTCGCAGCCCTCCTGGATGGTCAGAAAGGCGGTCGGTCCGGCCTGGCGCAGGCGCTTCGGCGTCGCGGCGGGCAGGTGATCGAACTTGTCTTCTTGCGGAAACTCGGTCTCGACGACGGCGCCGGATTGCGCCTTGCGCAACAGGGCCGGCAGGCGGTGATAGCTCTGCGGGCCGATCACCAGATCGACGGCGGGGGCGCGGCGGACGATCTCCTCGCCCTCGGCCTGGGCGACGCAGCCGGCAACGCCGATCATCGTCTCCTTGCCATCGGCCCGGCGCTTCTCGCGCAGGACCTTAAGCCGGCCGATCTCGGAATAGACCTTTTCGGCGGCCTTTTCGCGGATATGGCAGGTGTTGAGGATGATCAGGTCGGCATTTTCGGGCGCATCGGTCGGTTCGAATCCGTCCGCGGCCAGCGCATCGTTCATGCGGCCGGAATCATAGACGTTCATCTGGCAGCCGAACGTCTTGATATAGAGTTTCTTGGAAGACGCCGTCATCGTCTGGCGCAATACCCGTTCATCTCGGCGTTATACAGTATCGCATACGGGGTCGCATACAGGGCCGCCCGCCGGCGCGGAAGCAATTCCCGGCGCCGTCCGGCCCGTTGAAGTGACCCCTACACGGCACGATTACGACAGTTTTGAGCATCGACGTTCCTTAGCCTGTTTCCGGCTTGGCGGAAAGGGCCGTTCTCGCGTGTCCGGTCGCAACGTTTCCGGTCCCAACGGTTCCGGCACCCGCCGGTCCGGCATCGGCCTGCCTCGCGGGGGGCAGCGCCTGCGCCCAGGCGTTGCCGCGGCCGGTCAGGGTCGGGATCGCCATGCCGCGCACCGACCGCTCGGCGTCGCGGGCGACCCGCTTGCGTCCGCCGGCATCGGTGAGCGCAAGCGGGTCGCCGAAGGACACCGTGACGTCGATCGAGCCGGCGCGCAGAAGCCGCCACAGATGCGGTCCCAGATCGATATCGCCATGCCAGGCGACGATCGGGCGGTGCTGCCGGCCCATCGGCAGGCCGTTGAGCCGGATATAGGCCAGCGCCACCGGCTGCACGTAAACCGGCCCTGCCGCCATCTCCGCCCCATCCGCGTCCGATCCGCGTACCAGGTCCTGGGCGACGCCCAGGAGCGCGCTGCGGAACGGCAGCACGTCGTTGCCGTCGCTCGACGTGCCCTCGGCGAACAGCACCATGACGTCGCCGGCATTGAGCCGCGTGGCGATCTCGCTGTTCACCCGGGCGGTCGCCGAGCGCCGTTCCCGGTCGACGAAGACCGAGCGCTGCAGCTTGGCCAGCCAGCCGAAGACCGGCCACCCGGCAACCTCGCGCTTGGCGATGAAGGAGACCGGGGCGACCGACGACAGCACGTTGATGTCGAGCCAGGAGACGTGGTTTGCGGCGATCAGCAGCGGCCGCTCCTCGGCGAGCGCCCCTTCGACGCTGACCCGCACGCCGATCAGCCGGCACACGAAGCCGTGCCACCAGACCGGCAGCGATTTCGCCGCGCGCGCGCCGGTCAGCACGAACAGGAGCTGCAGCACCATCAGCGGCGCCGTCACGATGACGAGCACGCAGATGATGAAGAGGGCGCGTAAGGTCTGCATGTTCCAGGGCCTACCGCTCGTCCTCGCTGATCGGCACGCCGTAGAGCTCGAGCCGGTGATCGACCAGGCGGAATCCGAATTTGCGGGCGATCGCCTCCTGCAGCCGTTCGATTTCCTCGTCGCGGAACTCGATGACCTTGCCGGTCTTCAGGTCGATCAGGTGATCGTGATGGGTCTCGGGCACCTGCTCGTAGCGCGACCGGCCATCGCCGAATTCGTGCCGGGCGATGATGCCGGCATCCTCGAGCAGCTTCACCGTGCGATAGACCGTGGAAATCGAGATCTTCGGGTCGATCGCGACCGAGCGCCGATACAGTTCCTCGACATCCGGATGGTCGGCGGACTCCGAGAGGACGCGGGCAATCACCCGGCGCTGCTCGGTCATCCGCATGCCACGTCGCTGGCATTGCTGTTCGATATGGCTGTCGGTGTCTGTCATGCGCGCCGGGATCCCCAAGATCGCCCTCAGTCTAGTGTTTCTTTATGCGAATCGAAACCGGGTCCGTCAGGTCCCGGTCGCCGGGCCGGGCACCGGTCCAGGTCATCAGCACGGCATCGATGCGTCCCGCCGGCCGGCTGTAGTAGCCGGCGCGGCGGCCGCTCCGGCAGAAACCCGTCCGTCGATAGAGCCGCAGGGCCGGCGCGTTGTCGGCGGCGACCTCCAGATGGACGGATGTCGCACCCCGCCGCGCCGCCTCGGCAAGACCGGCCGCCAGCAGGCCCTCGCCGATGCCGCGCCGGCGCCAGGTGGCTGCGACCGCGATCGTCAAAAGCTCCGCTTCATCGGCGACGACCCGGATCAGCAGCACGCCGGCAAGGCTCCCGTCTTCGGCAAAGGCGCCGAGCGCCACCACCCGTTCGTCGGCGCCATAGCGGGCCCAGTCCGACGCGCTCCAGGCCTCGCCAAGGCTTTCGCGATGCAGCCGCGCGGCCGCATCCGAATGCGCCGGCATCAGGCGCGCGATCCTGTCCGCAACCGGGATCATCGCCGCGCGATGCGCTTGCCGGCCTGCGGCTTTGCGTCGGCCGGGCGCAGGTAGAGCGGTTCGGGCCGCGTATCGGCCGGGTAATCATGGGCCAGTTCGGCGATCGCCACCGGATCGGGCGCCGGGGGCACATCGAGGACCGTCAGCGCACGGCCGCGCGCGGCTGCCTGCGCCTGCACCGCTTGCGCCGCCGATCCGCAGACCGCCGCGACCCGCGCTTCCAGACCGTCGAGCAGATCGGGAATGGCGATCGCGCGGGCCTCCGACAGCGGTTCACGACCGAGAAACGACTGGGCGTAGACCTCTTCCCGGCGGGCATCGAGGGCGACGAGGACGGGCTCGCCCGTGCCGCCGCGCGCCGTTTCGGCGAAGGCCTGAAGCGTCG
Organism: Tepidamorphus sp.; assembly: GCA_028280885.1. Taxonomy (GTDB): domain Bacteria; phylum Pseudomonadota; class Alphaproteobacteria; order Rhizobiales; family Tepidamorphaceae; genus Microbaculum. The sequence continues at coordinate 59,742 of JANQKY010000046.1, forward strand.
TGACGCCGACCGCCGGCCTGCCGGTCGCAACCGCCAGGCCGCGTATGGCGGCGACGCCGACGCGGACGCCGGTGAAGGTGCCCGGCCCGATGGTCACGGCGAAGCGGCCGATATCGCGATAGGCAAGGCCGGCGTCTTCCATCGCCGCTTGAAGCATCGGCATCAGCGCCTCGGCATGGCCGCGCTGCATCGGCTCGGATCGCGTAATCGTCCGCGTTTCGGTCAGGATCGCGACCGAACAGGCCGAAAGCGCTGTATCCACTGCCAGAACAGGGGCGGGGTTGGTGGGCGTTGGGTTGCTCATTCACAATCGCGCGGGCACGAGGGTCGACCTGCGCCCGTCTAAACCAGACGGCCGGCGATTGGAAAGCCTGATCTGTGGGGACCCGTTCAGACGGGCCGCACTTCCTGGACGTCCGGGATGAAGTGGCGCAGCAGGTTCTCGATGCCATGCTTGAGCGTCGCCGTCGAGCTCGGGCAGCCGGCGCAGGCGCCGCGCATGTGCAGGAAGACGATGCCGTCGCGATAGCCCTGGAAGACGATGTCGCCGCCGTCGGTTGCGACGGCGGGCCGGACGCGGGTGTCGATCAGTTCCTTGATGGTGGCGACGGTGGGCGCGTCGGCCTCGTCGAAGAACTCCTCGCCGCCGGACACCTCCATGCCGCCCTGGATGAGCGGTTCGCCGGACATGTAGTGTTCCATGATGGCGCCGAGGATCGCCGGCTTGAGCTGCTGCCAGTCGCCGTCGTCCTTGGTGACGGCGATGAAATCGGCGCCATAGAACACGCCGGTGACGTTGGCGATCTGGAACAGCCGCCGCGCCAGCGGCGACTCCGCCGCCTCGTCGGGCGAACGCAGGTCGAGCGTATCGCCGGGCAGGACGTCGCGGCCGGGAATGAATTTCAGGGTCGCCGGGTTCGGGGTCGCCTCGGTCTGGATAAACATCGGATCCCTTTGATCAGTACGTGTGGCGTTCCGCATCGTCGCAGAAGGCGGGCTTCGACGACATTCCCCAATATAGGGCGCATTCAGGCCAAACAAGCCCTGTTTTGGAATCACTCCAATGGGATAGCCGCGGCTATGTCGGCGCCGGCTTCACCGCCGAAGGGACTCCGAACCACCCGGGCTCTCCGATCCCGGACAATCGCTGTCGCGATTTCCGGGATGACGAGGGAGAGGATTATGTCCCTGGTATCACCCTCCGGGTGTCATTGCCGGGCTTGTCCCACTACTGCCCGGTTCAGCAAGACCGGGTTTTGATTTGTGGCCGGTGACCGACAGCAAGCGCAGACGCGCCCTCACCCCGGCCCTGCGGGCCGACCCTCTCCCGCGGAGGGGGAGAGGGTGCGAGTGCATCTGAGAGGTCGTGCGGCGGACGCCACCGCCAGCGGACAGAAAACGCCGATACCGCCAATGATGTCGGTGCCGCCATGCCCGGTCCGTCCAACGCGCTCTTTCCCTCTCCCCCTTGGCGGGAGAGGGTCGGCCCGCAGGGCCGGGTGAGGGCGCGTCAACACCAGCGCCGAGGCGAGCCAGAAGGATGCTGGAGGGGACGTGTTCAAGGACATCCGCGCCCCTCTGACAGTCCATCCGGGCCTATGTCACCGCCTGGATTTCGTCGTCGGACATGGAGCCGGGCACCACGGTGATCGGGATCGGGAAGCTGCCGGCCGTGCGGGCGACGATCGAGGTGATCAGCGGGCCGGGCCCTTCCTTGCCGGTGCCGGCGGCCAGCACGAGGATCGCGATGTCCTCGTCCTCCATGATCAGCTTGAGAACCTCCTCGGACAGGTTGCCCTCGCGAATCACCATTTCCGGCTCGACCTCGGCCCATTGCCGCGCCTTTTCGGCGAAGTCGCCGAGCACGGTGCGCGCCTCGTCCTGCGCCTCCGCGCGCATGATGGTCTCGACACCGAGCCAGTGCTGGAAATCCCCGGGCTCCGTGACATAGACCATCACGAGCTTGCCGCCGGTGCGCTGGGCGCGGCGGCTGGCATAGTAGATGGCGCGATCGCATTCGGGCGATTGATCGATCACGACCAGGAATTTCCGGCGATGGCCCGGCTCGCTGCTGCGCCGCATTGTGCTCATGGCGCCATGCTGCCATCGCGCGCGGTCTCCGGCAAGCCGCTGATTTGACAGGCTGCGTTGCGGCACGAGCGTATCGCACGCACATCCCGGAGTTTCGCGATTGTCATTCGCCTTTACCGCCTGTTTAGCGATACGGTCTTAATTGCGGCTTATTCTGCAGCCGAATTGCGTGTTCGTCGCACGCGGAGTGCCGGCAACCAGGGAGCGGTGCCATGTCGAACGTTTCGCACGCCACGCCGGGAGGGCGTATCCTCCGGTCCGTGTTGGCCGCAACAGGGCTGGTCGTGGCCGGGCTGGCGGCTTCGCTCATCACGCCGCTCGCCCTGTCCGGGCCGGCACAGGCGATGGCGGCGCTCGAAGCCACCCGGATCGGGACGTTCGACCGTCCCGTCTACATGACCCCCGCGCCCGGCGACGACGATCACGTCTATGTCGTCGAACAGGGCGGCCGGATCCTTCTCATGGATGACGGCGTGGTCCGCGAGACCCCGTTCCTGGACATCCGCGACCGCGTCTTCGGGCCCGGCGACTCGGGCGCGGGCACCGAGCAGGGTCTCTTGTCGATCGCCTTCCCGCCGGACCACGCGCAATCCCGCCTGTTCTATGTCGCCCACACCAATAGAAAGGGCGATCTCAGGATCGACGAATACCGGCGCAAGGCCGGCGATCCGCTGGCCGCCAAGCGGTCGAGCCGGCGCAAGGTCATCCGCATCAGGCATCGCGATCACCAGAACCACAATGGCGGCCATATCCTGTTCGGGCCGGACGGTTTCCTCTACATCACCACAGGCGATGGCGGCGGCCAGAACGATATCGAGGACAATGCCCGCAAGCTCAACACGCTGCTCGGCAAGCTTTTGCGCATCAAGCCCGAGCCGTCGGCCAAGGCCTCCTACTCGATCCCGAAAACCAACCCGTTCCGCAAGACGAACGGCCGCAAGGAGATCTACGCCTACGGCCTGCGCAATCCGTGGCGAATGGCGTTCTTCAAGAACCGGATGATCCTCGCCGATGTCGGCCAGGAGGCGCGCGAGGAGATCAATATCGTCAAGCGCGCCAAGCAGGGTTCGGGCGCCAATTTCGGCTGGCCGGAATGGGAAGGCGACATCGTCCACGACGAGGACCGGCCGGGCCCTGATCCGGCGGTGTTTCCGCAGATCGTGCTGAAGCACAGTAACGGCAACTGCTCGATCACCGGCGGGTTGGTCCTGCAGGATCCGCGCCTGCCCGATTACGCGGGCCGTTATTTCTACGCCGATTTCTGCGCCGGCGAGATCTTCAGCACCATCCCGAAGACCACGCCGAAGGACAACAAGACGACCGGCATCGTCATGGAACGGCCGACCAGCTTCGGCGTCGGTCCCGACGGCGAGATGTACGTGTCCGAATTCGGCGGCGACCTCTACCGGATCGATCCGCAGGGCCAGTAGACCGGGCGGGCGGGGCCTGTCCCAGCGCTGTCCGGTTTAGCGATATCGGGCCGGATGTGCATCGACCTCTCTTTTCGTCATCCCGGACGGCTGACAAGCCGAGCGGGGATCGGGGCGCCCGTGTCGGTGCCGGTGGGACTCCGAACCGCCTCGGTTCCCCGATCCCGGATATTCGCTACCGCGAATTCCGGGATGACGAAGGGGAGGCTGGTGTCCTGCTGCCACCCACTCCGGTGCCCCGCCAATTCTGGCGTCATTGCCGGGCTTGTCCCCTGGCGTCATTGCCGGGCTTGTCCCCTGGTGTCATTGCCGGGCTTGTCCCGGCAATCCATGAACACAGTCGCTTGCGTCCATTCTGACGGCGGTGGTCATGGATGCCCGGAACACGTCCGGGCATGACATCCGAGGGGGTGGCCAGGCTGAGAACCAAAGCCACATCCCCGCTGAACCGGACAGCAGTGGGACAAGCCCGGCAATGACAGCGGAGTGAGGAGCCACAACGACAGAGACCCGGCTACAGCTTCCGCAGCCAGACCTCCTCGACCAGGTGGTCGCCGCCCTTCTTCAGGATCAGGTCGGCGCGCTGGCGCGTCGGCAGGATGTTCTCTTCGAGATTGGCCAGATTGATGCGGCGCCAGATGTCGAGCGCGGTCTCGACCGCCTGCTCGTCGGTGAGCGTCGAGTAGCGGTGGAAATAAGCACCGGGATCGCGGAAGGCGGTCTGGCGCAGGCGCATGAAGCGCTCGACATACCAGCGCTCCAGCGTCTCCGTCTCCGCGTCGATATAGACGGAGAAGTCGAAATAATCCGACACGAACGGCACCGCCTTGCCGTCGCGCGGCATGCGGCCGGGCTGCAAAACGTTCAGGCCCTCGACGATCAGGATATCGGGGCCCTCCACCACGACCTGCTGGTCGGGCGGCAGCACGTCATAGGCGAAATGCGAATAGAGCGGCGCGGAGACGACCGGCTCGCCCGCCTTCACCCGCGACAGGAACTTGAGCAGCGCGGAGACGTTGAAGCTCTCCGGAAACCCCTTGCGGTGCATGAGGTTTTCACGCTCCAGGACGGCATTGGGATAAAGAAAGCCGTCGGTGGTGACGAGCGCCACCTTCGGCGTGTTCGGCCAGCGGGTGAGCAGCGCCTGCAGGACGCGCGAGGTGGTCGACTTGCCGACCGCGACCGAACCGCCGATGCCGATGACATAGGGCACCTTGCCGTCCTTGGCGCCGAGGAAATAGCGGGTCGCCTTGAACAGGTCCTGGGTCGCGGAGACATAGAGGCTCAACAGGCGCGACAGCGGCAGGTAGATATCGATGACCTCGTCGATCGACAGGTTCTCGATCAGGCCGCGCAGGGTCAGCACCTCCGCCTCGGTGAGCGTCATCGGCGTATCGGCGCGCAATTCGGCCCATTCGGCGCGGGTAAAGGTGCGATAGGGCGAGGGAACGCTGTTGCCGTTCGCCGGCCGGTCGCTGACCAGGACGGGCCCCGTCTTCGCGGGTTCGCCGGTCATGACGCGCCCTCCTTCAGGCTCCGACCTGCCTTTTCGACAAGGCCGGAGGTGCCTTCGCGCCGGCCGAGTTCGGCATAGACGTCGTCAAGATCGACATCGCTCGCCGCCAGCAGCACGGCCAGGTGATAGAGCACGTCGGCGACCTCGTTTGTGATCGCCTCGCGATCGCCCTCGACGGCGGCGATCACCGTCTCGACCGCCTCCTCGCCGAACTTCCTGGCGCAGTGCGACACGCCCCGATCCAGCAGCTTGGCGGTATAGGACGATTGCGGATCGGCGCCCTTGCGCGACGCCACGATCGCCGCGAGGTCTTCGATGCTGAGCCTGGCTGTCGCCATCTGCGGTTCCTTAAACGTGTTTGTCGAACCGTTTCTCGCGGATCACGGCTTACGGATCAAGCCGCATCGCGATCCCGGCCTCCGCCATATGGGCCTTGGCCTCGCGGATCGAATATTCGGCGAAGTGGAAGATCGAGGCGGCCAGCACCGCCGTGGCGCCGCCGTCGCGGATCCCGTCGACCAGATGATCGAGCGTGCCGACGCCGCCAGACGCGATGACGGGAACGCGAACCCGGTCGGCAACGGCGCGGGTCAGCGCGATATCGTAGCCGATCTTGGTGCCGTCGCGGTCCATCGAGGTCAGCAGGAGTTCGCCGGCGCCGAGCGACACCACCTCCTCGGCATAGGCCAGCACGTCGATGCCGGTCGGCTTGCGGCCGCCATGGGTGAAGATTTCCCAGCGCGGCGGCACGCCATCCGGGCTGACGCGCTTGGCGTCGATCGCAACGACGATGCATTGATTACCGAACTTCTCCGCCGCCTCCCTGACGAAGGCGCGGTCGGTGACGGCAGCCGTGTTGATCGAGACCTTGTCGGCGCCGGCGCGCAGCAGCACCCGGATATCCTCGACCGTGCGGACACCGCCGCCGACGGTGAGCGGCATGAAGCAGTGCTCGGCGGTGCGCCGGACCACGTCGAGCAGGATGCCGCGATCCTCGTGGCTTGCGGTGATATCGAGAAAACAGAGCTCGTCGGCGCCGGCCGCGTCATAGGCGATCGCCGCCTCGACCGGATCGCCGGCATCGATCAGATCGACGAACTGGACGCCCTTGACGACCCGGCCGTCCTTGACGTCGAGACAGGGAATGACGCGCGCTTTCAGCATTCAGACTTCACCGTTCCGATTAAGGCTGTTCGGCCCTGTCATAGACCGGAGAACCGCGCCGGGCCACCCGGTTGCCTACACAATTGGGCCGTTCTGGTGAACGAGACGATCGGCGCGGCGCCGGTTGCGAAGGGTTACCACGATCATGACGAGCCATCTCGCGCGCATCCTTGGTCTCTGCTAGCCCGTCAACGCCAGCGCCTCTTGCGGATCGAGGCGGCCGTCATAGAGCGCACGGCCCGAAATCGCGCCTTCCAGGATGGCGCAATCGGGCTCGACAAGCCGCCTGACGTCGGCGATCGAGGCGAGGCCGCCCGAGGCGATAACGGGGATCGCGACGGCGCGGGCGAGATCCAGCGTCGATGCGATGTTGAGCCCGGTCAGGATGCCGTCGCGATCGATATCGGTGTAGACGATCGCCGCCGCGCCGGCGTCCTCGAAGCGCTTCGCCAGATCGATCGCGGTCATCTCGGCGGTTTCCGCCCAGCCCTCGACCGCGACCCTGCCGCCACGCGCGTCGATGCCGACGACGATGCGGCCGGGAAAGGTCTTGCAGGCGTCCCGGACGAGATCCGGATCGCGCACGGCGACCGTGCCGAGAATGACCCGGCGGATGCCCTTGTCGAGCCAGGCTTCGATGCCGGCCATGTCGCGGATGCCGCCGCCCAGTTGAATCGGCAGCGAAACGGTTGCCAGGATCGCCTCGACCGCCGCCGCATTGACGCTGCGGCCCTCGAAGGCGCCATTCAGGTCGACGACATGCAGCCATTTGAAGCCGGCCTGTTCGAAATCCTGCGCCTGGGCGGCGGGATCGTCGTTGAACACGGTGGCGGCCGCCATGTCGCCCTTGACGAGCCGCACGCAGCGCCCGTCCTTCAGATCGATCGCGGGGAAGAGGATCATGGTGCCCATTTCAGGAAGTTGCCGATCAGGGCCAGGCCGAGCTTCTGGCTCTTTTCGGGATGGAACTGCGTGCCCGCGCGGTTGTCGCGGGCGACGATCGCGGTGAGCGGTCCGCCGTAATCGGCCTGTGCGATCAGGTCCGCGTCGGTCTCGGCGGCAAGATGATAGGAATGGACGAAATAGGCATGCAGCCCGTCGTCACCCGCCGAAACGCCGTCGAGCAACGGATGATCGGACAGCACGCGCAGCGTGTTCCAGCCCATGTGGGGGATCTTGAGGGCGGGATCGTCGGGCGTCAGCTTGACGACATCGCCGGCGATCCAGCCGAAGCCGGGCGTCGTCTCGTATTCGCGGCCCCGGTCGGCCATCAGCTGCATGCCGACGCAGATGCCGAGGAAGGGCCGGCCGTTCTGTTCGACCGCCTCGTTCAGCGCCTCGTGCAGGCCGGCCACCCGGTCGAGCCCGCGCCGGCAATCGGCAAAGGCGCCGACACCCGGCAGCACGATCCGGTCGGCTAAGCGCACGGCGTCGGGATCGTCGGTGACCGCGATCGTCGCGGCGATGCCCGCTTCGGCGGCTGCCCGCTCGAACGCCTTTTCGGCGGAGCGGAGGTTGCCGGAGCCGTAATCCAGAATGGCGACACGCATGGGTGATTTGACCGTGTTTTAAGCGAACAGGAAACGTCAGGTCCGGTCCGTGTGCGGAAACAGGCCGATGACCGGCTGGCCTGACGCTGCCGGAGCCGGGGGACGGGGCCCGGAGGCACGGGGCCCGGCATTCGGAACGCGGCCTGCCGGAGCGGCCGGACCCGGGCGCAGCGGCGGCGGCGTTGTGGCGGGCCGCTGATAGCGCTGGAAGAAGGACCGCTCGGCCTCCTCGCGGTCCCGCCCGGTCGTGACGTCCAGCATCCGCCAGCCCTTCTGCGTCAGGCTCCAGCGATGCAGCGCATTGGCTTCGAGCGCGAACCAGATTGCGAGCAGCACCGAGATGACACCGATCATCCAGCCCATCCGGGGGAGAACTTCACCGGCGACACCGAGCGCGGCGCCGACAGCGAGCCAGGCGAGCAGCACCCACCACATCCGGTTCCACAGGATCCAGATCGTCGGCACGATCAGCGCCGGCAGCGAAAAGCCTTCCCGCACGAAGACGATCTCGTCTTCGGGGTTTGCCCGGCGGTCGGGCGACCTGTGCACGGTATAGACCTTCATGGGCACCCTCTTAGAGCAAACGGGCGATGAGGGGAATTGGGGTGTTGCGAAAACGTGGTTCGGCGGTCGACGCGAAGAGGCGAGTTGGGAACGGGGGCCCGTGTCGGTGCCGATGTCGGGGCCGAGGGAACACCGAGCCGCCCGGGTTCTCCGATCCCGGATAATCGCTAGCGCGATTTCCGGGATGACGACGGAGAGGTCGGCGTCCTGCCGCTACCCATTCTGACGTCCCACCCACTCTGCTGTCATTGCCGGGCTTGTCCCGGCAATCCATGAACACCCAGGCCGGCGACTGTGTTCATGGATGCCCGGAACACGTCCGGGCATGACAGCCGAAGAGAGAATGCACCCCCTCGACTATCATCCCCGACTTGGTCAAGGATCCAATAACCCCTTGCGTTAGCTTAAGTTTTCCGCTGAGAGGGCAGCCAGTTTGATAAGACACAGTATCCGTTGCCCGGCCGCCCCCGGCGCTCGACTTGGGTCTCGCGCGTTCGGCACTCGAAATGCTTTCGCATTTCGCCCGCTTACGCGGACCGTGCCTCACCCCTACAGGCTCCCCTTGGTGGAGGGAATCCGCCCCGCCTCGCGCGGATCGATCGCGATCGCGGCGCGCAGCGCGCGGGCCAGACCCTTGAAGCAGCTTTCGGCGATGTGGTGGCTGTTGACGCCGTAGAAACACTCGACATGCAGCGTGATGCCGGCGTTCTGGGCAAAGGCCTGGAACCACTCGCGCACCAGCTCGGTGTCCATCGTGCCGATCTTCTCGGCGGTGAAATCGACGCGCCACACAAGGAACGGCCGGCCCGACACGTCGAGCGCCACCCGGCTCAGCGTCTCGTCCATCGGCAGGTGAACGGTCGCGTAGCGGGCGATGCCGCGCCGCTCGCCGAGCGCCTCGCGGACCGCCTGGCCGATGACGATACCGACATCCTCGGCGGTGTGGTGGAAATCGACATGCAGATCGCCCTGCGCCTTGACGTCGAGATCGATCAGCGCGTGCCGGGCAAACAGGTCGAGCATATGATCGAGAAAGCCGATGCCGGTATTGATGTCGGCCTTGCCCTCGCCGTCGAGGGTGAGCGATACGGTGACATCGGTTTCACCGGTCTTGCGGGCGATTTTCGCCGTGCGCGCCTGATCCATCTGCCTGATACTTTCAACGTTTGACCTATGCGAGGGCTATCTAACAGGCCGCCACGGCCCTGAAAAGCGGTGTCGAAGCAGCCGGTAAACGCGGGCCGAAACCGGAATTGATCTTTTCAAGTCAGCAGCAGGCTTGTTGAATCGGGTCCGAAACGAAATACATCTCTTGCCTGCCGCGGCAGTCGCCGGCCCGGCTTCAAGCACTATCGCGCGGCGGACCAAGCGAACTGGAGCCAGAATGACAGCCTCCTCCGATACCCAGTGGCATGCCACGACGATCCTCACCGTACGCAAGGGCGGCAAGGTCGTCGTTGCCGGCGACGGCCAGGTCTCCGTCGGCGAGACGGTGATGAAGGCGACCGCCCGCAAGGTGCGGCCGATCGGCGGCGGCAACGTGATCGGCGGCTTCGCCGGCGCGACCGCCGATGCCTTCACCCTGTTCGAGCGGCTCGAGAAGAAACTCGAGCAGTATCCGGGCCAGCTGATGCGGGCAGCGGTCGAACTGGCCAAGGACTGGCGCACCGACCGCTATCTGAGGCACCTGCAGGCGATGATGATCGTCACCGATCCGACGATCAGCCTGGTCGTCACCGGCAACGGCGATGTTCTGGAACCGGAAAACGGCATCGCCGCGATCGGATCGGGCGGCAACTACGCGCTTGCCGCGGCGCGGGCGCTGGCGGAGACCGACATGGACGCCGAGGAGATCGCCCGCAGGGCGATGGCGATCGCCGCCGATATCTGCATCTACACAAACGACAATATCGTCGTCGAGACGCTTGATGCCGATTCGTGAGGATCTCGGTGAGGCGGTACGACTGGGCATCATAGAACCCCGCCAGATCGAGCGGCTTGCCAGCTTCCTGGAGGCGCGCGCGCGCGGCGAGGTGCTCGGCGCGGCCGATCGCGAGGAGGTGCGCTTTGCCCGCGGCTTCCAGGACGTCTTCCTGACGCTCGGCATCGCCATCCTGTTCGTCGGCATCATCGCCACGTCGATCGCCATCGGACAGGGCGTCGCGCTGTCGCTGATCGCGGCCGCGCTGTCCTGGGGTCTGGCCGAGGTCTTCGCCAGGCGGCGGCGACTGGTGCTGCCGTCGATGGCGCTGTCGATCATCTTCATCCTGTCGGTGGGGTTGAGCGTCTTCGGCCTTGCGGCCGGCTCGTATGATCCCATGTCCGGACTTCTGTCCAATGGCCTGCCGTTCCTGATCGCCTCGCTCGTTGCCTGGGCGGCAAGCGGCGTGTTCTATCTGCGCTTCCGGCTGCCGTTCGCGCTTGCCGTCTTCGCCGCCGGCGGGGTCGCGGTGCTGGTGAGCGCCGTGCTGACCGCCAGTCCGGATCCCGGCGAGACGACCCTGTCGGCCGTCATCCTGCCGGCGGGCTTGGCGATCTTCGGCTTCGCCATGGCCTATGATCTCTCCGATCCGCGCCGCGTTACCTTAAGCGCCGACAACGCCTTCTGGCTGCATCTGCTCGCCGCGCCACTGATCCTGAACGGCGCCTTCGGCCTGCTGACCACCTGGTCGGCGGACATGGATACCGGGTCGGCCGTTTCCGTCGTCGCCGCCGTCCTGCTGCTCGGGCTGGTCGCCATCGTCGTCGACCGGCGCGCGCTGCTGGTTGCGGGCCTTGCCTATCTTGGATATGCGATCGGCCAGCTTATCTATGCAGCAGACATCGAACCCTCGATGGTCGCCGCCGTGACCCTCGTTCTCCTCGGCGGCGGCGTCATACTGCTGGGCGCCGGCTGGCGCGGCGCGCGGCGCGCCCTCCTTGCGGTTTTGCCGCTGCCGACCAATCTAACCGACAGACTCCCCGCATCAACGGATCACCCATGACCGATTTTTCGCCCCGTGAGATCGTTTCCGAACTCGACCGCTTCATCGTCGGCCAGAAGGACGCCAAGCGCGCGGTCGCGATCGCGCTCAGAAACCGCTGGCGGCGCCAGCAGCTCGACGACTCGCTGCGCGAGGAGGTGCTGCCCAAGAACATCCTGATGATCGGCCCGACCGGCGTCGGCAAGACCGAGATCTCGCGGCGGCTGGCCAAGCTCGCCGACGCGCCGTTCCTGAAGGTCGAGGCGACCAAGTTCACCGAGGTCGGCTATGTCGGCCGCGATGTCGAGCAGATCGTCCGCGACCTGATCGAGGCGGCGATCGGCATCGTGCGCACACGGCGGCGCAAGGAGGTCGAGGCGAAGGCGCATCTGGCGGCCGAGGAACGGGTACTGAATGCCCTGGTCGGCCCCGGCGCCGGCAACGCGACCCGCGATGCCTTTCGCAAGAAGCTGCGCGAGGGCGATCTCGACGACAAGGAAATCGAGATCGAACTGCGCCAGACCGGCCTGTCGATGCCGCAGATGGACATTCCCGGCATGCCCGGCGCCTCGGTCGGCATGATCAATCTCGGCGACATGCTGGGCAAGGCCTTCGGCGGCCAGACCAAGTCGCGGCGGATTTCGGTGCGCGATTCCTACGAATTGCTGATCGCCGAGGAATCCGACAACCTGCTCGACGACGACCAGATCGTCCAGGAGGCGACCACGCTGACGGAGAACCACGGCATCGTCTTTCTCGACGAGATCGACAAGATCGCCGGCCGCTCGGAGCGCGTCGGCGGCGCCGATGTCAGCCGCGAGGGCGTGCAGCGCGATCTGTTGCCGCTGATCGAGGGCACGACGGTCTCCACCAAGCACGGGCCGGTCAAGACCGACCACATCCTGTTCATCGCGTCGGGCGCCTTCCACGTCTCCAAGCCGTCCGACCTGTTGCCCGAACTGCAGGGCCGGCTGCCGATCCGCGTCGAGCTTCGGCCACTGACGGAGGAGGATTTCCGCCGCATCCTGACGGAGACCGAGGCGAGCCTGATCAAGCAGTATATCGCGCTGATGGGCACGGAAGGGCTCGACCTGGAGATCACGGACGATGCGATCGCGGAGATCGCCAGGATCTCGGTCGAGGTGAACGCTTCGGTCGAGAATATCGGCGCCCGCCGCCTGCAGACGGTGATGGAGCGGGTGCTCGACGAGATCAGCTTCGAGGCGCCGGACCGGTCAGGCCAGACGGTGACGATCGACGCGGCCTATGTGCGCGAACATATCGGCGATCTCGCCAAGAACGCGGATTTGAGCCGGTATGTGCTGTAGAGCTTCGCCGGGTGTGTGGCTGGTATCGGCTTGACCGGTATCGAACCGGTCAAACCGATTTCCCCTCACCCCGGCCCTCTCCCGCAAGGGGAGAGGGAGTGCTACCGCCGTGCGGCTTGGCATCAACGCCTCGCAAAGAGCGGGGCACATCACTTTAACTGCATTCCGTAAAGTTATCGCCCCCTCTCCCCTTGCGGGAGAGGGTCGGGGTGAGGGGTAGCCGCCTGAAAGGCGGCTTCGAGAGCGCCGAAGGCGATATCGAAACGGCAGACATTGCAAATCTGCACCACCCTCGCCCTCGTCATCCCGGCCGTAGGCGAAGCCGGAGAGCCGGGATGACGAGGGCGCACGCTGGTGTCTCCCACCGATGGATCGGTGGCTCTCCGATCCCGGATATTCGCTTAAGCGAATTCCGGGATGACGAGGGATAGGTAGTGGTCGACACACTCGCCCCGGTCATCACCGGGTTTGTTCCGGTAATCCACTGGCAGTCCCGTCAGAAGTCGACGTGGATTGGATCCCGGGGATGACCTCAAAGGGATGAGGGAGAGACGGCGTCTCGCCGCACCCCTACTTCCCCCCGCCCGCAAGCCGCTTGACCCGCTGAACCAGGTCCGCGGCGTCGTCGCGGCTGAGCTTGGCGATATCGCGGGCGAGCCGGTTGGCCAGTTCGGTCGCCTCCGGTGACAGGCCGGCGGTGTCGACGGTGACGCGGGGGTGGGAGAGCTCGGCCAGCCGCGCCAGTTCCTCCGCCTCGTCCCAGATGACGTTGAAATAGGCGATGATCGACTGGGTGAGATGCCAGGGCGGGCGACCGCGCTTGCCGTGTTCGAGGGCGGAGAGATAGGCCGGCGTCACGCCGAGATGCCGGGCCATGTCCGACAGCGTCAGGCCGCGGGCCTGGCGCATGGCGCGCAGGCGGGCCCCGAACGGCGTCATCGCCCCCCTCCCGCGCCGTTGAGCCTGCGCGACTTGCGGCGGATCTGGACGTAGATCGCACCGGCGCCGCCCTTGTGGCGATGCGCCTGCTCGTAGCCGACCACGAGATCGCGGAACGGCTCGGTCGTGAGCCATTGCGGCACGGCGCGGCGCAGGATGCCGCGATTGCCGTCCTCCCACCAATGGGCGGACGGCTCGGCAAAGCCCTTGCCTGTCACCACCAGGACGAGCCTGTGGCCATCGGCCTGTGCGCGCAGGAGGAAGGTGAGCAGGCGGTGATGGGCCTGGCGCTGGGTCATCCCGTGCAGGTCGACTGCGGCATCGACCGGCCGCGACCCACGGCCGATACGGCGGGTGAGCTTGCGGTCGACCGGATTGAGCGACGATCTGGCCGGCGGGCTTGCCTGGGCGGGCGGCTGATAGGGCGCGGCGGTCGGTTTTTTGCCGCCGGAAGCGTCGGCGGATTTCTTCGCTGCCGCGGCCTTCGCCGCTTTCGCATTGTCCTGCGGCGCCGGTTTCACGGTCGCTGTGCGACCCTGTTTCAGCGGCGTGACGGTGTCGGTGACCCGCTGCCACAACGCCTTTTCCTCGGTATCGAGGTCCCGTGACCGGCGAGGAGGCCGCATGTGTTGCCCAACCGTTCAGTCTTTCGGCAGCAGCACGTAGAAGGTGCCGCCCGCCTTGATGCCACCCGCCATCGACCCGGCTGCCTCTCCGGTCCCCCAGAAGAGATCGGCCCGGGCCGGCCCCTTGATCGCCGATCCGGTGTCCTGGGCGATCATCAGGCGCCGAAAGGGCGCCGGAGCGCGATTGTCGCCGATCTGGGGTTGGGAATCGATGAAGATCGGCGTGCCATAGGCATGGAATTTCGTGTCGACGGCGATCGAACGGCCCGCGGTCAGCGGCACACCCTCCCCGCCGATGGGACCGAGATCCGCCGGCAGATCCTTGATCTTACGAAAGAAAATATAAGATTTGTTGACCTGCATCAGGTCGCGGGCGCGGTCGAGATCGGCGTGAAAATAGGCGCGCATCGAATCCATCGAGAAGCCGCCGTCCGGCCGGATGCCGCGATCCATCATCGCCTTGCCGACCGACGAATAGGGATGGCCGTTCTTGCCGGCATAGCCGATCCGCACCGTAGAGCCGTCGGTAAGCGCGATGCGGGTCGAGCCCTGGATGTGGATATAGAAGGCCTCGATCGGATCGGCGACATAGACGAGGGGTTCCAGATCGTCGCCGAGCGCGCCGGCATCGATTTCGGCACGCGTCGGCGTCGGCACGAGGCCGGCCGAGGTCCGGCGTCCCCAGGACAGGGTGTCGTCCCAGCCCTCCGGCCGGTTTTCGCCGGTGACGCGGACGAAATCGGGCGGCAGCGGATAGAGCGGTGTCGGGAAATCCGCGGTTTTCCTGAGCGAGCCGGCGACGACGGGCTCGTAATAGGCGGTAATCACCGCCTCGTCGTCGACAGGATCGATGCGATAGGCCTGAAAGTGACCTTCGAAGAAGGCCCGCGCTGTCTCCGCGTCCACGGGATCGTCCAGCGCCGTGGCGCTGGTGCAGGGCGATGCCAAGGCTTCCTCCCTGCCATGGGCGCAGGATCGCAGGAAGGCGGCGAAGGGCGTGGTCAGATCGTCATCCCCAAAGCCTGGAAGCGCGGAAAAGCCGACCGGCACCAGGCCGTGGCCGGCTGTGAGGATCGGATGATCGGCCGGGCCCGCAGGCTTGCGTGGAAGAACGAGGGCCAGGGCGACGGCTGCGGCGAAGAGCACCGCCGCTGTGCCATAGACGATTTCACGCCGTGTCGGCGGGCGCCTGAAGAAGGGAACGGATGCCCTATTCGGCGGACTCGGTGGCAACGAGCTTCCAGTTCGGATCGCGCGATCCCGTATCCCGCGCGAAGGTCCAGATATCGGTCACTTCGCTCACCGTGTTCGGGTCGCCGGAAACGATATTGCCGTCCTTGTCGCTGGTCGCGGTGACGAGTTGCGAAACGAAGCGGACGGTGACATGGGCGGTGCGGCCGCGCAGGCCCGCCTCGGTGAGCTCGGCGGCGTCGATCGCGACGAATTTCGACATCACCGTCTCGCCATTGGCCTCGCGTTCGGAAATCGCGCCGACGAAACCGTCATAGACATCCTTGTTCAAAAGCGACTTCAGCGCCTTGCGGTCGCCCTCGGCAAAGGCGGAGACGATCATCTCATAGGCGACCCTCGCACCGTCCAGGAACTGGGCCGGATCGAAGCTCGGATCGGAGGCGCGGATTTCCGACAGCGCCTTGGCGAGATCGGAGCCGGCCGGCGCGATGTCGCCGAAATCGTCATTGGCCGGCTGGTCGACCCGCGAGGCCGGCGCGTCGGCGCCGCGCTGCGGCAGGCTGACGACCTTGTCGGAGGCACCGGCCTGATCCGGCTTGGAGGCCGAATAGGGATCGAAGGGTGGACGTTCGTTGCCGGTGCGGCGGCCGAGCACGCTTCGCAGCCGCAGGAAAATCACCACGGCCAGCACCAGGAACAAGATCGTGTAGAAGTCGAAGAAACCGTTCATCGGGATCCGTTTACCGGCTTTCACCCGCCGCGCCAAGCAAGCAGCGCAAAAAACCAAGCGAATGTGTATGTGGCCTACTATGTAAGGATTGATACGCCACGGTCCAGAGCGGTTTACAGATATCTGCTCCCACGCCGCGCGTGAAGCGGAAAACGAAGAGACTTTCGAGAGCATCCCGGGAGACCATCATGGGATTGATCCTGCTTGCCCTGTTCATCGGCGTGCCAATCGCCGAAATCGCCCTGTTCATCGCGGTCGGCGAGCAAATCGGCATTCTGGCGACGATCGGCATCGTCATTCTGACCGCGATCGCGGGAACCATGCTGGTGCGTCAGCAGGGCTTCAGCACCCTGCAGAAGGCGCGCGCCGAAATGGACCGGAACCGGCTGCCGGCCGATCAGATGGCCGAGGGGCTGGCCATTTTGATCGCCGGCGTGCTGCTGCTGACCCCCGGTTTCCTGACCGATGCGATGGGTTTCGCGCTGCTCATCCCGCCGGTCCGCCGGGCGATCATCGCCTTTGTCGGCAAGTCGATGGCGGCGCGGTTCACGGTTGTCGATATGCCCGGGGACATACGGGGCGGAACAGTCCACGGATCGACGCATCGCGGGCCAAATCAATCGGGGCCGGGCCGACCAGCTAGCCGGGGCGATGACGTCATCGACGGCGAGGCAGTGGAGATCGATCGGGACGACGCCGATCGGGGCGAATCCGACCGATCCGCGCCGAAGCCGGGAGCCGGATCCGCTTCACCCTGGCGGCAATGAGCCGGGCGGGCGCGGGCACCGGTTGCGGGTTGGGGGGTGACGTGTTAGCCAGCGCCAAACCATCCTGAACGCGTCGCTTCGGCGCGCGGTGGCCTTTTCGGAGAAAATCAATGGCAAATGAAACGACGAATGGCGGCGGAGCCGCTGGTGACCAGCCGGCGGCCGGTGCTCAGCCGGGCGCCCAACAGCAGGCCGGTCCGAGCGTCGAGGTCGTCGCGCAGTACACCAAGGATCTGTCTTTCGAGAATCCGAAGGCACCGGGCGCGCTGAGCAACCAGCAGAATCAGTCGCCGCAGCTCAATTTCAACGTCCAGGTCAACGCGTCGCCGGTCAGCGACACCGATGTCGAGGTCGAGCTGCGCATCGAATGCCGGGCCGGTGAGGAAGACAACGTGGTCTTCGCGCTGGAGCTGGTCTATGCGGGCGTCTTCCGGCTGCGCAACATTCCCCAGGAGCACCTGCAGCCCTTCATCATGATCGAATGCCCGCGGCTGTTGTTCCCGTTCGCCCGGCAGGTCGTCGCCGAGACGATCAGCGGCGGCGGCTTCCCGCCCGTCATGCTCGGCCTGATCGATTTCGGCTCGCTCTACCAGCAGCGCATGGCCCGGCAGCAGGCACAGGGCGCGGTCCAGGCCTGACCGGCTCGCCCGTTTGGGATTTGCGTTGACGTCCGGGATTACCGCTGTCCGGTTTTGCGGATCTCAGGTCTGTTATTGCCAGGGCGTGGGACGCATCTGCGGGCGGGATTCCTTGCGCGGCCGCCCGGCACTCGGCTTTGGGCCTCGCGCGTTCGCCACTCGAAATGCTTCCGCATTTCGCCCGCTTGCGCGGACCGTGCCTCACCCTCACCCGGCCCTTCGGGCCGCCCTCTCCCGCGAGGGGAGAGGGTGCGAGTGCATCTGAGAGGCTGTGTGTTGGTCGCAGCCGCCAGCGGACAGAAAACGCCGATACCGCAGATGATGTCGGTGCCCATTTGCCCGATCCGTCCAGCGCGCTCTTTCCCTCTCCCCCTTGGCGGGAGAGGGCGGCCCGAAGGGCCGGGTGAGGGCCCGTGGCACGGCCGCTCGTCATGCCAACTCTGCAATCCCGGATCAGCCTTCGGCTGTCCGGAATGACGAGGCAGAGGGCGACGGGCAAGCCTCAATTCGACGACGATCCCCGGTAGTGTCGCCAGAGCGCGTTTTCGCCGAGCGTTTCGATAAAGGCGTCATGCGCGGCGCGTTCGGCCGCGCTGATGCGCGGGGGCAGCGGTTCGGGCCGGGTGCCGGCGGTGCGGGGTCCCTCGCCTGACGCCTGCGTCCCGGTCTCGACCAGCGACAGGGCGGCCTGCTTGCCGCCGATCAGCTCGATATAGACTTCCGCCAGCAATTCGGCGTCGAGCAGGGCGCCGTGTTTCTCGCGCCTGGAATTGTCGATGCCGTAGCGGCTGCACAGCGCGTCGAGATTGTTCGGCCCGCCCGGATTGCGCCGCCGGGCCAGCATCAGCGTGTCGAGCGCATGGTCATAGGGGATCGGCCTGCGGCCGCTGCGCTCCAGTTCCGCGTTCAGGAAGCCCATGTCGAAGGAAGCGTTGTGGATGACCAGCCGCGCGCCCTCGACGAAGTCGATGAAACTGTCGGCGACATCCTCGAAGACCGGCTTGTCGGACAGGAACGCCTCCGACAGGCCGTGAACGTTGAAGGCCTCCGTCGGCATATCCCGTTCGGGATTGATGTAGATATGCAGGATGCGGCCGGTCGGGATGTGGTTGAGCAGTTCGACGCCGCCGATCTCGACCAGACGATCGCCGCCCTTGGGATCAAGACCGGTTGTTTCGGTATCGAGAACGATCTCCCGCATCGAGGCGTCCTCCCCAAGACACTGCTGTCTGCAAGCCCGGCCACCAGACCTGTTCGCGGCTGGATGTCCGAGACCTAGCCGCCCGCCCGCCTTCCTGCATAGGCCGCGCCGGGGCGTCCGGCAAGCGCGCGCAGGATGTCATCCACCTGTTTCTGGGCCGCTTCGAAACCGCGGCTGGTATCGACGATGAAGTGGGAGCGGCGGCGCTTTTCGGCATCCGGCATCTGGCGGGCAAGGATCGAGGCGAATTTCTCAGCCGTCATGCCGGGCCTGGCCAGTACCCGCTCGCGCTGGATTTCGGCCGGCGCGGAGGCCAGCACCACGGCATCGGCACGGCGGTCACCGCCTGTTTCGAACAGCAGCGGGATCTCGGCGACGGCAAAGGCACGCCCCTCCGCCTTGGCCCGGTCGAGAAAGGCAAGATCGGCGGCGCGCACCAGCGGATGGACGATTTTTTCAAGCCGCTTCATGGCCTTGTCGTCGCCAAGCACGGCGGCGCCCAGTTTTTCGCGATCGACCGCGCCGTCGACGACGGTTCCGGGAAAGGCGGCCTCGATCAGCGGCACGGCGTCGGTGCGATAGAGGCGGTGGACCTCCGCGTCGGCGTCATGCACGGCGACACCGCGCTGCGCGAACATCCGCGCGGTCGCCGACTTGCCCATGCCGATAGACCCGGTCAGGCCGATCAGAAACATCACGCCGCCTCGATGTCTGCAATGATCAGGGCGCGCAGGTCGTCGGTCACCTCCGGCCGGCGGCCGAACCATTTCTCGAAGCCGGGAACCGCCTGATGCAGCAGCATGCCGAGCCCGTCGACGGTCCTCAAGCCGCGATCCCCGGCCTGTTTCAACAGCGCCGTACGCAGCGGCACGTAGACGATATCGCTGACGACCGCGTCGTCTGCGAGCGGGGTAAGATCAATGTCGAGCGGCGACGCGCCGACCATGCCGAGCGAGGTCGTGTTGACGAGCAGCCGGGCACCGGCAAGGCGCGCCGGCAGGGTGTCCATTGAAAAGGCGGCGACCCGGTTGCCGAAATCCCCGCGCAGCGCCTCGGCCTTCTCGACGGTGCGGTTGATAACGTCGATCCGGTCGACGCCGCGGCTCATGAGGCCGTGCACGATGCCGCGCGCCGCCCCGCCGGCGCCGAGCACGACGGCGCGGTCGACACCGGCCTGCCAGTCCGGAACCGCCGCGTCGAGATTGGCCAGGAAACCGTAGACGTCCGTATTGGCGCCGATCAGGTCACCGTTTTCGTACCAGACGGTGTTCACCGCGCCGAGGGCGGCGGCCGTTTCATCCAGGTCGCGGACGATACGGGCGGCGGCAACCTTGTGCGGAACCGTCACATTGCCGCCGACATAGCCGTTTTCGCGCAGATTAAGCAGGAACGGATCGAAATCCTCGGGCGATACCTCGGCGATTTCATAGTCACCGGGGAGCCCGTAGCGCTCCAGCCAGTAGCGATGGATCAGCGGCGAGCGCGAGTGCTTCGCCGGCCAGCCGATCACACAGGCAAGCGACGCAGCGTGATGGTAAGGTCTTTCGGGGGAAGGCGTCTGCCGTGGCATCATGTTTCCAGGATTTTCAGGTCGCGCAGCTTCGCCAGGAGCGGCAGCAGCGGCAATCCGAGGACTGTGAAGAAATCACCATCGATCTGCCTGAACAATTGGGCGCCGAGGCCCTCGAGCTGATAGCAGCCGACGCTTTCCAGGATCGCCTCGCCCGCCGCCGCGCTGTAGTGGCCGATGAAGGCCGGCGAACAGGCGCGCATGGCAAGGCTCGCGGTCGCGGTATGGGCCCAGAGGGTTTCGCCGTCCCGGACCAAGCTGACCGCGCTGTGCAGGTGGTGGGTCTTGCCGGAAAGCTGCAGAAGCGTGTGCCGGGCCTCTTCCATCGAGGCCGGCTTGGTAAACAGGTTCCCGTCCAGCTCCAGCGTCTGGTCGGCGCCGATGACGAGCGCGCCGGCCCGCGCCTGGCTGACCGCCTGCGCCTTGGCCTCGGCGAGAATGGCGGCGACATCGGCGGGTGGAAGGCCGTCGGGACCCGCGGCGACCGCGTCGATGATGGCGCGCTCGTCGAGCCCGGAAGCGACAGCCTCGACGTCGAGGCCGGCATTGCGCAGCATATCGAGCCGGGTCCTGCTTGCGGATGCAAGGACGACCGGTTCGAGCGACAGGGGCAGTCCGGTATCCTCAACCATTTCGGCGCTCCTGATGCAGTGCGAGAATGGCAGCCGCGGTTTCCTCGATCGACCGGCGGGTCACGTCGATCGTCGGCCAGCCGTTTTTGGCGCAGAGCTTGCGCGTGAAGGCGATTTCATCGGCAACCGCGAGCCGGTCGACATAAGCGGTGTTGTCCTTGTCGTTCAGGGACAACAGCCGGTTCTGGCGGATCTGGACGATCCGCTCCGGACTTGCGACGAGGCCGACGACGAGCGGTGAGCGAAGCGCATCCAGCTGTTCGGGCAGCGGAATACCCGGCACGATTGGAATGTTGGCCGTCTTGATGCCGCGATTGGCGAGATAGATGCCGGTCGGCGTCTTCGAGGTGCGGCTGATGCCGACGAGCACGACATCGGCCTCTTCCAGCGTCTCGGTCATCTGGCCGTCGTCATGGACCAGCGTGTAGTTGAGCGCGTCGATGCGGCGGAAATAGTCGGCATTCAGGACATGCTGGCCGCCGATGCGCGGCGTCGATTCGGTGCCGAGATAGGACTGGAAAACACCGAGCACCGGCGCCAGCACCGAGACGCAGGGCGCGCCGTAGTCGCGGCAATGGGCTTCCAGCCGGGCGCTTAAGTCGGAACTGATCAGCGTGTAGAGAACGATGCCCGGCGCCTTTTCGATATCGGTGGCGATCTTGTCGACCTGCTTCAAGGTCCTGACGAGGGGATAGACATGCTCGATCGCGCGTACGGAGGAGTATTGCGCGGCCGCCGCACGGGCGACCGCGATCAGCGTCTCGCCGGTCGCGTCAGAGACGAGATGCAGGTGAACATAGCTGTGAACGCGGTCCGGCATCGGCTGTTAACACCTGTGGAGAAAACCCGACTTATCCGGCGATCCCGGAGATATCAGGCGACGTCATGCGCTGACTTACGGTTTTGCGGTCCCGGTAATCAACAGGTTCTTCCCGGCGGAAGTAAATCCGGACACTGCCTGTTAATTGGGTTAACAAAGGGTAAAGCGTCGCAGGGCGTATCCGGGCGCAGACAGGCGGCCTTGAATCCGTTAAGGAAATATTAACGAATTGGGCAGCAGTCGATCTGACGGATCGGGATGTTGTTCAAGACATACCGTCCGGACCCTGTGGACGGACGGTTTTCCTCCCTATCGGCTTGCTAAGAGTCAGAATCAAAAGGAATCCTCTCTCTTTGACTCTTCTGGATGGAAATTCGAGTGAACGGACGGTGCTGTCGGTCCTGGCGGGCAGGAAGGCGGCGATGCCACCGGTATGGATGATGCGGCAGGCAGGACGCTATCTGCCCGAATACCGGGACCTGCGCAGTCGCTATCCGACCTTTCTCGACCTTTGCTACACGCCGGAGGCGGCCTGCGAGGTGACCCTGCAACCGATCAGGCGCTTCGGGTTCGATGCGGCGATCCTGTTCTCCGATATCCTCGTCGTGCCGGACGCCCTTGGCCAGCAGGTGGCGTTCGAGGCGGGCGAGGGACCGAAACTCGATGCGATCGAGTCTTCTGAGGGACTTGGCGGTCTAAAACCGGATGGGGCCGTGGACCGCCTGCAACCGGTCTTCGAGACCGTCGAGCGGGTGCGCGAGGGGCTTCCCACGGAAACGACGCTGCTGGGCTTCTGCGGGGCGCCCTGGACGGTCGCGACCTATATGGTGGCCGGACGGGGCACGCCGGATCAGCGTCCGGCCCGCGTCCTTGCCTATCGCGATCCGGAGCTGTTCCAGGCGCTCATCGACATCCTCGTCGAAACCTCGACGGCCTATCTCGTCCGGCAACTTGAGAGCGGCGCGGATGCCGTCCAGATCTTCGATACCTGGGCGGGCGTTCTCGATCAGCGCGGCTTCGAGCGCTGGGTGATCGAGCCGACGCGGCGGATCGTCGAGGCGGTCCGGTCGGCCCGTCCCGATGCGCGCATTATCGGCTTTCCCAAGGCGGTCGGCCTGCGCGCGGAGCGTTACATCGCCGGGACCGGGATCGATGCACTCGGTCTCGACTGGACGGTGCCGCTCGATGTCGCCCGCGACCGTCTTCAGTCCCGGCTTCCCGTGCAGGGCAATCTCGATCCGCTGGCACTGCTTGCCGGCGGGCGGGCGCTCGATCAGGGGGTCGAGGCGATCCTGGAGGCGCTCGGCGCCGGCCCGCTGGTCTTCAATCTCGGCCACGGCATCCTGCCGGAAACGCCGATTGCCCATGTCGAGCAGATGCTGAAGCGGGTGCGCGGCACCGCCGGATAGGAAACCGGTGGGTTCAGACAGGCCGGTGGAGGGGACAGGCGTTGTATCTCTGGATCAAATCCCTGCATGTCATTTCGGTGATCGCGTGGATGGCGGCGCTGCTCTATCTGCCGCGGCTGTTCGTCTACCATACCGCCGCCGAGCCCGGCGGCGTTCAGTCCGAGACCTTCAAGGTGATGGAGCGGCGGCTGCTTCGCGCGATCGCCAATCCGGCGATGGTCGCGACGTGGGTGTTCGGCCTGTGGATGGTGTTCGGCTATATCGGCTGGGCCGGTCAGGGCTGGCTGCACGCCAAGTTCGCGCTCGTTGTCCTGCTGACGGTCTATCATCACCTGCTGGTGCGCTGGTGGAAGGCGTTTTGCGATGACCGCAACACCCGCTCGCAACGGTTTTTCCGGTTCATGAACGAGGTCCCGACGCTCCTGATGATCGCCATCGTCATCCTGGTCATCGTCAAGCCGTTCTGACGATAGCGGCATCGACGCGCCGCCACCGACGTCTCGCCTGCCGCTTGTCGCCCTGCCTACTTGTCGGTGAGGGGTGCGCGGTATATATGTCTTCTCGACTCACCACACAGTGCGCCGGATACCTGACCCGAATAACGGGCGCGGCGGCACGATCTTCCGATCCGTACATGACCCTTGATGCAGGCTTTGCCGAAGCGGTCATGCACAACTCTCACATTTGACAATCCCCAGGAGTGCTTCCCAGATGCGGGAAATGAAACTGCAGGAACTCAAGGCGAAATCCCCGCCGGAGCTCCTGGCATTCGCCGAAGAATACGAGGTCGAGAACGCCAGTGGCCTGCGCAAGCAGGAACTGATGTTCGCGATCCTGAAGCAGCTGGCCGCCCAGGATGTCGAGATCATCGGCGAGGGCGTGGTCGAGGTGCTGCAGGACGGTTTCGGCTTCCTGCGCTCGCCCGATGCCAATTATCTGCCGGGGCCGGACGATATCTATGTCAGTCCGAGCCAGATCCGCCGGTTTTCACTCAGAACCGGTGATACCGTCGAGGGCATGATCCGCAGCCCCAAGGACGGCGAACGCTATTTCGCGCTGCTCAAGGTCAATACGATCAATTTCGAGGATCCCGAGCGCGCCCGCCACAAGATCAATTTCGACAATCTGACGCCGCTTTACCCGGAAGAACGCTTCCGCATGGAACTGGTCGATCCGACATCGAAGGACAAGTCGGCCCGGGTCATCGACCTGGTCGCGCCGCTCGGCAAGGGCCAGCGCGGACTGATCGTCGCGCCGCCGCGCACCGGCAAGACGGTGCTGCTGCAGAACATCGCCCATTCGATCACCAGCAATCATCCCGAATGCTATCTGATCGTCCTGCTGATCGACGAGCGGCCGGAAGAAGTCACCGACATGCAGCGCTCGGTGCGGGGCGAGGTGATCTCCTCGACCTTCGACGAGCCGGCGGTGCGTCATGTCCAGGTCGCCGAGATGGTGATCGAGAAGGCCAAGCGCCTGGTCGAGCATGGCCGCGACGTGGTGATCCTGCTCGATTCGATCACCCGGCTCGGCCGCGCCTACAACACCGTCGTTCCCTCCTCGGGCAAGGTGCTGACCGGCGGTGTCGACGCCAATGCCCTGCAGCGGCCGAAGCGGTTCTTCGGCGCGGCCCGCAATATCGAGGAAGGCGGTTCGCTGACCATCATCGCGACCGCGCTGATCGATACCGGCAGCCGCATGGACGAGGTGATCTTCGAAGAGTTCAAGGGCACCGGCAACTCGGAAATCATTCTCGATCGCAAGGTCGCCGACAAGCGGGTGTTCCCGTCGATGGACATCACCCGGTCCGGCACCCGCAAGGAGGAGCTTCTGGTTCCTTCCGACGAACTCAAGAAGATGTATGTGCTGCGCCGCATCCTCAATCCGATGGGCACGGTCGATGCCATCGAGTTCCTGCTCGACAAGCTGCGTCAGACCAAGACCAACGGCGAATTCTTCGATTCGATGAATACCTGAGCAGCCACGGACGTGCTTCGTGCGACGGGTCTGGTGAGGCCGGTCTGACAGCGAAGATGAGGCCGGCAGGGTCGCGCCGATATCATATTTGAATTGATCTGCGGGTTTGTCCGGCACTAGGATTGCCGTTGCGTCACTACGGCAATCAAGAGGCTTACCGTGTTCGGCATCAGGTCAACGGCGGCAATTCGCTATGGTGTATTCGTTCTAGCCCTTGTCGTGGCTTTAATGCTGCCTGTATCCGGACAGGCGGGAACGAAGAAATCACTTTGGATCAGTACGACATCTGCGCAAAGTGTTGTCGGCGTCCAGATCAACAATACGATTATGTTGGAACAGACTGGCCTTAGTATGTTCAGAATTGATTTTATACTTCCACGTGACTATAAGGAAAATTCCAAAGTAGCAGTTATATTTCACCTGCTGGCAACAGATAACACACCTTGCGTTGCGCATTTCAACCGGAACGGCGTCGTACGGTCCCGGATCGGCGAAGCCCTTGTGAGCAGCGGGGATGGGATAAAGATGAAAGGCGGTCCGACGGTCGCCTTTGTCGAGGCCAGTGTCGTGCGGAAGAAAGTGCTCGAGATCAAGCCCGGCGGATTGCCGGGCCAGAAATCCGGCGATGCGGTTGCGCTGGAGATGGCGCGAAACGCGGATGCGCCGGCCGACGATTGCGCGCGGATATATGTCTCGGGGATCGAATTGCGATACACGGCGACCGAATAGCGGCGATATGGCGGATGCCGCCCCGGGCCGGCGTTCAATTGGCAGGCCGGGCTTTGTTAAGAATCCTCATTGATCCCGTCAGGGTCCCACGGAGTTCTTCAGCAGCGTTTCGAGTTCATTCGCGTCGGTGACCGGTAGGGAGCAGGTCTTGCCGCGGCAGACATAGACGGTCGCCGTGTCGGCGATCGCCGTTTTGCCGGTGGCGGGACGACCGGGTGGCAGGTCCTCATCCGGGGACAGGATAATCAGGGATCGATTCGGATCTGGAACGGTCTTGATCGTGTCGAGCAAGGCGTCCGACGTTGCATCTGAGTCTCCCGTGATCAGGACGATCTGCAGGCCATCGGCGGCAACCGACAGGGCCGTCAGCAGGCTCGCGTGACCAAGCGGATTGCGGGCGGCTTCCGGGGCGAAGGCGTTGATGATGCGTTCGGCCCTGTCCGTGAAGCGTGTCTGCCCCGTGAGATGGTACAATCTGGCCAATCCCGCGGCCGCGAGGCCATTCGGGTTGGGGGTCGCTTCATCGGTGCCAGACCGCATGCGGATGATGACATCGGCGGCATCGGACGCGGCGAGCCGGTAGGTGCCGTCCTCGCCCAGATGCCAGGCTTCCAGCGCGTCGGCGAATTCGATCGCGTCTTCAAGATAGCGGGGCTTGCCGGTGACGTCGCGCAGGGCGAGCGCTGCCGTCAGAAAGCAGGCGTGGTCGGAGGCAAATCCGGGCCAGACCGATTTGCCGTTGCAAAGCGAGTGGGCCAGACGGCCGTCGCGGCGCATCGATTCGGCAATGAAACGATAGGCGGTTTCGGCCAGCGTGCGCCAGTCGGGCCGTTCGAAGGTGTCGGCTGCGCGCGCCAGCGCCGCGATCATCAGGCCATTCCAGTCGGCCAGGACCTTATCGTCACGGCCCGGCCTGATGCGCGGTTCGCGGGCGGTGAAGAGCACTGCGCGGGACCGGGCAAGGTCTTCTTCGTCGGAGCGCGGGAAGGGGTCTTTCAGCCGATTGAGGATCGTCCGGCCTTCGAAATTACCGTTCGAGGTCACGTCATAGGCCTGTTTGAACGGTCCGGCTTCGGTGCCCAGAAGGTCGTCGACCTGTGCTTCGCCCCACAGGTAGAACAGGCCCTCCTCGCCTTCGGAATCGGCATCGAGGCTTGCCGCGAAGGCGGCGCCTTCCGCCATCATCTCGCGTGTCAGCCAGCCGACGGTCTCTTCGATTCGCTGCCGGAACAAATCGTTTCCGGTCCGCAGCCAGGCGCTCGTCATCAGATCGATCAGCTGGGCGTTGTCATAGAGCATCTTCTCGAAATGCGGGACGAGCCACTCTTCATCGACCGAATAGCGGGCAAAGCCGCCGCCGAGATGATCGTAGATGCCGCCGCGGGCGATCCGCTCCAGCGTGTGCTCGACCGCCTCGAAATAGCGGCTTTCGCCGGATACCAGCCCGGCCCGCCAGATCAGCTCCAGCATCGGGCCTTGCGGAAATTTCGGCGCGCCCTTCAGGCCGCCATTGACCGGGTCGATGAGGTTCAGAAGCCGGTCCGCGACCTCGGTGACGATCCGTGGATTGATCCCGACTGCGCCCTCGGGGATCGCGGACAGCCGCTGGCCGAGCGCCGATCTGTTCTGCTCGATCTTGCCGGGCTCTTCGCGGAACAGGCGTGCGATTTCCTGCAGGACGGCGACGAAGCCCGGGCGGCCGAATTGCGGCGTCTTGGGAAAGTACGTGCCGCCCCAGAAGGGTTCGCCGCCCGGCGTCAGGAACATGGTCAGCGGCCAGCCGCCCTGTTCGCCGAGCTGATGGAGGGCTGCCATATAGAGCTGATCGATATCGGGACGTTCCTCGCGATCGACCTTGATGTTGACGAACAGATCGTTCATCCAGCGGGCGGTTTCGGCGTCCTCGAAACTTTCATGCGCCATCACATGGCACCAGTGGCACGCCGCATAGCCGACCGATAGCAGGATCGGCTTGTTGTCGGCCCGCGCTTCGGCCAGCGCCTCGGGGCCCCAGGGGCGCCAATGGACTGGATTGTCGGCATGTTGCAGGAGATAAGGGCTGGTTTCGTGCTTGAGACGGTTTTCGGTCATTGCATGGGCCGGATGGTTGGCGGGACGTGCTTTGATACCTAGGGCCAGGCCCCATTAATTCCATCCATTCTGCGCGTTGCACTTGGCTCGTGAGCAGGCGGGAAAGCGCAGGAAACCTGTCGGTTTTCAAGCTTTTCCAACGCACGCACGGGCCAAGTGCAACACGCCCCCATGAATCCAGGTAACCAAGGGGTTTGGCATAGAGGGCCCGCCTGCAGGCAAACAATGCTCGAAAAGGCATAGAGCATTGTCTTGCGCTTGTTTTCCAGCATTCGAACCCTCTATGCCAAACAGAATTGCATGAAATTAATGGGGCCTGGCCCTAGTCCGGGATCTTGGTTAGGACAGGATTGACGTGGGCGAAGAAACGACAATTTTCGCGGTGTCCAGCGGAGCCGGTAAGGCGGGGGTGGCGATAATCCGCGTATCCGGGCCGGCCTGTACACGGGTTCTGGAGCATATGGCGGGTGGGCTACCGGAACCGCGCTATGCCGCGCTCAGATCGATTCGGGGTCGAAACGGCGAGACGGTCGATCGCGGTCTGGTGCTGTGGTTTCCCGGACCCGGCAGCTTTACCGGCGAGGACTGCGTCGAATTTCACGTTCACGGCGGTCGGGCGGTGGTTCGGGGCGTTCTTGAGGCGCTGGCGGATGTCTCCGGATGCCGGCCGGCGGAGGCGGGGGACTTTGCGCGACGCGCTTTCGACAATGGCAAGATCGATCTGACCGAGGTCGAGGGTCTTGCGGATCTGATCGATTCGGAAACGGAATGGCAGCGGCGCCAGGCCTGTCGACAGATGGAAGGCCACTCCGGCCGGATCTACGAGGACTGGCGGCACCGGCTGATCGGCCTGATCGGGCTCTGCGAGGCGGGGATTGATTTCGCCGACGAGGACGATGTGCCGGCGGATATCGCGTTGAAGGCGGCGCCCGATCTGGCGGCGCTGATCGGCGAGGTCAGGGACGTCCTCGACGACGATCATCGCGGCGAGCGCATACGCGAGGGCCTGGCCGTGGTGATCGCCGGTCCGCCGAACGCGGGAAAATCGAGCCTGATCAATGCGCTTGCACGGCGGGACATCGCGATCGTCTCCGAGCGGCCGGGGACGACGCGGGACGTTCTGGAGGCGCGTCTCGATATTGGCGGCGTTCCGGTGACGGTGGTGGACACGGCCGGGCTTCGCGAGAGCGGGGATGAAATCGAGCGGATCGGCGTTGACCGTGCCCGTGGGCGCATCGACTCGGCGGATCTGGTGCTGTGGCTTGCGGAAGAGGGAACCGATTCGGAGGCGGAACGGAGGGAGGGTTCGGGGCACTGGTGTATCCGGACCAAAATCGACCTGTCGCCGTCGACCGCTTCGGGACGAACGGCAGACGGGCGATGGGCGATTTCGGCGAAGACAGGGGCGGGGATGGATGCGCTTCTGGAGGGGTTGCGGAAATTTGTCGAGGAGACCGTTGCCGGCGAAATGGCGCTCATCACCCGGATGCGGCACCGTATTGAGCTTCGGAATGCGGTCGGGTACATGGAAGCGGCATCGCGGCTGGACTATATCGCGGACAGCGAGCTGGTCGCGGAGGATCTTCGGCTTGCGGGACAATGCCTTGCCCGGCTGACGGGACGGATCGATGTCGAGGATGTTCTCGATGTGATCTTTCGGGATTTCTGCATCGGGAAATAGGCCGCGTCTGGCAAACAAGGGCGAACGGGCCGGTGTCGCGGTGGAATGGTGATTCGGGTGTTTCACGTGAATCAGGCAGGTCGGGCTTAGGATCTGGTTTCACGTGAAACGCTATGGCGGACCTTATAGCGAGTGGTTTGGATGGGTGAGGAAACCCGGTTCGATGTGATCGTCGTTGGCGGTGGACATGCCGGCTGCGAGGCGGCCGCCGCTGCGGCCCGGACGGGCGCGCGCGTGGCGCTTGTTACGCACAGCGCGGAAACGATCGGGGTCATGTCCTGCAATCCGGCGATCGGCGGGGTCGGCAAGGGCCATCTCGTTCGCGAGATCGATGCCCTGGACGGCCTGATGGGCCGGGTAGCGGACGTGGCGGGTATCCAGTTTCGGTTGCTGAACAGGCGAAAGGGCCCGGCCGTTCGCGGCCCACGCGCGCAGGCGGACAGGAAGCTCTATCGCAAGGCGATGCGGGCGGCGATTGAAGGACAGGAGCGGATTGCGATCGTCGAGGGCGAGGTCGCCGATCTGATTGTCCGGGATAATCGAGTCGGAGGCGTAACGACCTCCGCCGGCGCGGCGATAAAGGCCGGCGCGGTGGTGCTGACGACCGGAACGTTTCTGCGTGGCGTCATTCATCTCGGCGATACCGCCTGGCCGGCCGGCCGGATCGGCGATCAGCCAGCGGTCCGGCTGGCCGAGCGCATCGAGGCGATGGGTTTCGCGCTTGGCCGGCTGAAGACGGGGACGCCGCCGCGCCTCGACGGGCGGACGATCGACTGGGCCGCGCTGCCTGCGCAGCCGGCCGATGCCGAGCCCGTGCCGTTTTCCTTCCTGACCGACCGGATCACGACGCCGCAGATCGATTGCCACATCACGCGGACGACGGAGGCGGCGCATCGGCTGATTAAGGCCAATCTCGATCGGTCGGCGATGTATTCGGGCCGGATTGAAAGCCGCGGGCCGCGCTACTGCCCGTCGATCGAGGACAAGGTCGTCCGGTTTTCCGATCGCGACAGCCATCAGGTCTTTCTGGAGCCCGAAGGGCTCGACGATCATACCGTCTATCCCAACGGGATCTCGACATCGCTGCCCGAAGACGTGCAGGCCGGCCTGATCGCGCTGATGCCGGGCCTCGAAAAGGCCAGGATCCTGCGGCCCGGCTATGCGATCGAATATGATTTCGTCGATCCGCGCGAGCTTGAACCGACGCTGGAAACCAAGCGGCTGAAGGGCCTCTACCTCGCCGGCCAGATCAACGGTACCACCGGCTATGAGGAGGCCGGCGCGCAGGGTCTGATGGCGGGGCTCAACGCGGCGCGGGCCGTCGCCGGACAGGACGGGATCGTCATCAAGCGGTCGGACGGCTATATCGGCGTCCTGATCGACGATCTGGTCATGCGCGGGGTCAGCGAACCCTATCGTATGTTCACCTCGCGGGCGGAGTATCGTTTGACGCTTCGTGCCGACAATGCCGATCAGCGGCTGACCGGGCTCGGGGTTGAGGCCGGCTGTGTCGGGCCGGAGCGGGAGAAGGTCTATTGCCGGAAGGCGGCGGATCTCGAGCAGGCGCGAACCCTGGCCGGGCGGCTGTCGCTCACACCGCAGGAGGCGGCGCGGCACGGGTTGACGCTCAATCGCGACGGCAGCCGCCGGACGGCCCTTGATCTGCTGTCCTACCCGGACATCGATCTTGACCGATTGCGACCGATCTGGCCGGAACTCGATGGCTTGTCGAAGCGCATCGGCGATCAGCTGGAGATCGAGGCGCGCTATGCGGTCTATCTTGAGCGGCAGCAATCCGATATTGAGACCTTTCGCCGGGATGAGGCGCTGGAAATCCAGGATAGCCTGGATTTTTCCGAGTTGCCGGGCCTTGCCAACGAGTTGCGGGAGAAGCTGATCGCGGTCCGGCCGCGTTCGATCGGGCAGGCTGGCCGCATCGAGGGCATGACGCCGGCAGCGCTGTTGCTGCTGGCCGCGCATGTCCGGCGATATGACCGTGCCAGACAGAGCGCGTGACCGGGTGGCGGATCGGATCGAACCGACCTCGGCGGAGCGGGAGGCGGGCCTCGCGCTCATCCGCGCCCATCTGCCTGTTTCACGTGAAACAGTCGCGGCCCTCGATGCCTATGCCGCGCTCCTGGTGAAGTGGAGCCGGGCCAAGAACCTGGTCGGACCGGATACGCTTTCCAGCCTGTGGACACGTCATATCGCTGATTCGGCGCAGGTCGTCTCGGCTGCGGGAATAGCCTCGGATGGGGCGACCTGTTGTGTCGATCTTGGGTCCGGCGCCGGATTTCCGGGGCTGGTGATCGCTATCCTGGCGGGCGGAACGGCGGGAAACAGTGTCCATCTGGTTGAGGCGAACGGCCGAAAATGCGCCTTTCTGAGGGAGGCGACGCGCGTCAGCGGCGCGGCCGCGATTGTCCACAACAAAAGAATCGAGGCATTCTCTGGTACATTCACGGGCAAGGCCAATATCGTTACCGCCAGAGCCTTGGCGCCGCTTGAAAAATTGCTCTGCCTGGCCGAGCCTCTGCTGACGCAGGAGACAAGGGCAATCTTTCACAAGGGACAAGATGTAGAGCGTGAATTGACCGAAGCCGCAAGATATTGGAAATTTGACTATGAGCTCGTCCCCAGTTGGACACGTCGCGAGAGCGCCCTTGTGATCATCGAGGATTGCCGGCGCCGGGACGTTTAGAGCAGGTCAGTCAACACGGTCCGGAGGCCAGGGACATGTCACCGCGCGTCATTACCGTCGCGAATCAGAAGGGCGGCGTCGGCAAGACGACGACGGCCATCAATCTGGGCACCGCGCTTGCCGCGATCGGCGAGCGGGTGCTCGTCGTCGATCTCGATCCCCAGGGCAATGCGTCGACGGGTCTGGGCATCGACCGCAAGGATCGGGACCGGTCGATCTACGATGTCCTGATGGGCGAGCGGCGGATGGCGGATGCGACCATGCCGACGGCCGTGCCGCGGCTCTCCGTCGTTCCCTCGACGCTCGATCTGCTCGGTTTCGAGCAGCAGATTCTCGGCGCGTCCGATCGGTCGTACCGGTTGCGGAACGCTATTCGCGGCCTGTCCGATGGATCCGGCGATTGTGGTGTCGACTATATCCTCGTCGATTGCCCGCCATCGCTGAACCTGTTGACGATCAATGCGCTGGCGGCCGCGAATTCCGTTCTGGTGCCGCTGCAGACCGAATTCTTCGCGCTGGAAGGCCTGAGCCAGCTTCTCCAGACGGTCGAGCACGTCAAGACGTCGCTTAATCCGGAACTGACCATCCACGGCATCGTCCTGACCATGTTCGATCGCCGAAACAACCTGTCCGGTCAAGTGGTTGACGATGTCCGGCTGCATATGGGCTCGAATGTCTACGAGACGGTCATTCCGCGCAATGTCCGGGTTTCGGAGGCGCCGTCCTTCGGCAAGCCGGTGCTGCTCTATGATATGAACTGCGCCGGAAGCCAGGCCTATATTCGTCTCGCATCCGAAATAATCCAGCGGGAACGCCGCCTTCGCGCCGCCTGATCCTTAAATCCCTTTCGATTCGAGGCCGAAACGATGAGTGTGATCAAAAACATGGTTGCCGGTAATGATCCATCGGGATCGGATCCGTCACCCTCGCGGCTCGGGCGCGGCCTTGCTGCGCTGATCGGTGATGTCGATACGGAAAAACAGGCAATCGACCGCGCCCGCGGCCAGCGGCGTGTGCCGATCGAGTTTCTGCGCGCCAATCCGCGCAATCCGCGCAAGAGCTTCGCCGAGGAGGATCTCGCCGATCTCGCCGCCTCCGTCCGCGACAAGGGCATCATGCAGCCGATCCTGGTGCGGCCCGCCGGGGAGGATGAAGAGCGCTTCGAGATCATCGCCGGCGAACGGCGCTGGCGCGCGGCGCAGAAGGCCAATCTGCACGAGGTCCCGGTCATCGTTCACAAGGTCTCCGACAGCGAGGCGCTGGAGATCGCGATCATCGAGAACGTGCAGCGCGCCGACCTCAATCCGCTGGAGGAGGCGAGCGGCTATCAGCGGCTGATCGATGAGTTCGACTACAGCCAGAATCAGCTCGCCGAGGTGATCGGCAAGAGCCGCAGCCATGTCGCCAACACGCTGCGGCTCTTGAAATTGCCCGATACGGTCAAGACCTATGTCAGCGAAGGTCAGCTCAGCGCCGGCCATGCGCGCACGCTGGTGACGCATGAGGACCCGGACCGGCTGGCCCGGGCGATCATCGATGCCGGCATGAATGTGCGTGAGGCCGAGGCGCTCAGCCGGGAACCCGATTCGGCGCCGAAACAAAAACGCACGGATACGGCGCAGGCCAAGGACGCCGATACGCGGGCGCTGGAAAAACAGCTGACCGACGCGCTTGGCCTTGCCGTCGATATCCGCCACAAGGCGAATGGCAGCGGTGAAGTCCGGATCCGGTACAAGACGCTCGAACAGCTCGAGGGGATTACGGAACGGCTCGTGCGTTAAGGGGATCGCGGCAGGCGCGCGCCCTCGCTTGGTGTCATCATGGCCGCGTTCCGGTGTTTTTCGATGATGGATCGGTGGTTCCCCGATCCCGGATATTCGCTGACGCGAATTCCGGGATGACGAGGGAGGGGTTTGCGCTCTGCCGCCCACACTCCGGTGTCATGCCCGGAACACGGCCACCGCTGTCCGGTTTAGTTCCGGCGATGTCGATTAACCGGTTGCCTGGTATAACACTTTCGGCGAACCATGGTGGCGGGACACGCCCCCGCTAAATCGCCAGCTCGGACGTCATCAATTCTGTTTGCCTCTACGAAAGCGGTGTCTGGCGTCGCTCGCCACTCACCCTCCCTGTCATCTGCCGGGCTTGTCCCCTGGGGTCATTGCCGGGCTTGTCCCGGCAATCCATGAACACCTCCGCTGGCGATGGTGTTCATGGGTCCCCGGACTTGTTCCGGGCCACCTGCGCGGTGACGACACGGGGAAGG
>JANQKY010000069.1 GCA_028280885.1 Tepidamorphus sp.
TATGAAGCCGCGACCCCTAACCACTTTTGTAAGCACGCGGGCGCGGCCGGTGGCCTGTTGCCCGGCGGGGAGGCGGCCTCCGACACCCGCTTCGTCATCTACTACTGGCGGCCGACCGCCGACGGACGGCTGCTGTTCGGCGGCGGCGAGACCTATTCGCGGCGGTTTCCCGGCGATGTCGCCGGCTTCGTGCGCCGGCACATGCTGACGATCTATCCAAAGCTCAAGGACGCGCGGATCAGCCACGCCTGGGGCGGCACGCTGGCGGTGACCGCCAGGCGCCTGCCTGTGATCCGCAAGCTGCGTAGCAATGTCTATGCCGGCACCGGCTTTTCCGGCCAGGGCGTGACGATCGCGCCGCTTGCGGGGAAGATCCTGGCCGAGGCGATCACCGGCGCGCCCGGCCGGCTCGACGCCTTTGCCGGCATCGCCTGTCCGCCATTTCCCGGCGGCAAGTGGCTGCGCCCGCCGCTGCTGGCCGCCGCGATGACCTGGTTCGCCCTGCGCGACCGGTTGTAGGTCTAAATCCTCACCACGCCCTCAGAAACAGTTGGCGATCATGCTGAACAGGCGGTCGACATAGATCGCCTCGCCGTGGCGCATCCATAAAAACACGCCGATCGCCAGGAAAACCGAAATGCCGGCGGCGCCGATGGCGATCTGGGTCGGCAGCGCGGACTCCGGTCGGGCCGATATCTGTTCGGGCGATAGCTGCTCGGTACGGTGTGCGGACATGGCTTACGTCTTCGGCAAATCGGCGATGGGTCTTTGCTTCAGTATAGGTACGAGCGGGCAATCTGAAAACAAAGGGCGTGGCAATCAAGTTCGAAGAATGCCGGCTTTATAATCCAACTAATTGTTTCTAAAAGAAAAATCCGACACGCAATCGGCCGGAATTTGCAACTCGTTAACCACCGCCGGCTTACACGCGCGGTTCGGGAGACGCGTATTCTTAGAAAGCTGTGAGGTACAGATGCAGGCACTAAAGGCGCGCGGACGGTCCGCCAAGGCGCGTGCGGGAGCGGGCTCGCGAAAGCTGACCCGCACGGTCGTTCCCTCCGGCCGGGAACGCGTCATGGGCGAGAACGATCTGATCGTTTCGAAGACCGACCTGACCGGACGCATCACCTATGCAAACGATGTGTTCCTGCGGGTCGCCAGGCTCTCCGAGGGCCAGACGGTCGGCGCGCCGCACTCGATCATCCGCCATCCCGAGATGCCGCGCGCGGTGTTCAAGCTCCTCTGGGAGACCATCAAGGCGGGCGACGAGATCTTCGCCTATGTCAACAACCTGGCCGCCGACGGCGCCAATTACTGGGTCTTCGCCCATGTGACGCCGAGCTTCGGCGCCGACGGGACCATCATCGGCTACCATTCCAATCGCCGCGCGCCCGAGCGGCGGGTCCTGCCGTTCATCATGGAAACCTATGCCCGGCTGAAGGCCGAGGAGGGCCGGCACGCAAGCCGTGCCGCGGGGCTTAACGCCTCCTCAGGCCTGCTTGGCGATCTGCTGCGCGAAAAGGGAATGCCCTATGACGAGTTCATCTTCTCTCTCTGAGGCGGCGATCCTGTCGGGTCTGGCCGTGGTGCTGGCGGGTGCCACGCTTGCGAGCCTGCCCTTTGGACAGGCGCCGGTGGCCGTCGCGGCGGCCTGCCTGTTCGTCACGGTCGTGCTGCTGGCCATCTCCGTGAGGCGTCTGCGGCGGCGGCTCGTCATGGTCGCGGCCGTCTGCGAGCGCGCCGCCAACGGCGATCTCGAGGCCCGGATCACCGGCATCCGCGAAACCGACGCGCTCGGCGGGCTCATGCATTCAATCAACCATCAGCTCGACACGGTCGATGCCTTCACCCGCGAGGCGATGGCAACCAGCGCCGTCGTCCGCGACGGCCGGTTCTTTCGGCGCATCATGCGGCGCGGCCTGCGCGGCGGCTTTGCAAGGGCCGCCGATGTCATCAACGAGGCGACCCAGGCGATGGCCGACAAGTTCACGCAGTTCGCGCGCACGACCGATCGCTTCGAGACGGAACTGGGAGAGGCGATGAGCGAGGTACGCCGCGCCGCCGAGGATCTCGGTGAAACCGCGGATGTGATGTCGACGGCGACCGGCGACTGTTCGGACAAGGCCGGCCGGATCGACGAGAACGCCAGGACGATGAATGCCGAGGTCGCGGGCGTCGCGGCATCGGTGTCGCAACTCGTCGCCTCCGTCGAGGAGATCGGCCTGCAGGTGTCGTCGGCCAAGGAGATCACCGACCGCGCCGTCGAGCAGTCCCACACCTCCCGCACCGCGGTCGCCGGCCTTGAGCGGTCCGCCACCCAGATCAGCGAGATCGTCGAGCTCATTCGCGAGATCGCCGAGCAGACCAACCTGCTGGCGCTGAACGCGACGATCGAGGCCGCCCGCGCCGGAGAGGCCGGCAAGGGCTTTGCCGTCGTCGCCTCCGAGGTGAAGGGGCTGGCGACGCAGTCGGCCCGGGCGACGGACCGGATCACCGAGCAGATCAGCGCGATCGTCTCGGAAACCGACCGGGCCGTCAGTGTGATCAGCGGCGTTGCCGAGACGATCGGCGAAATGGCGCGGATCTCCGATACGATCGCCCATGCCGTCGAGCAGCAGTCGACGGCGGCGCGCGATATCTCCGAAAGCATGGCCGCCGCCCGCACCGGCACCGACAATGTCTCGACCGACATCACCATCATCGCCGGCTCGGTCGGCGAGGCGGGCGCCGCATCGCACAATCTGCGCGATGCTGCGACACGCCTGCAATCCCGGGCGAGCCACCTGGAAACGGAAATCG
The DNA here is from genome assembly GCA_028280885.1 of Tepidamorphus sp. Classification (GTDB taxonomy): domain Bacteria; phylum Pseudomonadota; class Alphaproteobacteria; order Rhizobiales; family Tepidamorphaceae; genus Microbaculum. The sequence goes on from JANQKY010000069.1 coordinate 2,800, forward strand.
AATCCTATCTCGCCGACGCCCGAACGCTTTGATTGGGCGCCTGGACTGGGCGCCTGGACTGGGCGTTTGGACCAGACGCTCGGACTGGACGTTTGGACGGGGCCGGGTTGACCGGCCCGGTCAGTAGCGCCGGAAGCTGACGCCCACCGGGCTGTAGCCGGCGACGGCCGGATAGTAGGTGCAGGTGAGCTGCCCGAAGCCCGGAACCGGCACGCCCGGAACCGGCACGCCCGGAACCGGAACGGCGGGCGCTGCGACATCCGGCACCCGGCCATGGCCGCCCCCGTATCCGCCCACACGGCTGCAGACCAGGGTGTCGGCCGTCCAGTCGGTGCGCCGGTTGCAGCGGCCGTGGCCGAGCTGGACACGAAGCGCGCCGCCGCGCCTGGAGATATTCACCGCGCCGCCGCAGGACAGGCCACCGCCGGTGACCCGGTACGAGCCGGCGCGTCCGTCCGAGCAGAACGAGACCGCGTAGGGGCCGTAGATCAACTGATTGGCGACCCAGCATCCGGCCACACCGCGCCGGGGCAACGCGACATGCGGCTGCGAGGGGACCGCGACGTTCGGCGACGCGGTCTGGGCGCTGGCCTCGGGCACGGCAGCTGTTGCGGCCACGATGGCGGCGGCGAGCGCCAGTCCGGATAGGCGGGCGATGTGTCGAGGGCGGGGTGCTGACAGGCGGGCGGGAACCATCATCATCTTCCTTCTCGTTCTTCGAACCGGCCCGGGCCTTCGCGGTCCGCCGGGCGATGAAAAACGGTTAGAACAATGGCCTTGAATGCCCATTGAACCGCCCGTTCATAGGCGGTTCAGGTGCCGAAAATGCGGCTTATCCCTGTCATCTTCATGAGCGTGTCGTGTTCATGAGAAAGGCGGTCGAAGCCGCTGCAATCGAAAAAGGGCGCGGCAAAAGCCGCGCCCCCCGTTTCTTCCAAATCGCCGAGGATGGTTCGTTGTCAGATCACCCCGGTCTCAGATCAGCCCGGTCTCAGATCAGCCCGGTCTCAGATCACCTTCACGGTGGCGCCGACGCCGACGCGCTCGTAGAGGTCGATGACGTCCTCGTTGCGCATGCGGATACAGCCCGAGGAGACCGCGTGGCCGATCGACCAGGGCTCGTTGGAGCCGTGGATGCGGTAGAGCGTCGAGCCGAGATACAGCGCCCGCGCGCCGAGCGGATTGTTCGGCCCGCCGGGCATGAAATGCGGCAGGCCTGGCTGGCGCTTGCGCATCTGCGCCGGCGGACGCCAGTCCGGCCATTCCGCCTTGCGGGTGACCTTGTGGGTGCCGCGCCACTCGAAGCCGGGCCGGCCGACGCCGACGCCGTAGCGCTTGGCCGTGCCGTCGCCCTGGACGAGATAGAGGAACCGCTCGTTGGTGTCGATGATGATCGTGCCCTTCCGCTCCGGTCCCGAATAGGCGACGACCTTTGGCGCGAAGGCGGGGTTGAAGCCGCGCGCGGCCTTTGTCGTGCGGGTGCGCGGCGCCCGCTGCAGGGCGGCGACGTTGCGCGTGCTGCCCCTGGTCTGCGCGTTCCGCGACCGGGCCTGGCCCGCCGGGCTCCGGACATTGCGGCTCGAATAGGCCGGCTGGCGCTCGCCCGGCAGCACGAAGGACGCGTCTCCACGGCCAGAGGTCCGGCCGGAAGTCCGAGTAGCGGTCCGGGTGGCGGTCTGGGGCTGCCGGTAGTCGCGCACCGGCTGGGCGGCGCGCGCGGGCGCGGCCTGCCGGGTCGCCGTTCGGGCCGTCGGCTCGGGGCCGAACAGGGCGTTCATCAGCGCGGGAAACGGCATCTGCGCGTTCGTGGTCTGGTTGGCGGCCGCAGGCGCGGCGCCGGCCACCGCCAGGGCGGCCGCAATCAGGATCAGGCGTTTCATCGACGTACTCGCTCTACAAAATCGTCGGGATCGCTTCGTGGCGGGCAACGTCTGCCCCCGCCATGCCTTGAGTCCTAGCGCGGCGGCGTCGAGCGAATGGTAAACCGGCGGGGTCGGCGCGGGGTCAATTCGCCGTGTGGTTGACGGGGCGTTTAAGGATTTGGTTACCGGCGGCCGAATCCGGCCCGCCCTGTCTTAACCATGGTACCCTTAACCATGGTCCTTAACCATAGCGGGCCTTGACCATAGCCGGGAGAAAGACGCGCCGCGCCCGGTGGCGCGACGCAGTCGAAGGGGCGCTCAGTTGGCGACCATCGTCAGGTGGATCGGATGGTAGCCGTTGACGACGGGAAAATAGGTGCAGTCGAGCCGGCCGATGCGTCCGGGCCGGTGCGGCCGCGGCACCGCGACCTCGGCGGCCGACAGGGATTGGCTGCGATGCGGTTTCCAGTGCGCCGGCGCCATCTTGCAGACCAGGTAGTCGGCGCTCCAGTCGGTCCAGCCGTTGCAGGCGCTGCGGCTCAGCCGGATCGTCGCCGCGTTGCCGGGGCCGCGCCTGACGGTGACCGACCCGTCGCAGGCAAGCCCGCCGCCGCGGATCTTGTAGCCGCCATACTGGCCGTTCGAGCAGAAGGAAAAGGCGTAGGGGCCATAGATCGTCCGCTTCGCGACCCAGCATCCGGCGATGCCGCGCTTTGCGCCGGGCAGCGGCACATGCGGGGTGACGACGCGGGGCGTTGCGACCTCGGCCGCGCTCTTGCCGGCATTCGCGGCACCGGGAATGGCGGCGACGGCGAGGGCGGCGAGGCAGGCGGCGGTGAGCGGGACGGGGCGTTTGGCGGGCCGGGCGGTCATGGCGGGTCTCCTGTGGGTCGGGCCTTGAGCAAGCTTCTGGGTTCGCGGTTGCGCGGCGAAGACCGCCGCGAGGCATGAGGACATCCTGCGAAACCGCCGTTGAACTCGCCTTGAACCCGCCGTTCAGGTGGCATTCATCGGTTTGCGGCCGCCGGGCGCATCGCGCGACCGCCTGCGTGCAATGAACGGTTCTTTAAAATCTGCCGTGCAGACTGGCCGTCGGAAGAGTTGGGGTGACGTGTTCAAGAGTGGGGCGGGGCGACAGAAGATGACCTATCCGGTACGGCGTTTTCGCATCGAGAAACAGGAACAGCCGGCGGACGGCGAGCCGCTGTTCGAGGAGCGGCATCGCGAGGTCATCGCCGCGCTGGCCGATATCAGGAAGTCGCTGGGCACGACCGAGCAGGTCTCGACGGAGATCGTCGAGGACTATCGCGAGCGTCTGACCGAGGCGAAGGCGCTGCGGACGGAACTGGAATCGATCCAGGACGCGATCAACACGACCAAGCTGGAGCTGGCCGCCCTGCATGTCGGCCCCGGCGGCCGCGACCTGCACCGGGTCACCGACGAGCTCGACGCGGTCGTGCGCGGCACCGAGGAGGCGACCGAGCAGGTGCTCCAGGCCGCCGAGATCATCGATACCGACGCCAACGACCTCGCCGCGGCGCTGAAGAAGAGCGCAAATCTCGACTCGGTGAACGAAATTCGCGACCAGGTCATCAAGATCTTCGAGGCCTGCAACTTCCAGGACCTGACCGGCCAGCGCATCACCAAGGTGGTGAACACGCTGCGCTTCATCGAGGAGCGGGTCGAGAAGATGATGGCGCTGTGGGGCGATCTGGAGGCCTTCGTCGTCAAGGAGGCCGGCGAGGAGGACGGTACCGTGATGCACGGTCCCGCACTCGAATCCGATGTCGGCGTCGCCTCGCAGGACGATATCGACGCCCTGTTCGACTAGGTGCCGGTTGGCGCGCGGCCATTTTGAGCTCCAGGCGCCGTCTGGGGCGCGTCTTGCCGCTTGCCGTCGATTGCTCTAGGTAGGGGCGCGCCGTGCGGAGTGTTGTCCGCGCGGTTCCGGATTTTTCCAAGCCTCAAAGAGCGCTTTCCAATGCCCAAGACCGACAAGGCGAACCGGCTGAAGCCGCGGCTTCCGCGCGGCTTTCAGGATCTCGACGCCGCCACCCTGCGCGTCACCCGCACGATGCTCGATACCGTACGTGCGGTATTCGAGCGCTATGGCTTCGATCCCGTTGAGACGCCGGCGATCGAGTTCACCGAGGCATTGGGAAAATTCCTGCCCGACCAGGACCGGCCGAACGAGGGCGTGTTTTCGTTCCAGGACGACGACGAGCAGTGGCTGAGCCTGCGCTACGACCTGACCGCGCCGCTCGCCCGCTACGTCGCTGAGAATTTCGACCGGCTGCCCAAGCCCTATCGCAGCTACCGCGCCGGCTATGTCTATCGCAACGAAAAGCCGGGGCCGGGCCGGTTCCGCCAGTTCATGCAGTTCGACGCCGACACGGTCGGAACGTCGAGCGTCGCCGCCGATGCGGAGATCTGCATGATGGCCGCCGATGTCATGGAAGCGCTCGGCATCGCCCGCGGCGACTATGTGGTGCGGGTCAACAACCGCAAGGTGCTCGACGGCGTGATGGAGGCGATCGGCTTGGCCGGCGACGCGCACGCCGGGACGCGGCTGACGGTCTTGCGGGCCATCGACAAGCTCGACCGGCTCGGTCCGGACGGTGTCCGGTCGCTGCTCGGCGAGGGGCGCAAGGACGAGAGCGGCGACTTTACCAGGGGCGCGGGGTTGAGCGCGGACAGCGCCGACCGGGTCCTGTCCTTTGTGACGAGTGCCGAAGGTCTCGATTTCGATGCGACGCGGGCAATTCTGGAAACGGCTGTCGGAGACAGCGTGTCCGGCCAGGCCGGCGTCGGTGAACTCGCCGAGATCGAAAGCCTCGTTGTCGCCGCCGGCTATTCCGACCGCGTCCGGATCGACCCCTCCGTCGTCCGCGGTCTCGAATACTACACCGGACCGGTCTACGAGGTCGAACTGACCTTCGAGACGGTCAACGAAAAGGGCGAGAAGGCCCGCTTCGGCTCGGTTGCCGGCGGCGGGCGCTATGACGGGCTGGTCGGCCGGTTCCGCTCCGAGAATGTCCCGGCGACCGGCTTTTCGCTCGGCGTCAGCCGGCTGCTCGCCGCCCTGACGGCGCTCGGCCGCGTTAAGACCGAGGCAGCGCTCGGCCCGGTCGTGGTGCTGGTGATGGATCGCGACGAGGTCGCCGCCTATCAGACAATGGTCGCCGCCCTGCGGTCCGCCGATATCCGTGCCGAACTCTATCTCGGCACGTCGGGCATGAAGGCGCAGATGAAATATGCCGACCGGCGGAATGCGCCCTGCGTCGTCATCCAGGGCTCCGACGAGCGCGAGCGCGGCGTCGTGCAGATCAAGGACCTGATCGAGGGGGCACGACTTGCGCCGGGCATCGAGGATCACGCCGAATGGAAGGAGGCGCGGCCGGCCCAGGTCGAGGTCTCCGTCGACGCGCTGGTCGAGACGGTCCGGGAGATCGTCGCGCGGCACGATTGACCGCCATCCTCGGGTGCTTTCCGGCGCCCGGCTTCGCAAGCCTTTGACGGCCATGCCGGAAACGGGTGGCGCGGCGGGCCGGCTCCGTCCAATCTCGCGCCACACCAGGAAAGGCCGAGATCGTGACAAGCACTGAATTGCGCATGGGCAAGGTCGAATGGGGGCTGCTGATCGCCCTGTCGATCCTGTGGGGCGGGTCGTTCCTGTTCGCCAAGGTCGCCGTCGGCGACCTGCCGCCGCTGACTGTCGTCTTCCTGCGGGTCGCGATCGCAGCACTGGCGCTGATCGCCATCGTCCGGGTGATGGGGCTTGCCCTGCCGAAGGGGCGGGACTGGTGGCCCTTCGTGGTGATGGGGGCGATCAACAACGTGCTGCCGTTCACCCTGCTGTTCTGGGCGATGACGGAAGTCTCGAGCGGGCTTGCCGCGATCCTCAACGCAACGACGCCGCTCTCCACGGTGCTGCTCGCCCATCTCCTGACTACCGATGAACGCATGTCGCTGCCCAAGGTCTTCGGCGTTCTCGTCGGCCTGTGCGGGGTCGCCGTGCTGATCGGGGTCGACGCGCTCGACGGTCTGGGGCTTGCCGTGCTGGCCCAGTTCGCCTGTATCGGCGCCGGCCTGTGCTATGCCCTTGCGACCATCTGGGGCCGGCGCCTGTTGGGCCGGCCGCCGCTGGTCGTCGCCACCGGCCAGGTGACCGCCTCCAGCCTGTTGCTGATCCCGATCGTCCTTGTCGTCGACCGGCCCTGGACCCTGCCGATGCCGTCGGCGGCGACCGTTGCCTCGGTCGCCGCCCTGGCGCTCGCTTCGACCGCGCTGGCCTATATTCTCTATTTCCGCATCCTGCGCACGGCCGGCGCGACGAACCTGTCGCTCGTCACCTTCCTCGTTCCCGTCAGCGCGCTGGCGCTCGGCGCCGCCTTTCTCGGCGAGGCGGTCACGCCGTCGAACGTCCTCGGCATGGTGCTGATCGGCGCCGGTCTTGCCCTGATCGACGGGCGCCTCGTCGCCGGCCTGTCGCCGCAACGCTCGGGCCGGGGCGCCGGCTGACGGGCGGCACAGGCATCCGACAGTCTGTCCGACACAATGTGTCCTTGATATTATGGAATTTATAACGCCGGTCCGCTACGGTAGCCGCAAGGGCGTCATTGTGCCGGGTGCGTGTTTTGAAAGAACGATTACTTGAAGATTTTGCCGAGCTTTCATCCGACTGGTTCTGGGAAATGGATGAAGAGCTGCGGTTCAGTTATTTTTCTCCGACGCTGGAGACGACATTGGGCGTCTCTCCGCGGCGCGAACTCGGCCACCGGCGCTGGGAGGTCGCGCTCAACGCCGATGATACAGCTTTCTGGCAGGCGCATATCGAGCATCACGAGAACCGGCGCCCGTTCCGCAACTTCATCTATCCGTACCGGCGCGTAGACGGCCGGATCTGCTGGATCAGCGTCAGCGGCGCGCCGATCTTCGACGATCATGGCGCCTTTCGCGGCTATCGCGGCGTGGGAACCGACATAACCGCCGAGCAGGAGGCCTCCGCCCAGCTCTCCCTGACGATGGAGAAGCTCAGCGTCGCGAACGCCAAGCTCGAAGAGCGCAACATGCTGTTCGTGACCGCGATCGACAGCATGTCGCAGGGCCTGTGCATGCTCGACGACGATCACCGGATGATCATCTGCAATCGCCGCTATGCGCAGATGTACGGGCTGCCCGAGGAACTGACACGGCCGGGCACGCCGATAAGGGACATCCTGGCCTATCGTATCGCGCAGGGCCTATATGCCGGCGACGATCCCGATGCCTATCTGAGCGGCCGGATGACGGTCATCGGCTGCGACGGGCCCGTTCAGGTGGTCGACGAGTTGAAGGATGGGCGGGTCTATCAGGTCGTCCACTCCCGCATGGTCTGCGGCGGCAGCTTCGCCACCCATGACGATATCACCGAGCGCAAGCGCGCCGAGGCGAAGATCGCCCACATGGCCTGTCACGATGCCCTGACCGGCCTGCCGAACCGCCTGCTGCTGCGCGAGCGGCTCGACCGGGCGCTGGACCAGTTCCGGGAGGGCGACCCCTTCGCGGTGTTGTGCCTCGACCTCGATAACTTCAAGACGGTCAACGATTCGATGGGGCACGCCGCCGGCGACACGCTGCTGCAGGCGGTGACCCGGCGCCTGCAGATCTGCGTCCACGATTCGAACACCATCGCCCGGCTCGGCGGCGACGAGTTCGCGGTTATTCAGGTCGTCCCCGGTTCGATGGAAGGGGCGGCCGCCCTGGCGCGCCGGATCATCGAGGTGCTCAACGCCGCCTTCACCATCGACGGCCAGCAGGTCGTGATCGGCGCCAGCATCGGCATCGCCATGGCGGCACCGGGTGTGGAGGCGGACCGGCTGCTGCGATGCGCCGATCTGGCGCTCTATCGCGCCAAGCGCGACGGCGGCCGGACCTTCCGGTTCTACGAGCCGGAAATGAAGACCGACTTCAACGCCCGCCGGGCCCTCGAAATCGGCTTGCGCCAGGCCCTGGTGGCCGGCGAGTTCGAGCTGTTCTACCAGCCGATCGTCAGTCTCGTGTCGGGCAAGATCAGCGGGCTGGAGGCGTTGCTGCGCTGGCGTCACCCCACCGACGGGCTGCTGCCGCCATCGAAATTCGTCCCCGTCTGCGAGGAGATCGGACTGATCGGGCCGCTTGGCGAGTGGGTGCTGCGGCAGGCCTGCCGGGAGGTCTCGGAGCTGTCCGACGAGCTGACCGTCGCCGTCAACCTGTCGCCGCTGCAGTTCAAGGACGAAAGCATCGTCACGGCGGTAACGCAGGCCCTGTCCCAGGCCAATCTCGACCCGCGCCGGCTGGAACTCGAGATCACCGAATCGGTGCTGCTTCTGGAGAGCACGGAAACGATCGGTGCTCTGCACCGGCTGCGCGGCATCGGCGTGCATATCTCGATGGACGATTTCGGCACGGGCTATTCCTCGCTCAGCTATCTGCGACGCTTCCCGTTCGATCGGCTCAAGATCGACCAGTCCTTCATCGCCGATGTCGCGACCCAAACCGATGCGCGGGCGATCATCGGCGCGATCGCCGGGCTCGGCGCGAAGCTCGGTATCGAAACGATCGCCGAGGGCGTCGAGACGGAGGCGCAGCTCAAGGCACTCCTGAGCGAGGGCGTAACCGAGGTTCAGGGGTTCCTGTTCAGCGAGCCGGTGCCGGCGACGCGGCTGAAGGACGTGCTCAGCGAGGCGGAGAAGATGGCGTTCATCGCCGCGTGACGTGGTGTCGCTATGGGTGGCTGAGCGAAGGTTCTCTAACAGTCTGCCACGCTTCGATGCCAGATCGGCTGATAGCCGGCGGCAAGCGTGCGGGCGCTGGCGGGCGGCGTCAGCATGGTGGCCGTGCCGCGGGTCGGCCGCAGGCGGGGGGCGCCGTAGCCGGCGGGCGACCAGGGCAACAGGCTGTCACCGCGCACCGCAAAGGCCGCGCCGTCGATCACGACCATGGCCCCGTCGGGCACGGCGCCGAAGCCGGTCCGGTGCAGGCGCTTGTCGCGGCGTTCAAGCCGCTCGGCATGCAGCACCCGGTCGATATCGGGCGCGCGCGGTCGGTCGGATGGCTTCGGGCCAGGGCTTTCGGGGTCGAACGCTGCCGCGTAAGACAGCGCCGCCGCGCGCCGGCATTCGAAACAGGGCCGGTGCCCGGCCGCGAGCGCCGTTACCTCGTCGAGAAAGAACAGTTCGGTATAGCTCCTGCCCCAGACGTCGCGCTGGCGGCCCTTGAAGGACAGGGTGCAGATGATCCACTGCCGGCTCGCCCAGCGCCGGGCGCTGAGCGACTTCGTGCCGGGATCATGAATGCGGCCGCCGCGATTGCCGAACAGCACGCCGCGGTCCGGCACGGCGATCAGGTCGCCGAAGGGGGTTACCCGGTTCTGCAGGGGCATGGATCTCCTCCATAACGCGCCACGGCGTAGTGCCATGCGCTTCACAAAGATGCGAAGGATCGCGATCCGCTCGCCGCTCGGCAAGGCCTTAAGGACGCGTAGGAGCATATCCAGTCACTATAGGGTCATTCTGACGAGACGCTTTCGGGTCAAGGTCAAGCCGGCATTCGAAGGCCATATCGGGGATATGGACGAGGATGACGGCGACGGAATTGGCCCGAAAGCGTCCGTCCCGAAGGGTTTGCGATCGGCGGCCGCCCGATGCCGAGTTCGCTTTGACCGATGCCCGGCATCGCTCTGCAGCGATCTCGACACCGGATCGACTCGCCGATCGCAAACAGAACTGACCCTATAGTGACTGGATATGCTCTAGTGTGACGGATGACTAGATGCCGGATCGCGAATCGATCGACCATCGGGTCCGACAGATTCGCCGGCAGAGTGGATTACGACTGCCGCGAAGGCGGCGGCAAAAGGGAGATTTGAGATGCGACTATCCGCACGGCTGACCGTCATGAACGCCCTCGTCGCGGCCCTGGTCATCCTGATCGCGTATGGCACGGCGTCCGCCCAGCAGCCCAAGCAGGTCGCCCGCGAAATCGCCCAGATCGTCCGCGACGGCGAGGCGCCGTTCGGGTCGGATCTGGAGGACGAACGGCTGTTCCAGATCTATGCCTATTATCACCTGCGCTCGTTCACGCCGATCTGGGTGCGCGATTCCGGCCCCAAGACCAAGGGGCGGGAAGTGCTGGCAGTGTTGCAGAAC
>JANQKY010000086.1 GCA_028280885.1 Tepidamorphus sp.
CCGCTGGCGGTTGCGACCAGCACATGGCCTCTCAGATGCACTCGCACCCTCTCCCCCTTGGCGGGAGAGGGTCGGCCCGAAGGGCCGGGGTGAGGGCCCGTGGCACGGCCGCTCGTCTTGCCCCCGCCCAGCCATCGGCAGTCCGCAACGGCGCGGACCGGTCCACAATCAGCCGATCATTTGACTTGGAACCCGTCGCAAATCGCCCCTATAGTCCGCCGCGACAACGCCCAGCCGGCGCCCGCCCGACCGTCTCTATCCATACTGAAAGGGATCCCCACCCGATGTCCGACACCCCCTTCCCTGCTCCGCCCGAAAGCAAGGCGGACCTGGAAAGCGGAGACCGGCTGACGCCGAAATTCGGCGCCGACGGGCTCGTCACCTGCGTTGCAAGCGATGCGGAGACCGGCGAGATCCTGATGCTCGCCCACATGAACGCCGAGGCGCTCGCCCGCTCGATCGAAACCGGCATCGCCCACTACTGGAGCCGGTCGCGGCGCGAACTGTGGCGCAAGGGAGACACCAGCGGGACGCAGCAGACGATCACCGAGATGCGGATCGATTGCGATCAGGATGCCGTCTGGATCAAGGTGCGGGTCGCGGGCTCCGGCGCAAGCTGCCACACCGGCCGGACAAGCTGCTTCTACCGCACCGTCCCGGTCGGATCGCAGCCGCTGGACGACCTTCGCCTCGCAATCGAGGACTGACTGCCGGGGACTGACAGTCGAGGACTGGCAGCCGAACGGAACGCCGCCGGTCAGGCGGTGATGTAGTCCCGCATGGCGCTGGCCTCGGCTTCGGCCGCCGCGATGCGCTCCTTCACCACGTCGCCGATCGAGACGATACCCTGCAGGCTGCCGTCCTTGACGACCGGCATGTGGCGGAACTTACCCTCGGTCATCCGCCGCATCAGGTCGCCGACGGTGTCGTCCGGGTCGCAGGTCACGACGGATGCCGTCATATAATCGCTGACCGGCCTGGACAGGGCACCCGCGCCGTCGCGCGCCACGGCGCGGACGAAATCGCGTTCCGAAAAGATACCCGCGACCGTCGCGCCATCCGCGCTGATCACGACGGCGCCGATTCCCTTCTCCTCGAGCAGCCGGCAGGCCTCCGCCGTCGTCGATTGCGGAGATGCTGTCAGGACATCGTGGCCTTTCCGGCTCAATATCACGGCTACGGTCATGCCCGGTTCCTCCTGTCGCTTTCTCCGATACGGGCTTGATGTCGCCATGATGCGCCGACTTTGTGGCTCTGTGCAATCCGTAAACCAAAAATCCGCGAAACGGCGCTCAGGTACGACAATCGCTTTGCATGCGAATACTCTGGGTGTAACCGATTGCCCCGAAGCGACGTAGTTGACGATCCATGCTGACGACATTGTACAGACGCCGACTGGAACGCGACCTCGAAGTGTGGCGCGACCGCGGCTGGGTGACCGGCGAAAGCGCCGAAGCGATCCTGCTCAACCTGGAGAGCCAGGGCGGCGGCCTGCGGCTGGCCAATATCATCGGCTTCCTGGGCGCGGTGCTGATCGCGTTCGCAGCGATTGCCTTCGTCGCGGCCAACTGGGCGGAGATGCCCCGGCTGACCCGCCTGGCGCTGCTCGCCGGCGGCATGGCGATCTGCTACGGCGCGGCCGTGATCCTGGCGGTCAGGGGCTTTCGCTGGTTCGCGGACGCGGCGATCTTCGCCGGCTCCGCCCTGTTCGGCGCGTCGATCATCCTGGTCGCCCAGAGCTATCACATCTCAGGCGAATATCCCGGCGCCTTCCTTTTGTGGGGTGCCGGCGCCTTCCTCGCCGCCCTGCTCGGCCCGTCGCGATCAAGCCTGCTGCTCGCCCTCGTCGCCTGGTGCATCTGGGGCTTCTACGAGGTCGTCGACTATCAATGGCTGGTCCACTGGCCGTCGCTGATCGCGATCCTGGCCGTGGCGACCGTCGCAGGCGTATGGGCGTGGTCGCCGGGTGTCCACCTGTCGGTTCTGGCGCTCGCCGGCTGGATCGGGACGACGATCATCGCGGTTGGACACGATCAGGATTGGCATATGGCATCCGCGGTCGTCTTGGCGATGAGTTGCGCGGCCCTGTGTTTCTCCCTCGGGCGGGCAACCCCACCGGCAAACTGGCAACGGCATTTCAAAGTCTACGGGCCAATCCTGTCGCTTTACGGGCTGGTTGCGTTTCTCGGGCTGCAATTTCCGCTTCAAGCCGTGATGCGGCAGCAAGGAGGCGGAGACACGACCGCGGGCATGGCGTTTCTGCCGCTTGCTCTCTCCGGTTTGCTGATCGCTGTCGCGGCCTGGACCGCCTTCTATCGACAGCCGGGAAAAGCTGGTCCTGTGCTGGAATCCGCGCTTCCGGTCGCCATCACGGCCGCCGCCGCGATCTTCGTCGCGGGGGCGTATACCGTCGGATTTGGTCGTGAAGATGTGCTTCTGCAGAGCCTGTTCGCGGTCCTGGCATTGATTGCCGTCATCTGGGCGGTCGCCTGCGGCAACCGGATCGGGAAGCGATCGATCGCGGCACTGGGCCTTGTCACGTTCGGCGGGGAGGTTCTCTACCTCTACTTCGTCACCTTCGGCACATTGCTCGATACAGCCGTGTTCTTCCTGTTCGGCGGCATCCTGATGATCGCACTGGCCGGTATTCTCGTTCGTGTCGGCAACCGGTTCGCCCGAACGGGCCGGGAGACGCCGCGATGACCTGGATCGCTATAGGGCTCCGCCTCTTCCTGGTGCTTGCACTGCAAGTCGCAGCACTTGGCTGGATGATTTTCGAGCGGGCACATCGGCTCAGAACGGGCGAGGAAGTCACCATATCCCTGGCGCCGATCGATCCCCGCGACCTGTTCCGCGGCGACTATGTTCGATTGCGCTACGAAATATCGACCGTGTATCCGCAGACCGTTGGCGGCGATACGGATTTCGAGAGGAACGACCCGGTCTGGATCGCGCTCGAGCCCGACGAGGCCGGTCGGAGCCAGCCAACGGGTGTCTTCAAGCACCCGCCGCCGCCCCTGCCGGACCGGGCCGTCATTCAGGGCCGCGTCAGATCCGCCTACAACAGTTCACCACCGGCAAATCTGGCCGACAGGTGCCCACGACCGTGCACGCGCCTCAGCATCGAGTACGGCATCGAGAACTTCTTCGTCCCCGAGGGCGAAGGCCGCGAAATCGAGACGATCCGCGACACCGACCGCGTCGCGATCGTCGCCGCGATCGACTCAAACGGCAAGGCGGCGATCAAGACGCTGCTGATCGACGGCGAGGAACGCTATTCCGAACCCCTGTTCTGACCGTTCCCGCTCCGATCGCCTCCGCCATTGGGCCCAGGCGGCGTAAACCCGCCGACGCCCGGCACGGTCGGCCGCGAGGGACGCGGATAGACCAGTTGCGACTTCGGGATATCGAACAGCGGAAACAGCAGAAGCCCGACCAGGAACCCGCCGATATGGGCCTGCCAGGCGATCGCCGCCTCGACGCCGGGCATCAGGCTTGCCGCGCCGAACAGATAGTTCGCCGCAAACCACACCGCGACGAAGGCCACCACCCGGATATCCCGGAACGCAAGGAGCAGCGGCAGGGCCGGTCGCCGCCAGCGCGTTTCGTCGTCGGGCCGGCCGAAGCCGAACATCACCTGCCGCTGGAAGGCGAACCGGGTCGCGGCCCCCATATGGCCGGAAATCGCAGCCGAGGCGCCGACCATCGGGATCACCTCCCCCCAATGGGTCGAAAGATGAAGCAGCGCACCGCCGATAGACGCCGCCGCCGACAGGAGCAGGAAGCGCGTCAGCCCGAAGCGGCGCACCACCGGCGTTGCGAACGCGACCATCCAGATCATGTTCATGATCAGGTGCATCCAGTCGCCATGCAGGAAGGAATAGCTGACGAAGGTCCAGATATCCGCCGCAAAGCCGCCGGGAAACTGGCCGGCATATTGCGAGGCGGCGTCATAGCGCGCCGGCACGAAGCCGAAGGTGAAGATCACCTCGAAATCGGTCCTGTCCGGCAGCATCGTGCGCACCGTGTGGATTACGGTGAGCACAATGACCAGAACGACGATCGTTTTGGGCAGGTTGAAGACGGGTTCGCGCTGGTTTTCCAAGGGTAATCCGCATTCTCGACTGTCGGGATCGGCCCGGGGACCATACAGTGTCGGACCTGGCACGTAACCTGCTCATTGTGCTGCAATCGGATCCCCGGCCGGCGCGGGCGTGCCAGCGGGGAACACTGTCGAGCCGGAGAGAAACAATGTGGGACTGGCCGGAATATCGAGGCGAGCGGCACGGTGCCAGCCTGAAACACACCGCGTGCCGGTCGCTCTATGCCTATTGGGACAGGCTGCGCGCCGACCGGCCCGCGCCGCTGCGCCGCGAGATCGAGCCGGCCGATATCGGCCCGGTCCTGTCCGACACCTTCATTCTCGAGGCGACCGACGACCGCACCTATTCCTATCGCCTCGCCGGCACGCGGGTCGGGGCCTGTTTCGGCCGGGAACTGAAGGGCGAGAACTGGCTGGACGCGTGGCCCGAGAACGACCGGGAGGCGCTGACGACGATGCTGCGCGCCATCGTCTGCGATGCCGCCGCCGCCGCGATCGCCTTTTCCGGCGACAATGGCCGCGGCCAGTCCGCCCCCTTCGAGACGCTGCTGCTGCCGCTCGTCAATCGCGGCGAGGGCTATACCCGCATCCTCGGCGCCATGCTGCCGCTCGACGAGCCCTACTGGCTCGGCAGCTATCCGATCGAAGCGCTCGGCCTGTCGTCGCTGAAGCTGATCTGGGCGGAAAAGCCGGGCTCGAAGACCGGTCCGGGCAATCCCCTGCGGACCGAGCCCGTGCCGATCGCCCGCAAGAAACACCTGACGCTCTACGATGGCGGGCGTCTGGACTGAGCGAGAAGACCGCCGCCGGACAGGATATCCGGGCCCACGCGCTCCGATCGATCCAACGAAACCGCTGCGCCCCCGCGCCGCTCCGATTTTTCTTAATCGGCTGATATCATTACTCGTTAACCACTCTCATCTAGGTTTCAACCTTATCCATTGCCGGTCAGTCGACGCTGTCCACGATAATCGGAGTGCTTCCCCGTGCCGGGCGCAACCCAAGCCGTGATTTTGCCGCTCAGCGAAGAAAAGCGTCGCTTTCAGCGCGTCCGGGTCAATATTCTCGGCCGCTACATGCTGCCCAACCGGCGGGAATACCCCTGCCAGATCGTCGACATGTCGCCCGGTGGCGCGCGTCTGGTCGCGCCGGCCTCGGGCGAGATCGGCGACAGGGTCATCATCTATCTCGACCATATCGGCCGCATCGAAGGCAAGATCGCCCGGGTTTTCGAGGGCGGCTTCGCGATCTCGATCAACGCCACCAGCCGCAAGCGCGACAAGCTCGCAGCCCAGCTGACCTGGCTTGCCAACCGGTCCGAACTGGGACTGGCCGAAGACCGTCGCCACTCCCGCCTGGTGCCGCGCAACCCCTTCGCCGAGATGGTGCTGTCGGACGGCCGGAAATACCGCTGCAAGGTCCTCGATCTGTCGCTTTCGGGCGCGGCCATCAATTGCGACGTCAAGCCTAAGATCGGCACCGAGCTGACGCTGGGCACGGCGCGCGGTGTCGTCGTCCGGCATATCGAAAACGGCATCGCGATCGAATTCGCGGTGCTGCAGACGATGCAGTCGCTCACCGAGCAGTTCGGCCAGATCGGTTGATTCACGGACCCGCCTGCGTTTCCCCGAAATCCCGCTTTTCCAGATATCCTAACGAAACATTAAATCGCCGCCAAAGCGGTTAACAATCCATCTCGCAAGCCTTGAGAATTTGCCGCCAAGGCTTTCGTGTATCTCAAAACATCCCTGTCATAGTCCCTTACAACAAACAAGTAAGGGGCCGTCAAATGCGAAGTGCAGTCTTGGGAGCGATGATCCTGCTTGGATCACTTGGCGCGAATTCTTCTGCAGACGCGAGCCAGAACCGGGCAACGCCGGGCCAGAACCGCGCCGACACGCGCATGGCGGAATTCTCCGCGACGAAACCGCCGATCGGCTATGTGCAGTTCTGCCGGCAATATCCGTCTGAATGCAATCACGGCCGGTCGCTGGCGCAGCGCCCGGTCCTGACCCAGGAGCGGATGAACGAACTGCTCGACGTCAACGCCCGGGTCAACCGCGCGATCGCCCCGGTGACCGACAAGGCGCTCTACGGCGTCGAGGAGCGCTGGACCTATCCGCTCGACCGCGGCGATTGCGAGGACTACGTGCTGCTCAAGCAGCGCATGCTGATCGACCGCGGCTGGCCGCCGTCCGCCCTGCTGATCACCGTCGTCCGCGACACCAATGGCGACGGCCACGCGGTGCTGACGGTGGCGACGTCGGCCGGCGACCTCGTGCTCGACAACCAGGAAGGCACGATCCGGTTCTGGCGCGACACGCCCTACGACTATCTCAAGCGCCAGTCGACCACCGACCCGAACGCCTGGGTGTCGCTCAGGAACGAGCGCATCAAGTCCTGGAGCACCGTCGGCGGCACGTCGACCCGCTAGCAGAACAACCGACTTCGACCCGGTCCTGTCCCCACCCCTCCGTCCGTCGAGACCGGGTCATTTCGAGCCGACCCTTCGCTTAAACAAGGGTCGGCTCCTTTTTTTCTCAAGCCTCTGCAAGGCCTGCCGCGAAGCTCCGGGCGTTCTGCGCGTAGTGCGCCGCCGACAGCTGCAATCCGGCAATCTCCTGTTCGCTGAGCTGCCGCGCCACCTTGCCCGGCGCGCCAAGCACCAGCGATCCGTCCGGAATGTCGCGCCCCTCGGGGATCAGCGCGTTGGCGCCGATCAGGCAGTTCCTGCCGATCGTCACGCCGTTCAGCACGGTCGCCCCCATGCCCACAAGCGAACACGGCCCGATCGTGCAGCCGTGCAGGATCGCCATATGGCCGACCGTGCAATCGGGCCCGATCGTCAGCGGAAAGCCCAGATCGGTGTGCAGCACGCTGTTGTCCTGGATATTCGACCGCTCGCCGATTTCGATCCACTCCGTATCGCCGCGCAGCACCGCGCCGAACCAGACGCTGGCCTCGTCCTTGAGCCGCACCCGGCCCATCACCATCGCGTTCGGCGCGATCCAGTGGCGGTCCGGCGCCGGCAGATCCGGGGCTCTCCCTTCCAGCGAGTAGACGGTCATGCGCGTGCTCCTGTTGCCCGTTTGATCAGGACCCGTTGAGTATCATGCCTGAGGCCTCGGGCAAGCCTCGCGGACGGCCCGAACACGCCGGTTGGCGCCCTGTACTGTCCGGTTCAGCGGGGATGGGCCTTTGTTTTCAGCCTGGTCGCCCCCTCGGAGGTCATCTCCGACTTGGTCGGGCAGCGGCAGGGATGAGCGTTTGGACCACCACTTCTCCCTCGTCATCCCGGAGAACTGGCACGACGAGCGGCCGTGCCACGGGCCCTCACCCCGGCCCTGCGGGCCGACCCTCTCCCGCCAAGGGGGAGAGGGAAAGAGCGCGCTGGGCGGACCGGGCAAATAGGCACCGACATCATTTGCGGCATCGACGTTTTCTGTCGGCCAGCGGTTGCGACGACCGCAGGGCCTCTCAGATGCACTCGCACCCTCTCCCCCTTGGCGGGAGAGGGGCGGCCCGAAGGGCCGGGGTGAGGGAGCCGCGGCCGGGCAAGGAATCCCGCGCACAGATGTGTCCCACGCCCTGGCAATAACAGACCTGAGCTCCACCAAACCGGATAGCAGTTGGACAAGCCCGGCAACAACACGAAGGGTGAATGGCGGGCGATACCAGGACACCGCTTCCCCAGACACCGCTTCAATCGCGGAAAACAGAGTTGATGACGTCCGAGTTAGTGGTTGAGCGAGTCCATGTCCCGCCACCCTCATTTGCCGAAAACGCCATGTCAGACAAACGGTTATTCGACGTCTCCGAGACTAAACCACTACCGACTTTCGTCGGTAGGATTTTGGATGTGGGTTTGCAGGTACTGAAGTACGATGTCTTCTGTAATGGCGCCGTTTGTGGTTGAAAA
>JANQKY010000107.1 GCA_028280885.1 Tepidamorphus sp.
ACAACGGTATTTGTCGGGCCCGTCCCTGCAATCCCTGAACACAGTTGCCCGGAACAAGTCCAGGGATGACCTCCGAGGGGGTGGGAGGTCACGTGTCTCCCAGCCACCGATTGCTCGAAAAGCCATGCCGTGCAATCGGTTAGGCGACGTTGCCGGATTTAAACCGGACAGCAGTGGGCCCTGCCCGGTAATCATTGAAATCGTTCTGCAACAAGACCGAAATCCGCTTGAAACGTCCGTTTCCCACCTTGTCCACTGCACGTTTCCTATCGAAACCCATCGGGAGCACCGCCATGTCCCTGACCGGCCGGACACTGAAGACGGGGATCACCCTCATCGCAACCCTTGCGGTGCTGACCGGGCCGGCCCTTAGCTCCGGCACGCAGGAGGCCGCGCGCCCGGATGGTCATGGCGCTAAGCCGCGATCGAGCCTCGGGATCCCGGTGAAATCGCGGCATATCTGCAAGTCAGGTTTCGATATCCAGACCCACCGCCTGACGCCCGAGGACGAAAGCGCGGTCGACAATTCGCCGGCCGCCTCCGTCGAGATGACGAAGCCGTGCAAAGGGCCCGTACTCGTCCGCTTCTCCTCCGGCGTGCTCGCGCCCGGCGACGAGGCCTTCCTCTATGTGGTGCTGATCGCCGAATGCATGGGATCGGGCGGCTTCGCCACCCATTGCACGCCGGGCGAACGCCACTTCGGCACACCGGGCGGGGCCGGTTACGAGCTGGCCGCCGGTCCGGTGCCGGGCACGCCGGTGCGCGCCACCCAGTGGATCTATCCCGAGTTGAAGCGCGGCCAGTGGAAATTCGCCGTGCATCCGGCCCGCCGCGGCGGCGACGCTTCCCTGCACGGACGCGGCCTGTCGGTCGCCGCCTTCAACGGCTGACCGTAACCGTCCCTCAAGCTGCCGCCACTGACCGGCAATAGCAGGACGCCCGGATCGGCACCTCGGCGCGGGCGAGAGCCTGATCGAGCAGCAGCTTCACATGCAGCGCCTCGGCGGTTTCGCCGCGACGAGCCAGGCACTCATGCAGGCCGTGCAGGCTCCAGACATTGCGGGGATGCTGGCAGGCCCGGCTGAGCGTCGCGTCAAGCCCAAGATCGGCCCGGTAGACCGCCTCCGCCTCCTGGTAGCGGCCCTGGTCGAGCAGCAGCGCGCCGAGCGCATGCCGGGCCGGCTGCATCCAGCCCCACGGCTCGTCATAGGGCAGCGTGTCGTCCAACTCGACCGACCGGCGCAGATGGGCAAAGGCCGCCTCGTGATTGCCCCGGTGGTATTCGAGTTCGCCCAGCAGCATCTGCTCGGCGACCGCGAGAATATCGACGCAGGTATTGTTGAACAGCGTCCGGCTTTCCGGCACCCGCGTCTTCGCTTGCGCAAACAGATCGCGTTCCCTGTCGGCTGCGGCGATGTCCCCGAGATTGGCGAGCGCGACGGTGCGCGCATAGCGCATCAGCGCGGTCGTCACGCAGTAAAGCGCCTGATCCTCCGGCAGCGGCTGGTCAAGGATCTCGCGCCACATCCCGAAGCGGATCAGCACGTGCTGCTTCATCGGCACGAAGCTTTCCAGCCAGTCGGCCAGCGGCAACAGCGTTTCCGGCGGCAGGGTGGCGATCAGTTCGTCGGCCGTTGCAAGCGCCGGTCCCGGCTGGCCGAGGAACATCGCGCCGTAGATCTTGAAGTGATAGTTGTGGCAGCGATAGAGCGAATAGAAGTTGTTCGCGCCGCTGCGGCCGAGATACTTCCGGTCCGCCACGATCGCGGCGTGATTGCGCGACACGACGTTCTGGTAGTCGCCGCACAACACGTCGATATGGGTTGCCATGTGCAACAGGTGGCCGGCATCGGGCACCAGCGTCGAAAGCGCATCGCCGTGCCGGAGCGCCCGTTCGGGATGCGGCGACATCTCCATCAGATGGATATACATGTGCAGGAGACCCGGATGCTCCCAGGCGCCTGCCAGCGTCTCGAAGGCCCGGTCGAGCACCTCGATCGCCTCCAGCGTATCGGCGCCGTCGGCCGGCTGTCCGGACGGCAGGTCCCAGAGCGCCCAGGGCGTCCGGTTCATGATCGCCTCGGCAAACAGCGCGCAGATGTCGAGATCGTCGGGATGCGCCTTGTAGACCCAGCGCATCGCATCCGCATAGGCATCGTTCCAGGGGCCGCAATCAGGCACGGCGGGGTCGTCGGGATAGCGCGTCGCGATCGCCTCGATCAGCGCCCGCTCCGGCGGCGTCACCTGATCGATCCGCGCGGTTGCCGCGGCGATCGCCTGCCTGGCCACATCGAGCGCGGCCGGTTTCTCCTCCGCCTCGAACGCCTCCCACGGCTTGTTGTAGTTCGGCCCGATCGCATAGGCGATGCCCCACTGCGCCATGGCGCAGTGGGGATCGGCTGCGATCGCCTTCTTAAAGCAGACGATCGCCTCCTCATGGTGATAGCCATAGGTCCACACGAGGCCGCGCGTGAACCAGGCCTGCGCCTCCTGCGAAGATGTCGTCACGCGCCGCGAATAGGCGCCCAGATCGTAATAGTCCATCCGCGTCCCCTCCCGCCGCCGAAGCCGCCGCACTCTGAAAACGGCTTACCATAGCAGACGCCTATCGGGCCGTCTCGCAAGCGCCGGGACTGGCCTAGCGCCCTCTCGCGGCCAGGCGCGCCGCCTGTCGCGGCACCAGCCGCACCTTGCGCGGCGCCGCCATCCACATGCAGAAGGCGGAGAGCAGACTGAGCGCGACACAGATCACGAAGCCGATCGTGTAGGACCCGGTATAGTCGAAGATCAGACCGGTCACCCAGGGGCCGATGCCGGCGCCGAAATTGGCGCCGATCATGGTCAGCGCGAAGATCGTCGCAAAGCGCCGGCCGGCGAAGATGTCGGCGGGAAGCGCGCCGGTGATCGCCGACAGGCCATAGCCGAGCGCGCCCTGCGAGATCACCATCGCATAGACCAGCCAGCGCGCGGGATAGTCCTGCAGCGCGATCAGCATGACATAGCACAGCGCGAAGCCGACGCAGGCAAGCGTCCAGGCCCATTCCCGGCCGATCCGGTCCGACAGGGCGCCGACGGCGATCTGGCCGGCGATGCCGAACAGGCCGACGAGGCCGAGCGCAAAGGCCGCCTCGCCCGCCCCGATACCGACATCCAACAGGTAGCGCGTCTGGTGGACCTGCACCGTATACCAGACGAACAGCGCCGAGGCCGCGCCCCCGGTCATCCACCAGAAGCGCCCCGTCCGGATCGCCTTTCCGGGCGTCCAGTCGGTTTCCGCCCAGGCCCGGTCGACGACGGGATCGATCGCGGCCTCCTTCTCGCCGGATGCCCGATCCTGCACCGGGTCCTGCCGCCGGCCGTCGGGAACGTCGCCGATGTCTTCGGGACTGCGGCGCTGCAAGAGCAGGTTGAGCGGAATGATGATCGCGACGATCAGCACCGCAAACGACAGGCAGGCGATGCGCCAGCCGTATTCGGCGATGACGAACTGCGCGGCCGGCAACAGCACCATCGCGCCCAGGCCGACGCCGCCAAACGCGATGCCGATGGCAAGCCCCCGGTTGCGCACGAACCAGTTGGGCAGGAACATCGAATGGCCGATATAGCTCATGCCGATCGACCCGCCGACCACGAGCACGCCCAGGCTTGCATAGAGCCCGATCGGGGTTTCGATGAAGACGGCCGCGGCGAAGCCGCTTGCCACGATCGCCGCGCTCAAGGGAATGACCAGCCGCGGACCGGTCCGGTCCATCAGCATCCCGACGATCGGTGCAATTCCGGTCGCTGCGATGAAGCCGACCGTGAAGGCCGCCGCGGTCTCGCCGCGCTGCCAGCCGAATTCATCGAGGATCGGCGGGAACAGCAGGGAAAAGGCGGTGCGCGCATTGACCGCCACCGCCATCGTCACGAACGCCACGGCGACGACGACCCATCCGTAGAAGACCGGCAGTCGTATGGGCAGTTTGGAGGGAGACATGGACGGCCGGCAGACGTGACGCTGTGGAAGCAACCGGTGATAGCACCAATTCCAGCCGCCCGCGCCCGCTATCTTTGTCTGGCAGGCATGCGCCGCCGGCGATCAGCCGGCGGGTCCCCGACCCGCGAAGCGCGGAGGCTAGCGCTCGGCGACCGCGATAACGACGGCCTTCAGCGTCCCCAGAAGCGTCGTCAGATGCGTCTCGTCGCGGGCCGCGTGCTTGAACTTCGCCGAGGCCGACTGGATGAAATCCGCCAGCGTATCGGCCGTCTCGCCCGATCGCGCCAACGCCTCGGCCTCCGGCGCGAGCATCTCGGCCAGCGCCAGCCGCTTGCGTTCGAAGGCCCGGTCCAGGGCATCCTTGCTGATCGAGTTGAACCCGCTGATCACGTCATCGGCATCCGGCGATTCCCGCACCATCCGGAAGGACGGCAGGATCGCCACGTCGAAATAGATATCGAGCTTCTCGCCAAGCGACCCGGCCGTTTCCCATTGCCGCCGGACCTCTTCGAGCGCCTGGTCCGTGTAGTGCCGGATAACGGCGCAGAGCACCTCGTCCTTGCTCTTGTAGACCGTATAGAGCGTCTGCCGGACCAGGCCGGCTTCGCCGGCGATGTCGTTCATCGTGGTCCGCTTGACGCCGTAGCGCGTAAACACGCGTGCGGCGGCTTCGACGATATGTTCTTCACGCTCGGTCATGGTCGCATTCAAGCTCCGGCGACATATTGACAATCATCGACCATCTGTCAATATACGACAAAGCGACACAGATTGTCGTTGTAAAAATCCAGTCCGACACAAGCGCGGCCCGGCACCAAGAGATCGTTTTGTAATCCGGTCGGCCACCTTGGTTCCCTGGATCCGGACGCAGCAGCGCTCCGCATCCGGTTGTTTCCTCAAAGCCTGCAATGGGAGTCCCCCGACATGCCCACCAATCTGAAGGTTAACGGCGTCGACCGCGCCGTCAACGCCGCTGACGATACCCCGCTTTTGTGGGTGATTCGCGACGAGTTGAAGCTGACCGGCACCAAGTTCGGCTGCGGTGTCGCCTCTTGCGGCGCCTGCACCGTCCATGTCGACGGGTCGCCGGTACGCTCCTGCCAGACCTTCGTCGGCGATCTCGACGGCGCCGAGGTCACCACGATCGAGGGCCTGGACACGACGGTCTCCGACGCCGTCCAGCAGGCCTGGAAGGAGGAGAACGTTGTCCAGTGCGGCTACTGCCAGTCCGGCCAGATCATGTCCGCCGTCGGGCTTCTGAGCGAGAACGCCAGGCCGAGCGTTGAGGAGATCGACGACTACATGTGGGGCAATGCCTGCCGCTGCGCCACCTATCAGCGCGTCCGCGCCGCAATCCAGCGCGCATCCGACATTCTGGAGGCCTGATCATGACGATACAAACCTCCCGCCGCGGCTTCCTGAAGGGCGCCTCCGCCGTCGCCGCGACCGCCCTGATGGTCGGCTATACCAAGCGCGGCGCGCTTGCCGCCGAACCCGCCGGCACGATCGACTTCACCCCCTTCGTCAAGATCACGCCGGACGGCAACGTCACCGCGATCGTCAAGCATTTCGAGATGGGCCAGGGCACCTCGACCGGCCTGACGACCTTGATCGCCGAGGAACTCGACGTCGATCTCGACGAGGTCGATGTCGAATTCGCGCCGTTCGACAACGACGTCTACAAGAACCTGCTGTTCGGCATGCAGGGCACCGGCGGCTCGACGGCGCTCGCCAATTCCTTCATGCAGTACCGCAAGGCAGGTGCTGCTGCCCGCGCCATGCTGATCGAGGCCGCCGCCAAGGAATGGGGCGTCGATGCGTCGGAACTCAGGATCGATCATGGCGTCATCTCGGGCGCCGGCAAGTCGGCGCCGATCGCCGAGTTCGTTACCGCCGCGTCCGGCCTGACCGCCCCCGAGGAGCCGCCGCTCAAGCGTCCGGAAGAGTTCAAGCTGATCGGCAATCCGAACACCGCGCGCCGCGACAACCACCACAAGACGACCGGCACCGGCCTCTTCGCCATGGACATGCAGCTGCCCGGCCAGATCGTCGCGGTGATCAAGCGCAGCCCGAAATTCGGCGGCAAGATCGTCTCCGTCGACGCGGAGGCCGCCAAGGACGTGCCGGGCTTCATAAACGCGGTCGCCATGCCCACCGGCGCCGGCGCGATCGTCTTCGCCAGGGATACCTGGTCGGCCCTGCAGGCCCGCGACCTGGTGCAAGCGGAGTGGGATTTCACCAACGCCGAAACCCGCGGCACCGACGCGCTGAAGGCCGCGATGATGGCCGCCGTCAATGCCGAGCCCGAACTGGTCGCCCGCAAGGACGCTGAATTGCCTGAAATTCAGGACCGGCTCGCCGGCGCCGACACCGTGATCGAGAAGGATTTCTTCTTCCCCTATCTCGCCCATGCCCCAATGGAACCGCTGACCTGCACGATCGAGCCGACGGCGGACGGCGTGACCGTCCATGACGGCTGCCAGTTCCCGATCGGCGCCAACCAGGCGATTTCCGCCGTGCTGCAACTGCCGCCGGAAAAGGTGAAGATCAACACGGTCTATGCCGGCGGCTCGTTCGGCAGGCGCGCCACCATGACCGCCGACTATCATGTCGAGGCCGCGCTCGCGTTTGCCATGAGCGGCGGCAAGCAGCCGGTCAAGCTGGTCTGGTCGCGCGAGGACGATCTCCAGGGCGGCTACTACCGCCCGGCGATGGCCCACAAGGTCCGTGTCGGCCTCGATTCAGACGGTACTATCGTTGCCTGGGACCACCGCATCGCCGGCCAGTCGATCTTCAAGGGCACCGCGTTCGAGGATTTCATTGTCCGCGACGGCATCGACCATTCCTCGGTGGAAGGCGTTCCGGATACGCCCTACGCGCTGCCGGGCATGTATGTCGGGCTCACCGACATCAAATCGGCGATCCCGGTGAACTGGTGGCGCTCGGTCGGCAACAGCCATACCGGCTACGTCATGGAAAGCATGATGGACGAGGCGGCCAAGGCCGCCGGCCGCGACCCGCTGGAGTTCCGGCTCGCCCATCTTGAAGGCGACGGCAAGAAGCAGCAGCGGCTTGCCGGCGTGCTGAAACACGTCGCCGACAAGGCCGGCTGGAATACGCCGCCCGCCGAGGGGCGGTCACGTGGCATCGCCGGCCACTTCTCGTTTGAATCCTATGTCGCCGAAGTCGTCGAGATCTCCCGCGACGAGGACGGCACGGTGAAGATCGAGAAGGTCACCTGCGCGGTCGATTGCGGCATCCCGGTCAATCCGGACGTCATCAAGGCGCAGATGGAGGGCGGCATCGGCTACGGGCTCGGCGCCGTCATGCGCGAACAGGTTACCCTGACCGACGGCGAGGTCGACCAGTTCAACTTCCCCGACTACGAGCCGCTGCGCATCGGCGACATTGCTGCGATCGAGACGCATATCGTCGCCTCGACGGAAGCGCCGACCGGCGTCGGCGAGCCCGGCCTCCCGCCGGCCGGCCCGGCGCTTGCCAACGCGATTGCCGCCGACGGCCCACGCGTCACGATCCTGCCGATGAGCGAAAACGGCGTCGATTTCGCTTAAACCGGCTCTACAGGTGAAAGAGGCCGCGACGCCCGATGGGGCGCCGCGGTTTTTTTTATGTGCGCTTCAAACCGGGCAGACTGCACCACAACACGATGGACGGCCCGGCGATCATGCCGAGGGGTGGCGGCGGCTCTCTGAGCTCTCCCTCGTCATCACCCCTCCGTGTCATTGCCGGGCTTGTCCCACTGCTGTCCGGTTCAGCGGGGATGGGGCTTTTGTTTTCAGCCTGGCCAGTCCCTTGGACGTCATCCCTGGAACACGTCCACTGCTGTCCGGTTTGGTGGAGCTCAGGTCTGTTATTGCCAGGGTGTGGGGCACATCTGTGCGCGGGCTTCCTTGCCCGGCCGCGGCTCCCTTGCATGTTGTTCTGACCGTTCTGTGAGAGATTGAGCGGTGTACCCGGGCCGGTGGCCACCGGCCCGGGTACGGA
>JANQKY010000116.1 GCA_028280885.1 Tepidamorphus sp.
TGGGCCCAGAGCGGTGGCTGCGTCGGTCCGGTCGCACTTTGCGGCGCGGGTGTCGACTCTTCGGATGGTGCCTTCTCGGCCGCCTTCCAGGTTACCCGCAACTTCTGATAGGGTTTGAAGGGCGGTCGATTTCAGGGCCGCCCGGCCAATCCAGCCCCGGCAGCAATCGCTGCCGGGGTTTTTATTTGCCGAATCATCAAAAAGCGCGACGCTGTTCCGATGTCCCGAAGGGCGCCGGCTTCATACGTCCCGGCTTGGCCCGGCCCGGCCCAGATCGCCCTGACCGGATTGTGGGGCTCCGGCGGTCCCTCAAGGAAGAGGTTCGCAATGCCTGTTCGCCTCGGTTTGGCCAGGGACCGTGTAATCATCCTGGCAGCTGTCTGGCTTTTGACCGCCGGCGCAGCCATCCACATGGCGGCGGCCCAGACAACTGGGGCCCAGACAACTGAGGCCCAAGCGATCGCAGGGCAGGCGGGCGACACCGGGCAATCCGGGGCATCGACGGCCGACCCGGCATCCGACGACCGGGACGACGGACCCGCGAAACCCGGTTACGGCCTGCGGATCACACGCAACGAGCGGGCGTTGGAAATCCGGGGGACCGTTCCAGGCCCATCCGAACGGAACGCCATCGTCTCGGCGGCTGGCGCCGCCTTCCCCGACCTGCCGCTGACGATCATGCTGGTCGACCGGCCGGATTCTGCCCCCGGCGCTCTCCCCGAAGCACCTGACGGCTTTGCCGAGGCGGCCGCGCAGGCCGTGGCGCTGATGAACCGGCTTGCCGAGGGCCAGGTCAATCTCGACGGACAGACGGTCGCGTTCTCCGGCCGGGCTTTTCATGGCGCGGCGCTGGCCGAGCTTGCGGCCGCGACCTGGCCGGCAGGCTTTTCAGTCGATATGTCCGAGGTCGCCGAAGGTCCGCCGACGGCCGATCTCGATGCGGGCGCCTGCGAGGCCGCCATAGAAACCGTCCTGAAGAGCCGGCCGATCGCCTTCGAGGCGGGGCGGGCCGATATCCGCGGCGACGGCCACGCGCAGATCGACCGGATCGCCTATACGTTGGCGCGCTGCCCGTATACCTTCGTCGCGGTTGCCGGCCATACCGATTCCGACGGGACAGACGAGGCCAACTACACCCTGAGCCTCAACCGGGCGCGCACGCTGATCGACCTGCTCGTCGCCGATGGCGTGATACGGGGGCGCTTCACCGCGCTTGGCTATGGCGAAAGCCGGCCGCTGGCCTCGAACGGCACCCTGGCCGGCAAGGCGCGCAACCGGCGCATCGAGTTCGTGTTGCGGGACTGAGCGAGGCGATCAGGTAGACGAACGGTCCGCGGCCTCGACGAACGCCGCGATCCGATCGAGTGTTTCGGGCAGATGCAGCAGCGGTGCGTGCCCTTCGCCGCCGACCTCCATCGATTGCAGGTCGTCGCGCCGTTTCGCCATCTTCGCGAGGGTCTCAGGGCTCAGAATATCGGAATGCTCGCCGCGGATCACCAGGACCGGGGCATGACCAAGGCCGTCGAATTGCGGCCAGAGCGTCGCCAGCGGCTGGTTGTAGTCGATCGTTTCCAGCGTTTTCAGGAGCTTGGCATCGTAGTCGCGCGCCGGCTTGCCGTCCCGGTCCCGGTAGGTCCGACGCGCATAGAGATCCCAGCCGGCCGCGTCGAGCGCCGGGAAATGCGCTTCATAGGCCCGTTTCATGCCGGCGATCGCCTGGGGCCAGTCGGCTGGCCGCTCGGTTGCGCCCAGCACTTTCTTGATCCGGATCAGGCCGCGAACATCCAGTTCCGGCCCGACATCGTTGAGCACCGCGGCGCCGATGAGGGTCGGCCGCGCGGCGGCGATCAGCATGGTGACCAGCCCGCCGCGCGACGTGCCGACGAAACAGGCCCGATGGATCCCGCAGGCCGTCGTCATGTCGAGCACGTCGTTCATCTCGACGAGCGGCGAATAGGCCTTCCAGTCGGGATCGAACTCCGATTCGCCCCGGCCTCTGAAATCGATCGAGAGCACGCGGCGCGGATGTTTATCGTCGGTGGCAAGGCGCACCGCGAGTTCGTGAAAATCACGGGCGTTCCGCGTCAGTCCGGGAAGACAGACGACCGGCATCGCCGAACTGTTTCGCGGGCCGTAGTCGCGCCCGTGCAGGCGCAACCCGTCCTGGGCCGAAACGAAGACGTCGCGCCAGCCCGCTTCGTCTTGTGACCGCGCATCGCCACTGCCCGGCGAAACCGCTGACGCGGCCGCCTCGGTTGCATCTGCCATGAGATCGTCCCCCAATCGGCGGCTGCGCCAGAGCTTGCTCTAACGGTTGCCGCCATATCCCCCGAAGCCGAGTGCCGTCGACGGGATGTCGCCGCCGGTCTCCCGCGGCCCGTCGCTGAAGCCGCTGAACACACCGGGTACACCAGTATCCGACCCCGGATCGGATGTCTCGCTCGCGGTGGCGGCGATGACCGACTGGCCGGCGGTGATCGGGATCCGCAGATCCTCGGCGATCAGCAGCCGGTCGTCCGATCCGAGGCTCGCCCGGTAGACCTGCAGCCCTTCCATCACCCGCTGCACATAGTTGCGCGTCTCGTAGAAGGGGATGGATTCGACCCAGTCGATCGGATCGATCTCGCCCTTGCGTGGGTCGCCGAACCGCTCGATCCACTGATAGACGCGCCCGCCGCCGGCGTTATAGGCGGCAAAGACGAGGGCATAGGCGTGGTCGAACTCGTCAGCGAGCTCGCCGAGATGGGCCGCCCCCAGCGTCGCGTTGTAGCGCGGATCGGAGGTCAGGCGGCCGAGATCGTAGCGCTGGCCGAAGGTCCGAGCCGTCGCCTTGGCGGTCGCCGGCATCATCTGCATCAGGCCGCGCGCGCCGGCCGGGCTGACCGCGGCGGGATTGAACACGCTTTCCTGCCGGGCGATCGCGTAGACGACCGCCGGATCGATCCCCGGCCCGACATCGTCGTAGTCCGGCATGCCCTTGTTGGAAAACGCATAGGCCTGGGTCGGCGCGCCGGCGCGCATGCCGCGCTTGCCGATCCACACGGTGCCCCATTTCAGGTTCATCCGCTCCGCCGTCTCCGACAGGCCGACCAGGGTCAGCGCGTCGTCCGTCTCGTTGGCCATCGAGATCATCAGCCGCGCGGCGTCGTCGCGCCGGCCGATCTGGGCCAGAAGCCGCATCGCCCGGATGCTGTCACGCTTGCCGACAACCCGCCGGGCGGTGTCGGCGATCAGCGGCTTGTCCGGGTCATTGGCCATCGTCCTGCCAAGCCGCACTAGCGCCAACTGGCCGTAATAGGTGGTGGCATGGTGGCCGGCTGCGACATAACGCTCGACGGCGGTGTCGACGTCGCCGGCCTCTTCGGCCGCGCGGCCAAGCCAGTATTCGCCGCGCGCCCGGCTGATCGGCGTCTTGGCGACGGCCAGGATCTCCTCGAAATGGCCCTTCGCCGCGTCCGGGTCGTCCATGAAGCGCAGCGCGATCCAGCCGGCATAGAACTCGTTCTCGAGCCGGTCGATCGGTGCCTCGGCATGATGCTGCGAAACCAGGTCATAGGCGATTGTGACATTGTCCGGATCGCCGGTCTCGATCAGATCGCGCGCCACGACGCGCCGCTCCAGCGCCCACTCGTCCGGATCGACCTGCTGGTCCGGGTCGAATTCGGCGTTCTGCAGGAGTTCGGCCGCGAAGCTCAGCCGGCCGGCACGCCGGTTCCACTGCACGCGCGACAGCACGTAGCCCGGATCGTCGCGAACCGCCTGCGGCAGCCGGTCGAGCAGGCCGGCCGCCGACTTCGAGCGGCGGTTGACCGACATCCGCGCCTCGGCAAGCTTGGCCTCGTGGCCGCCGACCCGCCGTGCGGCGCGCGCGGCCGCCGTCGACTGGTTGTCATAGAGCAGCATGTCCATGCGCGCCTTGTGATCGTCGCTGCCGAGCGTTTTGGAGAACGACTTGAGGACAAGGTCCTCCTCGCTGCTGCTCAAGCGTTTCGTCCGCCACAAATCCTTGATCATGGCCCGGGCCCGGTCGGTTTCACCGGTCGCGTTCAGCGCGCGGGCGTGGATGATCGTGCCGATCGTTGTCTCGGGCCCCGTTTCTTCGAAGGCTGCGAGGATTGTCTGGCTGCCCGCCCCCTGCGCATGCAGCGCCACTTCGTAGCGGCCGCGGATGAGCTGGCGGTTCGGCCAATCGGGATGGGTCTTGAGGAAGGCGGCGATCCGGCTGTGCGGCGCGCTCAGCGACCGGTCGCGAACGTAGTAGAATTCGATCAGCGCCTTCGCCGCCGGGTCGCTGAGCCTGCGCTGGACGGACAAGGCGTCGCCGAACCGGCCGGCGCCGATATGGCCGAGCGCCTGCGTCACCAGGCTGGCGGTGTGCGGATCGACGACGGGCGCGGCAAAGCCGCCACGGCGGGCAAGCTCATGGGCGGCGGGGCCTGCTTCGTCCGGCCGTGCGCGGGGCAGGGGCCTGCCCGGGGCGGTCTCGTCGGTCGCCACGGCTACGTCCGACGATGCGGTCTCGCCGGTGGCTGTCGCCGCCGCCTCGCCCTCCGTGCCCGGACGCTCGCGCGGCAAAGGGACATCGCCGGCGCCCAGGGCGGCCGGCGCCCACAGGGTCGTCAGGACGGGCAGCGCGATCGCTGCTGTCCCGATCGTTGCGGTCCATGGTGAATATCGACGATCTGGCATAACCGAATACTTTCGACGCAAAACCCTAACAATCACCCAGCGGAACTATATAGGGCAGTTTTGGCGAGATCGTGTCCGCCGCGCGGGCTTCCAGGCACATGCCCGGTCCCACCGGTCCGATATTCGCCCCGGCGGCCCTGAAAATTCGCCAGGATAGTACTCCTTTTTCAGAATATGTCGAACCGGTAAGCAATCTCTTGCCGCTGCGCCGGACAATCCCTATGCTCCCGGCGTTTTTCGCAATCCCGGTTTTCCGCCGCTTGCCGCGGACCGGCTGAGAGGACCCGACTGCCATGTTCACAGGATCGATCACCGCCCTGATTACCCCGTTCGCGAACGGTGCGGTGGACGAGAAAAAATTCCAGGACTTCGTCGACTGGCAGATCAAAGAGGGGTCGAGCGGTCTGGTGCCGGTGGGCACGACGGGCGAGTCGCCGACGCTGAGCCATGCCGAGCACAAGCGTGTCGTGGAACTGTGCATCGAGGCGGCCGGCCGGCGGGTGCCGGTGATTGCCGGTGCCGGCTCCAACAACACCGCCGAGGCGATCGAGCTGTCCCAGCACGCGGAACAGGCCGGCGCCGATGCGGTGCTGATCGTCATGCCCTACTACAACAAGCCGACCCAGGAGGGCATGTATCAGCACTTCAAGGCGATCAACGATGCCATCGGCATCCCGATCCTGATCTACAACATTCCCGGCCGCAGCGTCGTCGACATGAGCGTCGAGACGATGGCGCGGCTCTACAGGGACTGCGCCAACATCGTCGGCGTCAAGGATGCGACCGCCGATCCGACGCGCGTCAGCCTGCAGCGGGCCGCCTGCGGCACCGATTTCGTGCAGCTCTCCGGCGAGGATCCCACCGCGCTCGCCTTCAACGCCCATGGCGGGCAGGGTTGCATTTCGGTGACGTCGAATGTCGCGCCGCGCCTGTGCGCGGACTTCCAGAAGGCCTGCCAGGACGGCGACTACAAGACCGCGCTGTCCTACCAGGACCGGCTGATGCCGCTGCACAAGGCGCTGTTCGTCGAGACCAGCCCGGCGCCGGCCAAATATGCCTTGTCCGTCCTTGGCCGCAGCGATCCGAAAGTGCGGCTGCCGCTGGTGCCGGCCTCCGAGGCGGCGCAGGCCAAGGTGCGCGACGCGATGGTCCATGCCGGGCTGATCAACGCCTGACGTTTGTTGGCCTGAGATTAAGCGGGAGCGTTGAATGGCGGCGGCGCGCAAGGCGTTGGCGAACCGGTCTATTGCCGAGAACCGCCGCGCCCGCTTCGACTACGAGATCCTCGACACCTACGAGGCCGGCATCGTCCTGACCGGCACGGAGGTGAAGTCCCTGCGCGAGGGGCGCTCGAGCCTGGCCGAATCCCATGCCGGCGAGATGGCGGGTGACATCTGGCTGTTCAACATGCATATCCCTGACTATGCGCCGGCCAGTCGCTTCAATCACGAGGCGCGCCGGCCGCGTAAGCTCCTGCTGCACCGGCGCGAGATCGGCCGGCTGATCGGCGCTGTGCAGAAGGAGGGCATGACCATCGTGCCGCTGCGCGCCTATTTCAACGATCGCGGTATTGCCAAAGTCGAGATCGCCCTTGCCCGCGGCAAGAAGCATCACGACAAGCGGGAAACGGAAAAGAAGCGCGACTGGCAGCGCGAAAAGTCGCGGCTGATGCGGGAGAAGGGGTGAGGCACGGTCCGCTTTAGCGGACGAAATGCGAGAGCATTTCGAGTGCCGAACGCGCGAGACCCAAGTCGAGCGCCGGGAGGCGGTTGCACCAGTAGGGACCCGGCTTCGAGCGCTGAACGCGCGAGACCCAAGTCGAGCGCCGGGAGGCGGTTGCATCAGTACGGACCCGGCTTCGAGTGCCGAACGCACGAGGCCCAAAGCCGAGTGCCGGACGGCGGTTGCACCGGCGCGGAACCGGCTTCGAGCGCCGGGCAGCGGAAGCATTGCTGCCGCAGGGCGGAAACGCGATGCGTTCAAACGCATCGCTGGGAGCCGAGTGCCGGACGGCGGTTGCGCTGGTACGGGACCGGCTTCGAGCGTCGGCCGGCCAATCACCGCACAGCAGCGGACCCTATCCGCCGATCTCCCGCGCGACATCGCGGAACACGGCCTGGAACATCTCCGGCGTCAGGCGGCCGGTGTTGGTATTGTAGCGCGAGCAGTGATAGCTGTCGAAAAGCGCCAGCGCTCCGATCTGATGGCGCACATTGTGGCCGAAGGGATGGGCGGCGCGGCGCGCGCCGAGCGTGCTCAACACAGAGTCGTGGGCAATACGGCCAAGCGCGACGATTGCCTTGAGACCCTCCGTCTCGGCGATGGTCGCTTCAAGATAAGGGCGGCAGTTGCGGATTTCCGCGCCGATTGGCTTGTTTTCCGGCGGAACGCAGCGCACCGCGTTGGTGATCCGGCAGTTGACCAGTTCCAGGCCGTCCGACGGATCGGCGCGGTAGGTGCCCCGGGCAAAGCCGAAGGCGCAGAGCGTTTCGTAGAGGAGGTCGCCGGCATAGTCGCCGGTAAAGGGGCGTCCGGTCTGGTTGGCGCCCTTCAGCCCGGGCGCCAGGCCGACGATCAGCAGGGCAGCGCGCGCCGGTCCGAAGCTTGCGACCGGCGCATTGTGAAAGGTCGGATAGGCCGATCGATTGGCGTCGCGAAACGCCGCGAGCCTGTCACAGAGGCGGCAGTCACGCGGCGGCTCGGAGCCCAAAGATGCGTGACCTCCAGGCTCCGCCGTCGCGAGGCTCACGATTCGGCGAATTCGTCGTCGAATTCGTCGTCATATTGATCGACGGTCCGCTGTGCGCGTTCCATGGCGGCCTGTTCGCGCCGCGCCGCGCGCTCGGCCTTTTCGCCGGGGTCGCGGCCGATCGCGCTTGCCAGCGTCGCCAGATCGACGAAGACGTCGGCCTGCCGGCGCAGCTCGTCGGCGATCATCGGCGGCTGCGAGGAAATCGTCGACATCACGCTGACGCGCTTGCCGCGCCGCTGCAGCGCTTCCACCAGCGACCGGAAGTCGCCGTCACCGGAAAACAAGACGATGTGGTCGACCCGGTCAGCGATATCCATGGCATCGACAGCAAGTTCGATATCCATGTTGCCCTTGACCTTGCGTCGGCCGGTCGCGTCGAAGAACTCTTTCATCGGCTTGGTCACGACCGTGAAGCCGTTATAGTCGAGCCAGTCGATAAGCGGGCGAATTGAGCTGTATTCCTGATCTTCCGCCAGGGCTGTATAATAATAGGCGCGGACTAATTGTCCTTTCGACTCGAACAATCCCAGGAGCCGTTTGTAGTCGATATCGAAACCAAGGGCGCGAGACGTCGCATACAAATTTGCGCCGTCGATGAAGAGCGCAATGCGCTCATTTGCATAGAATTTCATTGCAAGTCCTTCCGGTTCTTGTCTTGTCATTTGGTATCGTTGATCCGATTTCGCCATTCATTTTGTCGGCGAACTGTTATTATCGACTATGCTCCGGACCAGCCTCGACTTTATACAGTAGCCGGTTAGCGAATGTCCGCCGCCCCCACGACGCCGAATATGTGGTATGTCTAAGCGGTATTTAACTCAAGTTGATGCACCATTGTATTTATACGCATGAGTTCGGTCCAGTCAGTATGCTGACGCGGCGTGACCGCTTCGACACCGGGCTGTCTGGATATCGTGAATTCAGACGATTGTTGCATTTGTCAGAAAAGATTATGCCAGTCAACACATTAGTTGGTGCGCAAAAAACCCGTTTTGAACGTTCCTCCCGGCCATCGTGACACTGCCGCCTAATGACATGCATTCGCACATAGGAAGATGGCAGCAAAATGTCACATTAAAGATACACAAGGTTCGCGCCGGCGGCATCCGGATCAAGGGACAGGCGCCCTGTTTCCGGGGCATCCGGAGGCGATGATTCGCGCCAGCCGATCAGCGTCCGGTCTGTCGTCATCGGGCCTGGTGGTCCGGGGCCCCGTCAGTGGTTCCGGCTCTTGTCAACCGCCGGCCAAGTGCGTATATGGGCTGTTCTTCAGGACATCCCCCAGGACTTCTGCCGGAGTTTCTCGTTATGGCCCGCGTGACGGTCGAAGATTGCATTGACAAGGTGGACAACCGGTTCGAGCTCGTTCTGCTCGCCAGCCACCGCTCGCGAATGATCTCCAACGGCGCGCCGATCACGGTCGATCGCGATAACGACAAGAATCCCGTCGTCGCGCTTCGCGAAATCGCCGACGAAACCGTTTCGCCGGACGATCTCAACGAAGAGCTGATCCACTCGCTGCAGAAGTTCGTCGAGGTCGACGAGCCCGAGCCCGACGCGGTTCCGATGGTTGCCGTGCAGGCCCCGGGGGCCGCGTCCGATGTCGGACCCGGCAGCGGCCCGGGGGCTGGCGGTGTCGAGGACGATGCGATCCAGTTCGACCGGATGTCGGAGGAAGAGCTGCTCAAGGGTCTGGAAGGCCTGACCCCGCCCGACGACCGGGATTGATCCGGGCACCCGACGTCACACAGTTTACAGGCCGCCGACGTCAAGACGGTCGCGGTCATGTCTGCGGCCATATCCGGCCGCGATGTTTTGATCGACCCGGCCATCACGTTCCGGGATATGATCAACCCGTCTGGCTGCCTGCCGGGAAAAGCGCGCCTGGATCGACGCGGTTCCGATTAAACTGTCCGGCCAGGCCGAGGGTCTTGCCGCGATGATGCGCCAATACGAACTTGTCGAGCGGGTTACCAGCTACGCTCCCGATGCCGACGAGGCGCTGCTGAACCGCGCCTATGTCTATGCGATGAAGGCGCACGGCTCGCAGACGCGCGCCTCCGGCGATCCCTATTTCTCCCATCCCCTCGAGGTCGCGGCCGTCCTCACCGACCTGAAGCTGGACGACGCGACGATCGTCGCGGCCCTGCTGCACGACACGATCGAGGACACGGAGACGACGCGCGAGGAAATCGACCGTCTGTTCGGGCCCGAAATCGGCGAACTGGTCGACGGCCTGACCAAGATCAAGAAGCTCGACCTCGTTTCCAAGAAGGCCGAGCAGGCCGAGAACCTGCGCAAGTTCATGCTGGCGATCTCCAAGGACGTCAGGGTGCTGCTGGTCAAGCTCGCCGACCGGCTGCACAACATGCGCACGCTCGACTACGTGCCCGAGCGCAAGCGCAAGCGCATCGCCGAGGAGACCATGGACATCTATGCGCCGCTGGCCGGCCGCATGGGCATCCAGTGGATGCGCGACGAATTGGAGGAACTGTCCTTCCGCCAGCTCAACCACCAGGCCTACGAGATGATCTCCTCGCGGCTGGGGATGATGCGCACCGTCAATCAGAAGGCGATCGACGAGATCGAGGAGGCGCTTGGCGGACAGCTTGCCGAACGCGGCATCGAGGCGACCGTGATGGGCCGCGAGAAGCGGGCCTATTCGATCTGGCGCAAGATGGAGCGCAAGTCCGTTTCCTTCGAGCAATTGTCCGACATCATCGGCTTCCGCGTGATCGTCGGGTCGATCGAGGACTGCTACCGTACGCTCGGCATCATCCATACCACCTGGCGCTCGGTGCCGGGCCGCTACAAGGACTATATCTCCAACCCCAAGCAGAACGACTACCGGTCGCTGCACACCACCGTCATCGGGCCGCGGCACCGCCGCGTCGAATTGCAGATCCGCACCCGTGAGATGCATGATATCGCCGAATACGGCATCGCCGCGCACGCGCTGTACAAGGATTCCGGCGTGAACGGTGCCGGTCGGGGCGCTGGCAATGGCGATGGCCGCAAGGCGATCGAGAGCGGCGCCTATCGCTGGCTGCGCCGCGTCGTCGAAATGGTTTCCGAGGGCAACACGCCGGAGGAGTTTCTCGAGCATACCAAGCTCGAACTGTTCCACGACCAGGTCTTCTGCTTCACGCCGAAGGGCCGGCTGATCGCGCTGCCGCGCGGCGCCAACGCCATCGACTTCGCCTATGCCGTCCACACCGACATCGGCAACACCGCGATCGGCTGCAAGGTCAACGGCCGCCTCGAGCCGCTGATCAGCGAACTGCACAATGGCGACGAGGTCGAGATCCTGGTGTCGCGCGCCCAGACGCCGTCGGCGGCCTGGGAGAGCATCGCGGTCACCGGCAAGGCCCGTTCGGCAATCCGCCGGGCGACGCGGGCCGCCTCCCGCCAGCAATATGCCGGCCTCGGCCGCCAGATCGTCAGCCGCGCCTTCGAGCGGGCCGGCAAGCCCTATTCGGACGAGCGCCTCGCCGCCGTGCTGCCCCGCCTGGCGCAGCCGAGCGTCGAGGATGCGCTGGCCGCCATCGGCCGTGGCGACCTGCCCTCGCGCGACGTCCTCAAGGCGCTTTATCCCGACTACAAGGAAGAGCGCCAGCAGCGCAGCGCGCCGAGCCGCAAGGAGGAGGGGTGGTTCGGCATCCGCCGGGCGATGGGCCTGAAGTTCCGCGATCCCGCCGGCGCCGACGGCGGCAAGGACGCCATCCCCATTCGCGGCATCCGCGGCGACCTGCCGGTGCGCTTCGCCAAGTCGGGCGGCGCCGTGCCGGGCGACCGCATCGTCGGCATCCTGACACCGGGCGAGGGGATCACCATCTATCCGATCCATTCTCCGGAACTGAAGACGTTCGACGACTATCCCGAACGCTGGCTCGACGTGCGCTGGGATATTGATGAGGAAAACCCCGAGCGGTTTCCCGCCCAGATCCTCGTGCGCGCCATCAACGAGCCGGGAACATTGGCGCAGATTGCCCAGGTGATCGGCGAGAACGGCGCCAATATCGAGAACATCCAGATGATCGGGCGGACACCGGATTTCCATGAAATGACGATCGAACTCGAGGTCTGGGACTTGAAGCACCTCAACACGATCATCTCGCTCCTGAAGGCGACCAAGGTCGTAAGCTCGGTCACGCGCATCAACGGCTGACCG
Organism: Tepidamorphus sp.; assembly: GCA_028280885.1. GTDB lineage: Bacteria > Pseudomonadota > Alphaproteobacteria > Rhizobiales > Tepidamorphaceae > Microbaculum. Next base: position 11,613 of record JANQKY010000116.1, read on the forward strand.
GGCCCATCCGCTCACATTGGTCCGCTTGCCCCGGTCCGGGTGCATCGGATATCGACGGAAATCTGACGGGAATTCTTAAGCAAGACCGTCTATAGAGAAGGAAATCGCCTGCGCAGCAGACCCTGCGCGACCGTCCCGTTCCTTTGCGCCGGACGCTCCGGCCACGCGGTCCTGCAATGCCGAATATAGCGGTCGCAAAACGGCGTTGAAGAGACAGCGGATCATGCCCAAGTATCAGCGATGCTTTTTCAGCGCCGTGACAAACCCAACCTGATCGAACGCGTTCGTATCGCGCTGTGGCCGCGCCGCTCCTGGGGCCGGTCGGCCCGCTATGTCGGCAAGCGGGTGCTGCGCCTGTCGGCCACGCCGCATGCGATCGCGGCCGGCTTCGCCGCCGGCGCGATGGTCTCCTATACGCCGTTCGTCGGGTTTCATTTCGTCATGGCGGGCGTCTTCGCCTATCTGATCGGCGGCAACGTGATCGCCTCCGCCTTCGGGACCGCCGTCGGCAATCCGCTGACCTTTCCGATCATGTGGACGATGTCGTACCGGCTCGGCCGCTGGATCCTCGGCGAAGGGCCGGCCGACCTGCCGTCCTTCGACATGCTCCATGATTTCTGGGAGAAGTCCTGGGACGTCATCATGCCGATCCTGAAGCCGATGCTGGTGGGGGCGGTGCCCCTGGGCATCGTCAACTGGGTCGTCTTCTATTTCCTGGTCCGGACCATCGTCCGGTCCTTCCAGGACGCGCGCCAGCGCCGCCTCGCCAAGCGGGCCGAGGAGAACCAGGCCCGGGCCGGCGGGTCTGACGGCGCGCGGGATATCGCCTCACCAGGGAGTGAAAAGGAATGACCGCAGAGCAGGGTGCTCCCCGCCCGCTACGCCTCGGCGTGAACATCGATCACGTCGCCACGATCCGCAATGCCCGCGGCGGCCGCCATCCCGATCCCGTCCGCGCCGCCCATCTGGCGGTTGCCGCCGGTGCCGACGGGATTACCGCGCATCTGAGGGAAGACCGGCGCCACATCACCGATGAGGACATCGCCCGCCTGAGCGCCGAGATCGACCGGCCGCTCAACCTGGAGATGGCGGCGACCGAGGAAATGCTGGCGATTGCCCTGCGCCACAAGCCGCACGCGGCCTGCATCGTGCCCGAAAAGCGCGAGGAGCGGACCACCGAAGGTGGCCTCGACGTCGCCGGCGCCCGGGAGGCGCTCGCCCCCCTGGTTGACGCGCTCGTCGCGGCGGGAACGCGGGTGTCGATGTTCATCGAGCCGGACCCAGCGCAGATGGAGGCAAGCCGTGCCATCGGCGCCCAGGTGGTCGAAATCCACACCGGCCGCTATTGCGAGCTGGCGCTTGCCGGCGACGGACCCGGCCGCGAAGCCGAACTGGGCCGCATCCAGGTGGCCGCCGCCCATGCCCACGGCATCGGCCTGGAGGTCCATGCCGGACATGGCCTCACCTACGAGACCGTCGGAGCGGTCGCGGCGATCCCGGAATGCGTCGAGTTGAATATCGGCCATTTCCTGATCGGCGAGGCGATCTTCAGCGGGCTGGAACCGGCGATCGGACGCATGCGCGCGCTGATGGACAAGGCCCGTCCGGTCCCCCGGGTGCGTGATCTCGGCCGGGCCGGATAGCGGCGGCGATACGGCATGATCATCGGCATCGGCAATGACCTCATCGATATCCGCCGGGTGGAGAAGACGATCGACCGCTTCGGCGACCGGTTCATCGACCGGGTCTTCACCGATGTCGAGAAGGCGAAGTCCGATCGCCGCCAGATGCGGATTGCCTCCTACGCCAAACGGTTCGCGGCCAAGGAAGCCTGCTCGAAGGCGCTGGGGACCGGCTTTGCGCACGGCGTCTACTGGCGCGATCTGGGCGTGGTCAACCTGCCCGGCGGCCGGCCGACCCTGGAGCTGACCGGCGGGGCGCTTGCAATTCTGCGCGACATCACGCCCGACGGCTTTGCGGCGAAGATCGACCTGACGATCACGGACGACTGGCCGCTGGCCCAGGCGATCGTGATCATCTCGGCGGTTCCTCTCAAATCCGCCTGAATGCGCGATGAAACGAAGGACGGCAGGCGTTTTCGCCACACGCGTTCGACCAGGCTGCCTGCCCCGCGCCTCTTGATTGCGGGCAACCCGCGAACCGGCTATACGGGGCTCTGCTCCGGGGGCGGGACGCTTTGAAACGGCCAGGGGCCGGAGAGTTCACTGAATGAGTGCCATGAGCGAAAAGAAGTCGAAGGAACAGGGCGGATTCGGCGAGACGGTCCGCGTTGTCATTCATGCCCTGATCCTGGCGTTGATCGTCCGGACCTTTCTGTTCCAGCCGTTCAATATTCCCTCGGGATCGATGATGCCGACGTTGCTGATCGGCGACTATCTGTTCGTCTCCAAGTTCAGCTACGGCTATTCGCGCTATTCCTTTCCGTTCGGCCCCAACCTGTTTTCCGGCAGGATCTGGGGCGCCGAGCCCGATCGTGGCGATGTGGCCGTGTTCAAGCTGCCGCGCGACCAGAAGACCGACTACATCAAGCGGGTGATCGGCCTGCCCGGCGACGAGATCCAGGTGCGGCGCGGCCTGCTCTATATCAATGGCGAGCAGGTTCCGCGCGAGCGTGTTGACGACTTCGTTTCCCATGACGCCAGGGGCCGGGAATCCCGGGTCGCGCAGTTCCGCGAGACGCTTCCCAACGGCGTTTCCTACAATGTGCTTGAGCTTGGCGACAACGGCTTCGGCGACAACACGCCGGTGTTCAAGGTGCCGGCCGGCCATTTCTTCATGATGGGCGACAACCGCGACAACTCCACCGACAGCCGGTTCCTGAGCGCCGTCGGCTATGTTCCTTATGAGAATCTCGTCGGGCGCGCCGACGTGATCTACTTCTCCATCGACGAGAACACGAGCCTCTACGAAGTCTGGAAGTGGCCGACCGATCTGCGATGGGGCCGCTTCTTCGATGTCGTGCAATGAATGAGGCGCAGTCTCTCGCAACGCTCGTCGACACGCTCGGCTACGCGTTCGGCGATCCGGCGCTTCTCGAACAGGCCCTGACGCATGCCAGCGCGGTTGCCGGCGGCGAGGGGCAGACCTATCAGCGCCTCGAATTTCTCGGCGACAGCGTGCTCGGGCTTGTCATTGCCGGCATTCTGTTCAAGGCCCATCCCGAGGCGGATGAGGGCGAACTGTCCCGGCGGCTCGCCGCCCTGGTTCGCAAGGAGACCTGCGCCCAGATCGCCCGGAAGATCGGCATCGGTCCGTATATCCGGCTCGGGATTGGCGAGGACCAGACCGGCGGCCGGCGCAAGCAGGCGATTCTCGGCGATGTCTGCGAGGCGATCATCGGCGCGATCTATCACGATGGCGGGCTTGAGCCGGCGCGCGCCTTCATCGAGCGGCACTGGGCCGAACGCATCGCGGAAAAATCGCCGCGGCTGAAAGACGCCAAGACGACGCTGCAGGAATGGACCCATGCCAACGGCCGGACGCCGCCGCATTATCGCCAGGTCGAGCGCACCGGTCCCGATCATGCCCCGCTCTTCACGATCGCTGTGACGGTCGACGGGTTCGAACCGGCCAGGGCGACCGGGCCGAACAAGCGCGCCACCGAACAGGAGGCCGCCGAGGTCCTGCTCGTGCGCGAGGGCGTCTGGCGGGACGAACCGGAATGACTACCGATCGCGACCCCCCCGGACGCGGCGAAGCGGGTGCGGCGACCCGCTGCGGCTTCGTCGCGCTGATCGGCGCGCCGAATGCCGGCAAGTCGACGCTGCTCAACCGGCTGGTCGGCGCCAAGGTGTCGATCGTCACCCACAAGGTCCAGACGACCCGCACGCTGGTGCGCGGTATCGCGCTGCGCGGCGCAGCGCAGATCGTCTTCGTCGACACGCCCGGCATCTTCTCCCCGCGGCGGCGTCTCGATACCGCGATGGTCCGCTCCGCCTGGTCCGGTGCCGCGGATGCCGATCTGGTCGTCCTGATCGCCGATGCCAGAAAGGGGCTCGACGCTGAGGCCGCCGCGATCGTCGAGAAGCTTGCCGGTGTGCCCCATCGCAAGCTGCTGGCGCTCAACAAGATCGACGAGATGCGGCGCGACAAGCTGCTCGCCGTGGCCGCCGCCTTCAACGAGGCGCTCGCCTTCGACGAGACCTTCATGATTTCCGCCTTAAACGGCGACGGCGTCGACGACCTGTTCGGCACGATCGCGGCTGCCATGCCCGAGGGCCCCTGGCTCTATCCGGAAGATCAGATCTCGGATTTCCCGATGCGCCAGCTCGCCGCCGAGATCACCCGCGAGAAGCTCTATCTGCGCCTGCATCAGGAACTGCCCTACGAGTCCCATGTCGAGACGGAGCAGTGGACGGAGCGCAAGGACGGCTCCGTCCGGGTTCAACAGGTCGTCTATGTCGCCCGCGACAGCCAGAAGGCGATCGTTCTGGGCAAGGGCGGCCGCACGATCAGGGAAATCGGCGCGGCGGCCCGCGAGGAGCTTGCCGAGATCCTCGGGCATCCGGTTCATCTGTTCCTGTTCGTCAAGGTCCGCGAGCGCTGGGCCGACGATCCGGAGCGTTATCGCGAGCTCGGGCTGGATTTTCCTGGCGATTGAGGCTGTGGGCTGGATGTTCGATATCGCCTTTGGCGCTATCGAAGCCGCGACTGCCGTCCGACGCTCGGCTTGGGCCTCGCGCGTTCGGCACTCGAAATGCGATGCATTTCGTCCGCTCACGCGGACCGTGCCTCACCCACCGGCAAAACCGATCCCCATCGCCGGCGCCATCCGATACAGTCCGCCGATGGAGTGGCATGACGACGGCATCATCCTGGGGCTGAGGCGGCACGGCGAGAGCAGTGCGATCGTCGAACTGTTCACGGCCGGCCACGGGCGCCATCTCGGCCTGGTGCGCGGCGGCCGGTCGCGGCGCATGCAGCCGGTGCTGCAGCCCGGCAACTCGGTGCACGCCACCTGGCGCGCCCGCCTCGACGAGCATCTGGGCAGCTTCGCGCTCGAGCCGGACACGCTGCGCGCGGCGGACCTGATGCAGAGCCCGACCGCGCTCTACGCCTTCGCAACGCTCGCCGCCCATCTGCGCCTGCTGCCGGAACGCGATCCCCATCCCGAACTTCACGCCCGCTTGCTCGCCGCCCTGCCGCAGCTTGGCGGTACGCTCGCGGGGCCGCAGGCCGTGGTCCGGTTCGAACTGGCGCTGCTCGCCGATCTCGGCTTCGGCCTCGATCTCACCGAATGCGCCGCGACCGGCGGGCGTCAGGATCTGATCTATGTGTCGCCGAAGACCGGCCGGGCGGTGAGCCGGCAGGCCGGCGCGGCCTATGCCGACCGGCTGCTGCCGCTGCCCGACTTTCTGAAGCTCGACGGCGCGGCGGCGGATGCCGACGCGATCGCGGCGGGGTTCCGGCTGACGGGCTATTTCCTGACCCGCCATGTCGCCGAGCCGCGCGGCATCGCGCTGCCACCCGAACGCGACCGGCTGATGGTCGCGCTGGCCCGGGACGCGGGGCAGGGCGGCAAGGCGTGAAGATATGAAAACGGCGGGCCGCAGGGGCCCGCCGCAGGCAATTCGTCCGTCCGGCGTCTGGGGCCGTCAGGCGGCCCGGATCTTGCCGAGGAAGCTGTCGACCTCCTCGCGCAGCCGCTGCGTCTGGCCGGACACCAGTTCGGCGGTATCGAGGACGATCCCGGCGGCCGAGCCGGTGTCGCCGGCCGTTGTCATGACGCCGGAGATGCTCTGCGACACCTCCTCGGTGCCCAGCGCCGCGTCCTGAACGTTGCGGGCGATCTCCTGGGTCGCGGCGTTCTGCTCGATGACGGAATCGGAGATCGAATCGGAGATCTGGCTGACGTCGTTGACGATCTGGCCGATGGAGACGATCGTCGAGACGGCCTGCTCGGTGGACTGCTGGATCGACGAGATCTGGCTCGAGATGTCCTCGGTCGCCTTGGCGGTCTGGTTGGCCAGCGACTTCACCTCCGAGGCGACGACGGCGAAGCCCTTGCCGGCTTCCCCGGCGCGGGCCGCCTCGATGGTGGCGTTGAGCGCCAGGAGGTTGGTCTGCTCGGCGATCGAATTGATCAGGTCGATCACCTCGCCGATCCGCTGCGCGCCGTCGGCAAGCCCGCGCACCATTTCGTTCGACCGCTGGACCTCGTCGACCGCGTTGCGGGTTGTCTTCGAGGCGGTTTCGACCTGGCCGCGGATGGCGCTGATCGAGGCCGACAGTTCCTCGGTCGCCGAGGCGACCGTCTGGACCTTGCCGGACGTCGTGTCGGCGCCGGTCGACCCGGTCGAAGCCTGTTCCGATGTCCGGTTCGCCGAATCCGTCAGCGAGCGTGCCGAGCCCTGCAATTCGCCGGCCGAGTCGGCGATCGATTCGACCGCCGCCTTGACGCTCTCCTCGAAGGCGTCGGCCAGTTGCGCCATCGCCTCGCGCTTCTCGCGCTCGGCTTGGTCCTGGGCCTCGTTGCGTTCACTCGTCAGCCGCGTGACGGCTTCAGCGTTCTGGCGGAAGACCTCGATGGTGCGGGCCAGCGCGCCGATCTCGTCCCTGCGGTCGGTGTGGCAGACCTCGACATCGTGCTCGCCGCCGGCCAGCCGCGACATCGTCTCGGTGACGGTGGCAAGCGGCCGCGTCAGGCCGCGCGACACGATCAGGTGAAGCAGGCCCAGAAGCACCAACAGAGCGACCACTGACAGGATGATCCCCTCATAGAGCACCGGCCGCTCGATCGAGCGGACCATGTCCATGCTCCAGGCCAGGATGGTCGTGCCGATCTGATCGGTCTGGTCGCCGAAATAGATCGGCATCACGGTCACGAGATAACCCTTGTAGGCCTGAACGTAGGGCTGTCCCTGCGCCAGCGCCGGTTTGGCTGCCCTGGAAATGCCGATAAGGCCGTCCGTCTGCAGATCGGGGGATTTGAGTTCCGAGAAGATGGCGCCGGTCTTGTCGAGCGTCACGGCGGCGGCGAGAAACGTCCCGTCCTTGTCGGCGACTTCGGCATAGGCCTCATCTATCGCGTCGGGGGTTTCCCACCTGAGCGCCGGTGCGATGTCCTCGGCGATGAAGGAACTCATTTCCAGCGTGTTTTCCCGGGCAAGCTCGCGCATGCCGGAACTCAGGCCCATCGTCTGGAATACGACGAGCGCGGCGAAGGAAAGGGCAACGGCCAGGCCGACCACCAGCATAAGGCGGTTACCAAGCTTCGCGGATTTGGGTCGCGCCGCCTGAGCGGCCGAATTCTGGTGATCGGTCATGGCGATATCCTTTCTGGATTGCCCCTGGACGCGCTAGCGCGTCATCAACTGGTCGGCGTCGACACCGACCGTGATCGCGCCGATCGGCTTGCCGCCGTCGACGACCGTCGTGCTGACCTGAAGCTGGAAGGTTCCGGTCGAGTCATCTTTCTCAACATCGCTGACATGGATCGCGTCCGGGCCGGCCAGGAAGGTCTCCTTCCACTTGGCTTCGTCGCCCTGCCAGTAATCGGAGGTCGGGTCGCTCATGCCGACATTCAGGCCCTTGTCGTCCATCACGAACACTTCGGTGTAGAGCCCCTTGCCGGAATCGCGGAACGAGGTGAGTTGCGAGGAGACCGGCCTGCCGGCGACATCGTCGATCATCGGCGAGGTTGCCGATTTCCGTTCCGCCCGCCAGGTCTTGTCCATGGAATCGACATCGTCCTGGGTCAGGCCGGCATGCTTGGCGTTTTGCGCCTTGATTGCCTCGATCACGACCGGATCGCTGGCGATCAGGGAAATTTCAGCCGTCGCAAGGGCCCGGGCCTTGTCCTGGACTTCACTGGCGCCAGCGCTGGATACGGCGAGCAGCCCCGCCAATACGGATGTCGTTGCAATGAGATATTTCATTTTTAGCTCCTAATGGGTGTTCATTCCTTGGTCAGGAAGAGGGTGCTCCGGATGCGGCTCGTCCAGGGCATTCAATATTGCCCGGCGGCGTCTTGTTGGTGGAGAAGGTGGTGGGAGAGAGTGCTGGCATGGAAACGGCCGAAATCCGCCGTCGAACGGTTCGGATTCGCGGCCTGACAAAATGGTGCCGCAGATAGCAGGAAGCTGTGGAAATGCCCCCATGGCCCGCAAGCGTCCCCCGATTACGCCGCCATGGCCAGACTATGGATAGCCGTTTTAAGAAAGGATGAAGACTCCACGACTTATCGCCGGAAAACGCACGTTTCCCTGCGGAAAGTCCGGATATTGTTCGGCGTGGCGGCGAGATGTGGACGCGAGCCGGACCGGATTCCCCTTTGCTGGCCGCAAGAATGTCCCGCAAAAAGTTTCCGCAGCGTAAATATTGCGCCCGTTTGTGCCCTGCCGGCCGTGTCCGGGGTGGTGCGATTGTGACACAGGGCGCTGCGGCCCGGCACCGCCTCGCGGAAATGTCATCGCTCGATCACGGCTTGGCCATTTTTTGGGTCCAGGCCTTCCTATATTCCCTGATGCGGTCGCCGGAAGCGATCGGAGGTCCGCGAAAGGGAACGGCAACGACTTTGCGGTAGACCGCATGTCGTCGAGGGAGTAGGGCGAACGATGAGTGTGTTTACGCGTAGAGGGTTTTTGATCGGCTCAGCGGCGGTTGCGTCTGCGGGCCTTGCCGGCTGTCAGACCAACCAGGCGCCGGGTCCGGTCGCGGAGGCCGCGACGGCCAACCCTTACGGATCGGTGTTCGCGTCGATGTATGCGCCGATCGAGGGAGAGCCCTTCCCGATCCCGGCCGTCGAGCCCTATCAGTTCGACGCGGCCTATATCCGCAAGCAGGTGCCGTATCAGACCGCCGAGCCGCCGGGCACGATCATTGTCGACCCGTATGCGCACTATCTCTATCTGGTCCAGGAAAACGGCATGGCGATGCGCTATGGCGTCGGCGTCGGCCGCCAGGGCTTCGGCTGGTCGGGCGATGCGACCATCAAGGACAAGCAGCACTGGCCGGACTGGTATCCGCCCAAGGAGATGATCGAGCGTCAGCCGGAACTCGAGCCGATGCTGACCGATCTGCGCGGCGGACGCGGCGTCGCCGGCGGGCCGACCAATCCGCTCGGCGCCCGGGCGCTCTATCTCTATCAGGGCAATGTCGACACGCTCTACCGTATCCACGGCACCTTCGAGCCCTGGACGATCGGCAAGAGCGTTTCGTCGGGCTGCATCCGGATGATCAACCAGGACGCGATCGATCTCTATCAGCGCGTGCCGATGAACACCCGGGTCGTGGTTCTGGGCAATGATAGCCCCGTCGCCTAGCCCCGTCGCCTAGCGCAGTCGCTCAGGCGGGCTTTCGCCCAAGCACGCAAACCGCCGGAACGTCGCTGATTTCCAGCCATTCCTTGTTGATCGCCTCGAACCCCGCAGCCGCCATCGCGGTGACGCAGGTGTCTGCGAAGCGGTCCGCCTTGGCGCGGGTCGGATTGCCGGTGCGCGGCTGGTAGGTGGTGGCGATGCGGCCTCCGGTCGCAAGCGCGTCGTGGGCAAGGCGGAAATAGCCGGGGCGATCGGCCAGGAACTGCACCACGTTGGCGGAATAGATCACCCCGAGCGTGCCGGCAAAACCGGCAAGCCTCTGCTCGGTGCCCTGATACAGGCTGACCCGTCCCGTTTTCATCAGTCGGCGCAGGCGCGAACTGGCCATCGCGATCATCGTCGCGGAGTGGTCGACGCCGATCGCCGTGCCGGAGGGGACACGGCTTGCTGCGAGCGACAGGGCGTATCCCGGGCCGCAGCCCAGTTCGAAGACGGTATCGTCGGGCTTCGGGTCGACGAGATCGATGGTCCAGCGGCTCCGCCGCCGGTTCGACGGCCTGTTCGCCATCATGAAGCCGGCGACGCGTCCGAGCAGGCCGCGCGGGCGCTGAAACTGCGGGACAAGTGCCCGGGCCAGAAGGCTCACGACGGCGTGCCGCTGCGGGCCGGGCCGAAAACGACCCGTATCAGCGCAAGCAGCACGACGAACACGAACACGGCGATCATCGCTTGGCTGAATCGGGCCTCCGGCAGATCGAACAGCGGCACCCCGACGGCCTTCCATCCCCAATGGACCATTACCATGGCGAGCATCATGGCACCCGCAATCACAGCGGCACGGCGTCCGGTGCCATGGGCCGGGCGCGGGATCAGGCCTCTTGTCAAGTCGATCATTCTCTTCCTCCTTCAAGGGGTGGCTTCGCGCAGAGCGGCGCGAAGACGGGTGAGGACGGTGCGGGCGCCGGCGACGTCGAGCGTATCGAGCGTGTCGGCGATCCGGCGCAGGCTCTCCGCCTCGCGCCGTCGCATGGCGTCGAAGGCGGCGCGGCCCTTCGGCGAAAGCGCGATCAGAACGGACCGCTTGTGGGCCGGATTGGCATGGCGCTCGGCAAGGCCGGCGGCGAGCAGTTGGTCGACGAGCCCCTGGATGTGCTGGCGGGAGACGGATTTCGCAGCGGCGATTGCCGGAACCGTCTGCGGGCCGGCCTGGCGCAGATGCTCCAGAACCGCGCGCATCGCTGCGCTGATGCCGCTATCGGCGTGCAGCCGGTCGGCGAAGCCGCGCAGATTCTGGAACGTGCCGCGCACGTCGCGGGCAAGCCCGTCGATATCATCGGCCGTACAGGGCATGGCGACCTTCCGCTTAATGACAAGTGGGTTGTCATACTGGCATTGACAACAGACTTGTCAATATGAAGTGCTGATGCTGCGCCATCTTCATTGCCGCCGATTTAGGCGGCCTGGCCGATACACATTGGGGAGAATGGGCTGTAAGGTGTCTTACATTCGCCGGCCCATAAAGCCTGTTCGGCGCAAAAAATTGTTGCCGGCGTATTGGCATTGTCGCGAATGAAATACATGAATGACATCAGTACGAAATTTGATTCCATGGCTAGGTTTGAGGTCTGAGATAATGGCAGAAAATGTGATGGGCGCCGTGTTCGGGCGGCGCGTGAAACGGGCGCTTGCGGTTTGCATCGCCCTGTTGGGGGTTCATGTCGGCGCGGCCGGGACGATGTCCGCGAAGGCGGACGCGGCGCCCGACGGGGCATCGGCGAGCGACTTGAAGAAGGCCGCGAAAACGCTGGCCTATGTCGAAACGTTCTATCCGCTCTGGTTCACCGACTACCAGTTCACGATTTCATCGAAGAACCGGATGATCGGCCCGGTCCGGATTTCACCGATCTACAAGGCGATCGTCGCGATCAATGTCGACACGCTCTACGCCAGCACGGTGATGTCGCTGGAAAGCGAGCCTGTCGTGATCAACCTGCCGTCGACGGACGTGACCTACTCGATCCTGGTGTTGGATGCGTTCGGCAATGTCTACGACACCGACATCGAGGCCGAGGCGGGCACCTATATCCTGACCGGCCCCGACTATACCGGCACCATCCCGCACGGACTGAACGAGGTCGAGTTCCCGATCAACTATTCGATGTTCATCATCCGGGCCGACAACTATTCCGCCACCGGCGAGGACAACCGCAAGAAGGCGCGCAAGTTCCGCCGTAACATCACGACGCAGACGCTCAGCCAGTTCCAGGCCGGCGATACGCCCGAGTCGACGAAGGAACTGCCCGAGGCGATCTACGGCTTTCCCTTCAAGGCCGCCGCCGACGCCCTGATCGAGTACACCCCGATCGAATTCCTCAAGATGCTGCAGAAGGCGGTCGCCTCCGAGTTCGTTCCCGAGCTCTCAAAGGCCGACCAGAAGCTGTCCGACGATTTCGACGACATCTTCAACGAAGGGTCGCTCAGCCTGGCCGACCGGCTGATCCTGAGCGCGGCGGTGAAGGAAGCCAAGACGAAACTGCAGGATAACTACACCACGCCGTCGACCTCGACCAACTGGACCCATTTCAACAATATCGGCGACTGGGGCGACGCGGTGATCGACCGGGCCTCGATCACCGAGTTCTGCCAGTACTGCAACACCATCGATACGGCCGCCTACTATCACGCCTTCTACGACAAGAAGGGCAAGGCGCTCGACGGCAAGCACCGCAAGGGCTACGTGCTGAAGTTCGGGAAGAAGCAGATCCCGGATGTCTCCCGGTTCTGGTCGCTGACGGCCTACACGCCGGAGACGGTCGAGTTGATCGACAACGACGAGGACAAATACGCCGTTGCGAGCTACACGCCGAAGCTGAAATACAACGCCAACGGCTCGGTCTCGATCTACATCGCCCGCAAAAAGCCGGCCGGCGTCAGGAAGGCCAACTGGCTGCCGGTCAGCGGCGACCAGTTCAACGTCATGCTGCGGCTCTACGGGCCGGAGGGTGACGTGGAGAGCTACGAGCCGCCGGCGATCAGGAAGCGCTGAGGCGTGGGGAGCGCCCCCGACGCGAAAACACGGAGCGACCGGGGCCAATGGCCCCGCCCGCTTTTATCATTCTGGGTGTTCCCGTCTGTTCCGCTCGGATAGTCTTGGAGCGCCGGCATGTAATGAATTTTGCCTATGGGTTAGTCGTCTGTAAGTTGAGCGGCATGCCAATCTAAAGTTCAATATGGCGCGTGGACACGCCGCGCCGCTGCTTGAATTGAAGGGTAAGCGCATAATTGTCCTGAAGCCGGGTTTGCCTTGCTATTGCAAAGTCTGCTGATGGGCGGAAGTGGGTGCCTATCCGGAGATATCCATCGACGACCAACGAAGGGGTCCTTCCATGCCTAGTCGAAAGATGCTGTTGTCCGCGGGGGTGCGAGGTGTGAAGCGTGTCCTGGCGATTGGTATCGCCGTCATCGGACTTCAACTGGCACATGCCGATCGGTCGACGGCGCTGGCTGATGCGGCCAAGCCTGATGCCACAAATGCCTCGGCGGCAATGATCGCGGCGACGACACGCGCCTATGTCGAGACGTTTTATCCGCTGTGGATCGCGAACCATCAGTTCTCGCTTTCGGCGAAAAACAGCATGGTCGGACCGATCCGGGTTACGCCGGCCTACAGGTCCATCGTCTCGATCAATGTCGACACGATCTATGCCGGCACGGTCATGGATCTGGCCGAAGCGGCGATCGTCCTGACATTGCCACCCACGAAGGTGACCTATTCGATCCTGACGGTCGATGCCTTCGGCAATGTTTTTGATACCGGGCTTGAAGCCGAGGCGGGAACCTATGTCCTGACAGGGCCTGACTTTGACGGGCATGTTCCTCATGGACTTACGGAAATTGAATTCCCGGTGAACGCGTCACTGTTCATCATCAGGGCCGACAAATACTCGTCGAGCAATGTGGACAACCGAAAGCAGGCAAGACTGTTCCGCAAGAGGATCACGACACAGACGCTTGCCCAGTACCACAACGGTGATGCGCCGGAGAAAACCCGGATCCTTCCCTCTGCCGTCTATGCGCCGCCGTTCAAGGCAGCGGCGGACGCTCTGATCAAAGTCGTGCCGTTTCAGTTTCTCAGGCAGTTGCAGGAGGCGGTCAAATCGGAGTGGACGCCACCGTTGTCGAAGGCGGAGCAGAAGGTTTCGGACAAGTTCGACACGATCTTCAACGGCGGGAACGTCACGTTGGCCGAGAAGGTTATCATGGCGACCGTGATGCGGGAAACCAAAGCCCGCATCCAGAACAACTACTATGACGCGGCCGCGTCGACGAACTGGATCCATTTCAGCAATATCGGCGATTGGGGCGACGCGGTTCTCGACCGCGCCTCGGTTGCCGAATTCATTCAGTATGCCAACTCGATCGAGACTTCGGCCTACTACCACGCCTTCTCCGACAAGAAGGGCAAGGCGCTCGACGGCAGCGACAAATCCGTCTACGTCCTGAAGTTCAGCAAGAAAACCGTCCCGGACGTCAACCGGTTCTGGTCGCTGACAGCCTATACGCCCGAGACGCAGATCCTGATCACGAACGCGCAGAAGAAGTATGCCGTGGCAAGCTATACGCCGGGCCTGAAATACGAGGCAGACGGCGGGCTGAAGATATACATCTCGGCGAAGAAGCCCGCCGGCGTGCCGAAGGCCAACTGGCTGCCGGTCTCCGACAAACGCTTCAACGTCTTGTTGCGCCTCTACGGCCCGGAGGGCGACGTTGGGGACTACGAGCCGCCGGCGGTCAGGAAGCGCTGAGGCGCTACTTCAATACCTGTACAGCATGCGAGACGGGCGGGGCCAATGGCCCCGGCCGTTTTTGAGTCGCGCTTCCGACCACGAAATGCGCTGAAAATATGTCCGGCCCGCTTTAACGACTCAGCCGTTTTCGCTACCTAATTGCCATGTCAAGCCAAACACCGCCGCCATCCGGCTCATCCCCCGATGACCCGGAAACCGGTATCGAGCCGGTCGACCTGCGCAAGGCGCTCGAGGAGCGTTATCTCTCCTACGCCCTGTCGACCATCATGCACCGCGCCCTGCCGGATGTGCGCGACGGGCTGAAGCCCGTCCACCGCCGCCTGCTCTATGCGATGCGGCTTTTGAAGCTCGACCCGGAGGCCGGCTTCAAGAAATGCGCCCGCGTCGTCGGCGACGTGATGGGCAAGTTCCACCCCCATGGCGACCAGGCGATCTATGACGCGATGGTGCGCCTCGCCCAGGATTTCTCGGTGCGCTACCCGCTCGTCGAGGGGCAGGGCAATTTCGGCAATATCGACGGCGATAACGCGGCTGCCATGCGCTACACCGAGGCCCGCCTGACCGAGGTCGCGCAACTGCTGCTGGAAGGCATCGACGAGGACAGCGTCGATTTCCGCGAGACCTATGACGGCGAGGAGGAGGAGCCCGTCGTCCTGCCCGGCGCCTTCCCGAACCTGCTGGCGAACGGCGCGACCGGCATCGCGGTCGGCATGGCAACGGCGATCCCGCCGCACAACGCAGCCGAACTCTGCGACGCCGCGCTGCATCTGATTCAATATCCCAACGCCTCCGTCGAAACCCTTGCCAGGAAAGTCAAAGGCCCGGATTTCCCCACCGGCGGCATCCTGGTCGAGCCGCATGACTCGATCGTCGAGAGCTACCGCACCGGCCGCGGCGCGTTCCGCCTGCGCGCCCGCTGGAAAAGGGAAGACCAGGGCCGGGGCACCTGGGTCGCGGTCGTCACCCAGATCCCCTATCTCGTCCAGAAGGGCAAGCTGATTGAGAAGATCGCCGAACTGCTGACGGCGAAGAAGCTGCCGCTGCTGGCTGACGTGCGCGATGAATCCGCCGACGACGTGCGCATCGTGCTTGAGCCGAAGAGCCGCGCGGTCGATCCGGCGCTGCTGATGGAATCGCTGTTCAAGCTGACCGATCTGGAATCGCGCATCTCGCTCAATCTCAACGTGCTGTCGCGCGGCAAGGTGCCGATCGTGCTTGGCCTGTCGGACGTGTTGCGCGAATGGCTCGACCACCGCCGCGAGGTGCTGGTGCGCCGGGCAAACCACCGGCTCGCCAAGATCGCCCATCGCCTCGAAGTGCTCGGCGGCTATCTGATCGCCTATCTCAATCTCGACGAGGTGATCCGCATCATCCGCGAGGAGGATGAGCCGAAGGCCGAGCTGATCCGCACCTTTGAGCTCACCGACGTCCAGGCCGAGGCGATCCTCAACATGCGCCTGCGCTCCTTGCGCAAACTTGAGGAAATGGAAATCCGCAAGGAGCACGAGGCGCTGACCGCCGAGCAGGCCGAACTGACCGCGCTTGTCGGCGACGAGGCACTGCAATGGGGCCGGGTTTCGAGCGAAATCAAGGCGGTGCGGAAGAGTTTCGGTCCGGACACGGACGTTGGCCGCCGGCGCACCGAGATCGCCGATGCCGACGACCTGCCGGATTCCAGCGCGCTGGAGGACCTGAAGGAGGCGCTGATCGAGAAGGAGCCGGTCACCGTCATCCTGTCGGAAAAGGGCTGGATCCGCGCAATGAAGGGCCATCAGCAGGACCTGTCCGCGCTCACCTTCAAGTCAGGCGACCGGCTGCGCTTTGCCTTCCACGCCCAGACGACCGACAAGATATTGCTCTTTGCCACCGACGGCCGCTTCTTCACGATTGGCGCCGACAAGCTGCCCGGCGGGCGCGGCCATGGCGAGCCGGTCCGCCTGATCGTCGATCTCGCCGAGACCCACGACATCGTGTCCGCCTTCGTCCACGATCCCGCCCGCAAGCTGCTGGTGGCGGCCACCGACGGGCGCGGCTTCGTCGTGCCGGAGGGCGACATCGTCGCCAATACCCGCAAGGGCAAGCAGGTGTTGAACGTCACGGCCCCGGTCGAGGCGAGCCTGTGCGTGACGGCTGCCGGCGACACGGTCGCCGTCATCGGCGAGAACCGCAAGCTGATCGTCTTCGCCCTCACCGAAATCCCCGAAATGACCCGCGGCAAGGGCGTCCGCCTGCAACGCTACCGCGACGGCGGGCTGTCGGACGCCAAGGTCTTCACGATGGCGGAGGGGTTGAGCTGGCTCGATAGCTCGGGGCGGACCTGGACGGTGAAGGAGCTGGATGAGTGGCGCGGGAACCGGGCGCAGGCGGGGAGATTGCCGCCGAAGGGGTTTCCGCGGACGAATAAGTTTGGGGGTGGGGGGATGTAGGCGGCTGGGTTGCGGACGAAGTGAGCTTTCGCTGCGGATTCGCTAATGACGATTACCAAGGCAAACGCTTCTATTCGATTAGCTCAACGGGTCGTCGCGCATATCGCTGCCGACGGTCACCATCAATGATCGTGACGCCTACCGGCTCAAAGCCACAGCTTCTGTAAAGTCTATCGGCTGCGCCCGCACCCGAATGCCCGTCTATAAACGTATCAACGTAGATGAGGGATTCATCCGGAATACGGTCCAAAGATGCCCCGAGCAGCATCTTTCCAATGCCGAGCCGTCGATACCCAAAAGAGACCGCCAACCATCTTATCCAGTGTGTCCTCTTTGATCCGCCTATCAGGAGCCCACCAACGAAAGTCGGAAGCTTGGCATCTACACAGGCGCGATATGCCTGTTTTTGGGCGATTTTCCGATCAAGAATGGCATCAAAGCCGGGCATGGAGCCAAAAAGGGGAGCCACTTCTTCAGCCAAACGCAACCAAGCGCCCATATCATGGCGCTCCGCTAATGCGATTTGAATTTGCATTCGATAGACCTACTGTGTGCTTCCCAACTTGCCTAATAGAAACCATGTCTTCAGCTGTCCGAACACCGCGCGGCATAAAACAATACGGGCTCCGTTCGGGCACTCGCTGCGTAAGGTATGAGCCCGTATAATGCGGACAAGTCTGCCCTTGAGGTCGGACACCAGAACGTCAACTCACTACCTCATTCGGTCTGTTAGTCCTTCGCCATCTGAAGTAGAGTGTCTGAGACACTTCGTTTCTAGATTGTCTTGGGATTGACGAATATGCCTGAAAATTCGGGCCGCTGGAAACGTGCAACTATTTTTGCCGCACTAAGCGCCTTTGCCAGCGGATTGCTTTTGGTGCTCGGAACAGCAAGCGGATACTTATCCTTCACTTATCCCTCTTTAGAATCAAGACCTTTTGAAAGCAATTTGGTCGTACGCTTTTCAAGGCTTCCCGGAGGTTCAAATACGGCTGGCATCATGAAGCTCGCGGAAGGTGCGGTATTCGAACGCTCGCTAGGTCATTCACATGGAGGCCAAAATCAGTACTGGATTACCGATGGTAAGAAGAGGTTTAGCTTAGTCTCAGAAGCTATGAGATCGATATGGGAAACCCATGAGCTCAATGGAAAAAACCCTGTTTCGACGCCGCTCTGGAATGAAATCTCAGGGAGTGATGACGCCATCCAAGCGTTGTCATTTCTTTCGTTCATGGCTTCGCTAGACATGAACTATTCTCCTAGCCCCATGGCCGCCGAGTATGGCTGTTTTGAAGCCGAGCTACTTGATTCTTTTGATTGTTTCTGTCCCAATCAAGCCTTGGAACGAAGTGCCCAGAGACTGCTTGCGACTGAAGATATCTACCCCATGTGCTCGGTGGACAGTCGCGATCTCTTCCCTTTTTTGTTGACTATCGCCAGTATTCAAAATGAGGGGTCCCGTCCGATCAAGGATTTGCGAATGTCATTCAAAGACACATCGCAGACACGGACATCTTGGGTGTCTAGCCCTTTCAGCATAATTCAAGAGTGTGGATTGGAAGACCAACTTGAATCAAACACGTTTCCAACAGGGTCTCTGCACAGTTGCGGGCAAGAATATTTGAAAGAAGTAAATTATGATATGCTTGATGCTATCGAAACACATACGCTGGAGGTCTCCAGCTTAGAGCCCGGAGAAGAGATATTCATCCTCGTTGACGTTTTCATACCAGATCAAGAAGGGTTGCCGGAAACCTACATAGCGGGCCATTTCTATATTGAAAGGTTGGACTATTTGGAAGGCGGTCAAGTCTTTTCGATCTTGTCACCGACACCGCTGGCAAATCGGCGGTTGCCTATCATTACATCTCCTGATGGTGGCAGGGGCGGCCAATAGAATTTGGTAGGTTCACGCGATGCCTTAACGTGAAGCACTGTAAATCGACGTTGATGCGGAACGCAGCATTGTGCACTTTGGGTTCAAAGCAGACTTCCCTTGTGCCGGGTACAAACGTCCGCAATAGGCCACTTCCACCCCCCCCCAACTTGCCCCCCGCACCCCCAATCCCCTATATCTCCCCTCCCGACGGCAAAACACACCAATCCACCGTCATCACTCGGGGGCGAACAGGAGATACCCTCCGCCATGGGGCAAGCCGGCGCGGCGCTTGAGCGCGTTACCATTCCGACCCTGGCCCGCTACAAGAGCGAAGGCCGCCCGATCGTCATGACGACGGCCTATGACGCGGTCGCAGCCCGCATCGCCGACCCGATGGTCGACATGCTGCTGGTCGGCGACAGCGTCGGCAACGTGTGTCTGGGCTTCGACAACACGCTGCCCGTCTCGATGGCGATGATGACCCATCATCTCGACGCCGTCATGCGCACGGGCCCGCGCGCGCTCGTCGTTGCCGACATGCCATTCTTAAGCTATCACCTTAGCCCCGAGGACACCGTCCGCAATGCCGGCGCGTTCCTCCAGCGCGGTGCGGCAGCCGTCAAGCTGGAGGGCGGGGCAGGGCGCGTCGATCTGGTGCGCCGGTTGGTCGATTGCGAGATCCCCGTCATGGGCCATCTCGGCCTGACCCCGCAGAGCGTCCACCGGATGGGCGGCTTCAAGGTGCAGGGCCGTGACGGGGCGGCCGCCCACGCGCTGCTCGACGATGCCTATGCGCTGCAGGAGGCCGGCTGCTTCTCGCTGGTGCTCGAGGGCATTCCCGCCGATCTCGCCGCCCGCGTCACCGAGATCCTCGACATTCCGACGATCGGCATCGGCGCCGGGCCGGACTGTTCGGGCCAGGTGCTGGTGTTTCATGATATTCTCGGCCTGCTCGACAGCCACCGGGCGAAATTCGTGCGCACCTATATCGAGGGCTTCGATCTCCTGCGCGCAGCGCTGGGCCGCTGGGCGGAGGACGTCCGCAGCGGCGATTTCCCCGGCGAGGGCGAATCCTATCGGCTGCCCGAAGCAGCCCATGCCGTCGTCGCGGGCTGGGTGCCCAAGGGCATGGCCGAACAGGACGAGGAGGCGTGACATGCGCGTGATCGAAACCGTCGCCGAGCTGCGCGCCGCGCTTCAGCCAAGCCGCCGGGCCGGCCGCTCGATCGGCCTCGTGCCGACCATGGGCTATCTGCATGACGGCCACCTGGCGCTGGTCACCGAGAGCGTCGCCGCCTGCGACGTCACCGTGGTCAGCATCTTCGTCAACCCGACCCAGTTCGCCGAGAACGAGGACCTGTCGAGCTATCCGCGCGACCCCGACCGGGACCTCGCCCTGTGCCGCGAGGCCGGCGCCGATATCGTCTTCCTGCCGGGCGTTGACGATATCTATCCGGCCGGCTTCCAGACCTATGTCGAGCCCGGCGCGCTGGCAGAGCCGCTCTGCGGCGCCTTCCGGCCGGGCCATTTCCGCGGCGTCGCCACCGTCGTCGCCAAGCTGTTCAACATGGTCCAGCCGGACACGGCGTTCTTCGGCCAAAAGGATTTCCAGCAGGTCGCCGTCGTCCGCCAGATGGCCCGCGATCTCGACATGCGGCTGGCGGTCGTCTCCGTCGATACGGTGCGCGAGGACGACGGCATCGCGATGAGCAGCCGCAACGCCTATCTCGATGCGACCGAGCGGCGCCGGGCGCGCTGCATCTCGCGTGGCCTGTTCGCGGCCAGGCGGGCTTTCGAGGCCGGCGAGCGTGACGCCGCGCGCCTGCTCGCGCTCGCCCGCGAGCCGCTGTCTGAGATGGATTCGGTGCAATATGTCGAGCTTGTCGATGCGGCGACGCTTCAGCCCGTCACCGGCGCCGTCGAACGGCCGGCGGCGATCTGCGTTGCCGGCCATATCGGCAACACGCGGCTGATCGACAATATCGGCCTGGATATCGAAGGCAGCCGGACGGTCCGCGACGCCGCCTAGCGCCCTGTATTCTAAGAGGGGCCAGGCTCTGAGCGCAGCCAGCCGGCGCCCGTCAGGTGTTCCTGCGGCCGGAAGCGGCTCTTGTAGTCCATCTTGCGCGAGCCCCGCACCCAGTAGCCGAGATAGACGTAAGGAAGCCCCAGCTTGCGCGCCCGCTCGATGTGGTCGAGGATCATGTAGGTGCCAAGGCTCCGGTCGGCCTCGTCGGGCTCGAAGAAGCTGTAGACCATCGACAGTCCGTCGCTGAGGATGTCGGTCAGCGCGACGCCGATCAGCGGCCCCTGGCCGCGCCCGGTAACGCCCGAATCGGGCCCCCGCCGCCGGTATTCCACCACATGGGTGTCGACATGGGTGTCCTCGACCATCATCGCATAGTCGAGCACGGTCATCTCCGCCATGCCGCCCTCGGCGTGGCGCGAATCGAGATAGCCGCGAAACAGCGCATACTGGTCGGCCGACGGCTGCGGCAGGCAGGCATCGCCGATCAGGTCGGCATTGCGCTTGCTGATCCGCCGGAACGAGCGCGTCGTCTGGAATTCGTCGACGACGACCCGCACCGAAACGCAGGCCTTGCAGGCCTCGCAGGCCGGGCGATAGGCGATGTTCTGGCTGCGCCGGAAGCCGCCCTGGGTCAGGATGTCGTTGAGTTCGCTGGCCTTCTCGCCGACCAGATGGGTGAACACCTTGCGCTCGAACTTGTCGGGCAGATAGGGGCACGCGGTCGGCGCGGTCAGGTAGAATTGCGGCGTTTCGCGTCCCAATTTACTCAAGGCGTTTTGCTCAAGATGCGCGGCTCAAGGCTGAACTGTCCCACCGGATCGGCCCGATTGGATCGACGATGCGACCCTACAGACCATAATACCACGGCGCGATCAGGGTGAAAGCGAGCCAGATCAAAACGACGAGAGGGGCGCCAGCCTTGAAGAAGTCGGCGAAGCGATAGTGGCCCGGCGTCATGACGAGCAGATTGGTCTGGTAGCTGATCGGCGTCGCGAACGAGCAGTTCGCCGCCAGGATCACCGTGATGACGAAGGCAAACGGGTCGACGCCGATCTGATGGGCCGTGGAAATCGCGATCGGCGTGAACAGCACGGCGGTGGCGTTGTTCGACAGGAAGTTGGTCATCACCGCGATCAGCAGGAACAGCGCCGACATGATCATCGCCGGCGACTGGCCCTGCAGCGCGCCGACGACGCCCTCGGCGATGAACTGGGCGCCGCCGGTCGCCTGCAATGGCGCCGACATCGCCAGCGACGAGCCGATCAGGATGTAGATGCGCCGGTCGATCGCGCGCGCGGCCTGGCGGATGTTCAGGCAGCCGGCCGGGATCATCGCCAGCGCCCCGGTGATCGCGGCGATCGTGATCGGCAACAGGCCGGTCGCCGAGACCGCGACGACGGCGAGGAAGATCGCCAGCGCCCGGCCGGCCCGCTCGGTCAGCGGCACCTCCGCCGTCGACCATTCCAGGAGGATCACGTCGCGCGACAGCCGCAGGCCCTCGACCTGCGGCCGCGAGCCCGAAAGCAGCAGCACGTCGCCGGCCTCCAGCCGGATGTCGCTCATGCGCATCCGGATCATCCGGCTCTGGCGCTGGATGCCGAGCACGATGACACCGGTCATCGCGCGCAGCGCCGACATCTCGATGGTCCGGCCGATCAGCCGCGAGCCCGGCGCGACCACGGCCTCGGCCAGCAGGATCGGCCCGCCGCCATCGGGCGCGGGCTCGTCCTCGTCCTCATCGGCGGGCGGGGCGGTGTCGGCGCTGAACAGGGCGTTGGTGCCTTTCAGCGCGTCGGTGAGGACGGAGCGCGTCGCCGCCACGACGACGACGTCGCCGGGCTGCAGCGTGACGTCCTCGAAGGGCGGCAGGAAAGGGTGCTCGCCGCGCTGGACCATGATCACCGTCATGCCCTTCAGCGCGGGGAACATGCCGGCGACCGCCTCCGTCCCGACCAGCGGATGGCCGTAGCCGACGGGGATCTGGGCGATGAACTGCTTGCCCTGGCCGCCGCCGACCTCCTGCAGCATGGTTGCCCGGGCCGGTAAAAGCTTCGGCAGCACGATGATCGCGTAGACCGCGCCGACCAGGGCGAGGATCGTGCCGATGCCGGCGAAGTCGAAGAAGCCGATCTCCGGCTGGCCGAGACTGGTCGCGACGCCGGCGACCAGCAGGTTGGTGGAGGAGCCGATCAGCGTCGTCATGCCGCCGAGGATCGACACGTAGCTTAGAGGGATCATCACCTTCGACGGCGACATCCGCGCCCTTAGCGCGACCGCGCCCAGCACCGGCAGCATCAGGACGACCACCGGCGTGTTGTTCATCAGGGCGCTCAGGATACCGGTAACGATCAGCACGGTGGCGAGCGTCGCGGTCTGCCGGCGCCCGCCCCATTGGCCGATGCGCTGGGCAAGCCCGTCGAGCGCGCCGGTCTGGAACAGGCCCTGGCCGATCACCAGGAGCGCGAGAACGGCAAACAGCGCCGGATTGGCGAAGCCGGCGAGCAATTCGCCGATGCCGAAGGGCTGCGCGGCGCCGGCGGGCACATAGGGGAAGATCTGAAACAGCAGCAGGAAGGCGACAAGGATGCCGACGCCGGTCAGCTCCAGCGGCACCTTCTCGGTAACATAGGCGACGATCGCCGCGGCGATGACCGCGAACGTCGCCCACATATGAAAGTCGTCCATCCCCCGGACCGTCCCTCAATCCGTGCCCGCACTCCGGGCGGAGCCGCGCATAATGCCGATGAAGCCGTGGCGTTCCAAGGGGGAATGTCGTCGAATGGGGGCGGGCGATCGGATATGCACCGATCCTTGCTGGTCAGGTCGACGATGTCGATCGGCCGGTTGCCCGGTGTTGTGTTTTCGGCAAACGCCGGTGGCGGGCATACACACCCTATCCACCCCCTCGGACGTCATCCCGGGACTTGTTCCACTGCTGTCCGGTTCAGCGGAGACGGGGCTCTTTGATTTCAGCCTGGCCACCCCCTCGGCTGTCATCCTCGGACTTGTTCCACTACTGTCCGGTTCAGCGGGGATGTGCTTTGGTTTTCGGCCTGACATCCCCCTCGGAGGTCATCCCCGGACGTGTTCCGGGGACCCATGAACACAGTCGCCTGCGCCCAATCTGACGATTGTGTTCATGGATTGCCGGGACAAGCC
>JANQKY010000002.1 GCA_028280885.1 Tepidamorphus sp.
TATGAATGTTCATTCGGGCCTCCGATGAGCTCTGAGGTGTGGTAACTCCAGTCTCCTCGATCAGGCTCGAATGGACAACTTCCGGAAAGCTCACATCTAGCTGATGCTGGGCGAAGAAGCCGACCGTCATCCGCTCCGCCATCATCACCCGGCCGCCGCAGGCTAAAAGCCTGCGCGACAACAGCTTGGCAAGCGTGCTCTTGCCGTTGCCGTTTGCGCCCAGAAGGCCGATGCGGTCGTCGTGATCGAGGCGCAGGCTGAGGCGGGTCAGCACCGGCGGGCCGTCATAGCCGACCTCGGCGCCGTCGAGCTGGACAATCGGCGAGGCGAGCGGCTTTTCCGGCGAGGGGAAGGTGAGGGGCAGCGACGTGCCGTCGACGATCGCCGAGATCGGCTGCAGCTTCGAAAGCGCCTTCAGCCGGCTCTGGGCCTGCCGCGCCTTCGAGGCCTTGTAGCGGAACCGGTCGACGAAGGCCTGCATATGCTTGCGCTGTTCCTCCTGCTTTTTGCGCATCTTGTCGGCGAGCGCCTGCTTTTCGCGCCGCTGCCGTTCGAACTGGTCGTAGGAGCCGCGATAGAGCGTCAGCTTGTGCCGGTCGAGATGGACGATCGTGTCGACCACGGTGTTCAGAAGGTCGCGATCGTGACTGATGACGAGCAGGGAATGGGGATAGCGGGCGAGATAGGTCTCAAGCCACAGCGTGCCTTCCAGGTCGAGATAGTTCGTCGGCTCGTCGAGCAGCAGCAGGTCGGGCTCGGTGAACAGCACGGCGGCAAGCGCGACGCGCATCCGCCAGCCGCCCGAATAGGTCGACAGAGATCGCTGCTGGGCGTCCTTGTCGAAGCCGAGGCCGGTCAGGATGCGGGCAGCGCGTGCTTCGGCCGAATAGGCGTCGATCTCGCCAAGGCGCGCGTGGATCTCGCCGATCCGCACGCCATCGGTGGCGGTCTCGGCTTCGGCCAGCAGGGCGGCGCGCTCGGTATCGGCGGAGAGCACGAAATCGATCAGCGTCGTCTCGCCGGCCGGCGCTTCCTGCTCGACGGTGCCGATCTTCGCCCGCGAGGGCAGCGACAGCGATCCGGATTCCGGCGAGATGTCGCCGAGCAGCAGCCGGAACAGCGTGGTCTTGCCGGTTCCGTTGCGCCCGACGAGCCCCGCGCGCGTGCCTGTCGGCAGCGTCGCGCTTGCGCCATCGAGCAGGGTGCGGCCGGCGATCCGGTAGGTGAGGTCGGTAATCTGCAGCATGGCGCCTATTTGCAGGGCCGGCGGGCGAAGGACAAGGGGCATTTCGTCAAGATGAGGCCGTGATGACGCCGGGCGGATAGCACGATGAGAGAGAATGCCTATATCTCGCCAGGATCGATCGCTTAAGTCGGCGTTCACGGAATCCGATGCTATGATCGGCCAAAATGTCGACCCTGATCTAGGAGACTGACATGATTTCAAGGCGTTCCACGCGGCAGATCCGAATCGCCGGCTTGGGCAGCGTTGCCGCCGGTGCGCTGGCAGCAGCCCTTCTCGTGCAGGATCCCGCGCCCGTCTCCGCCGCGCCGCCCTTCTTCGGCGCGACCTACGCCTATGTCCAGGGCCCCGACGATCCGGCCAACCTGGCCGGCGGACGGCCCGTCCATGTCGCAGCCCTGCTGCCGGGGCGGCTTGCCTGTACCGCGCTGCTCGGCGCCCAGCTCGACGATCCGCCGCCCTATCCGCGCGTGACCAATTCGCTGCGGGCCGCCCGCGTCAACGTGGTGCTTGAGAAATCGGGATGCCCCGAGCCCGGCAAGGACAACTGGGTCCGCTTCACCGTCCCCCATCCCGTCCAGGCCGATATCCTCAATCTCGTGTTCCAGTCGCCCGGCGGCACGTTTCTGGGCAATCAGAAGGTCTCGATCGCACCCGGCGGCGGCGGACCGTTCCACGACTGACCGGGCGACTGTCTTTCAGGGGAAACTGTGCGGGCACGGCGCCGGGTCGTGATGCCGCGCCGAACCCGCTTGCCGCGAACAGGTAGGCTTTGTATAAGCCGCGCCAACTGCCGCTATCGGCATCCCACCAACACCCAAAAGCACCAACCGTTCAAGAGCGAGGCCAGCCGACATGGCGATCGAGCGTACACTTTCCATCATCAAGCCGGACGCGACGGCGCGGAACATCACCGGCAAGATCATCGACAAGCTTGAGAGCGCCGGCCTGCGCGTCGTCGCCCAGAAGCGCACCAAATGGTCGACCGCCGACGCGGAAGCCTTCTACGCGGTGCACAAGGAGCGGCCGTTCTTCAACGATCTCGTCGCCTTCATGACGTCTGGCCCGATCGTCCTGCAGGTGCTGGAAGGCGAGGGCGCCGTCCTGAAGAACCGCGACGTGATGGGCGCGACCAACCCGGCCGATGCGGCCGACGGCACGATCCGCAAGGATTTCGCCGAGAATATCGAGCGCAATTCGGTACACGGCTCCGACAGCGCCGAGAATGCCGCGGCCGAAATCGCCATGTGCTTCAAGGACGACGAACTCGTCGGCTGACGTCGCTGCGAACTTAAAAAACGTGTCGAGGCCGGCGGTTCCGCCGGCCTTTTCATTTGTCCGGGGGCGTTCTAACGTATCGGCCCCAGTCCCCCGGAGAATGCGACATGAATCGGCCGCTTGACAAGACGATCGGATATTCGGCCTGTCCGCATGACTGCCCCTCGACCTGCGCGCTGGAGGTCGACCTGATCGATGCCAACACGATCGGCCGGGTCCGCGGCGCCCCCGACAATGCCTATACCGCCGGTGTAATCTGCGAGAAGGTCGCCCGCTATTCCGAGCGCATCCACCATCCAGACCGTCTCCTGAAGCCCCTGCGCCGCGTCGGCGAGAAGGGCAGCACGGATTTTGAGCCGATCGAGTGGGACGACGCGCTCGATATCGTCGCGGAGGGCTTTGTGAAGGCCGAGCAGGCCCATGGCAGCGAGACCGTCTGGCCCTATTACTATGCCGGCACGATGGGCCTTGTGCAGCGCGACGGGTTGCACCGTCTGCGCCACGTCAAGCGCTATTCGCGGATCCACGAGACCTTCTGCACCAACATGGCCTGGACCGGCTTCATCGCCGGGACGGGAAAGCTCGCCGGCCCCGATCCGCGCGAGATGGCGCAGTCCGACATGGTGGTGATCTGGGGCACCAATCCGGTCTCGACGCAGGTCAACGTGATGACCCACGCGATCAAGGCGCGCAAGACGCGCGGCGCCAGGATCGTCGCGATCGACGTCTATCGCAACGACACGATGCGCCAGGCCGATGTCGCCCTGGTGCTGAAGCCCGGCACCGACGGGGCGCTCGCCTGCGCCGTGATGCATGTGCTGTTCCGCGACGGCCATGCCGACTGGCCCTATCTGGAAGCCTATACGGACCGCCCGCACGACCTCGCCGAGCATCTGAAGACCCGCACGCCGGCCTGGGCGAGCGCGATCACCGGCCTGTCGGTCGAGGAAATCGAGACCTTCGCGCGGATGGTCGGCGAGACGAAGCGGACTTACTTTCGCCTCGGCTACGGCTTTACCCGCAACCGCAACGGCACGGCCAACATGCATGCCGCCTCCTGCATCGCGGCAGTGACGGGGGCCTGGAAACTCAAGGGTGGCGGCGCCTTTCACAACAACGGCGCGATCTACGAACTCGACAAGTCGATGATCGAGGGCACCGACGCTCTCGATCCCGCGATCCGGGTGCTCGATCAGTCGCGCATCGGCGCGGTGCTCACCGGGGACGCCGGCGCCCTGCGCGGTGGCCCGCCGGTCACCGCCATGCTGATCCAGAACACCAATCCGGTCTCCGTCGCGCCGGAACAGGAAAAGGTGAAAGCCGGTTTTGCCCGCGACGACCTGTTCGTCTGTGTCCACGAGCAGTTCATGACGGAAACGGCGCGGATGGCCGATATCGTGCTGCCGGCGACGACCTTCCTGGAGCATGACGACATCTACAAGGGCGGCGGGCACCAGTATCTGATCCTCGGTCCCAAGCTGGTCGAGCCGTGGGGCGAGGCGCGGGAAAACCACGTCGTGATCTGCGGTCTCGCCGAGCGCCTCGGCGCCGACCATCCAGGCTTCGGGATGACCGCGCGCGAGCATATCGACTGGATGCTGCGCGCCTCCGACTACGGCACGGTCGAGGAGTTGGAAAGCGCCCGCTGGCTCGACCTGCAGCCCGACTTCGAGACGGCCCACTATGTCGACGGCTTCGCCCATCCCGACGGCAAGTTCCGCTTCAGCCCCGACTGGACCTCCGTCGTCGCGCCCAATGACGGGCCGATGGGCCCCTGGCAGGCGCTTCCCGACCTGCCGGACCACTGGGACGTCATCGAAACGGCCACAGACGAGCATCCCTTCCGCCTTGCGACCTCGCCGGCGCGCACCTTCCTCAACTCCACCTTCAACGAGACCCCGACCTCCTTAAAGCGCGAGGGCCGGCCCGAGGTGATGGTCCATCCCGACGATGCGGCCGCGCTCGGCATCGCCGACGGCGACGCGGTGCGGATCGGCAACCCGCGCGGCGTGGTCCACCTGCATGCCCGGCATTTCGACGGTGTACGGCGCGGGGTCTTGATTTCGGAGGGCATCTGGCCGAACGATGCCTTTGCGGACGGTCGCGGCATCAACACCCTGACCGGCGCCGATCCGGTCGCGCCCTATGGCGGCGCGGCCTTTCACGACAACCGGGTCTGGTTGCGGAAACCGGCCGGCTAGCGGCGAGGCAACAGGATGGTTTCGGTTGGCATGGAAGGCGCTCGTGACCGCGCCTTGGTGCGGTTTTGCGCAAGGATCGTGGTTCTCGGGCTGGCGTTTTCAGCGGTCGCACCGCTGGAGGCGGCGGCGCAATCGGACCCTGCCGTGCCGCTTCAGGAGGACGCGCGCCTGGCGCTGGTCGACCACTGCGTCTTGAACGAGAGCGCCCGCTTCGGCCAGTACACCGATTTCACCGGACGCTGCAAATGCGCCTCCAAGGCGTTGCTTGGCACGCTGTCGCAGCAGGAGATGCAATCGGTGGCCAAGTGGCGCAAGCCGACCTCGGCGCTCAAGCGCCGCTGGGCCGATGCGTGGAACGGCTGCGGCTGAGGGACGTGGCGAGGCTGCGGATGGGCTTTTGCGGGCGGTGACGGATCGCTGGCGCCCCCCGGCGCTCGACTTGGGTCTCGCGCGTTCGGCACTCGAAATGCTTATGCATTTCGTCCGCTTACGCGGACCGCGCCTCACCCCTCACCCGGCCCTGCGGGCCGCCCTCTCCCGCAAGGGGAGAGGGTAAGAGCGCGCTGGATCGATCGGGCAGATTGGTAGCGGCATAGTTTGCTTCTCAGTTCCGGACACAGCCCGGCGCCTAAGAAACACTCGCCCGCGAGAGAAGAGGGAAACGAGCCCTGTGGCACGTACCCTCTCCCCCTGCGGGAGAGGGTCGGCCCGGAGGGCCGGGGTGAGGGGCCGTGGCACGGCCGTCCATCGCCAAAGCCCCTTACCGAACATGGCCCACAACTCTCCGCGCGCCGAATCTCACACAGATGTTCACTATACGTTCCGTATCTTCCCTGACGCTATCATAGTTGATCGCCAGAATAATATATAATATTACAAATTCTATGCCGGGATCGACCGTATCCGAGACACCCTTCGAGCTGCTGCGCCGCGATATTCTGCGCGGCGAATTCGCGCCCGGCGATCCGCTTCGCCTGTCCTCGCTGTCGCAGCGCTACAATGTCAGCGCGACGCCGCTGCGCGAGGCGCTGTCGCGGCTCGAGGAGAAACGCCTCGTCCTGGCAAGCCGCAACAAGGGCTGGCGCGTCGCGCCGGTCTCCATCGAGCAGCTCGAGGACATCGCCGCGACCCGGATCACGCTGGAGCGGGCGATGCTCGAGGACTCGATCCTCAACGGCGACATCGACTGGGAAAGCGATATCGTCGCGGCCCACCACCGCCTGAGCCAGAGCGAGCCGCCGCTTGCGCCCGAAGACGCCGCGCGCCGCGAGCGCTGGGTCGTTGCCCACGATGCCTTTCACGTCGCGCTCCTGTCGGGTGTGCGCTCGGAGCGGCTGCTGCGCTTCTATGCCGACCTGCTCGAGGAAATGCAGCGCTATCACGACAAGATGTTCTATCCGCCAAGGGTCGGGAAGGCCGAACGGCTCGATTTCTCGGAGCTCGACGACGTGCATTCGCGCGACGATCACCGCGACCTGATGCAGGCCGTGCTCGACCGCGATATCGTCAGGGCGAAGGCGCGGATGCAGGATCATGTCGAGCGAACGCTCGCCGTCTACCGGGCCGCCGCGTTCGACGAGCCGGGCGCGCTCAAACCTTAGTTTCACCCCGTGGATTTCGCCCCGTGGATTTCGCCCCGTAGATTTCACACTGCACAACGAAACCGGATAACGGACCAAGAGGAGAACGACAGACATGAAACGGACAGTCATCGCGGCACTTGCCGCCGCCATCGGCCTGTCGGCTGCGGCCGCCACCGCCGAAACACTCCAGGTCGGCGCCTATCCCTCCAATCCGCCCTGGGAGTTCAAGAACGAGCAGAGCGAGTTCGAGGGTTTCGAGGTCGATCTCGTCAACGAGATCGCCGACCGCATGGGCGTTGACATCGAGATCCAGGATCTCGGCTTCCAGGCGCTGTTCGCCGCGACCTCGTCGGGCCGCATCGACATGGCGATCTCGACCATCACGATCACCGACGAGCGCCTGGAAAACCAGGCCTTCACGCAGGGCTATTACGATAGCGATCTCGGCATGGTGACGAGCGAGGACGAGGTCCAGAGCCTTGAGAACCTGAAAGGGCTGACGGTCGGCGCGATCGCCGCCTCGACGGGCGAGAAGTGGATCGCCGAGAACACCGAGAAATACGGCTTCGGCGACTACAAGAGCTATCCGACCCAGCAGGGCCTGCTGCTCGACGTGGTCAACAAGCGCGTTGCGGGAGCGATCGGCGACATCCTAGGATTCGAGTTCGCCGCCAAGCAGATGCCGCAGTTGCGCGTCGCCCAGCGCATCCCGACCGGCGAGACCTTCGGCATCATGATGCCGAAAGGCTCACCCTGGCTTGAGAAGGTCAATGCCGCGATCACCGAGATCAAGGAAGACGGCACCATGACCGAGATCTACCGGAAGTGGCTGGAGACCGATCCGGTCGAGGGCACCTCGACCCTGACGGTGCTGCCGATCCCGCAGGCGAAGTAAGCCGATCGGACTAGACTGTTCTTGAGCGGGCGGCGGAGCGATCCGCCGCCCTTTGCGTATGGCAACACGGGCGATGGTGGCTTGAGCGATGAGTTTCGTCGATACCTTCCTCAACTGGGACGTCATGATGCGGGTCTGGCCTATGCTGTCGCGCGGCATCGGCAATACGGTCGCCCTGGCGCTGACCACGATCATCTGCGGCAGCCTCGGCGGTATCGCGGTCTGCCTGGCGCGGCTCTATGCCCCCAAGCCGGTGCGCTTCCTGGCGATCGCCTTCATCGACGTGTTCCGGGCGATCCCGATCCTCGTCCTGCTGGTGCTGGTCTATTACGCCCTGCCGTTCGCCGGCATAAGGTTCAATTCCTTCACCGCCGCCGTCGTCGCGCTCGGCCTGGTCTTCGCGGCCTTCACCGCCGAAGTGTTCCGCGCCGGCATTCAGGCGATCCCCGTCGGCCAGCTCGAGGCCGCCCGCAGCCTCGGCATGCATTTCCCGGCAACCATCTGGAAGATCATCCTGCCGCAGGCGCTCAAGATCGCCATCCCGCCGCATACCTCGAACGCGGTCGCGATCGCCAAGGACACCTCGCTTGCCTCGGTGGTGGCGATGCCGGACCTTTTGAAGGAGGCAACCGACGCCCAGGCGCTGACCGCCAATCCCTCGCCGCTGATCGCCGCTGCGATCCTCTACCTGATCGTGCTCGTCCCGGCGGTGCGGCTGGCCACCTTCCTGGAGCGGCGCGTCAGCAAGGGGGAGCGGCGGTAGGGTGGTCTTCATCGAAGACCGCCCGAGGCCGTGCTCGGATTCGATCCACGGCTCTCCGGTTCCGCGATACGGGGTTTTTGCCTCCCGCGTTGCCATCCCCTCGGACGTCGTCACCTCTGTTTTCCACGGTGGAAGCGTTGTCTTGATATCGCCCGCCATTCCCCCTCCGTGTCATTGCCGGGCTTGTCCCGGCAATCCATGAACACAGTCGCCAGCGACTATTCTAACGGCGGTGTTCATGGATGCCCGGAACAAGTCCGGGCATGACATCCGAGCGGGTGGCAAAGCTGAAAACCAAAGCCCCCTCCACGGTGAACCGGACAGTAGTGGGACATGTCCGGGGATGACGACTGCAGGGGTTGCAGCGGGGCGCATCCCTCTCCCTCGTCATCCCGGAAATCGCGAACGCGATTATCCGGGATCGGGGAACCCGGGC